>NZ_JANAVH010000017.1:0-117030 GCF_024213215.1 Pseudomonas sp. SBB6 | reverse complement strand
GGCTCCCACAATGGTTCGGTGTACGCCAGACCTGTGGGAGCTGGCCTTGCCAGCGATCGAGCGCGCAGCGGTCGTAACCCACTCATCACCTGATGTGCTGACTGCACTGGCCTCATCGCCGGCAAGACCGGCTCCCACATGGTTCGTGGCTCGCACTTGTTGTACAGTCGTTCAATACCACTGCCGATGAGAACCCCATGACCCAGGAAGCCCGTTACAGCCGCATGGTCCCAGAGCTACGCAAGGCCAACCTGGTCGAAGCGACCCTGGTGTGTTTGAAGCGGCACGGCTTCCAGGGCGCTTCGATCCGCAAGATATCCGCCGAGGCCGGCGTGTCGGTGGGGTTGATCAGCCACCACTATTCAGGCAAGGACGAACTGGTCGCCGAGGCTTACATGGCGGTCACCGGCCGGGTCATGGGCCTGATCCGCGAGGCCATGGCCCAGGCCGCGCCCAATGCCCGCGAACGGCTGTCGGCGTTTTTTCGCGCCTCGTTCTGCGCCGAACTGCTCGACCCGCAGTTGCTCGATGCCTGGCTGGCGTTCTGGGGTGCGGTGAAAACCGCCGAAGCGATCAACCAGGTGCACGACCACTCCTACGGCGAATACCGTAACGAACTGGGCCGGCTGCTGGCGGACCTGGCCAAGGAGGAGGGTTGGCAGGCCTTCAACGCCGACCTGGCAGCCATCAGCCTGAGCGCCTTGCTCGACGGCCTGTGGCTGGAATCGGGGCTCAACCCCGGCACCTTTACCCCCGAGCAAGGCGTGCAGATCTGCGAGGCCTGGGTCGATGGCCTGCAGGCTGGCGGGCGGCGGCGCTTCACCCTGACCGAGGGCTGTTGATCGGTCGTTCAGTAATAGGTACGCTGCTGTCGCGGGTTTCACAACAACACCTATAACAAGAGACAACACGCAATGACGCCTCGGGTACTGGTCGTCGATGACGATCCGCTTATTCGCGACTTGCTGCACGCCTACCTGTCCCAGGAAGGCTACGACGTGCACTGCGCCGCCACCGCGGAGCAGGCCGAGCATGTGCTCGCCGAGCAGGCCGTCGACCTGGTCATGCTCGACATCCGCCTGCCGGGCAAGGACGGTCTGACCCTGACCCGCGAACTGCGGGTGCGCTCGGAGGTCGGTATCATCCTCATCACCGGCCGTAATGACGACATCGACCGCATCGTCGGCCTGGAATGCGGCGCCGACGACTACGTGATCAAACCGCTGAACCCGCGCGAACTGGTGTCGCGGGCCAAGAACCTGGTGCGCCGGGTGCGCCATGCCCAGGCCGGCAAGCCGCCCAGCGCCGCCAATCACCCGCTCAAGCAATTCGCCGACTGGGCCCTGGACACCGACCGCCGCCGCCTGATCGATGCGCAAGGTGGCGAGACCCTGCTGACCCATGGCGAATTCCAGCTGCTCAGCGTGTTCCTGCGCAACAGCGGCCATACCCTGAGCCGCGACCAGTTGATGGACCAGATCCGCAACCGCGAGTGGGTGCCCAACGACCGCTCCATCGACGTGCTGGTCGGCCGCTTGCGGCGCAAGTTGCACGACGATCCGGCCGAACCGCAGCTGATCATCACCATTCACGGCGCCGGTTACCTGTTTACTGCCAGCGTGGCGGCCTGAGCGCATGTGGCGGCTCTGGCTCGCCCTCTTGCTGCTCAGCGCCCAGGCCCAGGCCGCCGAGCGCATCCGCTATTGCGACTACCCGGTGTACCCGCCGATTTCCTGGAGCGACGGCAAGCAGGTGCGCGGCCTGGCGCCGACCGTGGTGCGCCAGCTGTTCGCGCGCCTGGGCTATGAGGTGGAGATCGTCGTGCTGGGCAACTGGAAGCGCTGCCTGCTCGACGCTGCCGCCGGCCGGGTGGATGTGGTGCTGGCCTACAACAGCGACCAGCGCGATCAGGGCATGCGCTTTTCCACGGTGCCGGTGCTGCGCGAAGAGGTGGCGGTGTTCTTCAATCGCCAGCGGCCGGTGACCTTCGAGCGCCTTGAAGACCTGGCCAGCTACCGCGGTGGGCTGTTGTTCGGCGAAAGCTACGGCGCGGACTTCGACCGCTTCGTGGCCCGTCACCAGAACATCGAGTGGGTCTCCGACAGCCAGCAGAACTTCGGCAAGCTGATTCGCGGGCGTATCGACTTCGTCATCCAGGAGCGGCGCACCGGCCAGCTGTTCGTCGAGCATTTGCCCGGCGCCGAGGATATCCAGGCCTTGCCCACCGCGCTGAGCGTCGACTACCTGCGGGTGGCGGTGTCGCGGCATTCGCCCTTGAGCCAGCACATGGCGCAGATCGATGAGCAATTGCAGCGCATGCGCGACAACGGCGAGATCCAGCGTTGGCTGGAACAGAGCGAAGTCACCTACCGCGACATGGTCAACCTGCCGGCGGACGCCCGATGATGCGCCTGCAACCCGGTGGCCTGTTGCGGCGCCTGCTGCTGTTCATCCTGTTGTTCAGCCTGTGCTTTACCGTGCTGGCCAGCACTGTGCAGCTGTATTTCGAGTACCGCCGCGAGATGCGCGACATCGATACGCGCATGGCGCTGATTCGCGCCGGTTACCTGGCAAGCCTTGAGCGCAGCCTCTGGGACCTCAACCAGGAGCAGTTGAAGGTGCAGTTGCGCGGCCTGGTGGACTTCTCCGATGTGGCGCGGGTACGCCTGAGCAGTGCCGACTTCGACTTGTTGCAGGGCGAAGCGACGCCACAAGGGCCGCTGCGCATCGAGCGTTTCGCCCTGGACTATCAACCGCCTTCCGGGCCGTTGCGCCACCTTGGCGAGCTGGAGGTCAGCATCGATCTGGGTGCGGTGCACCGGCGCCTGTTCGCCACCGGGCTGACCAGCCTGCTGTGGATGAGCGTGTTCCTCTGCGGCCTGGCGGTGGCGTTGTCGGGCTTGTTTTACCGCCTGGTCACTCGCCATTTGCGGGTGATGGCCGAGTTTGCCCGGCGCATCGGCGCGGGCGACTGGCAAGAGCCGCTGCGCCTGGACAAACGCCGCTCGGCCCGCGAAGACGAAATCGACACCGTGGCCCACGCCCTGGACGACATGCGCCGGGCCATTCTCAGTGATATCGACCGCCGTGAAGTCGACCGCCTGGCCTTGCAGGACAAGCGCGACGAGCTGCAGAAGATGGTCGAGCGGCGCACTGCCAGCCTGATGCGCGCCAAGGATGATGCCGAAGCGGCGAACCTGGCCAAGTCGCGCTTCCTGGCGACCATGAGCCATGAACTGCGCACCCCGCTCAACGGCATCCTCGGCATGGCCGAATTACTGCGCGAGGCTGATCTCGATGCCCAGGGCCGCAAGCGCCTGGATGCCCTGTACAAGGCCGGCGAAGGCTTGCTGAGCATCCTTAACGAAGTGCTGTACTTCGCCCGCCTGGAGGAAGGCGAAAGCCACCCGGAGCCGGTGGATTTCTCCTTGCGCCAGTTGTGTGACGAGGTCATGACCCTGCTCGAACCGCGGGCCCTGAACAACGACACGGTGTTGCGCTGTCGCATCGACACGCAGCTGGCGCCACGTCAACACGGCGCCGAGCAGTTCCTGCGCCAGGTACTCAGCAACCTGCTGGCCAATGCCATCAAGTTCACCGAGGCTGGTGAGGTGAGTGTCGAGGTCCAGGTGCTGGGCCAGGAGCAGGGCCAGCAGCAGCTGCGGGTCAGTGTTCGCGACAACGGCATCGGCATCGCCCCGGCGGTGCAAGGGCGGATTTTCGAGCGTTTCGTCCAGGCCAGCGACGCCGTGGCCCGCCGCTATGGCGGTACCGGCCTGGGCCTGGCGATCTGCAAGCACCTGGTGGAACTGCTCGGCGGGCGCATCGGCCTTGAAAGTGTCGAGGGGCAGGGCAGTTGTTTCTGGTTCGAGTTAAGCCTGCACATGGCGGCAGCCGGGCAAGCCCCCGCGCAGCTGGTCCAAGCGGTCCAGGCCATGGACATCCTCGTGGTCGAAGACGTCGAACTGAACCGCGACGTGGTGCGCGGCCTGCTGCAGCGCGACGGGCACCGGTTGTGGATGGCCGAGGATGGCGAGCAGGCCATGGACCTGTGCGCGCAACGCCGCTACGACCTGATCCTGCTCGACGTGCACCTGCCGGGCATCAACGGGGTTGAGCTGTGCCGGCAGATTCGCCACCGCCCCGGGCCAAACCGCGCTTGCCGGATCCTGGCGCTGACCGCCAGCGTACAGCCGGCGCTGCTGCGCGGTTACCTGGCGGCGGGCATGCAGGGCATCCTGGCCAAGCCGCTGAAGCTCGACAGCCTGCGCCAGGCGTTGGCGCAAGAGGTCGCGGTGGTCGAGGCCCCGGTGGCCGGGCAGGGCATGGACTGGGCGCTGCTCGATACCCATCGCAGCTTGCTCGGTGAACAGAAAGTCCAGGGTTTGCTGGCGGTGCTGCGCGACGCTATCGAGCAGCATCAAGATGCCCTGGCCGAAGCGCTCAAGGCCGGCGACTGCACCGACGTCGCGCATCTGGCTCATCGCCTTGCCGGTAGTAGTGATTCCCTCGGTTTTCGCGGCCTGGCGACGGTACTGCGCGAACTGGAAGAGGCGGCGCTGAACAAGGCCCCGGCAGCCTTGCAGGCCCTGCAAACGCCCTTGGCCGAGCAGCTGCGCCTGGCCGACGAAACCCTGAAACAGCTGATCCAGCGCTGACGTACAAAAACCTTACGACTTTTTACATCTTCGATCGTTACGTACAACGCCACCTTACATCGCTTTCCAATAATCGACGGCAACCGCTGCCCGCGGTCTTCGAAGCTTATTGGAGATAATAATAATGAACTGCCGTAAAGCTCAGCCGTCCCCGCACCATCGCCTGTCCCTCCCGCGCTTCAACCACTGTTGAGGTGCCGACATGACTGACGCTACCGAACGTAAAGGCATCCACCTCACCCGTGCGCTGAAAAGCCGGCATATCTTCATGCTGTCGCTGGGCGGGGTGATCGGCACCGGGCTGTTCATGGGCTCGGGGGTGACCATCAACCAGGGCGGGCCCATGGGCGCAATCCTCGCCTACCTGGTGGCGGGTTTTCTGATGTACCTGGTGATGGTCTGCCTGGGCGAACTGTCGGTGCAGATGCCGGTGTCCGGCTCGTTCCAGACCCACGCCACCAAATTCATCGGCCCGGCCACCGGCTTCATGATCGGCTGGGTGTACTGGATGAGCTGGGCCACCACCGTGGGCCTGGAGTTCACCGCCGCCGGCATGCTGATGGTGCGCTGGTTCCCGGAGGTGCCGATCTGGTACTGGTCAGCGCTGTTCGTGGTGGTGCTGTTCGGCCTCAATGCCCTGGCCACCCGCGCCTTTGGCGAAGCCGAATACTGGTTCTCGGGGATCAAGGTGGCGGCGATCCTCGGCTTTATCATCGTTGGCGTGCTGGTGATCTTCGGCGCGATCCCGCTGACCAGCGGCGAGCCGGCGCCGATGATGAACAACCTGATCGGCGACTCGATGTTCCCCAACGGCCTGTCGGCGGTGTTCGCGGTGATGATGACCGTGGTCTATGCCTTCCAGGGCTGCGAGATCATGGGCGTGGCCGCCGGTGAAACCGACCAGCCGGAAAAGAGCATCCCGCGTGCGGTGCGCAACGTGGTGTTCCGTGTGCTGATCTTCTACGTGCTGGCCATCGTCGTGCTCTCGGCGATTGTGCCGTGGCAGCAGGCCGGCTTGATGGAAAGCCCGTTCGTGCAGGTGTTCGACATGGTCGGCATTCCCTACGCGGCGGACCTGATGAACTTCGTCATCCTTACCGCGATTCTGTCGGTGGGCAACTCCGGCCTGTATGCCTCCACGCGCATCCTCTGGGCCATGTCCAAGACCGGCATGGCGCCGAAAAGCCTGTCGCCGTTGAGCAAGCGCGGCGTGCCGTTGCGGGCGCTGAGCATCACCCTGTGCTTTGCCCTGGTGTCGCTGATGACCAGTTTTGTTGCCGCCGACACCTTGTTCATGGTGCTGATGGCGGTGAGCGGCATGTCCGGCACGGTGACCTGGATCGTCATTGCCCTGGCCCAGTACAAGTTCCGCCGCGCCTACCTGCAGGGCGGTGGCAAGCTTGCCGACCTCAAGTACCGCGCGCCGTTGTTCCCGCTGGTGCCGCTGCTGTGCATCACCCTGTGCAGTTCGCTGTTCGTGTTCCTGGCCCTGGATGAGACCCAGCGACCATCGCTGTACTGGGGTTTTGGTTTCATCGCCGTGTGTTACGCGGCGTACTTCATCATTCACCGCAAGCGCCAGGTGGTGTTGGCGCCTTCGGTGTAAGCCCTTGGGGCTGCGTTGCAGCCCTTTCCCAGGCCGGTTGCCACAGTGGATCTGTGTGCAACGGACCTGTGGGAGCTGGCTTGCCAGCGATCGAGCGCAAAGCGTTCGTAAAACGCCTGCCTTCAGTTGTGCGAAGTTGTAACAGTCGCCTGATTCACTCTTCTTTCAGTAAAAAATAATTCAATAAAAACATATAGATATATGCGTAACTTGATCTGTTACAGCAATAAGTTCAGCTGATTGTCTCCTTGTTGAACACTCGTTTAGTATGGCCTCACGTCATACCTCTCACGCCAACCACAATAATTCGAGGCCACCCATGACCCCTCCTGCGTCGCTGCTCAGCCAGGTCGAAGCCGGCATTGCCTGGATCACCCTCAACCGCCCGGACCAGCGCAACGCGCTGGACATCCCCAGCCTGAAAAACCTGCATGCCTTGCTCGAGGCCCATAACGCCGACCCGGCCGTGCGCGTGGTGGTCTTGACCGGCACTGGCCGCAGCTTCTGCGCCGGCGCGGATCTCGCCGAGTGGGCCGAAGCCGAAGCCCGCGGCGCCCTGGAGAGCTACGGCTGGACCGAAACCGCCCACGCCCTGATGCAGCGCCTGCACAGCCTCGACAAACCGACCATCGCCGCCATCAACGGCACCGCCGTCGGCGCCGGCATGGACCTGAGCCTGTGCTGCGACCTGCGCGTGGCGGCAGCCTCGGCGCGCTTCAAGGCCGGCTACACCAGCATGGCCTACAGCCCGGATGCCGGCGCCAGCTGGCACCTGCCGCGGCTGATCGGCAGCGAACAGGCCAAGCGCCTGCTGTTTCTCGATGAGCTCTGGGGGGCCGAGCGCGCTCTGGCGGCAGGGCTGGTGGGCGAGGTGTGCGCCGATGACCAGTTGCTGGCGGTGACCGCCGAGCTGGCCGGGCGCCTGGCCAATGGCCCGACCTTCGCCTTCGCCCAGACCAAACGGCTGATCTGCGACGGTGCCCAGCGCACGCTGGGCGAGCAACTACAGGCCGAGCTTGCCGCCGGGCTGCTGTGCGGGCGTAGCGAGGATGGCGCCGAAGCGTTGCGTGCTGCCGTCGAAAAGCGCACCGCTAATTTCGTTGGTAAATAAACACTTACAAGCACTTCTTCAGGATCGACTCATGAATTTCCAGCTGACCCAAGAACAACAAATGTTGGTGGAAGCGGTACGCAGTTTTGTCGCCAAGGAGTTGCTGCCCCATGAAGAGGCCGTCGACCGTGCCGACGAAGTCTCGCCGGCGCTCGCCGCGCAGATTCGCGGCAAGGCCATCGCCGCCGGTTTCTACGCCTTCAACATGCCCGAGGAAGTCGGCGGTGGTGGCCTGGACTACCTGTCCCAGGCGCTGATCGAGCGTGAGTTGTCGAAGGTGTCGTGGGCCCTGCATGTATTTGTCGCGCGCCCGTCGAAGATCCTCATGGCCTGCAAGGATGAACAGATCAACGACTACCTGCTGCCGTGCATCCAGGGCGAGAAGACCGACTGCTTTGCCCTCACCGAGCCGGGCGCCGGCTCCGATGCCAATGCGATCAAGACCCGCGCCGTGCGCGAGGGTGACAACTTCGTACTCAACGGCAGCAAGCACTTCATCAGCCATGCCGGGCATGCCGATTTCGCCATCGTCTTTGCCGTCACCGATACCTACGAGCACAACGGCAAGACGCGCAACGCGGTGACCGCCTTCCTGGTCGACCGCGGTACCCCGGGCATGACCATCCGCCGCGGGCCCAAGTGCGTGAGCAACCGCGGTTATCACACCTTCGAGCTGTTCTTCGATGACTGCACGGTGCCGGCCAGCAAGGTGCTGGGTGAAGTCGGCAAGGGTTGGGAAGTGGCCAACGCCTGGCTCACCGCCGGGCGGGTGATGGTCGCCGCCAACTGTGTCGGCCAGGCCCAGCGCGCGCTGGACGTGTCGCTGCAATGGGCGGCCGACCGCAAGCAGTTCGGCCAGCCGATCGGCACTTACCAGGGCATCTCGTTCAAGCTCGCCGACATGGCCACGCAGATCCGCGCCGCCGAGCTGTTGACCCTGCACACTGCCTGGAAAATGGACCAGGGCACGATGACCGATGGCGAGGCGGGCATGGCCAAGCTGTTTGCCAGTGAAGTGCTGGGCAAGGTTGCCGACGAGGCGGTGCAGATCTACGGCGGCATGGGCCTGATGGACGAAGGGCCGGTCGAGCGGATCTGGCGTAATGCGCGGATCGAGCGGGTCTGGGAGGGGACCTCGGAGATCCAGCGGCACATCATTTCCCGTGAACTGCTGCGCCCGCTGTTGCGCTGATCAGGAGCCTGCTCATGTTACGAGACAATCTCAAACGCCTGCTCGCCCCGCGCCACCTGGCGTTTGTCGGCGGGCGCAGCATGGCCCGGGCGCTCAAGCGCTGCGCCGAGGGCGGTTACCAAGGGCCGATGTGGCTGGTCAACCCACAGCACGACAGCCTCGATGGCGTGCCGTGCGTGCGCAGCGTCGGCGAACTGCCCTGTGCACCGGATGCGGTGTTCATCGCCACCAACCGCGAGCTGACCCTGACCTGCGTGGCCGAGCTGGCGGCCAAGGGGGCCGGCGGGGCGATCTGCTACGCCTCGGGCTTTGCCGAAACCGGCGCCGAAGGCCAGGCCCTGCAACAGCAACTGCTTGAGGCCGCCGGCGACATGGCGCTGCTCGGCCCCAACTGCTATGGCCTGCTCGACTACCTGCACAGCGCCGCGCTGTGGCCGGTGGCCCATGGCGGCAAGGCAGTAGAGAAGGGCGTGGCGGTGCTGACCCAGAGCGGCAATTTTGCCTACAACCTGTCCATGAGCGACCGCTCGCTGCCGGTGGCCTACATGGCCTCGGTGGGCAACCAGGCGCAGATTGGCATCGCCGAACTGATGGACGCGCTGCTCGATGAGCCGCGGGTGACCGCCATCGGCCTGCACCTGGAAGGCCTGAAGAATGTGCCGGGTTTTGCCCGCGCGGCGCACAAGGCGCTGGAGAAGGGCATCCCGATCATCGCCCTGAAAACCGGGGTGTCGCAAATCGGCGCGGAACTGGCGCTGAGCCACACCAGCTCGCTGTCCGGCTCCGATGCGCTGTACGACAGCCTGTTCGAGCGCCTGGGGGTGATCCGCGTCAGCGGCCCGGTGAGCTTTGTCGAAACCCTCAAGGCCGCCGCCTGCGGCCACTTGCCCAAGGGCGGCAGCCTGATTGCCCTGGCCTGCTCCGGTGGCGATGCCGGGCTGATTGCCGACTATGCCGAGCGCAACGATCTGAGCCTGCCGAAGCTGGATGACGGCCAGGTCGGCGAACTGGCCCAGGTGCTGCCAACCTATGCCAACCTGGTCAACCCGCTGGACTTCACCACGGCGATCTGGGGCGACGCCGCCGCGCTTGAGTGCATGCTCGACAGCGCCCTGCGCACCGAGGCCGATGCCGCCATGCTGGTGCTCGACTACCCGGCGGAGTTTACCGGCGAGCGCAAGGAGTGCGACCTGCTGCTGGAGCTGTACTGCGTGGCGCTCAAGCGTCACGGCAAGACCGGCTTTGTCACCTCGGCCTTGCCCGAACTGCTGCCGGCCTTTGCCCGCGAGCGCCTGCATGCCCATGGCATCGCCGCGTTGCAGGGCGTCGAGGATGGCCTGGCGGCCTGGGGGCGGATTGCCGCATACCAGGGCCAGCGGCAGGCGCTGCTCGACCTGGGTGAGTCAGCGTTGCAGCCGTTGTGCCCGCAGGCGCTGCAAGGCGAGGGCGAGCTGCTTAACGAGTGGCAGTCCAAGCAAGCTTTGCAGGCGTTTGGCCTGCCGGTACCCAAGGGCGTGTTGAGCACACCGGAGCAGGCCCTGGCCGCTGCGCAGCAAGTCGGCTACCCGCTGGTGCTCAAGGCGGTCAGTGCGCAACTGCCGCACAAGACCGAAGCCGGTGCCGTCGCCCTCAACCTGCGCGACGCCCAGGCCCTGGGCGCGGCGCTGGAGCAGATGCGCGCACGGATCGGCGCCTATGCGCCGGGTGTCGCGTTCGATCAGCTGCTGCTCGAACCCATGGCCAGCGCGCCGCTGGCCGAGCTGATTGTCGGCATCAAGCGCGAGAACGACTTCGGCCTGGCCTTGGTGATCGGTGCCGGCGGCATCCTCGTCGAGCTGCTCAAGGACAGCAAGAGCCTGTTGCTGCCGACCACCGACGGCGCCATCCGCAAGGCCGTGCTCGGCCTGCGCAGCGCGGCCTTGCTCCAGGGCTTTCGCGGCCGCCAAGCGGCTGACCTGGAGGCGCTGGTGGCAGCGATCCGTGCGGTCGCCGACTACGCCTGCGAAAACGCCGCGCAGTTGCTGGAACTGGATGTGAACCCATTAATGGTCGGTGCCCAGGGCACCACCGCGGTCGATGCGTTGATTCGCCTCGGCCAGGTATAAGGAGATGAACATGCACAACAGCCCATTGACCGGTGGCCAGGCCCTGGTGCGCCTGTTGGCCAACTACGGCGTCGATACCGTGTTCGGCATTCCCGGGGTGCACACCCTGGAGCTGTACCGTGGCCTGCCCGGCAGCGGCATCCGCCACGTGCTGACCCGCCATGAGCAGGGCGCAGGCTTCATGGCCGACGGTTATGCGCGGGTCAGCGGCAAGCCTGGGGTGTGCTTCGTCATCACCGGCCCCGGCGTTACCAACGCCGCCACCGCCATCGGCCAGGCCTATGCCGACTCGATCCCGATGCTGGTGATTTCCAGCGTCAACCACACCGCCAGCCTGGGCAAAGGCTGGGGCTGCCTGCACGAAACCCAGGACCAGCGCGCCATGACCGCGCCGATCACGGCGTTTTCCGCCGTCGCCTTGAGCGCCGAGGACCTGCCCGGGCTGATCGCCCGTGCGTATGCGGTATTTGACAGCGAACGCCCGCGTCCGGTGCATATCTCGGTGCCGCTGGATGTGCTGGCCGCACCGGTCGCCCGCGACTGGAGCACTGAAGTGGTGCGCCGCCCGGGTCGGGGCGTGCCGGCCAGCAGCGTGCTGGATCAGGCTGCCAGCAAACTGGCAGGCGCGAAGCGGCCGATGATCATCGCCGGCGGCGGTGCCCTGGCCGCTGCGCAGGAGCTGCAACAGCTGAGCACCCGCCTGGCCGCGCCGCTGTTCACCAGCGTTGCCGGCAAAGGCCTGCTGCCACCGGATGCGCCGCTCAATGCCGGGTCGTCCTTGTGCGTGGAGCCTGGCTGGCAGTTGATCGCCGAGGCCGATGTGATCCTCGCGGTCGGCACCGAAATGGCCGACACCGATTTCTGGCGTGAACGGCTGCAGCTCAACGGCGAGTTGCTGCGGGTGGATATCGATCCGCGCAAGTTCAACGATTTTTATCCCTGCGCCGTGGCCCTGCAGGGCGATGCGCGGCAGACTGTCGCCGCCTTGCTCGAGCGTTTGCCGCAAACGTCGCGCGATGCCGGCGCTGCCATGGATGCTGTCGCCAGCCTGCGCCAGGCGGTCAAGGCCAGCCACGGCCCGCTGCAGGCAATTCACCAGGCGATCCTTGACCGGATCGCGGCCGAGCTGCCGGCCAATGCTTTCATCAGCACCGACATGACCCAGCTGGCCTACACCGGCAACTATGTCTATGCCAGCCGCGCCCCGCGCAGCTGGCTGCACCCGACCGGTTACGGCACCTTGGGCTATGGCTTGCCCGCCGGTATCGGCGGCATGTTCGCCACGGATGATCGCCCGGGCCTGGTGCTGGTCGGCGATGGCGGCTTCCTCTACACCGCCCAGGAGCTGGCCACCGCGGTCGAAGAGCTGGAGCGCCCGCTAGTGGTACTGCTGTGGAACAACGATGCCCTGGGGCAGATTCGCGACGACATGCTTGGCCTGGATATCGAGCCGATCGGCGTGCTGCCGCGCAACCCGGATTTCATCGGCCTGGCCCGGGCCTTTGGTTGCAGCGTGGCGCAGCCGCACAGCCTGGATGACCTGCAACGGGAACTGCGCAGCGGCTTTGCCCGCAATGGCGTGACCCTGATCGAGCTCAAGCACGCTTGCGCGCGCTGAGCTTCAACCGCTTTTTGGGGAGACTGCCATGCGCTTTTCCGATCTGACCCAACGTATCGCCGGTGACGGCGCCGCTGCCTGGGATATCCATTACCGCGCCCTGGAACTGCTGGACAAAGGCGAAGACGTGTTGCTGCTGTCGGTCGGCGATCCGGACTTCGACACCCCGGCGCCGATCGTCCAGGCCGCCATCGACAGCCTGCACAACGGCCACACCCATTATGCCGACGTGCGCGGCAAGCTGGCCCTGCGCCAGGCCATTGCCCGCCGCCATCAGCAGCGCAGCGGCCAGCCGACCGGCGCTGATCAGGTGACGGTGCTGGCCGGCGCTCAATGCGCGTTGTTCTGTGTGGCCCAGTGCGTGCTCAACCCTGGCGATGAAGTGATCGTCGCCGACCCCATGTACGTCACCTATGAGGCGGTGTTCGGCGCCTGTGGCGCCACGGTGATCCCGGTGCCGGTGCGCCCGGAGCACGGCTTCCGGGTGCAGGCCGAAGATGTCGCCGCGCGCATCACCGGCAAGACCCGCGCCCTGGCCCTGAACAGCCCGCACAACCCCTCCGGCGCCAGCCTGCCGCGCAGTACCTGGGAGGCGTTGGCCGAGTTGTGCATTGCCCATGACCTGTGGCTGATCTCCGATGAGGTCTACAGCGAGCTGCTGTACGACGGCGAACACATCAGCCCCGGCAGCCTGCCGGGCATGGCCGAGCGCACGGCGACCCTCAACAGCCTGTCCAAGTCCCATGCCATGACTGGCTGGCGGGTCGGCTGGGTAGTGGGCTCGCCAGCGCTGGCCACGCACCTGGAGAACCTGGCGCTGTGCATGCTCTATGGCTCGCCGGATTTCATCCAGGACGCGGCGGTAGTGGCGCTGGAGCAGCAACTGCCGGAGCTGGCAGCCATGCGCGAAGCCTACCGCCAGCGCCGCGACCTGGTCTGTGAGTGCCTGGCCGATTGCCCGGGCCTGCGTGCGCTCAAGCCCGATGGCGGCATGTTCGTGATGGTCGATATCCGTGAAACCGGCCTCAGCGCCCAGGCGTTCTCGAATCGCCTGCTCGACCACCACGGCGTTTCGGTGCTCGCCGGTGAAGCCTTCGGCCCCAGCGCCGCCGGGCATATCCGCCTGGGCCTGGTGCTCGGCGCCGAACCGCTGCGCGAGGCCTGCCAGCGCATTGCCCGCTGCGCCGCCGAGCTGATGGAGGGCAAAGCCCATGCGTGACTATTCGCGGCTGTTTATCGATGGCAGCTGGCAGGTGCCGTCGGGCCAGGGCCTCGCCGAAGTGATCAACCCGGCCACCGAAGAAGTGGCGGGGCGGGTGCCGCTGGGCGACGAGCAAGACGTCAACCGGGCGGTGGCAGCGGCTCGCCATGCCTTTGGCAGCTGGTCGCAAACCCCGTCCAGTGTGCGCGCCGGTTACATTCGCGCCCTGGCCGAGCAACTCAAGGCCCGCGCCGATGAAATGGCCGCGGTGATCACCTGTGAGCTGGGCATGCCGGTACAGTGGTGCCGGGCGGTGCAGGTCGATGGGCCGATTGTTGGCCTTGAGCAGTACTTTGAACTGGCCGGGCTGATGGACGAGGTGCGTGAAGTCGGCAACTCGCGGGTGGTGCGCGAGGCGGTCGGCGTCTGCGCCTTCATCAACCCCTGGAACTACCCGTTGCACCAATTGATCGGCAAGCTGGCCCCGGCGTTGGCCGCCGGTTGCACGGTGGTGCTCAAGCCGAGCCAGGAAACCCCGTTGCACGCGTTTTTGCTGGCCGAGATGATCGAAGCCATCGGCTTGCCGGCCGGGGTGTTCAACCTGGTCAGCGGGCCGGGGGCTAAGGTCGGTGAGGCATTGGCTCGTCACCCGCAGGTGGACATGGTCTCGTTCACTGGCTCCACCGGCGCCGGCGTGCGCGTTGCCCAGGCCGCGGCGCCGTCGGTCAAGCGCGTGTGCCTGGAACTGGGCGGCAAGTCGCCGCTGTTGATCACCGCCGACGCCGACCTCGACGCCGCGGTGCGCTATGGCGTGCAGGACGTGATGATCAACTCCGGGCAGACCTGCACGGCCCTGACCCGCATGCTGTTGCCGGCCAGCCGCTACGAAGAGGCCCTGGCGATCGCCGTGGATGAAACCCGCAGCCTGGTCATGGGCGACCCGCAAGACCCCGGCAGCTTTCTTGGCCCGATGTGTTCGGCGGCGCAGCGGCGCACCGTGCTGGACTACATCCGCATCGGCCGGGAGGAGGGCGCACGGCTGCTGTATGGCGGTGACACGGGGCCGGGCTTTGAGCGCGGCTTCTATGTAGCGCCGACGCTGTTCGCCGACGTCGATAACCGCATGCGCATCGCCCAGGAAGAGATCTTCGGCCCGGTGCTGTGCCTGATCCCCTATGCCGATGAAGCCCAGGCGCTTGCCCTGGCCAACGACTCACCCTTCGGCTTGTCCAGCGCGGTGTGGGCGGCGGACCGCGAGCGGGCCCTGCAACTGGGCCGGCAATTGCGAGCCGGGCAGTGCTTCGTCAATGGCGCGGGGTTCAATTACCAGGCGCCGTTTGGCGGCTACAAGCAGTCCGGCAACGGCCGCGAGTGGGGCGAGGAAGGCCTGGCCGAGTTCGTCGAAGTTAAAGCGATTCAGTGCTGATGAGCCTGAAGGCGCCTCGTATTGCTGTGCACACCGTTTAAGGACTCCCCATGAATGTACTGATCGTTCACGCTCACCCCGAGCCGCAATCCTTTACCGCCGCCTTGCGTGACCAGGCTATCGAAACCTTCACCGCCCAGGGCCATCAGGTGCAGGTCAGCGACCTGTACGCGATGAACTGGAACCCGGTGGCCAGCGCCGATGACTTCGTCAGCCGCGAGAACCCGGATTACCTGGTGTATGCCCTGGAGCAGCGTCTGGGGGTCAAGAGCCAATCGATTGCCGCCGACATCCAGCACGAGCTGGACAAACTGTTGTGGGCCGACCTGCTGGTGCTCAACTTCCCGATCTTCTGGTTCTCGGCACCGGCCATGCTCAAGGGCTGGATCGACCGGGTGCTGGTCTCGGGGGTGTGCTATGGCGGCAAACGCTTTTACGACCAGGGCGGGTTGGTGGGCAAGAAGGCGCTGGTGACCGTGACCCTGGGCGGGCGCGAGCACATGTTTGGCGAAGGGGCGATTCACGGGCCGCTGGAGGACATGCTGCGGCCGATTTTGCGCGGCACCCTGGCGTACGTTGGCTTCGAGGTGCTGGAGCCGTTTGTGGCCTGGCATGTGCCGTACATCAGCGATGAGGCGCGCAAGGACTTCTTGCGTAGCTACCGGCAGCGCCTGGCGCATTTGTCCGATGACCAGCCGCTGGAATTTCCGCGCTTGGCGCAGTTTGATGAGGCGTTGTATCCGTTGGCTTGAGGGTGGCTGTAGCGGCCTCATCGCCGGCAAGGCCGGCTCCCACAGGGGTAGTGCATGTCACTCAAACTGTGGGCGCCGGCCTTGCCGGCGATTGGCCGTAAGTTAAATGCTGCGCACCTACCCATTCGGGGTATGGTCCCCATCACCGGTCCCCTCGATAGTAACCCCGTCGGCTCACACCGAGCAGATCCTGGTGACACGACGGAGTGGCTATGCGAAAGACACTGAAGGTGATTTCCAGTCTGTTGCTCGCGCCCCTGGCAACAGCGGCGCTCGCCGCCGAGGGAGAGGCGGCCAACACACTCAGGCTGTACAACTGGACGGATTACATCGGCGAAACGACCCTCGCCGACTTTGAAAAAGCCACCGGCATCAAGGTGATCTACGACACCTTCGACGGCTATGAAACGGTCCAGACCAAACTGCTGACCGGGCACTCGGGCTACGACTTGGTGGTACTCAACGCCTCCCTGGTCCCGCCGCTGATCAAGGCGCAGGTGTTCCAGGCGCTGGACAAAACGCAGCTGCCAAGCTGGAACAATCTCGACCCGCAGGTCGTGAGCAACCTGCAAGGCTACGACCCGGGCCTTGCCTACTCGGCGCCCTACACCTGGGGCAGTTCCGGGGTGACTTACAACGTCGACAAGATCAAGGCACGCATGCCCGATGCGCCCATCGGTTCGCTGGCCATGCTCTTCGACCCCAAGGTCGTCTCGCGCTTTGCCGACTGCGGCGTGACCCTGATGGACGCGCCCAGCGAAGTGATCCCGCTGGCCCTCAAATACCTCGGGCGCGACCCCAACAGCGCCACAGCCGATGACCTTGAAGCCGCCCAGGCGCTGCTGCTCGGCGTGCGGCCATTCATCAAGAAATTCGACTCGGTCAATTACCTGACCAGCCTGCCCAATGGCGATACCTGCCTGGCCCTGACCTGGTCCGGCGACTACGCCACCGCCCAGGCAAGGGCGCAGGAGGCGAAGAAGAACATCAAGCTGGCGTTCTTCATCCCCCAGGAAGGCTCGCTGATCTGGTTCGACAACTTGTACCTGCCCAGCGACGCGCCGCACGCGGCCAACGCCCATCGCTTCATCGAGTTTTTGCTGCAGCCGCAGAACATTGCCAAGGTCACCAACTACATCCATTACGCCAACAGCAACGCCGCCGCCACGGCGCTGGTGCAGGTCGAGATTCGTGACGACCCGGCGATCTACCCGGACGCCGCCACCCGCCAGCGCCTGTTCGCGCAGAAGACCCAGAGCGGCAAGGACATGCGTGCCATTACCCGGGTCTGGAGCACGGTCAAGACCGGTAGCTGATTGCCATTTTCCCCTCGCCAAGGACACTGCCATGGCCACGCCAAACAAAACCTTTTCAGCACCCGTCGCCAATGATTGCCTGGTGGCGGCCGACAAAGCCCACTACCTGCACGGTTACCACGTGTTCGACGAGCACGCCGAACACGGTGCGCTGAACATCGTCGAAGGCCAGGGCGCCTACATCTACGACACCGATGGCCAGCGCTTGCTCGATGCCGTCGGCGGCATGTGGTGCACCAACATCGGCCTGGGCCGTGAAGAGATGGCCCTGGCCATCGCCGACCAGGTGCGCCAGTTGGCCTATTCCAACCCGTTCTCGGACATGGCCAACAACGTCGCCATCGAACTGTGCGCAAAACTCGCCAGCCTCGCTCCGGGCGATCTCGATCACGTGTTCCTCACCACCGGCGGCTCGACGGCGGTCGATACCGCCTACCGGCTGATCCAGTACTACCAGAACTGCCGCGCCAAGCCGCACAAGAAGCACGTGATCGCCCGCTACAACGCCTATCACGGCTCCACTTGCCTGACCATGTCGATCGGCAACAAGGCCGCCGACCGGGTGCCCGAGTTCGACTATGGCCATGAGTTGATCCACCACGTCTCCAACCCCAACCCGTACCGGGCGCCGGATGACATGGACGAGGCAGCGTTTCTCGACTTTCTGGTGGCCGAGTTCGAAGACAAGATCCTGTCCTTGGGCGCCGACAATGTCGCGGCGTTCTTTGCCGAGCCGATCATGGGCTCGGGCGGGGTGATCATCCCGCCCAAGGACTACTTCCTGCGCATGTGGCAGGTGTGCCAGACCTACGACATCCTCTTCGTTGCCGACGAGGTGGTGACGTCCTTTGGCCGCCTGGGCAAGTTTTTTGCCTCAGAGGCACTGTTCGGCGTGCAGCCGGACATCATCACCACCGCCAAGGGCCTGACCTCGGCCTATTTGCCGCTGGGCGCGTGCATCTTCTCCGAGCGCATCTGGAAGGTCATCGCCGAGCCGGGCAAGGGCCGCTGCTTTACCCATGGCTTTACCTACAGCGGCCACCCGGTGTGCTGCACCGCGGCGTTGAAGAACATCGAGATCATCGAGCGGGAGAACCTGTTGGCCCATGTCGATGAGGTCGGCGGCTACCTGGAGCAGCGCCTGCAGAGCCTGGCCGGGCTGCCGTTGGTGGGCGAGGTGCGCTGTATGAAGCTGATGGCCTGTGTCGAATTCGTTGCCGACAAGCGCAGCAAGGCGCTGTTTGCCGATGAAGTCAACATCGGCGAGCGCATCCACCGCCGGGCCCAGGCCAAGGGCTTGCTGGTACGGCCGATCATGCACCTGAACGTGATGTCGCCGCCGCTGATCATCACCCGTGCCCAGGTGGACGAGATCGTCGAGACCTTGCGCCAGTGCATTGTCGAAACGGCAGAAGAACTGCGCCAGGAAGGGGTGTACGCGGGTGCATGAGCAGCCATCGCTGGCAAAGCCAGCTCCCACAGCTCCGGCGTACACAAACCCACTGTGGGAGCCGGCCTTGCCGGCGATGGGCTGCATCGCAGCCCCCAGGCGGGTTAGACTGCCGGGCATGAGCCGAGCCACCGCCGACACCCCGATCTGCCTGTCTTTCTCTGCCCTGCAGCAATGGCATGCAGCGCTGCAGCACGCCTTTGCCCGCAGTCACGAGACGGACGCCCTGGCAACCCTCGCCGCCGCCCTGAGCCAGTTGGTGGCGGTCGAGTCGATGATGATCAGCCTCGAACGTCAGGGCCAGCCGCCGCAGCTGCTCTACCAGCAAGGCATCCCCGAGCGTTACCGCGATGCGATCCTCAACCGCTACTTCACCGCCGGCTACCTGCTCGACCCGTTCTGCCTGGCGGTGGAGAAGGGCCTGGCGCAAGGCTTTTACCACCTGCAGGAGATCGCCCCAGACCACTTCTTCGACAGCGACTACTACAAGACCTACTACCTGGGCACGGGCTGCACCGAAGACAGCTACTACATCGTCGACATCGACCCACACAGCAAGATCTCCCTGAGCCTGTTCCAGGGCTACGGCGCCAGTACCCTGAGCGTCGAGCAACTGCACCTGCTGCAAGCGGTGGAGCCGATGGTGCGTGAACTGATCAGCCGCTTCGCCCAGCACGGCCTTGCGCAAACCCGCGAAACGGATAGCCAGGGCAGCGTCCAGGCGGCCTTCGACAGCTTTGGCTGCCAGGTGCTGACCGAGCGCGAGCGCGAAGTGGCGCAGATGATCCTGCGCGGTCACTCGGTGAAGTCCACCGCCGGCGAAATGGGTATCTCCCCGGAAACCGTGCGCATGCACCGCAAGAACCTCTACCTTAAACTGGAGATAAACTCCCAGTCCGAGCTGTTTGCGCGCTTTATCGACTGGTTGCGCCAAGGCTGACCATTGGCCTTGTGGAGGCCCTGATGAACCGCACTACCGCGCAGCACCTGCAGGCCTTGAGCCGCGACGGCTTCGTGGTGTTGCCGGGCGTGCTCGATAGCGCGCAGATCAACCTGCTGCGCCACGCCATCGACCGGCTCAAAGCGTTTCACTGGGATTACAGCGGCGGCCTGATCGAGCACTACAAGTGCGTGTTCAATCGCGACCCGCTGTGGCTGGCGTTCCTGGATCTGCCCGGGGTGATCGAACTGGCCGAGGCGGCGTTGGGTGAGGATTGCCATATCATCGGCCAGACCGCCTGGCGCTGCCATCCGGGTTACCAGGGCATGCCGTTGCACCTGGACTACCTGATGATGGAGGCCGTCCCGGCGCTGATGGCCGACCCGGCCTTCGAGCTGCCGATGCAGATCTGCACCGTGCAGTTGTACCTGGACGACATCGACGCCGACCTGTGCCCGACCCGGGTGATTGCGGGGAGCCACAGGGCAGGGCGCGCGCCGCGCAAGAATGAGCAGAGCTGGCAGGGCCGTCCGCTGCAGGCGGTGCTATGCCAGGCCGGCGACGCCCTGGTGTTTCGCAGCGAGCTGTGGCACGCCGGTAGCGACAACCGCAGCGCAGAGCGCAGCCGTTACATGCTGCAGGTGCACTACGGCCGACGCATGGTCGTGCAAAAATTTTCGCCCTACCTGCACTTTCAGTTCAACCCGGCGGTGCTGGCCGCCGCCACGCCGCGCCAGCGCCGCTTGCTCGGCGAACACGCCGAAGCCGAGTACGACTGAGCCTCAGCTCGCCCCGCGGATCGCCAGCACGTTGCACAGCCGGTGTTCCAGCACGTGCTCGGTGGTGCTGCCGGTCAGGCGTTCGAGCAGCTTGCGCGGGTGGTTGCCCATTACCAGCACGTCGGCGCGGCTGTGGCTGACGAACTCGGCGATGCTGCGAGTAATCGGCGCCGACAAAAAGTGCTGGCGCTCAACCGGTACCGCGTGGCGCTCGGCCAAGCGCTCGAAGGCTTTGTGAATCGACTTGCGCACATCATCGCCAAAGCCCGGCATGGTCACGGTGCCAGCACCGAAGTCGGCCATGTGGGTGTGGGCGCTGTCGCACACATGCAACAGGTGCAACTCGGCGTTGCATTGGCGAGCCAGGTCGGCTGCGGCCTGGATCACGCTTTCATTGAGGTCGTTGTGCGGGTGTTCGGGGTGGGTCGGGTCGACAGCGGCGACAACGATGCGCGGCAGCGGGCAATGCACGTCGGTGACCAGGTGCACCGGGCACGGGCATGCGCGCAGCAGTTGCCAGTCCAGCGGCGCCACCACCAGGCGCTTGAGCAGGGCTTCGTGGTGTACATCCTTGATCAGCAGGTCGGGGCCGATTTCGGCCACCTGGGTCAGTACCGCTTGCAGCACGTCCCGGGCCAGGATCACGTCGGTGGTGACGCGGATGCCGTTTTCATGCAGCAAGGTGGCTTCATCGGCCAGCCACTGGCGGTTGTCCTGCATCAGCTTGTCCAGGTGCTGCTCGTCGCCGCTCATCAGGCCCAGGGTATCGATCTCGTCGATAAAGGCGCAGATATGCAAGGCGGCGCCCGTGGCGTGCGCCAGGGCGGCGGCACGTTCCAGTGCCGGTGTATGGCGCAGGTCGCAGCCGACCATCAGGAATAGGCGTTGGTACTGGCTCATGGGCACCTCCGGTAGCGTTGTGTTGCCAGCCCCCGTGCTTGAAGTCTAGTCCATGGTGCTGCCCGAAGCGCCTGGCGGGTCCAGTGCAGGCTCCTCGGCCGGGCTGTCGGCGGCAAGCGGCTGCGCTACCCAGCTCATGAACAGCTCGTAGCCCACGGCCAGCACCACCGGGCCAATGAACAGACCGATGATGCCGTTGGTCAGCATGCCGCCCAGGGCGCCGATCAACACCACCGGCATCGGTACGGCCACGCCGCGACCCAGCAGCATGGGCTTGAGGACGTTGTCGGCGAGCCCGGCAAGCAAGATCCAGATGACAAAGATCACCGTGCCGGCACTGACGCCGTCATGGGCCAGCACGTAGATCGCCACCGGCAGGGTGATCAACAACACCGGCAGCTGGGTGATGCCCAGCAGCAGCACCAGCAAGGCCAGCACCCCGGCAGCAGGAACCCCCATAATGACCAGGGCGACACCCACCAGCAGCATCTGGATGAAGGCGATGCCGACCACGCCCTGGGCTACGGCGCGGATGGTAGCGGTGCACAATGCGGCCAGTTGTTCGCCGCGCTGCGGGCCAGCGACGCGGGTGGCAATCGCCACCGCCGCGCGTTGGCCGGTTGCACCCTTGGCCATGATCAGGCCGGCGACGACCAGGGCCACGAGGAACATCAGGATGCCCGAGCCAATGCCGGCCAGTTGTGTCAGCAGGGTCTTGCTCAGGCCTTTGAGGTGCGGCGCGACCTGGGTCGCCGCCCAGCTCAGGTCACTGCTGGCATGGGCCCAAATGCCGTACAGCGGCGCGCCGATCAGCGGCCAGTCACGGACGTTGGCCGGTGGCGGCGGGATCTCGATGCGCTGGTCCTCGAAGCCGGTGATGCCTTGTTGCACGGTGTCGGCCACCGAAGCGCCCAGCAGGCTCAACGGCCCGATCAGGCAGGCCAGGCCAATGATCACCAGCACCACCGCCGCCCAGCCCGGGCGCCCGCCAAGCCAGCCGCCCAGGCGCTGACTCAGCGGATAGAGGGTGATCGCCAGGATCACCGCCCACAACACCAGATTGAGGAACGGCTTGAAGATGTCGAAGCAGAACAGCACCAGCACGGCGATCAGCCCGGCGCGGATCAGCACGTCGAGCAGTTCCCGGGCAGTGCCCAGGTGAACCGGGCGATTGTTGGCCATGAGTGAGCCCTCGGGCAGGCGAGCGGGTTTCAGTGAACGGCCGGGCAACGGCTGGCACCGCCGCGGGCCGCCTGGCTGACCAGTTCGGTGAAACGCTTGAGGTTCTGTTGATGGGCCAGCACCAGTTCGTCGATACTGGCGCCGGCCGGAGTCTGGATCACGCTGCGGCAGTTCAGCACCGCGTTGCCGGCACGCAAGCGCCAGCGGGCATCGAACAGGGCGTATTGCCCTGGCACCGAGTCAAAGCGCTGGACCTCCACGCGCAAGCCCAGGCGCGGCTGGGCAGTGCTGCTGACGAACTGGTTGACCAGGGCATTGCGCAACTCGTCGGCAAGGCTTGCGCCCCACCACTCGGTCTCGAGGATCGCCAGGCCGCTGTTGCCCTGGCGAATCACTACCTGCGGCCGATCGACCTGGGGCGGCACGCTGACCTGCTCCAGCTGTACATCGACGCTGCTGGCTGGCACCGGTTGCTGCGGGATCAGCGTGTGGTAGTGGATTGGGTCGCTGCGGCAGGCGGCCAGCAACACCGCCAGGCTCAACACTGCAAACGGGGAGGCATGCGCCATGGGTGTGCTCCTGCGGTCAATTGCGCGACGAAGGTTTCAGCGAGTCAGCGGGTGCATCCTTGGGCCGGCCGCGCAGCAGCGATTCAGGATTGCGCCCCAGGTAATCGGCCAACTCGCGCAGCGAGCGCGACATGCGCCCCAGCTCGTCGAGGGTCTGGGTCAGTTGCTCGCGCTGCGGCGAGTCCTCGGCCAGGGTCGAGTTGGCCGACTGCAGGGTCTTGCTGACTTCCTGCAAGGTGCCCTGGACGCCCGGCAAGGTGCGGCTGTTGAACTGCTGCAAGCTTTTGCGCAATTCCACCAGGTTGGCGTCGAGGTTGTTGGCGATGCGCTCGAGCGGCAGGCGGTTGAGCTTTTCGATCATGGCCTGGAACTGCTCCTGCAGTTGCTCCAGGCTACCCGGTACGGTAGGGATGGTAATCGGTCGGGCTGTGGGGTCGAACACCACCTTGGGCGCCTTGGGGTCGAAATCCAGGGCGATGTACAGCTGCCCGGTGAGCAGGTTGCCGCTGCGGGCCTGGGCGCGCAGGCCGTTGTCGACGAAGGAGCCGAGCAATTGCGCGGCGGCCTTTTCGTCGTCGGGGTCGTGGTTCAGTGCCTTGAGCAGCTTGGTGTGGGCCCGGCCCAGGCGTTGCGGGTAGATGACGATGCCGACATTGACCGGGAAGGTGCGTTTTTCGACGTCGAAGTCGAGGTTCACCGAAACCACCGAGCCGATTTCCACCCCGAGGAATTCCACCGGGGCACCGACCTTGAGGCCGCGCAGGGCCTGGTCGAAGCGCAGGCTCAGGTACTGTGCCTTGCCATGGGGCGGGGCGAGGGCTCGGGCGCGGTCGTCGAACAGCTCGAACTGGCGGTCTTCGGCGGCCACCTGATCGTCGGGGCTGTAGTCCGGGGCACGAAAGGCGATACCGCCGACGATCACCGACGACAGCGACTCGGTGCGAAAGGCAAAGCCGTTGGCGCCGACTTCGACATCGACACCGCTGGCGTTCCAGAACCGGGTGTTGTCGGTGACGAAGGCATCGTTGGGCGCGTTGATGAACACCTCGATACTGACCCCTTTGCCGTTCTCGTCGAGGCTGTAGGCCACTACCTGGCCGACCGGAATCTTGCGGTAGTACACCGGCGAGCCGACCCCCAGCGAACCGAGATCGCTGGCGTGCAGGAAAAAGCGCTTGCCCGGCTCGCCGTAGGTAATCGGCGGAGGCGACTCCAGGCCAATGAAGGCCTTGGCACGGGTAGTGGATTCGCCGGAGTCGGCGCCGATGAAGTCGCCGGACAGCAAGGTATCGATACCCGACACACCGCCGGCGCCGATGCGCGCGCGCACCACCCAGAACTTGGCGTCTTCACGGGTGAAATTTTCGGCCTGCTTGACCAGCTTGACTGTGGCGGTGACGCTCTTCTGGTCCTTGCTCAACTCCACGGCGGTGACCTGGCCGATCACCACATTGCGGTACTTGACCGCGGTTTTGTTGGCTTCCAGGCCCTGACCGGTCTTGAAGGTGATCTCGATGGTCGGGCCTTGCTGCATGACGTTGTGCACCACCAGCGACAAGCCCACCAGCACCGCCACCAGCGGCACGATCCACACCAGCGAGATGCTGAAACGGCGGGTCTTGACCCCGGGCTGGCCGGGTTGTGGGCTGTCTTGGCGGGTATCAGTCATCGGCCTGCTCCTTGTCGCGCTGCCAGATCAGTCTAGGGTCGAAACTCATTGCCGCCAGCATGGTCAGCACCACCACCATGCCGAAAAACAGAATGCCCGGGCGTGGCGCGATGTCGCCCAGGGCCTGGAACTTGACCAGCGCCGCCACCAGGGCGACCACCAGCACATCGAGCATCGACCAGTAGCCGATCAGCTCGACGAAGCGGTACAGACGTGCCCGTTGCGTCTGCGCCCAGGTGCTCTGGCGCTGCACGGTGATCAGCAGCAGGGCCAGGGCGACGAACTTGGTTGCCGGCACGGCGATGCTGGCAATGAAAATGATCAGGGCGATGTCCCAGGCACCGTGTTCCCAGAACTCCATGACCCCGCTCATGATGGTGCTGTCGGCGCCGCTGCCGAACAACGTGGTGTTCATCACCGGTAGCAGGTTGGCGGGGATGTAGAGCACCAGCGAGGCGATCAGGTAGGCCCAGGTGCGGGCCAGGGAATCGGGCTTGTGCGCATGCAGCGGGGCGCCGCAGCGCTCGCACGCGTGCGGCTGGTTGCTGTTGTCGCAGGCCATGCCGCAGGCGTGGCAGAGCACCAGGTTGAGCTCGGCGGCGCGCGGCGGGCGGTTCATGGCAGCAGGTCCCAGAGTTCGCGTATATCGCGCCCGGCGATGCGCAATATCAGCAGGCTCAGGGCTGCCAGGGCCAGCAGGCCGATGCCCGGCAGCACATCGAGCATGCCGGCCAGCTTGAACACCGCGACCATGGCGCCGAGCAGGCACACTTCGAGCATGCTCCACGGGCGCAGGGTTTCCAGCCAGCGCATGCACAGGCTGAAGCCTGGGGCGCGGCCGCCGGCCAGGGCAAAGCCGAGCACCCAGATCAACAACAGCAACTGGAACACCGGGGCGATGATGATCGAGATCGCCGCCACCAGGGCGATGAAGGTGATGGGCCCGGTGGCCAGGGCCCTGACCGAATCC
Organism: Pseudomonas sp. SBB6; assembly: GCF_024213215.1. Classification (NCBI taxonomy): domain Bacteria; kingdom Pseudomonadati; phylum Pseudomonadota; class Gammaproteobacteria; order Pseudomonadales; family Pseudomonadaceae; genus Pseudomonas; species Pseudomonas sp. SBB6. The sequence continues at coordinate 91,586 of NZ_JANAVH010000017.1, read as the reverse complement.
CACAGGGTGGCGCTGTTGTGCAGGCCTTTGAGGCTGATGCTCATGATCGGGTAGAAGTTGGCGAACACCCAGAGGATCAGCGCGGTGACGCTCAGGGCCAGGCGTTGCTGTACGCTCAGGCCGTTATAGCGCTGCAGCACGGCGCCGCAGCACTGACACAGGGCTTTCTGGTGCTTGCCGAGGCTGGCCTTCTGGTACACGCAGTCGCAATGTTCGCAGATGATCAGCTGATGGGTATCCAGCATGGCGCGCGCTCTGGCTGCGGGCGGTGACTAGCTCAATATAGTCGGCGCAGGCGCGGGCCTGCGGATTTTTTAACCACTGCGGGAGCGGGCTTGCCGGCGTTCGTAATCCAGACACCGCCTGATGTGTTGGCTGTACCGGCCTCATCGCTGGCAAGCCAGCTCCCACAATGGATGTGTGTACACCTAACCTGTGGGAGCGGGCTTGACCCGCGATGAGGCCAGTGTGGCGCGCTGCTGCCTGGGAGTTCAATCCCTTGGGTGAGTTACCAACCCGGCACCCCACGCATGTCCGGCAGTTTATGAGCGATGCCCTTGTGGCAATCGATGCAGGTCGCCTGCCCACTGGCCAGCGAGGTCGAGTGCATGGCCGCCGCGCGCTTGCTCTGGCGGGTGAAGTCCATGAACTCGAAGTTGTGGCAGTTGCGGCACTCCCGTGAGTCGTTGGCCTTGAGCCGCGCCCATTCGTGTTCGGCCAGTTCGCGGCGGTGGGCGAGGAATTTCTCGCGGGTGTCGATGGTGCCGAACAGCTTGCCCCACACCTCTTTGGAAGCCTGCATCTTGCGCGCGATCTTGTGCGTCCACTCGTGCGGCACATGGCAGTCCGGGCAACTGGCGCGCACGCCGGAGCGGTTGCTGTAGTGGATGGTGTCCTTGAGTTCGACAAACACGTTGTCGCGCATCTCATGGCAGGAGGTGCAGAATTTTTCGCTGTTGGTCAGCTCCAGCGCGGTGTTGAAGCCGCCCCAGAAGATGATCCCGGCAATGAACCCGCCCAGGGTCAGAAACCCCAAGCTGTAGTAAACGCTCGGGCGCCAGAGAATGCTCCAGTATTCCTTGAACAACCTGAACAGTGCTCGCATGGCGCATCCTCAGGGTTTTTGCGCGGCGTTGGCGTCGTCTTGCAGCAGCTTGTCGATGGTTTCGAAGTGGTTGCCTACCAGCGGCTGCACCTCTTTTTGCACCACGTGGCACTGGGTGCAGAAGTAGCGCCGTGGCGACACCGCTGCCAGCGCCTGGCCGTCGCGGTCCATGTAATGGGTGATGCTGATCATGGTCGCCTGGCTGCGCGCACTGTTGGCGCGGCTGTGGCAGGACAGGCACTTGTTGCCGTTGATATCGACCTGATAGCCGCGAATGGTATGGGGGATGGTCGGCGGCTGGTCGGGGTAGTTGCGTTCGCGCTTGAAGTCCTTGTTCTCGTCGTTGGCCAGCGGCGGCGCCGGCAGGCTCTGGGTCAGGGTCCCGCCAGGGCGGCGGCCGTCCGGGCCCGGCGCATCGAGTGGGTAGTCGACCTCGGCGGCGACCACCAGGCCGATGACCGCGAACATCAGCAAGGGCAGGCTGCGAATGGGCATGACGGTTCTCCTCAGGCCACGCTGATCAGCTCGATGCGTATGGCGCATTTCTTGTAGTCGGTTTGCTTGGAGATCGGGTCGGTGGCGTCCAGGGTGACCTTGTTGATCAGCTTGTTGGCATCGAAGAACGGCACGAACACCAGCCCGCGTGGCGGCTTGTTGCGGCCACGGGTTTCGATCCGCGCGCGGATCTCGCCGCGCCGGCTGACCAGTTTCACTTCGCTGCCACGTCGTGCATTCAGGGCCTTGGCGTCGTCCGGGTGCATGTACACCAGGGCATCGGGCACTGCCTTGTACAGCTCTTCGACGCGCTGGGTCATGGTCCCGGTGTGCCAGTGCTCAAGTACCCGGCCGGTGCTGAGCCAGAACGGGTACTCGGCATCCGGCGCTTCGGCCGGCGGCTCATAGGGCAGGGCGAAGATGATCGCCTTCTTGTCCGGGTAGCCGTAGAACTGCACGCCGCTGCCTGGCTCGACATACGGGTCGTGGCCCTCGCGGTAGCGCCAGCGGGTTTCCTTGCCGTCGACCACCGGCCAGCGCAGGCCGCGCTCGCTGTGGTAGCGGTCGAAGGCGGCCAGGTCATGGCCGTGGCCACGGCCAAACTGGGCGTATTCTTCGAACAGGCCTTTTTGCGGGTAGAAACCAAAGGCCTTGGCTTCATCGTTCTGGTAGCCGGCTTCCAGCTGCTCGACCGGGAACTGATCGACCTGGCCATTTTTATACAGCACCTCGAACAGGGTCTTGCCCTTGTACTCCGGTGCCTTGGCCAGTAACTCGGCGGGCCAGACCTCGTCGGTGGTAAAGCGCTTGGAAAACTCCATCAGTTGCCACAGGTCCGAACGGGCCTCGCCCGGTGCGCTCACCAGTTGATGCCAGAACTGGGTGCGGCGTTCGGCATTGCCAAAGGCGCCTTCCTTCTCCACCCACATGGCACTGGGCAGGATCAGGTCGGCGGCCTGGGCAGACACGGTCGGGTACACATCCGAGACAATCACGAAGTTCTCCGGCTTGCGCCAGCCCGGCAGCACCTCCTGCATGATGTTGGGCCCGGCCTGCATGTTGTTGCTGGCCTGGGTCCAGTAGACGTTGAGCACCCCGTCCTTGAGCATGCGGCTCTGTTGCACTGCGTGAAAACCGACCTTTTCCTGAATAGTGCCGGCGGGCAGTTTCCAGATCGTCTCGGCGGTGGCGCGGTGCTTGGGGTTGGTCACCACCAGGTCAGCGGGCAAACGGTGCGAGAAGGTCCCCACCTCGCGGGCGGTGCCGCAGGCCGAGGGTTGCCCGGTGAGCGAGAAGGGGCTGTTGCCTGGCTCGCTGATTTTGCCGGTGAGCAGGTGGATGTTGTAGATCAGGTTGTTGGCCCACACCCCGCGGGTGTGCTGGTTGAAGCCCATGGTCCAGAACGACACCACCTTGCGCTTGGGGGCGGCGTACAGCTCGGCCAGCGCCTTGAGGCGCTCCGCTGGCACGCCCGACTCCTTGGCCGTGCGCTCCAGGGTATAAGGCCGCACGAACGCGGCGAACTGCTCGAAGTCGATATCGCTCCAGGTATTGGCCTTGTCGGCGTTCTTGGCCTTGGCTTCCCGTGGGTCGTCGGCGCGCAGGCCGTAGCCGATGTCATCGGCACCCTGGGCAAAGCGGGTGTGCTTGCTGACGAAGTCCTTGTTCACCGCGCCGCTTTCGATGATGTGGTTGGCGATGTAATTGAGGATCAGCAGGTCGGTCTGCGGCTTGAACACCATGGGGATGTCGGCCAGGTCAAAACTGCGGTGCTCGAAGGTCGACAGCACCGCCACCTTGACCTGAGGCTGGCTCAGGCGGCGGTCGGTGACCCGGCTCCAGAGGATCGGGTGCATCTCGGCCATGTTCGAGCCCCAGAGCACGAAGGCGTCGGTGGCTTCGATGTCGTCGTAGCAGCCCATGGGTTCGTCCATGCCGAAGGTGCGCATGAAGCCCATCACCGCCGAGGCCATGCAGTGGCGGGCATTGGGGTCGATGTTGTTGCTGCGAAAGCCGGCTTTCATCAACTTGTTGGCGGCATAGCCTTCCCATACCGTCCATTGCCCGGAGCCGAACATGCCGATCGCTTGCGGGCCCTTGTTTTTCAGCGCTTCCTTGTACTTGGCGGCCATGATCTCGAAGGCCTTGTCCCAGCTGATCGGTTGGAATTCGCCCTGCTTGTCGTACTGGCCGTTGCGCATGCGCAGTAACGGCTGGGTCAGGCGGTCGTTGCCGTACATGATCTTCGACAGAAAGTAGCCCTTGACGCAGTTCAAGCCGCGATTGACCTCGGCCTTGACGTCGCCATGGGTGGCCACCACGCGATTGTCGCGGGTGGCGACCATCACGCTGCAGCCGGTGCCGCAAAAGCGGCAGGGCGCCTTGTTCCAGTTCAGGGTGACCATGTCGGCCTCGGTCACCAGGTTGCTGGCGGAGGTAAAGATCGGCAGGCCGGCCGCAGCGGCGGCAATGGCAGCGGCCTGGGCCTTGGCAAACTCACGGCGGGTCATGCTCACGGGCAGTCTCCTTCTGGGGCGAGGAGTTCGTGGTAGATCAGGGCAGCGTTGAGCACGCCGGGCATGCTGTTGATCTGCTCGATGCGTTGCAGGATCTGCTGCTCATCAACCGCCTCAAGCACCACCACCACCTTGCCGGCGGCGCTTTGCTGGTGCAGTTCGAGGTTGTCGAGCAGGCGCAGGTTGGCTTTCACCGCCTCGAACAGTTCAGGGCGGGCATGTACCACCAGGCTGGCAATGTGCAGGGCTTCATCCATGGGCTGGCTCCAGGAGTCTGCGCGCGCGGGTTATCCGCTGGGCGGGCCGGGCGGGCCATAGAGGAGTTGGTAAAACCAGACGAGAAAGCCGTAGCTGCCGACAATGGCAACCGAGAGCAAGGGGAACAGGCAGACAATCAGAAACACGAACAGCAGGGTTTCCTTTCGGCGTGCAAGCTTCTGTTCTTCAGCCAATGACATGGAGCGCTCTCCAGTCGAAAGTGAACTGAGCCTAGTCCAGCCTCCCGCGAGCTGGCCGTGTGGCTCGACCAACGGTATGCGTGGCCTGCCCGTTGCCTGGGCGTTGGGTGAACTACACTCAAGCCACTGCTCACAGCGCTGCGCCGGAAAGCAATCATGCTCGATTACTTCGCCTTGGGTTTGCTGATTTTCGTCGGCCTGGTGCTGTTCTACGGGGTCATCGTGTTGCACGACATCCCTTATGAAATCGCCGTGCACCGCAACCACCCGCATCAGGATGCGATCCACGCCACTGGCTGGGTCAGCCTGTTCACCCTGCATGCGCTGTGGCCGTTCTTGTGGATCTGGGCGATGCTCTATCGTGAAGATCGCGGCTGGGGGTTTGGCGACGGCAAGTCGCCGCAAAGCCATGTGCTGCGCCTGGAGCAACAGGTGGTCGAGCTGCAGCAGCGCATCGCCCGCCTCGAGGGAACATCCGCCACTGTCGATGCCGGCGAAGGCATCTGAGCCATGGACCTGCTGCTGATCCTCACCTACGCCGCGATCTGCGTGGCGATTTTCAAGCTGTTTCGCATCCCGCTGAACAAATGGACGGTGCCCACTGCGGTGCTCGGCGGCATCGTCATGATTGGCGCCCTGATCTTCACCATGAACTACAACCACCCGTATTCGGAGGTCGCGCGGTCCTATTTCGTCTCGGTGCCGGTGATCCCGGTGGTGACTGGCCAGGTGATCGAGGTGCCGGTCAAAGGTAACCAACCGCTGGAGAAGGGCGATGTGTTGTTTCGCATTGATCCGACGCCGTTCGAGCACCGTGTGCGCTCGCTCAAGGCGCAGATCATCGCCGCCAGGGGCGACCTGTATCGCATCAACGAGCTGATCAAGCGCAATTTCGGTACCCGCCGCGAACAGGAAGCGGCCATCGCCCGGGTCGACGACCTGCAGGCACAACTGGACAACGCCCAGTTCGAACTCGACAGTACCGTGGTGCGGGCGCCGAGCAAGGGTTACGTCACCCATGTATCGCTGCGCACGGGGATGATGGCAAGTGCCTTGCCGCTGCGCCCGTCAATGGTATTCATCCCTGACGAAGGCCAATACTTCGCCGCCTGGATGCGCCAGAACAGCCTGTTGCGCCTGGTGCCGGGCGATGAAGCGGAAGTGGCCTTCGACGGCATTCCGGGCAAGGTCTTTCGCGGCCGGGTCAAGAATGTCATCGCGGTGATTGGCGAGGGTCAGGTGCAGCCCTCCGGCAACCTGGTCAGCTTCACCGGCTCGCCCCCGCCCGGGCGCGTGCCGGTGATCATCGAGATCGACGATCCGGCGTTCGCCCAGTACGCCAAGCAGATGCCGGGCGGTGCCTATGGCCAGGCAGCGCTGTACAGCAAGCACTTTCCGCATATTGCCACGATGCGCAAGATCCTCCTGCGCATGGCGGCGTGGATGAACTACATCTTCCCGTTTCATTGATGGTGTGCAAATGTGCGACCTGTGGGCGCTGGCTTGCCGGCGATGAGGCCAGTACAACCAGCACATCAAGTGTTGCCTGGATTACGACCTCTGTGGGAGCTGGCCTTGCCAGCGATGAGGCCAGTACAACCAGCACATCAAGTGTTGCCTGGATTACGACCTCTGTGGGAGCTGGCCTTGCCGGCGATGAGGCCAGTACAACCAGCACATCAAGTGTCGTCTGGATTACGACCGCTGCGCGCTCGATCGCTGGCAAGGCCAGCTCCCACAAGTCCGGCGTACACAGATCCACTGTGGGAGCGGGCTTGACCCGCGATGAGGCCAGTGCTGCAGAACTAGGCCGCCCGCACCTGACGTATTGGCAGCTCGATCCTGAATGTAGTGCCGGCACCGAGCTCGCTGTGCACACGGATTTCCCCTCGATGGCGCTTGATGATGCCGTAGGACAGCGACAATCCCAGCCCCGTACCCTGGCCAACCGGCTTGGTGGTGTAGAAGGGGTCGAAGATCTTTTGCAGGCTGTCGGCGGCAATGCCACTGCCGGTGTCGGCCACTTCGATCCACACCTGCTCGCCATCGCAGCCGGTACGCAAGGTGATGGTGCCGCGCTCCGGGCCTATGGCCTGGGCGGCGTTGACCACCAGGTTCATGATCACCTGGTTGATTTGCGAGGGCAGGCACTCGACCTCCGGCATTAGCCCATAGTCTTTGATCACATCAGCCTTGTACTTCAATTCGCTGGCAACGATGTTCAGGGTCGAGTCGATCCCCTGCTGCAGGTCGGCCCATTGCCAGTCATGGTTCGAGTCCACCCGGGAGAAGTCCTTGAGGTCTTTGACGATTCGTCCGACACGGCTGATGCCGTCCTTGGACTCGCGGATCAGCAGCGGGATGTCATCGAGGATGTAGTCCAGTTCGATCTCGGTGCGCAGTTCTGCCAGGCCCGCGCTGAGTGTTGTCGGGTCGATGGCCGTTTCCGCCTCGCGGTAGGCCTGGAGCATGTCCTGCAAGCGGCTGAAATACTCGTCCAGTGCGCCCAGATTGGAGGAGACGAAGCCGATCGGATTGTTGACCTCATGGGCGACACCTGCAGCCAGCTGGCCCAGCGACGCGAGTTTTTCCGATTGCACCAGCTGGCTTTCCAGCAGCTTGCGCTCGTCGATTTCGCGCTGCAGGGCGGCGCTGGCCTGGGTCAGGGCCAGGGTGCGCTGCTCGACGCGCTGTTCCAGTTCGTTCATCTGCAACTGGGCACGGGCGGTCATTTCCCACTTGGTGGTGAGGGTGTTGGCCATCTGCAAGACTTCGATGTTGTCGAACGGCTTCTTCAGGATCAGCAGGCGGTCATGGCCGTTCAGACGGTCGAGCAGTTCATCCCAGGAATAGTCCGAGTAGGCCGTGCACACCACCACCTGCAGCAACGGGTCGTGCTGCCACAGCGCTTCAATGGTCTGCGCGCCATCCCAGCCATCGGGCATGCGCATGTCGACGAAGGCCAGGGCATAGGGGCGCTGGCGGCTCGCTGCCTCGAGCAGTTTGCCCAGGCCTTCCTGGCCACCATAGGCCGAATCGAGTTCGAACACGGTGGCGGCGGCCTTGGGCGTTTCGCCGAACAGGGCGCTTTCCAGGGCATCGAGATCGGTGTTGAGGGCGGATTGCGGCGCCAGGATCTTGCGAAAATCGTCATGGATCGCCGGCGTATCATCGATCAGCAGGATGCGCCGGTTGCAGGGCTCGGACATGATTCACCTTCGGCGATTATCAACGGGATTTGCAGGACGAAACGGGCACCCTTGCCAGGCCCGTCGCTGTAGGCAAGCAGATGGCCGTTCATTTCCAGCGCGGCCAGGGCGCAACTGTGCAGGCCGAAGCCATGGCCTTCCTTACGGGTGGTAAAACCGTGGGCAAAGATCCGCGTGATGTTTTCCGGGGCGATACCTTCGCCTTCGTCGGTGACGCTGATCTGCAGGGTGTCGTCATCGAGCCGTTTTACCCCCAGGGTCATGTTGCGGGCGTGGTTGCACACGTCCGACATGGCGTACTTGGCGTTGCTGATCAGGTTGATCAGAATCAGCAGCAGGCGGTGTTTGTCCCCCATGATCCGCGGCACCTCGTCGTATTCCTTGAGCACCGTGACGTGGTGGCGGGTGAGGGCGCCGGCGTTCATGCGCAGGGCGTCTTCGAGCAATGTGCTGACCTCTAGCGGCTCCAGCAACGTGCTGGCCCCGGCATAGGACTGCTGGGTGGCGACGATGTCCTTGATGTGATCGACGCTCTTGCTCAACTGGGTCAGCTCGTCGGCTATTTCCTTCTGTTCAAGGCTGATCGCCTCGACCAGCTGGTTGAGGTAGCCAGGGAGCATTTTGCCTTTGGCGTCTTCACTGAGGAAACGCCCCAGGTCGTCGGGGTGCTCATTGATCAGCTGCATGGCCTTGCCCAGGCCCAGGGCCTTGCTGGTGCGCAGCTTGCGGGTCACCAGGTCGGCGGAAATATTCACGCTGTTGAGCACGTTGCCGACGTTATGCAGAACGTTGGTGGCGATTTCCGCCATGCCGGCCTGGCGTGCGGTATCGAGCAGTTCGCTCTGGGTGTCCTTGAGCTGGCGGGTGCGTTCCTCGACCCGCTGCTCGAGCTCGTCGTTGGCACTGAGCAGGGCGCGGTTGACCCGGTTGATCTCGCTAAAGCTGCGCATCAGGCGTATGGCCATGTAGATCAGCAGCAGGACCAGCAGGGTGGAGAACACCAGCAGGTAGAAATGGTACTGCTGGTCGACCAGGGCCACGGCGCGCTCGTCGCGATCAAGCATCAAGGTGATGTCGTCCAGGCGTACCGCCACCGGCACCGCCTCGATCTGTTCAAGCAACTGGTTGACCCTGGGTTGCTCGCGAAGGATCAAGGCGATGTGGTTGCTGAGGATATCGATGGGGGCGTGGAACTCGATGGGCAGGCGGTCTTTGTTGATGGCCAGCTTGTTCAGCCCGACCAGTATGTCGGCGGCCTTGTCGTCGGTGGTCATCTGGGCGAATTCGAGGCTGCTGAGCATCAGGTCGTAGGTGTCGGTGGCGATGTTGTGCAGGCGCAGTTTGTCGGCATCGGCAAGCTGCCCCAGCTGGGCCTGGATACCATCTTCGGCGGTCGGCAAGAAGGCCAGGGAATTGCGCAGCACGGCGTTATGCGACTTGAACTGCTCCACCAGCCGGGACTTCTGCGTCAGCGCATCCTGGTAGTCGGCATGGGCCGTGCGCCAGGCGGGTGTGTCGCTTTGGCCATGCAGGGCCTCTGCGGTCTCGAACGCTTGCCACAAGCGGGTCATCTCCACCAGCGGCGACACCAGCGGATCATAGTTGTGGCTGATGGTGATGCGCGCCTTGAGGATCTCGTTTTCCCATTGGGAGTTGTACTGCTTGATCTGCCGGACAAGGTCGCGCGCCTGGGCGTAGTTTTGTGTTTCGTCGGCCTTGGACATGAAGTACAGGTACACCAGGACTGAGGCCAGCAGCGCCGCACTGGCGCCCAGCAGGAGCAAACCGCGTCGGTGGGTCAGTCTCATAATGGCTTGCCCTCCCATTCACCGGTCAGGGTCTTGAGGAACTGGACAATCAGCGCCTTGTCTTCGGCGCTTGGCGTGCGCCCGAGCTGGTAGCGGAACATGACATCGACCGCCGCTTCCAGGGTCGGCGCCGAGCCGTCATGAAAGTACGGTGCGGTGACCGCGACATTGCGCAGGCTGGGCACTTTGAACACATGCCGGTCGTCGTCCTCGCCGGTGACGTTGTAGCGCCCCAGGTCCGCCTCGGTCGGGTTGCCGCGGTCTTTGAAGTAGTCACCCAGCACACCGAACTTCTGGAACATGTTGCCGCCGATGTTCACCCCCTGGTGGCAGGCGATGCAGCCGTACTCCTGAAAGCGCTGATAACCGTATTTTTCTTCGGTTGTGAGGATCTCGGTGTTGCCTTGCAGGTAGCGGTCGAAGCGCGAGCCGGGGGTGAGCAAGGTGCGTTGGAAGGTGGCCAGGGCATTCTGGATGCTGTGCTCGCTCACACCATCGCTGTAGGCCTGGGCAAAGCCGCTGCGGTACTGCGGGTCGGCGGCAATGCGTTGCACCACTGTCGTCCAGTCGCTGCCCATTTCAGTCGGGCTTTGCACCACCAGGTGTGCTTGCTGCTCCAGGGTTTGCGCGCGGCCATCCCAGAACTGGCGAAAATTCAGCGCGGCGTTGAACACGCTGGGCGTGTTGACCGGCAAGGGTTTGCCATCGACGCCGAGCGAGTGCGGCAAACGATCGGCGCCGCCGTGGTCGAGTTGATGGCAACTGGCGCAGGACAAGTTGTTGTTGCTCGACAGACGGGGATCGAAGAACAGCTTGCGGCCCAACTCGACCCGTTCGGCGGCCACGTGCGGTAGCGCCGGCAGTGGCATGAGGGGGCCGCCAACGCTTTGTGCCAGGCTCACGGCGCTGCTGCCAAGGGTTGTTGCCAATACCAGCAAGGGGAGCAAGTGTGCCATCCATGTACTCTCAATCGTGGGGTTCGATGCGCTGTCCGGCGACGAGCAGCAAACGGGCAAACGCTACAGGGTCAAGCGGTTTGCTGAAGAGGTAGCCCTGGCCTTGCTCGCAGTCCTGGGCCTTGAGAAGGCGCAGTTGCTCGGCGGTTTCGATCCCTTCGGCGATAACGTTCAGGTTCAGGTTCTTGCCCAGGCTGATGATGCTGCTGACCAGCCGGGCATCGTTGTTGTCGCTGCCCATCTCGCGGACAAAGGACTTGTCGATCTTCAACACATCGACGGGGAATTTCTGCAGGTAGCTGAGGCTGGAGTAACCGGTACCGAAGTCATCGATGGCCAGGCGCACGCCCAGTTGCTTGATCGCCTGCAGGGTGACGACCGTGGCATCGACGTTGTGCATCAACACGCTTTCGGTGATTTCCAGCTCGAGCAGCGATGGGTCAAGGCCGCTGTCGTTGAGGACCTCGGCGAGATTGTCGACAAAGCCGCGCTGGCGAAAGTCGATGGCCGAGACGTTCACGGAAACGCTCAGTGGCGCCATGGCTTGCGCTTGCCATGCGCGAGCCTGGGCACAGGCCTGGCGTAGCACCCACTGGCTGAGGGCAATGATCAGGCCGCAGTCTTCGGCCACCGGAATGAAATCGTCGGGGTACACCCAACCGTGGCCAGGGCGTTGCCAGCGTATCAGCGCCTCGGCACCGACGATGGTGCCGCGACGCAAGTCCACCTTGGGTTGATAATGCAGGACAAACTCATTGCGCTTGAGGGCCAGGCGCAGGCCGCTTTCCAGTGACTGCTGGCGGCGGGCGCGCAGGTTCATGTCGTCGATGAAAAAGTTGAAATCGTTGGGGCCGTTGTCCTTGACGTTGCGCATCGCGGTCTCGGCTTTCTTGATCAGCATCACCGGGTCGCTGCCGTCATCGGGATAAAGGCTGATACCCATGCTCGCGGTCACCGTCAGGTCGTGGCCCGACAGGGCATGGGGCAGGCTGATCGAGGCCAGGAGCTTTTCGGCAACACTCTGGGGCTGCTGCGGATGCACGATATCACTGAGGATGACCACGAATTCATCGGCGCCGTAGCGGAACACCGAGTCCGATTCGCGTACGCTGCTGGTCAGCCGGGCAGCGACCTGCTTGAGTACTTCATCGCCGACCGGATGGCCAAGGGCGTTGTTGATTCGCTTGAAACGGTCCATGCCGAGGAACATCACCGCGGCCTTGCGCTCGTGACGACGCGCCTGCAACAGATGCTGGGTCAGGCGGTCGCCGAGCAGGGTGCTGTTGGGCAGACCGGTAAGCGCGTCGTAGTGCAGCAGGCGGGACACCTGCAACAGCTCCTGCACCCGCTCCTCGACGGTGCGTTGCAGATCATGCAGCTTGCGCGTGGCGTCCTGGGCCAGTTGCCACTTCCAGCTCAGGGCATTGGCCATCTGGCGGATTTCCAGGCTGTCGAAGGGCTTTTTCAGAATCAGCAACTGGTCGCCGAACTCGATGTGCTCGGCCAGCTCGTCCCAGGAGTAGTCCGAGAACGCGGTGCACAGCGCAATCTGCAGGTGCGGGTCGGCCTTCCACAAGGCCTTGACGGTTTGCAAGCCATCCCAGCCGGGCGGCATGCGCATATCGGCGAATGCCATGGCGTAGGGCCGGCCTTGCGCGCGTGCACGGGTGACCAGTTTCAGCGCTTCTTCGCCCTGGTAAGCGGAATCGAGTTCGAAGTTCAGGCGTTGCCGGGCAGGTGAGCCGAACAGCAGCGCCGTGGTATCTTCCAGCGAATCAACGCCCATCGGTTCGGGGCTGAGGATCTTGCGAAAGTCCTGATGGATTGCCGGGGTATCGTCAATGATCAGGATTCGCCGGTTGGCCGGCTGGCTGAGCGGGCTCATCGCTTTACCTGCATCAGTTGCGCGCTGTCGAGTTTCAGCAGCGCCAGTGCCTGGGCGCTGTCGAGGCACTGGCTCAAGGTATGGCCGAGCGGTTGGGCAGGCTCGCTACCGAGACCATCAGGCACCTGCGGCAAGGCTTGCCGGTCGGCGATGATGCCGATGCCGACGTCACGGGCAAAGTTGATGATGGCGCGTAACGTCTGTGCGCAATCAGGGTCGTTGCTGGCACTGTCGAGCAATTGCGGCGCCAGCTTGAGGTGGTTGACCCGGTAGGTCTTGAGGTAGTCGAACGAGGAATACTCGCTGCCAAAATTGTCGATGGCGATCGTCACCCCCAGTTCGCAAAGCCGGGGGAGAATATCGTTGTGGGTCCATTTGGTTTGCGCCAAGGTCGCCTCGGTGACGTCGAAGCGCAACTCCCAGGGGCAGAGGCTCCAGCGAGCGGTGGTGCGCAATACGTCGTAGATCAGGTCGGCACCAGACTTGAGCTGGGTCAACGAGACCTTCAAGGCGATCAACGGTGGCGCGATACCCAGGTCATGCCACTGGCGCATCTGCCGACACGCCTGGTCCAGCAGCCAATGGCCAAGGGCAATGCTGACGCCGGTTTTTTCGGCCGCCGGCATGAACACCTCGGGGGCCAGCCAGCCGCGCTCGGGGTGCAGCCAGCGCACCCGGGCGGCCATACCGAGCACCTTGCCATTACTCAGGTCGACCTCCGGCAGGAACTGCAACTGCAGTTCATCGCGCTCCAGCGCCTGTTTGAGGTCGTTGGCCAGGGTGACCCGCTCGGTGACTTCGCGGGTGATCTCTTCGCTATGGAACTGGGACTGGTTGCGGCCTTTTTCCTTGGCCCGGTACAAGGCCATGTCCGCTTGTGCCAGCAAGCTATCGGCGCTCAGGCACTGGTGGCTGTACAGGCTGATGCCGATGCTGGTCGACAGGCGCACGGCATTGTTGTCCAGCTGGTAGGGCTGGGCCAGGGCATCGCGGACCTTACCGGCAAGGGCGGCGCAGTGGGTCGGCTCGTCCACGTCCAGTTGCACAATGGCGAACTCGTCGCCACCGAGGCGGGCGACCACATCGCTCTCGCGGGTGCAGGCGCGGATGCGTCGTGCCGCTTCCTGCAGTAACAGGTCACCGATCGGATGGCCCAGGGTGTCGTTGATCCGTTTGAAATGATCCAGGTCCAGGTAGAACATCGCGAATGGCGTTGCACCCCGTCTGGCGGCGGCAAACGCCTGGTGCAGGCGCTCAATCAGGGTGGCCCGGTTGGCAAGGCCGGTGAGGCCGTCAGTGCGGGCCATCAGGGCGAGGTTCTCTTCGGCCAGGCGGCGCTCGGTGATGTCGAGGATGATGCCTTCGATTTCCACCAGTTGGCCCTGGGCGTTGCGTACCGGGATGTAGCGGTTCTCGACCCAGCGCAGGCCGCCATCGGCGGTGCGCAGGCGAAACTCGATGGAGGCTGCGGCGGCATCACGGTCCAGTACCCGCACCATGGCCTCGTCGAGCTTGCCCAGGTCATCGGCATGCACCAGGGTGCTGGCCCAATCCGCACTGCCGACCAGCTGGGTTGCCGAGTGACCGAACTTGGTGATGTTGTGCGAGATGTACATCAGGGCGAATGGCGGCTCGCCCCTGAGCCGGTAAAGAATGGTCGGGCTGTTCTGCACGATGATGTTGGCATCGGCCAGCTCCCGGGTGCGCGCTTCGACTGCCTGCTCCAAGCGTTCGGCCTTGAGTTCAGCCTGTTCGGTCATCTGCCATTTGACCGTGAGGGCGCTGGCCATCTGGCGGATCTCGATGGCATCGAAAGGCTTTTTCAGGATCAGCAGGCGGTCGCCCAGATCCAGCTGGCCGGCGATGTCTTCCCATGAATAGTCGGAATAGGCGGTGCAGAGTGCGACTTGCAATTTGGGATCGACTTGCCAGAGCCGTGCGATGGTCTGCAGCCCGTCCCAGCCAGGCGGCATGCGCATATCGATGAAGGCCATGGCATAAGGCGCCTGGGCGTCCAGGGCCGCCTCGACCTTGGCCAGCGCTTGCTCACCCTGGAAGGCTGAGTCGAGGACGAAGGGCTGGGCCGACGCCGTCGGCGTGGCGCCGAACAGGGCGTGTTCGGTTTCCCCCAGTGCGTCGAAGGCGCTGGAGCCGCCGCCGAGGATCTTGCGAAAGTCCTCATGAATGGACGGCGTATCGTCGACGATCAGGATCCTGCGATTGATGTCGGTCAGTGGCTGGCTCATCGCAACGCTCCGACGGCGCGCGTAACCGGCAAGTAAACGTGCATCGGGCAACCCTCCCTGGTAGCAATGCTTATGGAATGCCTTCAGGGCCAGCATAGTCAGGCAAATGCCGACGCGCGAGCCCGGACACAAAGGTCGACCGTTTCGGCAAATGTCATCTAGCCTGTGCTGAGGCGTTGTTGCGCTTGCCCAAGGTACAAGGACGGGATCATGGAAGAACCCCTAGCGGATAGACCCAGCGTGCTGCTGGTCGACGACGAAGCCTCGATTCTCAACAGCTTGCGCCGCCTGCTGCGCAGCCAGCCTTACGAGCTGTTGCTGGCCGAAAGCGGCGCCCAGGCCCTTGAAGTGCTTGAACAGCGCCCGGTCAGCCTGGTGATCAGCGATGCACGCATGCCCAACATGGACGGCGCCACCTTGCTGGCGCACATCCACCAGCGCTTTCCCGCGACCTTGCGGATCCTGCTGACCGGTTATGCCGACATGGACACCATCGCCAAGGCGATCAACGACGGCCGGATCCACCGCTACATCAGCAAACCCTGGAACGACGAGGAACTCCTGGTGACCCTGCGCCAGGCCCTGGCCTACCAGCATTCGGAAAGCGAACGGCGGCGCCTGGAGCAACTGACCCAGAAGCAGAACCAGCAACTCAGGGCGCTCAACGCCAGCCTCGAACAGCGCGTCGCGGCGCGGACCGCAGAGCTTCAGCAAACCGCCGACATGCTCGACCTGGCGTACGAAGAACTCAAGCGCAGCTACGTCACCGGCACGGAAGTGTTTTCGCTGCTGGCCAACTTGCGTCTGCCCAAGGCCAAGCAGACCAACCGCCAGGTCATTGAGCTGATCCGCGTGTACTGCAGCCGCCACGGCCTGGACGAAGGTCGCAGCCGCGACCTGACCATGGCCGCGGCGTTGTACAACATCGGCAAGATGAGCTGGAACGACAGCATGCTGACCTGCCCGGCAGACCTGCTGCCGCACACCGAGCGTGACCTGTACCGGGCCTACCCGAAACACAGCGAATCGCTGGTGATGACCCTGGAACCGATGAAAGAAGCGGCGCGAATCATCCTTCATCATCAGGAGCGCTGGGATGGCAGTGGCTTTCCCGCACGCCTCAGGGGCGAAGCGATTCCAGTGGGGGCGCGCTGGTTGAAACTGGCGGTGGATTTCATCGAGCTGCAACGCGGCTTGATCCTTGAGCGGCACATGAACAGCGACGAAGCGCTGGTGTACATCCGCAAATACGCCGGCAAGCTCTACGACCCGGGGCTGGTGGAGGATTTCGTCAAAGTCTGCGCCGAGTTCCTCAGTGACGTGACCCTGGCCGATCCGTCGGTCAAGGTCATGACCACCCGCGAGCTTGCCGGCGGCATGGTCCTGGCGCGCAATCTCAATGCGGACAACGGCATGCTCTTGCTCAATGCCGGCAAAGTGCTGAGCGAGGCGCTGGTGGAAAAGCTGATTGCCTTCGAAGAGATGGAGGGCGGCAAGTACAGTGTTTTCGTCAAAATCCCCGAAGAGCAGGCGCTGCCTGTCGTCGCGGGGTAGACGGTTGATGCGTCGGAGTGCAAGTGTACTCCAGGGTGCCGGGCCACTCCTCGTGCCGCCGCTCCGGCAAGGCGGCTACACTGTTTCTACTGCCCGCTACCCCGGAGTCCATCATGAACAGGTTGCCATCCATTGGCCTGTGCCTGGCTTTGTCGGCTGTGTGCGCCCAGGGTTGGGCCGAGACCGTGGTGCCGATCAAGGGCCAGAGCGCCGAGCAGGTACAGATCGATATCAATGATTGCCATAACATCGCGGCCAGTTCGGCCACCAGCGAGGCGCATGTCGGTGGCCGGGTGCGCGGCGCTGCCGTCGGTGCCGCGGCCGGCGCGGCGGGCGCCGAGGTGCGGGGCCGTCAGCATGACGAGCTCTACGACCGGGTCGACGATGACGTCAAGCAGGACTACCGGCAGAACCGCGCGCAGGAGACCGCTGCTGCCGGGGCTGTGGTGGGTGGTGCGCGCCAGCGTCAGGAACGCCGTCAGGACCGGCGCAGCACTGCGTCGAGCAGTGCCTCGGCCTACACCAGTTGCCTGCAGGGCAAGGGTTATCAGGTCACGCCATAAGCGCCGCTGGTCAGCTAGTCTGCTGGTTTTGACCGGTGGGCAGGCAGCCGAAGATTACGCCGGTTTCAATTCGCTGTTGAGCAGTGATTGAACTTCGGCAAAGCACTTCTCGGCAATCGCCGAACGCGGTTCGGTTCGGCGCAGCAGCAAGCCGATCGGTGCGTGCACACTGGCAGCACTGATCGGCACGATGCGCAGGTGCTCGCTCAGGCCTTCCAGGCCGTAATCCAGCGGCATGATCGCGCAGCACATGCCGGCGCAGGCCGCCTGGATCAGTTGATAACTGGAGTCGCTTTCCAGCACCGCATGGGGCTGCAGGCCGCGGCTGCGAAAGCTCAGGTCGACCGACTGGCGATAGTGCATACCCTTGCTCAACAGCCCCAGGGGCACTTCGCTGACCGCTTCCCAGGGGAGTTCAGCCTGCTCGAACTGAAAATGGCGCACGTCATACAGCAGGCCCATGCGCGTGGTGCCCAGCTCGATCACCTCGAAGTAGGTACTGTTGATCTGGTCCAGGTAGCAGATGCCCAGGTCCAGCTGGTTGCGGCTCAGGCCATCGGTGATCTGCTCCGAGCTCAAGGACGACAGCTGAAACTGCAGCTCCGGATAGCGCTGGGCCAGGGGCTGGAGAAACTGCATGGGGTTGAAGCTCGACAGCGGCACCATGCCCAGGCGCAAGCTGCCGACGATCTGCCCACGGCAGCTGGCTGCTTCGGCCTGCAGGCCGTCATAAGCGGCCAGCAGGGTGCGGGCCCAGGCCAGGATGCGCTCGCCGGCCTCGGTGAAGCCCTCAAAACGCTGGCCACGGGTTACCAGCACCAGGTTCAGTTCGTCTTCCAGGTTGCGCAAGCGCATCGACAACGTCGGCTGGGTGATATGACACAGCGCCGCGGCCTGGCCGAAGTGGCGGGTCTGGTCCAGGGCGAGGAGAAACTTCAGTTGCTTGATATCCATGGCACAGCCTGGCAAGTCAGTGGGGGGCGGGTGGCAAAACGGTAAAGCAAAGGGCCAGGGCCGTCCAATGAGCATTAGTGACCGGGTGATAGAGGCGCTTGATCAGTAGACGATAGACCAACTCGATAAGCCGGTCGGATCTATCGATTGGACGCTGCCGGTGTTTAGTTCTAGCGTTGCCCGCAACTTCCTGACTGCTGCCAAGGGGCTTTGCATGAGTATCAAACTGGACGCGGCCTTTGTGCCGCTGAATATCGCCGTGCTGACCGTCAGTGACACCCGCAGCTTTGACAACGACACCTCCGGCGAACTGCTCGCCAGCCGCGCGGTGGAGATGGGCCATCGCCTGGTTGCGCGGGTGTTGCTCAAGGATGACCTGTACAAGATTCGCGCCCAGGTGGCGGGCTGGATTGCCGAGGATGACGTGCAGGTGGTGCTGATTACCGGTGGTACCGGTTTTACCGGGCGCGACAGTACCCCGGAGGCGGTGGCCTGTTTGTTCGACAAGCACATCGATGGTTTTGGCGAGCTGTTCCGCGCCTTGTCGATCCTTGACATCGGCACCTCCACCGTACAGACCCGCGCCCTGGCCGGCCTTGCCAACGGCACCCTGGTGTGCTGCCTGCCGGGCTCCACCGGCGCCTGTCGCACCGCCTGGGAAGGCATCCTCGCCGAACAGCTGGATGCCCGCCATCGCCCTTGCAACTTCGTCGCCCACCTCAAGCCTGGCACGTTGTGCGAATCGCGTCAGTGAACTGATCGCGGGGCAAGCCCGCTCCTACAGGTCTTGCACTGATTCTGTAGGAGCGGGCTTGCCCCGCGATGAGGCGCTTCAGCTCAAGACAAAATCCACCGGCAACAGCGGCGGCGGCAGGTCCTTGCGCCCGGTTGCACCCAGCAGTTCGCGCTCCAGCGTACGCACCATGGCATCGGTGGGCAGGTCGTTCTCGTCGCGGCCGAATGGGTCCTCAAGCTCGTCGCTGATCGCATCCAGGCCAAAGAAGGTGTAGCTGACGATCAAGGTGAAGATCGGTGCCAGCCAACCCAGCGGCTCGGCCATGGCGAATGGCAACAGGATGCAAAAGATGTAGATGGTGCGGTGCAGCAGCAAGGTGTAAGGGAAGGGCAGCGGCGTGGTCTTGATCCGCTCGCACACCGCCTGCGCTTGCGACAACCCGTGCAGGCGCTGCTCGAGGTTGACGTAGCGCCACTCGCTGATCTGCTGTTGCTCGGCCAGTTGCGAGCAGGTCTTGCCGATGCCCTGGAGGATGCCGTCGCTGATGTTGTGCAGCGGCAGGTTCCCCGCGTCTGCAACCCAGGGCCGCGCGGCGTGCAGCTCATCTTCGCCACGCAACCTGGCATTGAGCGCATGGGCATAACCACACAGCGCCAGCAGCAATCCATCGCGGGTCTGGCGGTCGGCAATCACCACGCTTTCGCGAATGAACGAGCGCACCTCGATGATTATCTCGCCCCAGGCCTTGCGCCCCTCCCACCAGCGGTCGTAGCAGGCGTTGTTGCGAAAGCTCATGAAGATCGACAGGGAAATACCCAGCAAGGTAAAGGGTGTGGCGTTGACCTTGGCGAAGAACGCCGGGTGCAGGTTCTCCACCAGCACGATCAGTGACGCCAGGGCGGTGACCATCACGCTACGCCGGGCAATACGCTTGGCAATCGAGCCTTTGAGGGACACCAGGACGTTGAGCAGGTTGGGTTTGGGATGGACGATCATCGGAGTCTAGCCGCCAGTCATGTTCATGAAACGCAGGATCTGCACCTCACCGTTGATATCGAAGGTGTGGCTGTAAGGCTTGAGGGTCATGGCCTGACGGATGGCCTTGTCCAGGCGTTCGGTATCGCCCGGGTGGGCACGCAGGACCTGCTTGAGGTCTGCGGAGTGTTCATTGCCCAGGCACAGCAACAGCCGCCCTTCGACGGTCAGGCGTACGCGGTTGCAGGTGCCGCAGAAGTTGTGGCTGTGGGGCGAGATGAAGCCGATGCGGATCTCCGGGGCTTCGGCCAGGCGCCAGTAACGCGATGGGCCCTGGGTCGATTCGGCCGACTCGAGCAAGGTGAAGTGCTCGGCGATACGCGCACGCACTTCGTCGCTGGAGCAATAGGACTCGCTGCGCTGGTGCTCGTTGATCACGCCCAGGGGCATTTCTTCGATAAAGCAAATGTCCAGTTGGCGGTCGATGGCAAAGCGCACCAGGTCGACCACTTCATCATCGTTACGGCCCTTGAGCACCACGCAGTTGAGCTTGGTCCGGCGAAAGCCCGCGGCATGGGCGGCATCGATGCCGGCGATCACCTGGGCCAGGTCGCCGGTGCGGGTCAAGGCCTTGAAGCGCTGGGCATCGAGGCTGTCGAGGCTGATGTTCAGGCGCGACAGGCCGGCATCGAACAGCGGCTGGGCCAGACGCGTGAGCTGCGAGCCGTTGCTGGTCATGCACAACTCGCGCAGGCCGGGCAGGGCGGCAATGCGTGCGCACAGCCCGACAATGCCGGCGCGCACCAGCGGCTCGCCACCGGTCAGGCGGATCTTGCGTGTGCCCATGGCGACGAAGCGTTCGGCGACCTGGTACAGCTCCTCAAGGGTGAGGATGCGCTGGCGCGGCAGGAACTGCATGTCTTCGGCCATGCAATAGACGCAGCGAAAATCGCAGCGATCAGTCACCGACATGCGCAGGTAATCGATTTTACGACTGTAGCCGTCGACCAGTTGTTTGCCGGTTGCACTCATGATGGGCAGGGCCTCTTATATCGCGGCAGTGTTGCTGTTTGCGGAATAAATCTTTGCTGTTTATCGAGGGTAAATAGCCTGGGCAAGTGGGTCAAATCACTAATAATGACCAAGCGATAAGGTTCATCTATCGGCGGCCTGAGAGCCCCGTATTCAGGGGCTTGCGGCGCGGTGATAGAGGGTTTTGATGAGTTCGTCATTTCTTTTGATTAGACGCAAAAGTCCACGCTCAATAGGCTCAAAAGGGAGAAAACGAAGTTCGTCATTAACCACGATGTCATTAACACGTTGTGCGTTGGCGACACGTTAAAGATGCCCTGCGTGCCAAGCGAGGAAGCCCTGATGAGCCAAGATGAACATATAAAAAACTATGACGCCCCCGCCGCCGGTTGGGGCGCGCTGAAAAGCGTGACCAAGAGTTGGCTGGGCAGTGAAAACGCCTTCAAGAACCTGCGGGTGATGCTCAAGACCAACCAGAACGGCGGTTTCGACTGCCCCGGCTGTGCCTGGGGCGAGTCGCCGGAAAGCGGCATGGTCAAGTTCTGCGAGAACGGCGCCAAGGCGGTCAACTGGGAGTCCACCGGGCGCTTGGTCGATCCGGATTTCTTTGCCCGCTACAGCGTCACTGAGCTGGCCCGGCAAAGCGACTACTGGCTCGAATACCAGGGGCGTCTCACCCATCCGATGCGCTATGACGCCGCCACCGATCACTACGTCGAAACCAGCTGGGAAGACGCTTTTGCCCTGATCGCCAAGCACCTGAACGGGCTTGAATCC
Source organism: Pseudomonas sp. SBB6 (assembly GCF_024213215.1). Classification (NCBI taxonomy): domain Bacteria; kingdom Pseudomonadati; phylum Pseudomonadota; class Gammaproteobacteria; order Pseudomonadales; family Pseudomonadaceae; genus Pseudomonas; species Pseudomonas sp. SBB6. Next base: position 70,317 of record NZ_JANAVH010000017.1, on the reverse strand, counting down.
CCCGACCAGGCCGAGTTCTACACCTCGGGCCGGGCCAGCAACGAAGCGGCGTTTCTCTACCAGTTGTTCGTCCGCGCCTATGGCACCAACAACTTCCCGGACTGCTCGAACATGTGCCACGAGGCCAGCGGTGTCGGCATGACGGAAACCCTCGGGGTCGGCAAGGGCACCGTGGTATTTGACGACCTGGAGCACGCCGACGCGATCTTCGTTATCGGCCAGAACCCTGGCACCAACCACCCGCGCATGCTCGAACCACTGCGTGAAGCGGTAAAACGCGGTGCCCAGGTGATCTGCCTGAACCCGCTCAAGGAGCGTGGTCTGGAGCGTTTCCAGCACCCGCAGCACCCGTTCGAGATGCTCAGCAACGGCTCCGAGCCAACCAACACCGCGTACTTCCGCCCGGCCCTGGGCGGCGACATGGCGGTAATGCGCGGCATCGCCAAGTTTCTGCTGCAATGGGAACGCGAAGCCCAGGCCAAGGGCGAGCCCGCGGTGTTCGACCATGCCTTCATCGCCGAGCACACTTCGGGGCTCGACGCCTACCTGGCCGAAGTCGATGCCACCCGCTGGGCGCATATCGTCGAGCAGTCGGGCCTGAACCTGGCCGAGCTGGAGCTGGCCGCACGCATGTACCGCCGCGCCGAACGGGTGATCATGTGCTGGGCCATGGGCGTGACCCAGCACCGTCATTCGGTGCCGACCGTGCAGGAGATCATCAACCTGCAATTGCTGCGCGGCAACGTCGGCAAGCCTGGCGCCGGGCTGTCGCCAGTGCGCGGCCACAGTAACGTGCAAGGTGACCGCACCATGGGCATCGACGAGCAGCCACCGGCACGCCTGCTCGATGCCCTGGAAGCGCGTTTCGCCTTCAAGGCCCCGCGCTTGCACGGGCACAATGCGGTGCTGGCGATCCAGGCCATGGAAGAGCAGCGCGCCAAGGTGTTCATCGCCCTGGGCGGCAACTTCGCCCAGGCCACCCCGGATACCCCGCGCACCCACGACGCCCTGCGCAACTGCGAACTGACCGCGCACATCGCCACCAAGCTCAATCGCTCGCACCTGGTGACCGGCCGCGATGCACTGATCCTGCCGTGCCTGGGCCGTACCGAAATCGACGTGCAGGCCGAAGGGCCGCAAGGCATCACCGTCGAAGACACCTTCAGCATGGTGCATATCTCCCACGGCCAGCTCAAACCCTGTTCGCCGTTGCTGCGTTCGGAGCCGTCGATCGTTGCCGGTATCGCCAAAGCGACCCTCGGTGACCGACCGATCGACTGGGAGTGGACCGTCGCCGACTACAGCCGCATCCGCGACCTGATTGCCGACGTCATCCCCGGCTTTGCCGACTTCAATGCGCGCCTGCAGCACCCCGGCGGCTTTCACCTGGGCAACACCGCGGCGCTGCGCGAATGGCACACGCAAAGCGGCAAGGCGCAGTTCACCCCCAGCGTATTGCCGGCGCAACTGGTCAACGAAGAGGTCCTGGCCCGTGGCGACACCCCGGACCTGATCCTGCAGACCCTGCGTTCGCACGATCAGTACAACACCACCCTGTACGGCCTCGACGACCGCTACCGGGGGGTGTTCGGCCTGCGTGACGTGGTCTTCGTCAACGCGCAGGACATCCAGCGCCTGGGCTTCAAGCCCAATGACAAGGTCGACCTGGTGTCGCTCTGGGAAGACGGCCGCGAGCGCCGGGTCAGCGGTTTTGTCCTGGTCGCCTACGACATCCCGCCAGGGCAGGCAGCGGCCTACTATCCGGAGACCAACCCCCTGGTACCGCTGGAAAGCTACGGCGACCGCACCTTCACCCCGACCTCGAAGTTCATCGCGATCAAACTCGAGAAAGCCAGCGCCGACAACCTGATTCCTTCAGCGCACGTCTGACGCCTTACTCGATTTCCACTCACTGACTGAAACCCGGACCCTGCAGCCGCCATTCGCTGGCGGTTGCAGGTGGGCCGGCGCTTTCTCGGGATACTGTCATGTTCAATCTGGATGCGTTGGATCTGGCGCGGATTCAGTTCGCCTTCACGGTCTCGTTTCACATCATCTTTCCGGCGATCACCATCGGCCTGGCCAGCTTTCTGGCGGTGCTCGAAGGGTGCTGGCTGAAAACCAATAACCAGGTCTACAAGGACCTCTATCACTTCTGGTCCAAGCTGTTCGCGGTCAACTTCGGCATGGGCGTGGTCTCCGGCCTGGTCATGGCCTATGAGTTCGGCACCAACTGGGCGAGGTTCTCCGACTTTGCCGGGAGCATCACCGGGCCCTTGCTCACTTACGAGGTACTCACCGCGTTCTTCCTCGAAGCGGGCTTTCTCGGCGTGATGCTGTTTGGCTGGGACCGGGTAGGGCGGCGCCTGCACTTTTTTGCCACGATCATGGTGGCGATCGGCACGCTGATCTCGATGTTCTGGATTCTCTCGTCCAACAGCTGGATGCAGACCCCGCAAGGTATCGAGATCGTCGACGGCCGCGTGGCGCCGGTGGACTGGTTCAAGATCGTCTTCAACCCGTCGTTCCCCTACCGATTGATGCACATGGCGCTGGCGGCGTTTCTCTCCACCGCGTTCTTCGTCGGTGCCTCGGCGGCCTGGCACTTGCTGCGGTGCAACAACACGCCGCAAATCCGCAAGATGCTATCGATGGCCATGTGGATGATCCTGGTGGCCACGCCCGTGCAGATCGCGGTCGGCGATGCCCATGGCCTGAACACCCTGGAGCACCAGCCGGCGAAAATCGCCGCCATCGAGGGCCACTGGGACAACACCCCCGGTGAGCCATCGCCGCTGGTGCTGTTCGGCCTGCCGGACATGCAGGCCGAAACCACCCGTTACAGCCTCGAAGTGCCGTACCTGGGCAGCCTGATCCTGACCCACAGCCTGGACAAGCAGATCCCGGCGCTCAAGAGCTTTGCCAAGGAAGACCGGCCCAACTCGACGATCATCTTCTGGAGCTTCCGGGTCATGGCCGGGCTCGGCATGTTGATGCTGCTGTGCGCCGTGGCTGCCCTGGTGCTACGCCGCAACGGCGCGCTGTACCGCAACAGGGTCTTCTTGTGGCTGGCCTTGCTGATGGGACCGTCCGGGCTGATCGCCTTGCTGGCCGGCTGGTTCACCACTGAAATCGGCCGCCAGCCCTGGGTGGTGTACGGGTTGTTGCGCACCACCCAGGCGGCCTCCAACCACGGCGCCGTGCAGATGAGCGTGACCCTGGCGTTGTTCGTGGTCATTTACTTCTCGGTGTTCACTGTCGGCATCGGCTACATGATGCGCCTGGTGCGCAAGGGGCCGAACGCCGCCGATGCGCTGCACACCGTTGATGCCACCGCGCGCAGACCGCTGTCTGCGGCTGATTGAGAGAGGATTTCAACATGGCAATTCAAGGCATTGACCTGTCGATCATCTGGGGCGTGATCATCGCCTTCGGGCTGATGATGTACGTGATCATGGATGGCTTCGACCTGGGCCTGGGCATCCTCTTTGCGCTCATTGAGGATTCCCGCGAGCGTGACGTGATGATGAACACCGTGGCCCCGGTGTGGGATGGCAACGAAACCTGGCTGATACTCGGCGGCGCGGCGTTGTACGGCGCCTTTCCGCTGGCCTATGCGGTAATACTCGAAGCGCTGTACCTGCCGTTGGTGCTGGTGCTGGCCGGGCTGATCTTTCGCGGCGTGGCCTTCGAGTTCCGCTTCAAGGCCCAGGCGCACAAGCGGCACCTGTGGGACAAGGCGTTCATTGGCGGCTCGATCGTTGCCACCTTTTTTCAGGGGGTGGCGATCGGCACCTATATCGGCGGCATCCCGGTGGTCGACCGCCAGTTCGCTGGCGGCGCCCTGGACTGGCTGGCGCCGTTCCCGCTGCTGTGCGGCGTCGGCTTGCTGCTGACCTACGCCTTGCTCGGCAGCACCTGGCTGCTGATCAAGACCGAGGGCATGCTCGAGTCGCGCATGCGCCATTACAGCCGGCCGCTGACTTACCTGCTGGCGTTGGTGATTGTGCTGATCTGCGCCTGGACGGCGTGGCTGCACGCCGATATCGCCCAGCGTTGGCTGGCCGGCAGCCACTGGATGCGCTCGCTGCTGATTGCCGTGCTGGCCGTTGGCGCGGTGGTGGTGATCCAGAAGACCCTGCGCAAACGTCACTCGCACCTGCCGTTCATTGGCGTCGTGGCCCTGGTGTTTCTTGGTTATCTGGGCCTGGCCATCAGCATCTGGCCGAACATCGTGCCACCCGGCGTCAGCCTCTGGCAGGCCGCTTCGCCGCCGTCCAGCCAGCTGTTTGCCCTGATCGGCGCGCTGTTCATCATCCCGGTGATCCTGGTTTACACCTTCTGGAGCTACCACGTGTTCCGCGGCAAAGTGAAAGTCGGCGACGCCTATCACTGAGGCCAATCGCACATTGGCCTGAACTACGCGCAAAGCCTGCTGCTGGTGATTTTTTTACCGGTGCACCAGGCTGGGGAACTCAAGGCTACTTGCGGCAATCCTAGTTGAGGTAGGTACACGTTATCCGGAGGCACCATCATGCGCCGTTTACTGCTCGTTTCCTCGCTTGTGCTCTGTCTGCCCTTCGGCTCGGCCCTGGCCCGTGTCGACGCGGGTGATGTTGCCACCTCGGCGGGGATTTCCGCTTCGCTGTATTCAACATTCAAGGATGACAAACGGATCATCCCGGCACGTGACGACGCGTCGTCGTTCATCGCCAGTGGCGGTGCGATCCGCGGGGTGTATCTGGAGTCGATGCTGCAGAGCATTCGCGCGCAGAACCCGGACCTCAACGCCAGCGATGAAGCGTTGGCCCGGGCGATCCTGCTGCAGGACGAGTTTGGCGCCGGGCAGTAAAGCCCTTGTAGGTGCGGCGCCACGCCACGCCACGGCAGTGGCCGCACCGCACGTCTAAATCCCCAAGCCTAATGGCTACCTGCTATTGCGCTTCTGCTATACCTCTATCCCTGCCAATACCACTTCAGGAAGGATTCCGATGGGGGCATCCAGCAGGGAGCAGGGCGTCGAAGCCAACGGCGTGATGGGGCCGTCGCCGGCCATGCAGGCTTTACATGCACTGATGGAGCGGGTAGCTGCAAGCGACCGGCCGGTGCTGATCTGTGGCCCCACCGGGGCTGGCAAGGAAGTCATCGCCCAGCGACTGCATCGCCTGAGTGCGCCAGGCAAGCCGTTCATCGACCTCAATTGCGGGGCGATCCCCGAGTATCTGCTCGAAGCGGAGCTGTTCGGTCATGCTCGAGGGGCATTCACCGGGGCCGTTGGTGAGCGGGCAGGGCACTTGCAGATGGCCGGTGCTGGCACGCTGTTTCTCGATGAAGTGGGCGAGTTGCCACTGGTCCTGCAACCGAAGTTGTTGCGTGTGCTTGAAACCCGCCAGTACCGTCCGCTGGGCAGTAGCGAAAACCGCCACTTCGCCGGGCGCGTCATCGCTGCCACCCACCGTGACCTCAAGGCGCTGGTGCATGAGGAACGCTTTCGCGAAGACCTCTACTACCGCCTTGCCGTGTTCGAGCTTGAGCTGCCAAGCCTGGACGCCCGGCGCGAAGACATCCCCGGCCTGATCCAGTACTTCTGCGGCCTGCAGCCACGCCCGCTGACGTTCGACGCCAGGGCGACAGGGCTGCTGTGCCAACGGGCCTGGCCTGGCAATGTGCGCGAGCTGCGTAACCTCATCGATCGTATCGGCGCCCTGGCCCAGAGCCCCGAGATCGACTGCGCCGCACTGCAGGCCTACCTCGAACCTGTGCAGCACTCGCCGCAGAAATGGGCAAACCTCGCCGAGGCGCTGCTGCAACTGGAGGGCAACGACAAGCTGGCCGCCGCCGAGAACCTGCTGGTGGAACATGCGTTGCAGCGTTGCAAGGGTAATAAAAGCGCGGCCGCGCAGTTGCTTGGGGTCAACCGCAAGGTCATCGAGCGGCGCCAGAAGTTACGCGCAGACAAGCGCGAGGCGGTAGAGCGCTACCTTGCCCAGGGCCGCCTGCTGATCGAAGACGCCGACTTCCGTGGCGCCTTGCCGGTATTGCAAAAAGGCTTGCAAGTGGCAGGTGACGTCTTCGACTGCAAAGACCTGTGGCGCCTGCAGTTCGAATTGCACCGCTTGCTGGGGGTGAGTTTTCGCAGCATCGAGGGTTGGCTCAGCGCTACCAGCCAGGCCAGCTACCGTAGCGCCCTGGCCCTGGCGGCGGAGCAGGGCACTTCAGACGAGCTGTCGTCGGTGCAGTTCGGTGTCTGGACCACCCAGTTGATGGGCCTGGAGTTGGGCAAGGCACGGGCTACCGCCCAGGACATGCTGCAGCGGGCGCAACAGGCCGGGCTCGGTGCCTTGCGCATCGAGGCCCATGTGGCCATGGCCAACACGTTGTTCTGGCTGGGCGATTTCGAGGAAAGCCTGGCCTGCCTGAACCGCGGTGAGCTGCTCAGCGAATACCAGCCGGACTGGCCCCAGACCCAGGGCCTGGACCTGATTGGCCTGGCAATCACCTTCGAGGGGCTGTCGGCCTTCGAGTTGGGCCGCTTCGCTCAAGCCCGCCATGCTCAGGCCCAGCTCACGGCCCGTGCCGGGCAGACCGATGCCAACGCCTTCAACCGCGCCGTGGCCTTGCAGGGCGCGGCCTGGTTGGCGGCGGTGCTGGGCTTGCAGCCAGCCCTGGGCACCCTGGCGCGGGAGCTGGAGCAGTTGTCGGCGTGTCACGAGTTCTCGTTCTATCAGGGCGTCGGGCAGATCCTGCGCGGTTATCACCAGGGCTTGGAAGGCTTCTACGATGAAGGCGAGCGCGCCATCGCCGACGGCTATCAGCATCATGTGCTGCGCAACGGCGGTCAGCTGTTCCACGCGTTCCAGGCCTGGAAGCGCGCAGAAGTGTTGCTGCTGGCCGGGCGGGTACGTGAAGCACTGGCCCTGGTAAACAACGCCCTGGACCTTGCCCAGGACCATCAGGAGCGTGCCTACCTGTGCGAGCTGATGCTGCTCAAGGGCCGTGCCTTGCTGGCTGCCGGCGAGCAGGATGAGGCTGAAAGCACTTTGCGCAACGCATTGTCCACCACCCTGACCCTCGGCAGCGTACCGGCGCGCCTGCGCACCGGCCTCGAACTGACCCGCCTGTTGCAGCACGACGGTCGCCTGGAACAGGCCGCCCTGGTGCTGGAGCGGGCCTTGCGCGGCATCGAGGCGGATTGCGGCTACCCACCGGCGCAGCAAGCCAGTGACTGGCTGGCACGGCTGCGGCGCTGAAACCCCTACAGCGATTCACCCATAGACAACACCAGGAGCAAGACCATGGCTTTCGAGCTGGAACACAAGGATATGCGTGCGTTGATCGATGGTGGCTGCTTTTTCGGTAGTGGTGGTGGCGGCACGCGCACCTCGGCCCTGCACTTGCTGGAGTACTTCAAGGTCGGTGATTTTTATCCCACCAACCGGGTCACAGTGGTCAGCGTGGAAGAGGCGCAGGAGGGGGACGCTGCCGTACTGGCCTACATGGGGGCGCCGGAAGCCATCGCCGGTTGCCGCTACCCCCTTGGGCCGGTCCAGGCCTTGCAGAGCATTGCCCGGCGCCTGGCCAGCGAAGGCCGCAGGCTGGCCTATGTGGTGCCGCCCGAGAGCGGTGCCCTGGGCTTTCTGGTGGCCTGCCTGGCGGCTGCGCGGCTTGGCCTGGCGGTGATCGATGCCGACGGTGCCGGACGCGCAGTGCCGTCGTTGCCGATGCTGACCTTCGCCGCCGTCCAGGTGCCGCCGCGGCCGGCCTTCGTGGTCAGCCACAACGGCCTTGAGGTGGAACTGAACGTAACCCCACCCACTGACGCTACAGATTACAACGATGACGCCAGTGTGATCGCCGAGCAAATGCTGCGGCCGATCGTCGCTTCGACGGCATTTGGCGAGTTCGGTGGCTTGGCGCTGTGGGTCATGAGCGCTGAGCAATTGCCCCGGGCATTGCCGATTCGCGCCACCCTCAGCCGCGCCCTGGACCTGGGCCGGGCGCTGCACGCAGGCGAGCTGGGCAGCACCGAGGCACTGCTGGCATTCCTTGCCAGGCGCTGCGGCATCCAGGCCCGGGTGCTGTGCGGGCCTGCGCGTATCGACCATGCCGGGGCCAACACCATGGGCGGCTTTGATGTCGGCACCATCGACCTGCAAAGCGCCGATGCCAGCCTGCGCCTGTGCTACGAGAACGAGTCCCTGTTGGTGTGGGACAAACACCAACCGCAACCGCTGGCCATGGCCCCGGACAGCATCAGCTGGTTTTTCCCGGGCCCGGGCCCGCAGGTGGCCTCCAACGGTGACCTGGTCGGCAATGACGGCCGCCTCGCTGCGCACTACGGCGGGCGGCCTGTCTGCCTGCTCGGCTGGCAGGCCGAGGCACCGTTGCGGGTGCCTGGCGGGCTGATCCTCTGGAGCTTCGAGCAGTTGCTGGCAAGCCTGGGCTACCCCGGCCCGTACCGCAGCATCGGGCAATTGCAGGAGGTCCGCTGATGAGCCTGCGAATCGCCATGCTCGCACCGGTCAACAGCAGCGCCTACAACACGGCCCTGATGGCCTGCATCGCCCCGGTGGTACCGGCGGATGTCAGCGTACAGGTGTTCAACCTCGAGCAGGGCAGCCCCTGCATCGAAAACCGCTTGAACCTGAGTGAAAATGCCCCGGCAGTGGTAGCGCTGGCCCAGCGCCTGGAGCAGGAAGGCTTCGACGGTATCTGGGTCAGCGACTTTGACATGTGCGGGGTAGAGGCGGCCAGGGAAGTCATCGACATCCCGATCATTGGCGGCTTCCCCACCTCGGCGTTCACCGCACTGGCGCTCTGCCAGCGGTTCTCGATCATCACCATCCTGCAGAGCACCCTGGCCCTGCAGCAAGGTCATGTGGCCGCCTACGGCCAGAGCAACAACTTTGCCTCGATCCGCGCCATCGACTGCCCGGTGGCGCGCTTGAGCGATGTCGATGTGGTGCTGGTCAAGGCGCTGGAGGCGGGCCTGGCGGCCGTCCGCGAGGATGGCGCGCAGGCGTTGTTGCTGGGCTGCACCGGTTTCATGGGGGTCGCCGAACGGCTGTCACGCTTGCTTGAGCAGGACCTGGGTTGCTATGTACCGGTACTGGACCCCAACCAGTGCGGCTTCAGTTTCCTGCTTTCGCTGGTGCGTATGGGCTTGCGCCCGAGTCGTTTGTGCTACAGCAAGGCGAGCCTGGGCTAAGGTGGTCGATTGCGTCCCCGGCCACGGGGACGCAATGGACGAAAACGGCCAACCCTTTTTTGCCGCATGCAGCCAAGTTATTGATTTTACGGCTATTAGAAGCTTGGCACAGATGCTGCTCTTCTCTCCTGGTGTGGCAGACGACCTGCCCGCATACAACACGACAATGGAGAGTGTCATGCCCAACTACTACGTGGACTTCAATAACAACACCAACGATACCTGGACCATGGGGGTGTATCAGGAACTGCCAGGATCGGTCGGATTGGAGAGTGTTTCCTGGAAGCAGACCACTGTGCCGCAGATGGGTGAAAGTGGCGTGGAATGGGAGGTTGACTACAACGTCGCCATCGCCAACTACAAACAGAACGGCGGGATTGGCGTGTACAAGGCCAGCCAGACCCTGGGAGCCAGCCTGGGCTCGGTGTGGGACTGCGTGTTCGAAAACAACGTGCAACAATTGCGTCTGGCCAGCGGATCCACCTTGCCTGACTCGATTCTGATTCGTAACGCCTCCAACCAGCTTGCCAACCTGGGCATCGGCATGAGCGGCCAGGGGGCGGTGTACAAACGCAATGTCGTCGGTGGCGGCGCGGCTCAGTTCCAGGTCACTCCGACCTATTACTTCGGGTTGTTTAATAACTTGGTGCTCGGTGAAGTGATCAGCAGCAACGTGGTGGTCGGCCCACAGAAACTGGTGTTCCCGTCCGGGTTGAACTGCGCCACCGTCACCGCCCGAATGGACGGCGCCAATATCAAGTTGAGCGTTGCCTATTCGCAGGTGTCCTCGGTGTCTTACGAGGTGGTCAATCGCCTGCGTGCCATCCAGCTGGAACGCACCGGCGAACTGCTCGAGCGCGCCTAAGCCTTGCCCTCGGTGTGCTGCGCCCATGCGCGGCACACCCGGGGTGCGGTTTGCCATTTCTGCAAGGAGCTGATCATGAACGAAGCTGTTAAATCCCAAGCCCTGACCCAAGACGGCCCGCTGGCCTTCACCAGCGACAAGGGTGTCTCGTCCACGCAACTGGAGAAGTTCGTCGCAACGGTCGACCTGCAGGCCGCCGAAGTGGCCCGCGGGTTGCTCGACTGCCTGAAGAAAGAAGGGGTGAAAGCCCGCGTGGAGCAGCGTCAGAACCAGTACCTGATTATTCAGGAATCGCTCAGCCCCAGTGTCGCCGAGCTTGCGGCGGTCGACCCGAACGGCCGGCCATCACGGATCCGGCTGTTTATCCGCAGTGCCGACGCACCGCCGACGATCAACGCCCTGCGGGTGTTTTTCCGCGACTGGCGGGCGGTGGCCGGGCTGATCGCTGTCGGTACCGCCTGGCAGGCCGGCCAATGGCTGATGACGGTGCGCCGGCGCGAAGGCCCAACCCAGCACTGAGGCCCTGTGAGTTACAGGATGTTGCTCAAGCAGGGGTCAGGCAGGAGCGGCCAACTCGGCAAACAACGGGTGACCTGCAAGCACAAGCCTGGCCTGAGTAGTGGCGGCAAGCACCGCTTGCTCATTGATGGCCAGGCCTTCCAGGTAGACGAAGTGCACATCCTGCAGGCCCAGTGTACCGAGCACATGGCGCAGGTAGGGGCTGAGAAAATCCGGCTGGCGGGCCCGCGCTCCCCGATGAAAACCACCTGAACTGACGATCACGTAGACTGGCCGATCCCCCAGCAGGCCGACCTTGCCGTCAGGGCCGGCAATGAAGGTGCGGTGGATTCGCAGCACATGATCGATCCATAGCTTGAGCGCTGCCGGTACGCTGAAGTTATGCATGGGTGTTGCGATCAGCAGTACCTCACACCGTTCCAACTCGCTGACCAGTACCTCGGAGTGGGTAAATACCGGGTCGTGTGCGGGCGTCAGCCGGGTCAGTGCAGTCGCGTAACCCGCGCTCAGCGGCGCCAGTGGCGCTGCAGCCAGGTCACGCAGGGTGACCTTGAGCTGAGCGTGCCGTTGGCGGATACAGTCGACCATCTCGCCGGCAAGGCGCAAGCCAATCGAGGCGCTGCCACGCATGCTGGCATTGATCAGCAGCAGGTTATCCATGGCGCTGCCCCTCGGCTGCGGGCAATGCCTGGACGAAATGCATGCCTTTGGCCAGCAGCCCCTCGCGATAATAGAAGCGCTGAGCCAATGGCATATGCAAGCCGGTATCCAGCACCAGGTACGCATGGCCGGAACGCAGGCCCTCTGCGCGTGCCGCATCGAGCAAGGCTGCGCCCACGCGCAGGCCGCGCATTGCGGGGGCAACGACCAGATCGTCGACGTAGGTAAAGCGCCCATAGAGCAGGTTTTCGCTGATCCGCACACCGGCCAGGCCCAGCAGCTGCTTACCATAAAAAGCCCCGAGCAGCCTGTAGCCTTGCTGCGCTTGGCGCCTGACTTGCTGAGCGAACGCGTCGGCGTCAACCAGGTGCGGCCGCAGCTCGCGCATGAGCTCGAATGCCGTCTGCTGTTCGGCACCTTCTTGCAGGTATCGGATGGTTGCCTGTTCGCCCACGGGTATCTCCCTGATCAATTTGAGGCGTTACTTTACGGCCCCGACGGACTACCTTATAGGTCCAAAAAATGCACAAACGACTAGGACATGCCGAATCCCTGCCCACCCCCCAACCCGCATGCGGCGACGCCGATCTATCGTCAGGTTTATCTGCGTTTTCGCCACGCCATCAGTGCCGGGCACCTTCAGCCTGGCGAGCGTCTGCCGTCGGTTCGGGCCTTGGCGGCGGAACTTAACCTGGCGCGCGGTACGGTCGAGGCGGCTTACCAGATGCTCGCCGGTGAAGGCTATGTGCAGACCCGAGGGCCGGCCGGTACGGTGGTAGCGCCATTGCTGAGCCCGACCCCGGTTGCTGCCGGTGAGCGGCGGCTTGACCCGCCACAGACATTCCCTAAGCCTGCAGCGCTTGCGCCAATGCCTTTGCAGATGGGGTTGCCGGCGCTGGACGCGTTCCCGCGCAAACTGTGGACGCGCCTGCTCGGTCGCACCTTGCGCCAGAGCGGCCTGGATGGCCTGGTATACCCGGACCCTCAGGGGGACCTTGCACTACGCCGTGCGTTGGCGAGCTACCTGGGGGTGTCGCGGGGAATTTCCTGTACAGCGGAGCAGATTTTTATCTGCGCCGGATACCGTGCCTGCCTCGACCTGATATGCCGCAGCCTGCTGCACGATGGTGATCGTTGCTGGTTCGAAGACCCGGGTTACTTCCAGGCCAGGCGCTTTCTTGAGCAAGCCCGGGCGCAGTTGGTCTCGGTTCCGGTGGATGCCGATGGCCTGGATGTCGAAGCCGGCATGGCGCTGGCGGGTGACGCGCGCTTCGCCCTGGTCACGCCTCATCACCAAAGCCCCCTTGGGGTCACGCTCACGCTGCCCAGGCGCCAACGCCTGCTGGAGTGGGCCAGCAGCCAAGGCAGTTGGATCATAGAGGACGACTACGATAGCGAATACCGTTACCGCGGACGTCCGGTGCCGGCACTGAAGAGCCTCGACACGCAGGGGCGGGTCCTGTACTGCGCCACCTTCAGTAAAGTGCTGGCGCCAGGCATACGCCTGGCTTACCTGGTGGTACCGCAGGCTCAGGTGGCCCGCTTCGCCACGGTGGCAGGGGACATGCAGAACCACTGCCCGCAGCTTTTGCAGGCGACGGTGAGCGCATTTATCGAAGCGGGGCACTTTGCCAGGCACTTGAGGAGGATGCGTGGCCTCTACGCCGACAGGCGCAGGTACCTGGTCGACGCCTTGCAGGCCGAGGTGGGCGAGCACCTGCAACTGGACGACAGGGCGGGTGGCATGCACCTGGTGGCACATCTGGCCGGCGGCCTTGACGATTGCACGATCGCCGGGCGCGCGCACGACCTTGGCCTGGCGATTGAACCCCTTTCCAGCTGGTATCGCGGGCACGGGCAGCGGCACGGCCTGTTGATCGGTTTTACCAATGTCAGCAGCCGCGAACAAGCCCGTGAGCTGGCCAGGCGGTTACGCCTGGCGATGGACCTTTAGCCGGGCGCGTACGCTCGTGCTGGCGGCTATCAATTGCGATCGATCCACACCGTCTGCGCGTTGCAGAACTCGCGCACGCCGAAGTGCGACAGCTCACGGCCAAAACCGCTTTTCTTCACGCCACCAAAGGTCACCCGTGGGTCACTGGCGCAGTAGCCATTGATGAACACGCCGCCGGTGTCCAGCTCAGCGGCCAGTTGTTCGGCCAGCGCGGCATTGTTGGTGTAAAGGGTCGAGGCCAGGCCGAACTCGCTGTCGTTGGCCAGCTCCAGGGCATGGCGGGCATCGCGGGCGGTGATGATCGAGGCCACCGGGCCAAACAGCTCCTGCTTGAACGAGGTCATCTGGTCGGTGACGTCTGCCAGTACGGTCGCCTGGTAGTAGTTGCCATTGCCTTCGACCTTGCCCCCACCCAGCAGCAGCGTTGCACCTTCGGCCAGGGTCGCCTGGACTTGCTGGTCCAGTTCGTCGCGCAGGTCAACGCGCGCCATCGGGCCGATGTAGGTGTCGGCGGCGTGCGGGTCGCCCATCACCAGGGCTTTGGTGGCATCGACGAACTTGCGGGTGAACGCCTCGACCACGCCTTGCTCGACGATCAGCCGCTTGGCAGCGGCGCAGACCTGGCCGGTGTTCTGGTAGCGGCCGATCACCGCGGCTTTTACCGCTTCATCGAGGTTGGCATCGTTGAGCACGATGAACGGGTCGGAACCGCCCAACTCCAGTACGCATTTTTTCAGCGCGGCACCGGCCTGAGCGCCGATGGCGGTGCCGGCCCGTACGCTGCCGGTCAGGGTCACGGCGGCGATGCGCGGGTCGGCAATGGCCTTGGAGACGCCGTCGGGAGTGACGTTGATCACCTCGAACACCCCCTCAGGGAAGCCGGCGCGCTTGAACGCGTCGAGCAACAGGTAGGCACTGCCCATCACGTTCGGTGCGTGCTTGAGCACATAGGTGTTGCCGGCCAGCAGCGCCGGCACAGCGCCGCGCAGCACCTGCCAGATCGGGAAGTTCCACGGCATTACCGCCAGCAGCGGGCCAAGCGGGCGGTATTCGATGCGGGCCTTGCCAGCGGGTACCTGGGCAGGCTCGGCCTGGAGCATGGCCGGGCCGTTGGCGGCGTACCATTCGCACAACTGGGCGCATTTTTCGATTTCGCCCCGGGCCTGGGTGACCGGCTTGCCCATTTCGTCGGTGATCATCCGGGCCATGGCCACGGCGTTGTCGCGCAGGGCGCCGGCCAAGGCCAGCAACCGCTCGGTGCGGGCCGCTACCGGCGTGCGGCGCCAGGCGGCAAAACCTTGGGCAGCCCGGGCCAGGGCGGCATCCAGAACGGCGTCGCTTTCATAGGCGTAGTGGCCGATCTGCTCGCCGCTGGCGGGGTTGATCGACAAAGCATGGGTCTGGAAGTTGATCGCGGTCATCACGGCGGTCCTGAGGGGAGAAGAACGGCCTCAGACTACTGCGTTGTATCTTTGCCTGAAACTGAATAATACTGAGCAAAACATTCACGTAGAGAGAATGAGCATGGACCTGGTGCAACTGGAGATGTTCAAGGCGGTGGCCGAACAAGGCAGCATCAGCGCTGCAGCCCAGCATATCCACCGCGTGCCGTCGAACCTGACCACGCGGATCAAGCAGCTGGAGCAGGAGCTGGGTGCCGAGCTGTTCATTCGCGAGAAAAGCCGCTTGCGTTTGTCGCCGGCGGGCTGGAACTTCCTCGACTATGCACGGCGCATTCTTGACCTGGTGGCTGAGGCGCGGCTGACCGTGGCCGGTGACGAGCCGCAAGGCGCCTTCGCCCTCGGCTCGCTGGAAAGCACCGCCGCTGTGCGTATTCCGACGTTGCTCGCGGCGTACAACCAGGCCTACGCCAAGGTCGAGCTGGACCTGACCACCGGTCCTTCAGGCGCGATGATCGATGGCGTACTCGCCGGGCGCTTGAGTGCGGCGTTTGTCGATGGGCCGGTGCTGCATCCGGCGCTGGAGGGCGTGCCGGTGTTCGTCGAAGAGATGGTGCTGATCGCGCCGCTCAACCATGCGCCGATCACCCGCGCCAGCGAGGTCAATGGCATGACCATTTACGCCTTTCGCGCCAACTGCTCGTACCGGCATCACTTCGAAAACTGGTTTGCCCAGGACGAGGCGGTGCCGGGCAAGATCATCGAAATGGAGTCGTACCATGGCATGCTCGCCTGCGTCAGCGCCGGTGCAGGCCTGGCGCTGATGCCGCGCAGCATGCTCGAAAGCATGCCCGGGTGCAGTACGGTCAGTGTCTGGCCGTTGTCGCAACGCTTTCGCTACCTGCGTACCTGGCTGGTGTGGCGGCGGGGCACGGTGTCGCGCAGCCTGAGGACTTTTGTGCAGTTGCTGGAGGCGCGGGGCGAGGTGCTCAAGGTCGAGGAGGCGCAGTGAAGTGTGCGGCGCCTGGATGTGCGAGCGCTGCGCGCTCGATCGCCGGCAAGGCCGACTCCCACGGGTTCGGTGGCGCCAGGTTGTCCGCGCTGCGCACACCACGTAACTGGTCCGCAAGCTCGGCATTGATCGCCACCAGCTTGGCAATGTTCTGCCGGGCCTTGAGCAACTCGGTGTTGAGGTACTCGGCTTCGTTGGTCATCAGTACCACCTGATGCTTCCACATTTCCACCAGGGTCGGTGAATCAGGCGCGGCGAAGTCTTCATCGTAGTCGTTCATCATGTGTACTCGTTGCTGCTGTATGTATATACAGTAATCCATGTTTACAACCTTTTGCCAGCCCAGCCGACAAACTGCGAGTGCTGGGCACTCGGGTGTGGCATTGTCAAAGCAGCAGCGTTTTTACCCGGAATGGACATGAGCGAACAGCGCACCGCCCAGCGCAACTTTGGCCTGGACCTGCTCAAGTGGTTGGCGATCATCGCCATGGTCGCCGATCACCTGCGGTTTATCTGGCCCGCCGAGCACTGGCTGTTTGTCGTCGGTCGCCTGGCGTTCCCCTGGTTCTGCCTGGCAATTGCCGCCAACCTGGCGCGCAGCACGCCCGGGCACGCCTTTACCGCCGCGAATGCCCGCTACGTGCAAGGGCTGGTGGTTTTCGCGCTGCTGTCGGAGTGGCCCTATCGCTGGCTCAATGGCCCGTCGCCGACGCTCAACGTGATGCCGACCCTGGCGCTGGGCTTGTTGGTCGCCTGGGGGTTGCACCATCGCACCCGCAGCAGCGGGCTGGTTGCACTGGCGACGGTAGCGGCCGCGGCGCTGCTGTCCGAGTGGTTGATGTACGGGTTGCCCGGGGTGTTGTTGCCGGGCGCTTTTCTGTTGGCCAAGCGCTACCGGTCGCTGACCTGGCTGCTACCCGCGGTGCTGGCATTGGCGGCGAACCTGAGCAACGTGTGGCTGCGCGAGCACCCGCTGCAGTTGATCGCGCTCATGGCCCTGGGCACAGCGTTCGTCTCTGCGCCCCTGGGGCTGGCGCTGTTACGGCTGGGGGTGCGGCAGCACCTGTGGCGCGTCGGTCGCTGGGGCTACTGGTTCTATCCGCTGCACCTGGCGCTGATCAAAGTGGCCAGCGGCATTGGCTATACTTGAACATCAAGGTACTGGCTCACCGGTCGAAGTAGCGCGGATCCAGGAATATCGATCAGTGAGGGCTTGTTCGGGGCCCCAGGTGGCGCAGCATGATAAAGGTTCACTGGGGCTACTTGTTGTTGGCGGCGATGCTGATCGCTTCTGCCGGCGTGCTGGCCTGGGGCGCTGCGGTGGTCCGGCGACGGCGGCGTGAAGAGCGCATAGCCCGCCAGCATGAGCCCGGCAACGACAAGTAAGTCTTCGCTGGGCGAGCAGCTCGAACCCACTCGCGAGCCAGAGGTCTATCGACTACCTGCATGCCACACAGGAAACCCTGCGATGAAACCGCTGACCACGATGTTTGCCGGCCTGGCCCTGCTCGGCGCAATGGCCGCCACGCCAGTGTGGGCCCAGCAGCCTGGCGACGACTGGAAAGTCGACCAGGCCGAAGCCGAGGCGACCCTCAAAGCCGCCGGCTACACCAGGATCATCAAGATTGAGGCCGAAGAGGACCACTGGGAGGGCGAGGGCATCAAGCAAGACGGGATGCAGTATGAGTTCAACGTCGATGCCAACAGCGGCAAGATCACCAAGGATGAGAGGGAGTACTGATCCTGGGCTGTGTGTAGCTCAGGTTGTAGCCGCCGGTTTGGCCAGTTGGATGCCCGCCGCCGCCAGACGCTTGAGAATCTCGAACAACAGGTCGCTCTTGGTCGTGGCGACAATGCGCGGGCTGCTGACGTAGCCGGTGACCTTCAAGGTGATGCCCTCTGCGGTGAGGTTACTGAAGCGTACGAACGGTGCAGGTTTGTCGAGGATCGTCTCGTGTTCCAGGTAGGTGTCGTAGAGCAGGGTCTGCACCTGCTCGGGGTCGATGTCCAGGGGGAACACCAGCTCCAGGGTCGCCACCCCCTGGGCACTGCCGCCGAGGGTGACGTTGCGCAGGTTCTGTGAGATCAGCTGTGAGTTGGGCACGATGACGATCGAGCGGTCGCTCAGCTGGATCTCGGTGGCGCGTACGTTGATGCGGCGGATGTCGCCCTCGACCCCGCTGATGCTGATCAGGTCGCCAACCTTGACCGGGCGCTCGGTGAGCAGGATCAGGCCGGAGACGAAGTTCTTGACGATCTCCTGCAGACCGAAACCGATGCCCACCGACAGCGCGCTGACGATCCAGGCCAGGTTGGTCCATTTGACCCCCAGTGACGACAGGGTCAGAAGGATCACCAGGGCATAGCCGATGTTGGCGAACAGGGTGCTGAGCGAGGCGCACATGCCCGGGTCCATGTCGGTCTTGGGCAGGAACTCGTTATCCAGCCAGCGGCGCAGGGTGCGGATCAGGTAGATGCCCAGCACCAGGGCCAGCACCGCATTGAACAGGTGCCCCGGAATGATGTTGAACTGGCGCAAGCCGGCGCCGCTGAGAAACGCGGCGATGTTGCTGATCAGTTGGCCGAGGGTGGTCCCGATACCACCGACGAACAGGGTGATGACCGCCAGCAACAACAACCCAGCCCGACCGAAACCGCAAATCAGGGTCTCGATCTGATCCAGGCGCCGGTCACCGATGCCCAGCAGTTCCTTGAGCGCCTTGCCGCTGGCCTGCCTGGGCGAGAACAGGTATTCGCAGCCGTCCTTGAACACCTGCATCAGCAGGTAGAAACCGGCCAGCAGGATAAACACCCACACCACTTCATAGGTGACAAAGCGCGCCAGCGACACATAGCCGGTGAGCAGGGCAATCACCGAGGTGAGCATGGCGATGCTGGCGATGGTGTAGATCACCCCGGCCATGGTCGAGGCGGCTTCCGGCGCGTCACCGGCGGCAGCCATCGCCCGGCGGGTGCTGCTGGTGCGTACCAGCAGGGCGATGATCAGGCCGGTGATCACCGAGGCGGCGATGCCGCGCCCGGCAATGACCAGCGGGTTGCTCATGCCGGCGGCGTTGCAAATCTGCACCAGGGTCACCAGCACCAGCAGGGCGCTGGCCAGCCAGCGGGCAAACGGCTGCAAGGCCAGGGCCACCGGGTCGGCGATGTCTGGTAGCCGCCAGGAGGGATGCTGGGTCGACAGCAACGCCCGGCTCAACCCTGTGATCAGCACACAGGTATACGCGAGCTTTTCGAATTCCTCCGAGAATGTCGCCAGCATGGCAGGCAACGGCAGGTGGCGGGTGCAGGCGTAAAACAGCAACTCCAGGGCAACGCCGGTGGCCAGCAGGGTTGCCAGTACCGAGGCCAGGGCCAGCGAGCTGCGGCGCAAGCGGCCCTCGGGCACGCGGTTCATGCAGGCCCAGGCCAGCCAGCGCTCCACCAGCCGGCGGCCCAGGGTCCAGACCAACAGGGCGAGCAACACCAGCACCACGGTGGAGACGCGCTGGCCGGGTTGCCAGACGGCCCCGGCGGTGCTGCCAAGCTCAGCGAAGAACGCCTGCAGGCGCTGGCGGTCGTCGGGCAAGGGGTTGAACACCGGCAACCAGAATGCCGGGTTGAGCAGGCTGTGGGTGCTCAGGGTCAGTTCGCTTTCGAGCATGGTGCGGCGAATGCCGGCAATTTGCGTCAGCAGGTTGGTGGCACTTTCCTTCAGTGCCGCCAGGGTGGTGAGGGTGGCATCCAGGCTGTCCTTCTGTTCGGTGAGTGCCGTGCGTTGCGCGGCAATGTCCGAGGTGCCCGCTACCGGGGCGTCGACCTGCGCCGGGCCCAGCACCTCCAACTGCGCGCGCAACTGCGCCTGTTCAGGTAATAGCGCAGTGGACAGGCGGTCGATATCGACGATCAGCGCCTGCAGTCGATCCTGCGGGCCTTCGAGCTGGTTGTAGTTGTTGGCTTGGGAAATCTGCTGCTTGAGGCTGTCCAGGCGCAGTTGCAAGGCTTGCAGGTCGTTCTGCGTCACCTTGACGGCCGGCGCGGCAGCCGTGGCCGTTGCAGGCGCGGGTGGTTCGGCGGCCTGGCCAAGGGCACTCAGTTGCAGCAGGGCGAGGGCAATGATGCCGATGATCTTAAAAGCATTGCGCATGGTAATGCCCGGTTCGGTGATTGATCTCCCAGCTTTTGAGGGTAGGTCATTACAAGGTATTTGCGCGGGGCATCGGCTGAGGGAAAGCACTCATTGGCGCTGCTGAGAGGGCTTGCGGGTATGAGAGCGCCGTTCAACCGCCACCACGGCGTTCGCCATGGCCACCACGCCAGCTTGTAAAAACTATTAATAAGTCATGTCCTTTGAGCCCCGTTTATCAGGGGCTTTCAATAAACGATCATCTCGACATCCGTCCCAGGCCTTGCGAGGTGCTCAGCATGTCCCTTGATTTCCAGTTCGATCACTTAGCGTTCAACACATCCGCCGATGGCGATCTTCAGGCTGCGCTGCAAACCTTGCTGGGCGTCGAGCCTGGGCCGAGGCCGGCGTTTCCGTTCCCCGGGCACTGGTTGTACCAGGGTGGCCAGGCGCTGGTGCACCTGATCGAAGGTAAGCACACGCGCTTCAACCACCTGGCCTTGCGCACCGCGCATCCCGCGTCGGCCGTGCTTGAGCGGGTGCGTGCCAGCGACTTGCCGTACCAGGTCGCGGTGTTGCCGCAAGAACGTGTCTGCCAGGTCTTTGTCAGCCTGCCCGGCGGCCTGGTGCTGGAGCTGGACTGCCCGCTCGACCGCGACGACATCGGCATCAGCCACCACTACCAGCACAGCACCCGCGCCCCGGTCTGAATCCAGGGGCCGCCAGCCATTAAAAAAACCGTGCCTCAGGCCCGGATTAGATCGTTTTTCAGCCTGACCGGGCTTCCCTATAGTCCTCGCATCCCCAATCGGAGCACTGCGGTGCTTCTTCGATGCGAGACCACTATGAACAACAAGACAAAGCTCGATCAGGGCGCAGGATCCGGAACCCGGGTGGTGTGGGGTGGCGAGCAGGGCGGGCACCCCTACAACGCTACTCAGACGCCCATTGTGTTGAGCGCCGCCTATGGCTATCAGGACATCGATGCCTGGTATGACGTGGCGCTGGGCAAGGCGCCGGGCTTTATCTACAGCCGCATGAGCAACCCCACGGTCTGCGTGCTGGAAGACAAGCTCTGCGAACTGGAGGCGGCCGAAGCGGCGGTGGCGTTCAGCTCCGGGATGGCAGCGATCAGCGGCGTGTTGCACAGCTTCCTGCGCCAGGGCCAGCGCGTGGTGTCGACCCGCGACAGCTATGGCGGTACCAACAAGATTTTCGAAGAGTTCCTGCCACGCATGGGCGTTGAGGTGACGCTGGTCGACACCCTCGATACCCAGGCCATCGAGCGCGAAGTTGCGCGTGGATGCGCGCTGCTGTACCTGGAAACGCCGACCAACCCGACCCTCAAGGTCCTCGATATCCAGCGCCTGGCCGCAGCCGCCAAGCGTGTCGGGGCGCTGGTGGTGGCCGACAACACCTTTGCCACGCCGCTGAACCAGAACCCCCTGGCGCTTGGCGTCGACGTGGTGGTGCACAGCGCTACCAAGTTCCTTTCCGGCCACGGCGATGTGCTGGGTGGCGTCGTCTGCGGCGCCGAACTGCTGATGGCCCAGGTCCGCCATTATCGCGAGATCAACGGCGCCGCGCTGGACCCGTTCTCGGCCTACCTGATCATCCGTGGCATCAAGACCCTGGCCTTGCGTGTCCGTCAGCAACAGGCCAGCGCGCAGGTGCTGGCCGAGTACCTGTGCAGCGAAGCGCTGGTGGAGTCGGTGAATTATCCGGGGCTGGCCCAGCATCCGGGGCACGCCATTGCCTGTGCGCAGATGCGCGGCTTTGGGGCGATCGTCAGCTTTGTGCTCAAGGGTGGCATGGAAACGGTGGTGCGTCTGCTGCCACACCTCAAGTACGCCCACCGCGCCGGTAACCTGGGCGCGGTCGAGACCATCTACGGGCCGGCGCGCACCACCAGCCATGTGGAAAACACCCTGGAGGAGCGCCAGGCCCTGGGCATCTCGGAAGGGCTGGTACGCATTTCTGTCGGTATCGAAGATACCGACGACCTGCTGGCCGACTTGCGCAATGCCTTTGCTGCGGTGCGCCGCGAGCAAGGCCAGGGTAAACCGGTACAGCCGCAGGCTCAGTGCCCCGGAGTTGAAGCCTAGTTGAGCGAAGACGTTCGATCTAACCGTCGCTCGGTCTCTTCATGAAAATTCAAAACAATAAAACCTGACGGCCATTCAACGCCTGCTGCCCCGTCCGGGGTGGCAGCGAATGTCCCTTTCATGAGAACAAGAAAAATGCAGACTCAGCTCAAAGAAGGCCAGCCCGCGTGCGGGGCCGAGTTTCACAAGCAGATGCAGACCCGTCACATCGTCATGCTGGCCCTGGGTGGCGTCATCGGCACCGGCCTGTTTCTGACCACCGGCTACACGGTTAACCAGGCAGGGCCGCTCGGCGCGGTGATTGCCTACATCATTGGCGCCGTCATGGTCTACCTGGTGATGGTCTGCCTGGGCGAGCTGGCGGTACAAATGCCGGAAACCGGCTCGTTCAGCAGTTACGCCACCCGCTACCTGGGCCCCGGCACCGGCTATACCGTGGCCTGGCTGTACTGGCTGACCTGGGCCGTGGCAATCGGTTCGGAGTTCACTGCGGCGGGGATCCTCATGGTGCGCTGGTTCCCGGACACACCGGTATGGAGCTGGAGTGCGCTGTTTGCCATCGCCGTGTTCGTCAGCAATGTGGTGTCGGTGCGCCTGTTTGCCGAAACCGAGTTCTGGCTGTCGCTGATCAAGGTCATCACCGTGCTGACCTTCATCGTCATCGGCGGCGGGGCCATCTGCGGGGTCTTCGAGGTTCAGCAGCTACAGGGTGTTGGCCTTGGCAACTTCACCCGCGAAGGGCTGTTCCCGACCGGATTCTTGCCGATTGCCATGACCCTGCTGGCGGTGTCGTTCGCCTTCTCCGGCACCGAGCTGATCGGGATTGCCGCCGGTGAAGCCCAGGACCCGCAAACCAGCGTGCCCAAGGCCATTCGCACCACTATCCTGCGCCTGGCGCTGTTTTTTGTCGGCACGATCTTCGTCCTCGCCACGCTGCTGCCGCGCGAGCAGGCCGGCCTGGTGGAAAGCCCGTTCGTGGTGGTGTTCGAGCTGATCGGCATTCCCTATTCGGCGGACATCATGAACTTCGTGATCATCACCGCCTTGCTGTCTGCCGCCAACTCCGGCCTGTACGCCGCATCGAGGATGCTCTGGACCTTGAGCGACCAGGGCCACATGCCCAAGTGCTATGCGCGCCTGTCCCAGCGCGGTACGCCGGTCAACGCGATCATCCTGAGCATGGCCGGGGCGCTGGCCTCGTTGCTCAGCAGCGTGCTTGCCCCGGACACCGTGTACCTGGCCCTGGTCTCGATCTCCGGGCTTGCGGTCGTGGTGGTGTGGATGAGCATTGCCGCCAGCCAGATGGCCTTCCGGCGGCAGTACATCGCCGGCGGCGGCCGGGTGGAAGATCTGCACTTTCGCGTGCGTGGCTACCCTTGGGTGCCGCTTGGCGCCTTGCTGTGCTGCTTGCTGGCGTGCGTCGGCATTGCCTTCGACCCGGCCCAGCGAATCGCCCTGTACTTCGGCCTGCCGTTCATTGCCTGGTGCTATTTCGTCTACTGGGTCACGCGCAAGAAGCGTGAACAACGCCTGGGCATCAGCGCTGCAGTCAAGGGTTCTGCTGGCGCGGCATGAGCGGCCGGGGCCATAGTGAGCGCCGATAATTGCCGATGAGGTTGCCTTGATGAGTCAAAAATCCCTACCGCCGCTGAACTGGCTGAGGGCGTTCGAGGTCTCGGCGCGCCACCTGAACTTCACCCATGCGGCAGAAGAGCTGTTTCTGACCCAAGGCGCGGTGAGCCAGCAGATTCGCCAGCTTGAAGGGCACCTGGGGGTGGCGCTGTTCAAGCGCCTGCCGCGTGGCCTGGGCCTGACCGAAGAAGGGCAGTCGTACCTGCCCGTGGTGCAGGACGCCATCAGCCGCCTGGCAGTGGGTACCAATGAGATCTTCGGCCAGCACCACCGCCGGCCGCTGAAGGTGCGCGGCAGCCTGAGTTTTCTTCAGTACTGGTTGGCGCCGCGGCTGGCGGAGTTTTGTCGCGAATACCCGCACATCGACATCCGTTTTATCAGCAACCTCTGGGTCAAGGCGCCCGATGGCGAGGACGACCTGGAGATTCGCTGGGGCTGTGGCAGCTGGCCCGGGCTGATTGCCCAGCGCCTGACCTGGGATGTGCTGCAGCCGGTGTGCTCACCGGCGCTGATGGCCCAGTCACCGATCCATCAACCTCGCGACCTGGCCCGGCATGCCTTGCTGCATGTACTGGGCTACGAAGAAGGTTGGGGCTATTGGTTGAAACGGGTCGGTGCCGATGAGGTGGATTACTCCCGCGGCCTGCAGTTCGACACCCTGGTCTCGACCTTGCGCATGGCGGAACTGGGCCAGGGCGTGGCCCTGGCGCGGTCGTCGCTGGTGGAAGATCAGCTCAAGGCCGGGCAACTGGTCGCCCCCTTCGATTACCGCATAGAAGCCAGCGAATCCTTTTATCTGGTGCGCGCCCAAGGCGAGGCGTTGTCAGCCGATGCCGCGGCGTTCTCCACCTGGTTGGTGGCGCAAGCGCATCGTCATTTGTCGTACTGATCTGGAGTGAACATGCACTATGTAAGCACACGGGGCGCAGCGCCCGCGGCGGATTTTCGCAGCGTGGTCCTCTCGGGGCTGGCCACTGACGGCGGGCTGTATGTCCCGCAAACGGTTCCAGTGTTCACCCAGGAGCAGATTGCCAGTTGGTCCTGGCTGCCGTTCGATGAGTTGGTCTGGCGTGTGGTGTCGCCGTTCGTTGGCGAGTCCCTGGACGAAGGTACCTTACGGGCGTTGCTCAGCGACAGCTACCGCGACTTCGGCCACCGCGCCATTACGCCGCTTCAGCAAATTGGCCACAACGAATGGATTCTTGAGTTGTTTCACGGCCCGACCCAGTCTTCCAAGGACTTTGCCGCGCAGCTGCTTGCGCGCCTGGCGGCGCATTTTCTCCAGGAGCTTGGCGCCAGGGCGCTGGTGGTCGGTGCCACCAACGGCGATACCGGGCTTGCTGCCATCGAGGCATTCGCCGCCTACCCAGGCACGCGCCTGGCGGTGCTGTACCCGCGTCACGGGGTGCCGGCGCAACAGCTGCACGCCCTGCAGCGGGCAAACCCGGAGCAGGTGCAGTTGCTGGCGGTGGAGGGCAGTTTTGACGATTGCCAGACCCTGCTGTCGCGCCTGCTGCGCGACTGGCCATTGCCCGGGCTGATACCGGTGTGCTTCAACTCCAGCAACTGGGTCGGCGTGCTGGCGCAGATCGTTTATTACTTCCATGCCGCCTTGCAACTGGGCGGCGGCACCCGTCCTGTCGCCTTCAGTGTGCCGGCGGCCAGCTTTGCCGAGATCTACGCAGGCTTCATCGCGCAGAAAATGGGCTTGCCGATCAATCAGGTGATCGTTTCGACCAACAGCAACGATGCCCTGCATCATTTTATCCAGCGTAACCGCTACTCCATGCGCCAGAGCAACCGGACACTGGCGCCGGCCATGGACTTCTCGCTGTACTCCAACCTGGAGCGCTTTATCTGGGAACTGTATGAACACGACGGCGCTGCGGTCAGGTCGTTGATGGAGCATTTTGAAGCGTGCGGCGAACTGAGTATCGGCAATCCTCAATGGCTTCGCGCCCGCGTGCTGTTCGACTCCCACGCGGTCGAGGAGGCACAGGTGCGCGAAGAAGTGCTCAAGCTGTTCCATGAAACCGGCGCGGCGGTCGACCCGCATACCGCCGTCGGTGCCCTGGCAGGGCGCCTGCACCGGCGCAGCCTGGGGGCGCCAATGGTCACCCTGGGGCAAATCGCCCCGGCCAGATCAGCGGCGCTGCTGGCGGAGCTGGGCGCCTGGCGCGACAGCGTGGCCGCGCCGCCCGAGGCCCTGGCGCGACCACCGTACCTGCTGCCGGGGGACCTGGCGGGCCTGCGCCAGGCCTTGTGCGCGAGCCAACAGGAGGGCGCATGAAGCGCATCCTCGACCCGCTGGACGAACGCATCCTGGCCGAGCTCAGCGCCAATGCGCGCATTGCCCATGCCGAGCTCGGCGCCAAGGTCAACCTGTCGCGCAATGCCGTGCGCCAGCGTATCGAACGCCTGGAGCGCGACGGTGCGATCCAGGGGTATACGCTGCGCCTGGGTGATTCGCGGCGGGCGGCCTCGATGATCAGCGCGGTGATCTTCGTCTACCGCCATGACCGCATGCGCGGTGAAGAGGTGCTGGCCGGGTTGCGCTCAATCCCCGAGATCGTCCAGTGCGAGGTGCTCAGCGGTGAGTTCGACCTGATGCTGCGCGTCAACGCGGCATCCCCCGAACGTGTGCACCGGGTCTGGAAAGAAATCGCCGCCATGGCCGGCGTTGAAAACACCGTGACTTCGTTCGTGCTGTCTGCCGAGCACTAGGCGCGGCACAGCTGCTCGTCGCGGTGCAGATTGACCAACGAATACAGCACTTTGCCCTATTCAACTGCCCAGGCCGACCTCTTAGGCTGGTTCCATCAAACAACGCCTGAGACGAGAGCTGTCATGACTGAATATAAAATTGCACTGGTGGGTTTTGGTGGGGTGAACCGGGGCCTGGCCCAATTGATTGCCGAGCGCAATGCGGCCTGGCAAGCCGCCCTGGGCTTGAGCCTGAAGATCGTCGGCGTCACCGACCTGTTCCTTGGCTCCATCGTTGATCGCAATGGCCTGGATGCCGGGCAACTGGTTGCGCTGCCGGCCGAAAAGGGTGCCTTCGCAAGGCTGCCGGGCGGTACTGCCGAGGCCTTCAACGAGACCGTGATCAAGCAGTCCGGCGCCGACATCGTCGCTGAGGCCACCTTCACCAACCCGGTCGACGGCGAGCCGGCTGCCACCTTCTGCCGCTGGGCACTGGAAAGCGGCATTCATGTGGTGACCACCAACAAGGGCCCGATCGCCCTGCACGGCAGCGAGCTCAAGGCCCTGGCCCGGCGTAACAATGTGGCCTTTGAGTATGAAGGTGCGGTCATGAGCGGCACGCCGGTGATCCGCCTGGCCCGGCAAGCCCTGGCGGGTGCCGAGATTCAAGGTTTCGAGGGCATTCTCAACGGTACCTCCAACTACGTGCTGACGCGCATGAAAGAGGGCCTGAGCTTCGACGCGGCGGTCGCCCAGGCGCAGCAACTGGGCTATGCCGAGGCTGACCCCAGCGCCGATGTAGAGGGCTACGACGTGCGCCTGAAGGTGGTGATCCTGGCCAACGAACTGCTCAACGCGCAGCTGCGGGTCAGCGACGTTGCCTGTTCCGGCATCAGCGCAATCACTGCCCACGATATCGCCCAGGCGAGCGAGAGCGGTCACTGCTGGAAACTGATCGGGGCGGCGCAGCGCGAGGCGGATGGTTCGATTCGCGCCAGTGTCGAGGCCCGGTTGTTGCCTGCTGCCCATCCGCTGGCGGCCATCAACGGCGCGACCAATGCCGTGTCCTTCAACACCGCGCTGGTGGGTACAGTGACGGTGTCAGGCCCGGGGGCAGGGCGGATCGAAACCGCCTTCGCCTTGCTGTCGGACATCATCGCCCTGCATACCACCGACCGTCAGTAAGCGGAGTACCACCATGAGCGTATCCAAGCAAGTCAGCGTCAAGTTGGTCGATGCCAAGCAGATCGATGTGTTCAGCCCCTTCGATGGTCGCCGGGTCGGCAGTGTTGCCAACCTTGATGCCAACGCCGTGCCTGGCATTCTCGAACGTGCCCGCCTGGGCGTACGCGAGAGTGCGGCCATGCCTCGGCATGCCCGGGCACGGGTGCTGGAAACGGCGGCCCGGCGCGTCGAGGAACAGGCGCACGCCTTTGCCGGGCTGATCGTCGCCGAAGCGGGCAAGACCCTGCGCCAGGCCGAGAAGGAAGTCAAACGCTGCGTCAACACCCTGAAGCTGTCTGCCGAAGAGGCGCGGCGCAACGCCGGCGAGGTGCTGCCGTTCGACGCCTACGAGGGTTCCGAGTCGCGTCAGGGGTGGTTCAGCCGCGAACCCTTGGGGCTGATCGTTGCCATTACCCCCTACAACGACCCACTCAACCTGGTCGCGCACAAACTGGGCCCGGCGATTGCCGGTGGTAACGCGGTGATCCTCAAACCTTCGGAGCTGGCGCCGCTGTCGGCCTTGAAGTTGGTGGAGTGCCTGGTCCAGGCCGGCTTGCCTGCCTCGGTGGTCACCGTTGCCACCGGTGGCGTCGAGTTGGGCCAGGCCCTGGTCGAGCTGCGCGAGGTGCGGATGATTTCCTTCACCGGCGGCTTTGCCACAGGTGAGGCCATCGCCCGCAGCGCCGGCTTGAAAAAACTCGCCATGGACCTGGGCGGCAATGCCCCGGTACTGGTGCTGGACGATTGCGACCTGGCACCGACGGTAGAGTCCTGTGTGTCCGGGGCGTTCTGGGCGGCGGGACAAAACTGCATCGGCACCCAGCGCATTCTTGTACAGCGCTCGATCTACCCGGCGTTTCGCGAGCGCTTTGTCGCCTTGTCGCGTGCCCTGGTGCTGGGTGATCCGGCCAAGCGGGAAACCGATGTCGGCCCGATGGTCAGCGAGCACGCGGCGCGGCGCACCGAGCAGTTGGTCAATGAAGCGCTGGCTGAGGGCGCTCAGTTGCTGTGCGGGCACCTGCGCCAGGGGTCAAGCTATGCGCCGACGGTGCTTGAACAGGTGAGCCACGACAGCCGGATCTGGCAGCAGGAAGTGTTCGCGCCGGTGGTGATCCTCGAACCGTTCGATGTGCTGGAGGATGCCGTCGCCCTGGCCAACGCGCCGGAGTACAGCCTGCATGCCGGCCTGTTCACCCGCGACCTGTCCAAAGCCTTGCAACTGGCCCGCCAGCTACAAGCCGGAGGGGTGATGATCAATGACTCGTCGGACTATCGCTTCGACGCCATGCCGTTTGGTGGCTTCAAGTACGGCAGCCTGGGCCGCGAGGGGGTACGGTTTGCTTACGAGGACATGACCCAGCCCAAGGTCGTGTGCATCAACCAGCCCGGCTAGGCCCGTCAGAACGCCAGGGTAACCCGCAGGCCGCCAACGTCACGGTTGTGCAAGCGGGCCTGCCCGGCGAGGCAATCCACAATGAGTAATGGCAGGAGTATCCGGGGCAATTCTTAACGGAGTCTGAAGATGGCCAAAGCAGCAGGGCGGGGCGTTCTTGAGCGTGCCTGCGGTTTTGGATGTGTTTGGATCTATGCTCAAGCGTATGCTAGCCAAGCGCCAGGCACATGGGTGGATTGAGCGTGTGGCGGCCGCCTTGTTTCTAATTGGCAGAGAGGAATGCGCATGACCATCGATTGGATCAACTTCACCCCCTGGACGGCATTGCTAGGCGGTCTGTTGATCGGTGGCGCGGCCAATCTGTTCATGCTCTTGAATGGGCGCGTGGCGGGTATCAGCGGGATGCTCGGCAGCCTTCTGGAAAAACACGGCGAAGGCAGAGGGGAGAAAGCGCTGTTCCTCCTCGGGGTGGTGCTATCGCTCTTGCTGTGGGGGTTGTTCGCCGAGGGGCCGGTTGTGCAGTTTGAGACCGGTTGGCTTGGCTTGCTGGTGGCCGGCCTATTGGTTGGGGTGGGTACCCGCTACGCCGCCGGTTGCACCAGCGGGCACGGTGTCTGCGGCGTGGCGCGGCTAGCGCCTCGTTCACTGCTGGCCACGCTGTGTTTCATGTCCGCAGGCTTTGCTGTGGTGTTCATTGTTCGTCACCTGCTTGGAGCCTGATCATGCTACGGCTTATGGCCTTTATTTGCGGTGTCCTGTTTGGCCTTGGCCTGTTGCTGTCGGGCATGGTCAACCCGGCCAAGGTGCTGGGTTTTCTGGATCTGGCCGGGCAATGGGATCCATCACTTGGGATGGTCATGCTCGGTGCGATCGGGATTGGCTTGATACCCATGCAATGGGGCCGCAAACAAACACGCTCGCTGCTAGGCGCGCCGATGTGCATGCCCACGTCGCGGACCCTGGACCGCAGGTTGGTGGGCGGCAGCCTGCTGTTTGGCATCGGTTGGGGGATTGCCGGTATTTGCCCTGGGCCATCACTGGCGCTGTTACTGAGCGGCCACTGGCAAATCATTATTTTTGTGCTCGCGATGCTGGTGGGCATGGTGCTTTTCAATGCGCTGGAAAGCCGGCGTACGCGCTGATCTACTGCAACAGCAGGCCTGCCCACATCGAGGTGATAATCAGCAGCTGTCCAACAATGACATAAGCGCCGAACCTGGGCCCACCGCTGGTCCAGGCCAGCACGCACTTGGTCAGCGTATTGCTGCTCATGGCCGTCAGTGCGGGGATCGCGATGTCTGCCACTGGCAGTTGCCCTGACTTCACCACCGAGGCGATCGACGCTGCTGTCGCATGCGCATCGGCCAGGCCGCTCACCAACGCGGCGATCAGTACACCTTTGTGTCCAAGGCTGGCTAGAAGCGCCGATGAGAGCAAGGTGATGCCGGTCACTGCCGCCGTGACCACAAGGGCGACCTTGAGATTGAAAGCGCCGTCCCCAACCTTGCTTGCGGCCGGCACAAGCGAAGGATTCCAGGGGGCTAGCAGCAGGGAACCACAGACCACTGTCGTCAACGCCGCCAACAGCATCGGCGCCCATAACGCCCCCACGTACGCCGGGTCGACCGCCCCCAGCACCAGGCCGAGCAAGGCAACAGTCGCCAGGTTGGAAAACAGCGCTGCGGCGCTGAGCGCTTTGACAGATGATTGTTCATTTCGGGCTAAATGCCCCATCAGGGCGATGGTCGCCGAACCAGAAGCAAATCCTGATGCAATGGCACTCAAGGTATAGCCATAGCGCGCGCCCACCATGCGCATGGCAATATGGCCCAATGCCCCGGCCCCCATCAGCAGCACGGTCAGGGTACAGATGGTGCGCGGATTGATGGCGCCAAACGGGCCGAAGAAGCGATCGGGCGTCAAGGGCAGGATGACCAATGCCCCAGTCAGCAGGATCAACCCGTCGCGAACTTCGGTTTCGGTCAATTGCTGGAGGGCAAAACGGTGCAGTTCTTGCCTGAGCGCCAAAACAACCGTAAGCACCACGCCGATGGCGATCGCCAATTCTGGCTGCTCATGACACAAGGCACCGAGTAGCAAGACGAACAGCAGGGCGATTTCACTGGTGATGCCTGGATCCTTGCCAGAGTGTTTCCAGTAGGCGACGGCAATGATGAGTGCCAGCGCGATACTCATGACCGCCACTAACATCGCCCCCGCGACGGCCATGCAGACGTAGCCCAGCACCGAGGTGATGGCAAAGGTCCTGAGGCCGGCAAATGCGCGATGCTCGCTGCGGCCTTTCTTGCGTTCACGCTCAAGGCCAACCAGCATTCCTATGCCCAAGGCTGCAGCGAGATGCGTAATGTCCAGGGCTTCAAGCATGATGACGGCATCGAGGCACAGGGGAGGGCAGGCGTGCTAACAGCTTGGGTTCAGCTGCAGTCCTTCCCGGATTATAGCGTTGTCGCCGGGCCTTCACCGTAGCGTTGACTTACCCGCTACCGGCGCACGCTCAGCCGTAACACCCGCAGCCCGACAACTACTGCCTGGCAACGCTCATCACAGCAATGAAAGCCGATGGATAACCTGGCACGCATCGCTGGGGTCACGCACGGTCGAGAAACCAAACTCGCGAGCCAGATCGCGCATCGCCGTATTTGCCGCCGAGTCGATCGAGAACAGGGTGGTGTAGCCGTTCGCCCGCGCTTTGTCGATGAGGTGGCCAAGCAGCAGTGACCCCAGGCCGCGATGCTTCCATTGATCATCAACGGTCACCGCACATTCACACTCATCCGCTTCCGGGCTGGCTGCATAGCGACTGATACCAACCTCCAGGAGTTCGCCATTGACGTGTGCCAACGCCACATACGCCACATGCTGACGCATGTCGATGGTCATCAACTGATCCAGCATCGCTTGCCCCGGCTCTGTGATTTGCGACAAAAAGCGAAAGTGCCGCGACTCTGGTGAAAGGCGCATGATGAAGGCTTTTTCTCGCTCGCGATCCTCGGCACGCAAAGGCCTGATGAGGACATGTCCACCTTCCTTTAGCGCCTCGATCCAGTGTTCGCCTTGTACAGGCGCAAAGGCGGGGGTGGAGGGTGTTTGCGCAGAGGGCTGAACGGGTGCCATGGGGTTTACTCCGAAGCGATCGAAAGGTTGGTAAGCACCCCTCTTGTCTACACCTGTCACAACCTGCGTGTTTGATTTACGTCAAGTGAAGATGCACCGACGACTGCCTTATGAACGCTCGGCAGAACCGCCCCATCGCCGCGCACGCTGTGAGCAGCGATGGGGCGTCCAGGGCGTAGGCAATGCGCAAGTAAGGTCCAAGGCCGAAGGCGCTGCCATGCACCACGGCAACCTGCGCCTCTTCCAGCAAGGCCAGCGCCACGTCTTCATCACTGGCCAGATAACGGCCAGCCGGGGTGGTCTTGCCGATCAGCGCCGCGCAGCTGGCAAAGGCATAGATGGCAGCATCCGGCGTTGCGCAATGGATCCCCGGCATGCCAGCGAACTTATGCTTGCCTCATGCGATAGGCCGTGGCGCTCCAGTAGCTATTGCCATTGCGCTGTTGGCGAACCCAGCCGGCAGCTTCCAACTGCTTGGCGATCAGCTGATTCATGATTCCGTGGCCAAGCAGTAGTACGGGCCCTTCATCAGCAAGGGATTGAAGTCGTTGCGCTGCTTGGTTAGCCCGCAGTTTGGCCTTACGGGCAGACTCAACCTTGCCTGAGAAACCGCACAACCATAAGACACGAAGAATGAATGCCCAGGTAAAGGGTGAAAGACGCGGCAGCTTCCAGCGTCCATGAGGCAATTGCGCCTCGCAGAAAATCGCGTCGACCAGAATGGGCTGCAAGCCCAGCGCTCGCACGGAGGTCAGTGCCCGGGGCGCAGTACTTGAGACAATCACTTTGGCGGTAGCCGCCAGCTCAACGCTAACCTGTGGTGCGGGCTGGTTTTTGACTTCGGAGCGTTCGTACTGCTCGATCCAGCGCTGCATCTCGAGCGCTGAAATCTTGCCGGAGGTGGCCAGGTCTGGCTGACCATGACGCATCAAGATTATTTCCCTATCCACTGTGCTCCAATCCTTGATTTGCTCTTGCGTGAGTTCGCAGGATGCTGCCAATCCGCGATTTGGGCGGATTGTAGGACAATGCACAGGGCCAGGCTAGAGGCTTTCAGGAATGCCTAAGGTGGCTTGAAGCCGGAAGAAGGCGTTACCTACGAGTTTCTGAATGCAGACCGTTCAGCTGGGAGAGCTGTTCAGCTTCTGCAGCTCAATTTGCTCGGCGGCACTGCGTTCAAGGTTGATGCGCTCCTCATCGAGATACCGATAAATATTCTGGAGGCTGACGATTTTCTGTTTGATCTCTGCCATCTTCTTTTCAATCAGCTTCGCGCCGGCCGCACAATCGATCAGCTTGTTGCGCTGCGCATCGAGAATCTCGCCAATTTCCCCGAGGGAAAACCCCATGCTCTGTGCGCGCTGGATAAAGTCCAGATCCTGCAGGGTTTGCTCGGTGTAAACGCGATAGTTGTTGGTTCGTCGCTGTGCTGAAATCAGACCGATCTGTTCGTAGTAACGCAGCGTATGTCGACTTGCGCCGCTGCGGCTCTCGAGTTCGCCGATTCTCATGAAAACACCGCTTGACTGTAGAGTTGGGTCGATAGTTTACGCTTGATTTCTCACCTTACCAAGGAGCAGGAAAATGAGCGTGGAGTGCTTTGTCACAGGGGGTACCGGCTTTATCGGTCAGCATCTGGTAGCGCACTTGAGTGCACAAGGGCACACGGTTCGGGTCTTGATGCGGCGCCCGGAGCAACTGGCCGCATTGCGTGAGCACGTCGCCAAGCTGGGGGGGAACGCCGCCCAGGTGTTCGCCGTATCTGGCGATCTGCAGCGGGATAACCTTGGCCTGAGTAATGTCGACCGAGCCGTGCTAAGAGGTGCCCGCATCGTGTTTCATCTGGGTGTCCAGTTCGCGTGGGGGCTTTCGCTGCAACAGTCACGGGCAGTGAACGTCGAGGGGGCGAGGCAGGTGGCGCTGTTGGCCGCTGAACAAAACAGCCGGTTGGTGTTGATCGGCGGCTACATGCTGAAGAATCACCAGCATCTGCGCAACATCGGTATTGATCCCCGTCGTCCAGAGCTGACCAACTGGCCCGCCGTTTACCGCCAGGTCGGTGGTTACGAGGCAAGCAAGCTGGAGGCGTATTTTGCGACCCTGCAGGTTATGGCGGCCCAGGGCGGGGAGATTACGGTTGTCCACCCTACGACAGTCTGCGGCCACAGCCGCACCGGACACATCCTTGAGGGGCAGCCCCTGATGGAGCTGATACGCAACCTGGTGCAAGGAAAGCTGTCGGCAGTACCGGGTACCCCCGAGCACTGGCTGCCGTTGGTCAGCGTGGATTACCTGGTCGAACTGGTGGCGGCCTGTGCTTTTGATCCCGCCATGGCGGGTCAGGAACTGCTGGCGCTTGATGACCAGACGCCCAATTTGCGAGAACTCCTGGCCCAGGTGGCACACCCGCTTGGCGTGAAAGCGCCGAAGCATCACATGCCGCTGCGACTGATGAAGTTGCTACTCAGCGTTCCTCCGATTGCGCGGTTGTTGAATACAAACGTCGAGGCCTTGGACTTTATCCAGACCACCCGTTTTGATACCGCGGCGGTCGAGCAATTTGCTGGCAGGCATGGCATTGCCAAACCGGATATCCGCGAAGCGCTGCAACACACCGCGACGTTCGTCAATGCGCATTTCCTGGGCAAGGCCAGGGCACGATGACTTCTTGGCCGGGGAGGAGGAGAAAGCCCTCCGACCCGACTAAATGGAATTTCACAGAGATACGTGATGCGGATTCATCAACTCAGAAATGCAACGATCATTGTTGAAGTTGGCCCTTGGCGGGTCTTGGTCGATCCGATGCTGGGAGAGCAGGGGGCTCATCCGCCACTAAAGTTTTTCAGCAACCGGCAACGCAATCCAACGGTATCGTTACCGGCGACTGCGCAGGCGCTGCTTGAAACGGTCACGCACTGCTTGATAACGCATTGCCAGAAAGGCCACTTCGATCATCTGGATCGAGCCGCAATACGCTGGCTGCGGGAAAGACAAATCCCTGTTGTCTGTACACCGCATGATGGCAGATACCTCGCCCGGCGCGGGTTGAACGTTGCCCCCTTGCCAGACAACCATCACTGCCCACAGCCCTTTCTCGGCGGCAGGATCAGGACTGTGCGGTGCACCCATGGACGGGGACTGGTCGGTCGATTCATGGCGCATGGTGTCGGTTACTTCATAGAGATGGTGGGTGAGCCCAGCCTCTATCTGGCCGGCGATACGGTACTCACCGACCAGGTACGACAGTTCGTGGCGCGCCAGCAACCCGCGGTTTCGGTCGTCCCCGCCGGCGGTGCCTGCCTGGATGTCGGCAGCGAGATAATCATGGGCGTTGAAGAGGTCATCGCGTTCACACGATCGGTGGCTGGCCAGGTCATCGCCAACCATTTGCAAGCCCTCAATCATTGTCCCGTATCCCGTGATGAGCTAAGGGCGGCCGCGATCCGGGCGGGCGTCATGGGCCGGCTGTCTATCCCAGATGATGGCGAGGCGTTAGATATCCAGTGACCCCTGAAGCGAACTCGCCGCTCAGGCTGGAAACTGCTCTATATATCGCTCCACCCACTCGTACAGGCGTTCCTCGAGCCGCGGCCGCTGCTGGTTGAAGCTGTCCTGGCAGGTGTTGAACAACGGATCCTGATTGACCCGCACGGCCAGTTCGATGGGGCTTTCGCACTCGGCATGGGCTGCCCGTAGCTGTTGCTGGCGCTGATCGGCCTGTTCCAGGGTGTCCGCCAGGGCATCCAGTTGCAGGTGCCTGAGTTGGGCGGTGGCCTGCGGCAGATGAAAGTGCAGGGCACTGTCAAAGCCTTCCCAGTCCTCAAAGGCCAGCCACTCGTGGAGCACCATGAAGCAACGCGGTGCCGGGGCCAGTTGCTCCAGCCGCTCGAAGGCCAGCCAGTACTGGCGCGGCAGTTGCTCGGCGGTTTCTAGCGCCTGGGCGATCAGGTCCAGGGCCCGGGCCTTGTCCTGGTGATGTGTGCGCAGGATGCGCTGGGTCAGGGTGAAGCGCGCTTGCTCTACCGCGCTCAAGGCGCGGTTCAGGTCATAGCCTGCGTTGTGCAGATGCGCCTGGGCTTGATCGGCTGGCAGCCCGGACTTGTCCACCAGCACCTGCAGCAGTTCGGTTTTGTAGCGCTCGGCGGCCCGATGGGGGTTGCCTGCACAGCGTTCCAGCAGGGCCTGGGCGTGGCGCAGGCTGATGGGGAGCACGCTGCGTAGTTGTTGAAGGGCCTGGATGTGCGTCGGGTCCATCGACTGCGGTGCCTCGGTGCTTGCTGGCGTTGGGGATGGCGGGCCGAACCTGTCACGGCTCGACAGCGTCAATGGGGGGCGGTGTTTCCGAGGTATTGGTGGTAAGTCACGAATTCGCCTTCCCGTTGATAGCCCAGTGACTCGTACAGGGCTTGCGCGGCCTTGTTCGAGGTAGCGGTGTCCAGGCTGATGCGGTCCGCGCCTTCGGCGCCGAGGAGGGTGGTCAGGTGGTTCATGAGATGACGGGCGTAGCCGGCTTTTCTCGCATGCGGGGCGACGAAGAGGTCGTAGAGCCAGTAGAAGCGCTTCATTGCCAGGGAGCACATGGCTGGGTAAATCTGAGCGAAGGCTACGGGGTTTTGCTCGTTGTCGAGGACGAGGAATAGTCGCGAGAGGTTGTTTTGCAGGTTTGATTGGAGGAAATCGTGGGACTTCTCCAGATCGTCCGGCAGTTCATAAAAGACCCGGTATTGGTTGAACAGAACGGCGGCCTGTTCCACCTCCTTGAGGCTGCATTCGATGATATGCATATGAAGCTCCAAAAAAACGGATAGTGCGGTGTGAGTGTAAAAAATGCCAGTCCATACCTTCTTACTTCCGAATTCGTTAGCAATCTGTTGATCCGTTAAGGCCAGCTGGGGCGAGTGAAGGGGGAGAGCGCTATCCAGTTGTTCGCACGGAGTACAAGTGTACTCTTTGCGCTGCGCTTCCTGTTCGAATCGCCACCGCGAGCGTTTGTATGCTGTTCCAGCTCTAGGTTGAACGCTCGTGCACGGTAGGTGTTGCACAAATATTTGACGTGGGAGCAATATTTGCAGCCGCAGGCTTGCGGCCGAGCAATGCAGCGACACACTGGTCGACCCAGGACGGGCGATCCGACAACAAAAACAAGAGAAGTCATCGACATGGATGTGAGATCTGATCAGCTCAAGACGCTGACGGGCACCCTGTGCCTGGCGTTCGCCACCGGCCTGCCGCTGTCGGCTGCGGCGGCCTATCAGGAGACTGGCCGCCCGGGCGACCCCGCCAGCTGGCGGTCGGCCGAATACCAGCAGGACTGGGGCCTGGAGCGCATGCAGGCGAGCCAGGCCTATGCCGCCGGGATCACCGGCGCCGGGGTCAGCATCGGCGCCCTGGACTCAGGGTTCGATGCCGCCCATCCCGAGGCCAGCCCCGGACGTTTTCACTCGGTTACCGCCACCGGCCAGTACCTGGACGGCACCCCGTTCAGTGTGTCCGGGGTGCTCAATGGCGCCAACGACAGGCATGGCACCCATGTCACCGGCACCATGGGCGCGGCTCGTGATGGCGTTGGCATGCAGGGCGTGGCCTTCAATGCCCAGGTTTACGTGGGCAACACCAACCACAACGACAGTTTCCAGTTCGGCACCGGCCCCGATCCGAGGTATTTCAAGGCGGTCTACGGTGCCCTGGTGGATGCCGGGGTACGGGCCATCAACAACAGCTGGGGCAGCCAGCCCAAGGGTGTTAGCTACCAGACCCTGGGCGACTTGCGCGCGGCCTACGCCCAGCATTTCCAGCAGGACACCTGGCTCGACGCCGCCGGCGACGTGGCGCGCCGTGGCGTGATCAACGTGTTCAGCGCCGGCAACAGCGGTTATGCCAATGCCAGCGTGCGCTCGGCGCTGCCGTACTTCCAGCCGGAGCTGGAAGGCCACTGGCTGGCGGTGTCGGGCCTGGACAAGAACAACCAGCAGAAATACAACCAGTGCGGCATCGCCAAGTACTGGTGCCTGGCGACCCCGGGTGCGGCGATCACCAGTACCGTGCCCGGTGGCGGCTACGCCACCTACAATGGCACCTCGATGGCCGCGCCCCATGCCACCGGGGCCTTGGCCCTGGTCATGGAACGTTATCCCTACCTGAACAACCAGCAGGCCCTGCAAGTGCTGCTGACCACCTCGCGCCAGCTCGATGGCTCGCCGACCCAGGGGCCCAGCGACCGGGTGGGCTGGGGCGTCCCGGACCTAGGCCGGGCGTTGCACGGCCCCGGGCAGTTACTGGGTGAGTTCGACGTCAACCTGGGGCGCGGGCTGGGCGATATCTGGAGCAACGGCATCTCCGACCAGGCCCTGGTGCAGCGTCAGGCCGAGGACGCCGCGGAACGCCAAGCCTGGCAGCAGACCCTCAAGGATCGCGGCTGGGAGAATGGCCTGGCACCGGGAGCCAGCCAGCAGGATCGCAGCGACTATGCCCTGGGCATGGCCCGGGACGCGGCTGCCGCGCAGCGGGTCTACCAGGGCAGTCTGGTCAAGTCCGGGGCCGGCTGGCTGGTGCTCACGGGTGACAGCAGCTACCGCGGCCCGACCCGGGTCGATGGCGGGTTGCTGGTGGTCAACGGCAACCTGCAATCGGCGGTGACGGTCAACGCAGGCGGTACCCTGGGCGGCAATGGCCGGATCGGCGCGCTGGTGGCCAACGCCGGCGGCGTGGTGGCGCCAGGCAACTCCATCGGCACCTTGCACGTGAGTTCCGACGTGACCTACCAGCCGGGCTCGACCTATGCCGTGGAGGTGGATGCCGCTGGCAGCGACCGCCTGGTCAGCGATGGCAAGGTTTCCCTGGGCGGTGCGAACCTGGCCCTGGATCTGCAGAACCCCGGGGTTTCGCTGCAGTCCCAGCGGACAACCAGCCTGGTGGGGCGTCAGTTCGACATCCTGGATGCCGCGGGCGGCGTGCAGGGCGGTTTCGCCAATGTGCAGTCCAACTCACTGTTCCTCGGTGGTGGCTTGGCCTATACCGGCAGCGGGGTGCAGCTGGCGGTGCAGCGTAACGCCACTTCTTTCGCCAGTGTCGGCTTGACCGCCAACCAGCGTTCGGTGGCCGCGGCCGCCGATCAGCTCGGCGCGGGCAACCCGGTCTACGAGAGCCTGCTGTTGTCGGCCAATGCCGGCAGCGCCCAGCAGGCTTTCGATCAACTGTCCGGGGAAATCCACCCGGCGGTGGGCAACCTGCTGCTCAACGACAGCCGCCAGTTGCGCGACGCCGTGGGCGAGCGTACCCGCCAGCAGGGCGTCGCCGCCGCGCCGGCCGTGGAAGGCCAGGGCAACGGCCTGTGGGTCAAGGCCCTGGGGGCCTGGGGCAAGGCCGAGGGTGATTCCGCTCGGGCGCGCTATAGCAGTTCCATTGGCGGCATGTTGCTGGGGATCGACGGGCAGATGAGCGAGGACACCCGCGTCGGGGTCTTCACCGGCTACAGCGACAGTTCGCTGAGCATGGGCGATGGTCGTCATTCCTCGGCCAGCGTCGATAGCTACCATCTGGGTGCCTATGCCGGCAAGGAACTGGAGCAGATGCGCCTGAGCCTGGGCGGCAGCCACAGCTGGCACCGGATCGAGACCAAGCGCGAGCTGCAGTACAACGAGGTCACCGATCGCCAGAAGAGCAAGCGCGATGCCCAGAGCACTCAGGTGTTCGGCGAGGCCGCCTGGAAGGTCGCACTGCCGAGCATGGCGCTGGAGCCGTTCGCCAACCTGGCCTACGTGCATATAGCCAGCGACAGCTTCAAGGAACATGGCGGCGCTGCTGCGCTCAAGGGTGGGCAGGATAACCGGGATGCCTGGCTCTCGACCCTGGGCATGCGCGCCGGCAAGCAACTGCAATTGTCCGGCGGCCAGGCGGTGGAGCTTTCCGCCACCCTGGGCTGGCAGCACAACTTGAGTTCCACCAGGGCCGACCAGCACCTGGCCTTCGCTGGCCAGGGCGATACCTACACGGTCCAGGCGCTGTCCCTGGATCGCGATGCGGCGGTGGTCGGTGCACGGGCGGGGATCGCCCTGGGTCGCCAGGCCCGGGTCAACCTGGACTACAACGGACTGCTGGGTAGTCGCGACAAGAGCCACGGGGTCGGCCTGACCCTGGACTGGGCGTTCTGAGGCCCCGGCAACAGATATGCAAGGTGTTGTACCCGCCCCGCGGACCTGGCAACGGGTTCGCGGGCGCGAGCTATCTTGTTCAGGTTGTTCTTGAACGTGCGTCAACGCCGCGTCGTTGCAGGCTGCGAATGAACATTGATGTCGGTCCAGAACCGGTGCTTCAATGCGCGGCCCGTTTATCAAGGACTGGATAATGCTGTTCAGAGGAATACATCGGCTGTTGGTACTGCTGCAACTGATCATCGGCATTGCGGGCTTTTTACTGTCGGCGCTCATCCTTGGCGAGAGCATCAAGGTCGGTTTGCAGCCGTTTTCAGCCATGTTCATGGCCTTCATCCTGGGCGTGGTCAGCCTCTGCGTGCACGAAGGCGGGCATTACCTGGGCGCCAAATGGGTTGGCATGACGGTGCTGGCGGCGCGGGTGCTGGCCTTGGAGGTTCAGCCGCTGCAGCATGGCTGGAAGGCTCGCTGGTCGCGCCTTGGCAAAGGCCAGCCACTGGCCGGCTATGTCATGGCAGCGCATGCCCCGCACCAGCCATTGCGTCGGCCCATGCTGGTTTTCACGCTGATGGGGCCGTTGCTCAACCTGTTGCTCGCGGGCCTGTGCCTGGTGTTGTATCCGCTGCTGGGCGGCGAGTTTGCAGCGCTGGTACTGGCGCTCGGGGTGTGCAATCTGACCACCGGCCTTGCCAATCTGCTGCCCACGGTCGCGCCGGGCCGGGTCAGTGATGGGGCGGTATTTCTGGCCTGGCTCTACAAGCCTGATGAACAGGGGCAGGCACTGGCCAATGTGCGCCTGATGGCCTTGGGTGTTGCGGGTGCGCAGGCTGAGGACTTGCCCGGCGCCGATCTTGATCACCTGAGTACCCAGCCGATGCCGGCGCCGTTGAGTGCGCTGGGCTATCGCTTGTATGCCCGGCAGAATCAGGCGGATTGGGTGGGCGCCGTGGCGCTTGGGAAGGAGCTGGAGGCCATGTTGGCGTCGCCATCCCTGGTGCTCAAGCAGTGCATGG
Organism: Pseudomonas sp. SBB6; assembly: GCF_024213215.1. Taxonomy (NCBI): domain Bacteria; kingdom Pseudomonadati; phylum Pseudomonadota; class Gammaproteobacteria; order Pseudomonadales; family Pseudomonadaceae; genus Pseudomonas; species Pseudomonas sp. SBB6. The sequence continues at coordinate 29,221 of NZ_JANAVH010000017.1, read as the reverse complement.
TGCTGCTGGCGATTTTGCGGGCGGAGCTGGCCTTCTCCCGAGCCATGCTTGAGCGCGATGCCCGCGAGCTGCATGACCATTTGTTCAACGAAGAAACCGACTGGTACGCCCCAAGCTTCCGGCCGCGCTGCCTGGCACTGCGCGCTGCTCTTGCGGGCGATGCCAGCCACCTGGCGCACCATGTTGAGCAGGCCGTGCGCCTGGCCCGTAACAGTCAGGATCGGTCCCAGGGCCCGCGCGAAGAACGGCTGGCCGGTTACATCCAGGCGTTATTCACGGCACCTGCAAGCGTGGCAGCGCTGCCCGACCCTGTGCCGAGAGCAGCGGCTCCACCTGCTTCCAACTGAAGGTCACGTCTACGTCACAGCCATCGCCGGTGGCCTGGTTGGCCAGGCGCATGCCCTGGGTGTCGAAGCTCAGGTCGTAGGACTCGTAGCTCGCCACGCCGGGGCAGTCGCTGTCCGCTGTGGCCTGGGTCTGGAGCCAGGTGGCGAATTTTTTCGGCAGGTTGACATGCCCGGAGAAGGGGCTGTACCACTCAAAGCGCGTACCGACCCAGGTCCAGGGATCGACGCTTTCACCGGTCTGCAGGTTCCAGGTGTGCAGGCCCCAACTGATGCCGCCGCGACCATAGCCTGCGGTCCAGCGGTAAAACTTGACGGTGATCCACTGGGACGACCAGTACGTTGGGGTAACGCTGATCTCGCTGGTGTTGGCGGAGCCGTCGCGGCCCAGGTATTCACGTCGCTCGCTGAAGAATGCTTGCTGGCCCTCGGGGCTGACGGCTAGGCGTGCCAGTTGTCGATTGATCTTGTGGATGGCTGGGCCATCTCCCTCCAGCTTCAAGATGACCTGGGCGCCTTGGGTCCTGACCTGATAAGCGTGCTCGCCAAAGGTATTTTTCTCTACCTTGACGGGCAACGGTGCCGCCTCCATTGGCGCGTTATAGGCATCGCCACCACAGCCTTCGGCACTTGACCGTGTCAGCGCCAAGGGCAACGGCGTGCTGCCTGCGGCCTTGGTCCAGGTTCCGGTCAGCGTCTCGCCCTGGAGGGCGTCCAGTTGCCAGAACCCGGTCTTGCCGTCTTCGGCCCAGGGTTCGCCGGACTTTTCCCGGGTTAGCTGGATTGGCGTGAGGAAGCGTTGGTAGTAGTAGCTGCCGTTGCTGTCGGGGGCGGCGTTAAAACAGGCGGTGATCGGGGCCTTGCCGAGGGTGCCTTTCCAGACGCCGGCGAGGTCGGTGGGCGCGGCGTTGGCGTAGCCAGAAGCACAAGCGAGGGTCAGTACGGCCAAGGGCTTGAGCATGAGGATCGGACTTCCAGTTGTCTGACGGGTAAGCATCATAATTGCTGTCGCCTCATTTGGGCGAGGCGATGCTCATAAGCGGCTGTAGCCCGAGATTTTGAGACCTGTCAGCCAGAAACCAGTAGAGTGTTCATCACTGCCTGTTCATCACGGCCCTCCACTCGATTCGCGTAGTCGCGCCAAGCGCGTGCAGCGAGCGAACTGGGCAAAAAACTATATATCAAGCGTTGTTTGAAGAATGAATCGTCCGCTGTTTGTTTCTCTCGATGGGCCCAAGGGCACCGGCAAAACCACACTGTTGGAGGCCGTGACGAAAGTACTGCGGGCAGACAACAAAAAGGTGATCCGACTCTGCGAGAAAAAAAGCGACCCTTATCGGGGTGAAACAATGGCCCTGGTTAACACGCTCGTCAGAAATCCCAGCCGGGATCTGGAGTTGGGGGTGTGTGAGCGCTTTGCTGATAGCCGTACCTGGATTTCCCAGCACGTGCTGACCAAACAGCCAGCGGACAGCATCATCCTGATCGATCGCTGGTACCCGTCCGATGCCGCGTTTCGCCGGATGGTCCCGTTTGCAGAGATTCTACAGTTGAACATGGATCGCAACGTGCGAGTGCCAGACCTGCATGTCGGAGTTGTCACCACCCCTGAAGTTTCATGGGCGAGGGCAGCGGCACGAACCCGTGGGCTGAACAGTACGGTGATGCACAAGCTGGAGGAACATGTGGCTAGTACCAGGGCGTTCGAGCGAGCGGTTGCGGATCACGGGTGGGTTTTATGCCGTAATGAAGGAACGGTCGAAGACGCAGCGATGCAGGTGGTTTCTGAAATCTATGCAGTGCTTTGATGTGCCGTAGGCGAAGTTCGCTGAGGAAGGCAGAGCGGTAGGGAAACGGACAGGGCCTGTGCGCAGCTATGGAGCAATACTCAATTTCACAAGTGGGCGCGCGGTGCCAGGTAATGCGCGGTGTCTGCATCGCTGGCAAGCCAACGCCCACAGGCACCGCGAACACCCCGGGTTATCAGTAATCCAGCCACTCCAATTCACCAATCAGCTTTTTCCCGGTGATACGTGTCAGCACGAAGGTCATCACTTCGATGTTGTTGTCGAAGGAGCCATGAGTCGACGGAATCTGCTGCCCGTCCCGTGTGGTCCGCACCCAGGGCGATTTCCAGATACGCAACCTGTCGGGCTTCGCCGGCCAGTTCGCCTGCCACTTCTGCACGGCCTGCAGGGCGCCGGCATCCCACTGGTCCTTGTCGTTGGCGTAATGCCGGTCCTGGGCCCGGGCCAAGCCCAGCAAGGGCTGCTTGCGCACGTCCTCCAGTGCCCGCGATACCAGGTACAGCAGCGATTTGCCGTAGGCGGGGAAGCCCGGTGTCGGCAAACCGTCGGCTTTTTCGTTCTCGTCGCTGAGCACATCCAGCCACACCTGATCCAGGCCGAGCACACCCCTGGCATGTGCATTGAGGTAGTGCTCGTTGGCGAAGCCGGAGGAACAGGCAGCAGCAAACAACTCGCAGCTCTGCACCTTCAACCGTTGGGCAGGGTTCCTCCCAAGCGCGTCCAGCAGATGGCCAAGAAGGACCGCACCTGCGGAGTGACCCACGAAGTGCAACTCCAGCTTGGCGCCTTGTGCCTGAAGGGCCCCGGACAGCGCCAGCAGTTCGCGCGCCACCAGGTCCAGGCCATGCCCGGGCTGGGTGCTGTCGCGGGCGTTGTTGCGCATCTGCGACCAGACACCAATGCCCAGTACATGTGCCAGCGCTTCTATGGCGCGGTCCTTGCTCTCCTTGAACACATCGCCCAGCCCGGTCGCCCGATCCGCCTGCATCCCGAACAGTTTGCGCAACCAGTCCTCTGCCATGTTGGCGATGGTTTCGCCCGGCCCGGTCCTCCAGGTCATGAACACCGGGTACACGCCGTTGGCGAGAAAGCAGGGGGCAAGGACGCGAATACGCTGTATCGACTCGTCTTCACTGTTGAGGCCGCCGTGGGCATAGAGCGCCAGCCGAAGGGTTTTCTGTTGCGGCTGCGTCCGGAGCCAGTCGAGCGGCCGCTCATGGACAATCTCTCGCACAAGGCCAGCGCGATCCAGCGGGCCGCGGGTGAAGTCGGTAGGCACGATCTCGCCGTCATTGCCGGTGACCAGGGTGAGTTCATAGGCGCGCTGGGTGCTGACCGGTTGATAAAGCGGCTCGTTGAACGGGTGGTCGAAGGGCCAGGGATCATGCGCGGGATTGGCGGGCGCCCGAGCCGATCGATCGAGACTGATAAGGGATCGCCCCGAGCCCACGCGAAAGGCCGAGGTGACCTGCTCGCGCATGGCAGGGGCGCCGGCCTTGCCCGTTTCCGGTGTGGTCAGCGCCTGCGGCACGCCTAACGCACAGGCCCAGGCATCCGTACCGTGGACCACCCAGTCCTCATAAGGCAGCACTGCGAACCCCGAGCAGCCCCAGCGAGTGCCCCATGAGTTCTGTACGACGAAGCCACGATGATCGTAGCCAACGAGGGCGAAGGCATGCCCGCCGAGCGAGCCGGGTTGCTGTGGCGGAGGAATGACCGGCAGGTGCTGGTGGCTCTTGGGCGCAGCGGTAGCCCGCGTACGCATCAGGGTGTCCCAACCATCATGGGCGCTGGCAGACACATAGACGGCGCCGATGTTCAGGATGGCCGCCTGCAGGTCCACAACCGAATTGCGGTCGATTCGATAGTAGACGCCCAGAGGTCTGCGCGGTGCATCGGTGTCCCAGCCGGGCAGGGGCCTGACGAACTCTGTTGTGGAAAACGGCCAGAGCGTTTCACCGCATACACCGTGCTTGTGCCATCCCTTGAGGGCGCCACGGCAGCTTGAGCCTTCGTAGTTGTCGCCTGGCCATTCGTCATAGCGCCGGGCCAGTTCGTAGAGCATCCGAGGGCTGGCCGGTTCGAACCTGCCACTATTGTTACCAAGTGTCAGGTACTGGAGCCACAGAAGGTAGTTGATCACACTGGCAAGCCCGAAGCCGGTACAGGCACCCTCCGAACCCTGGTCTAGCACGAGACCTTGCGCCACATAGCTCTTGATGGCGCCGGTCAGGTTGGTTTGCAGGGGCCAGCAAGGTGGCAGGGAGCGTAGCGGCGGCGTGTAGGGCAGGTCGCGAAAATCCAGTCGGTCGGGACGGGCATCGAACAGCCGGCCAGCGATCGGCGTGAGGCGGGTCGGTGGTGTGGGTTGCTTGGGCGCCGGCTCGAACGTGGTGGCGTTGGCTTTGGGCGTCGGTTTGGTTTTTGCGGTGTTGGTGGCTGCCTTGCTTTTGCTGGTGGCCATGCCTGCTGCTCCTTGGGGGGGGGACAGAGATGCTGTCTACCGAGTGCTCATGGCTGGTCTGTCCTGTGGGGTTTGAGCCTGTCCATCAATTTGGACGCCCTGTCTTTCGTTCGCTCTCCTTTCTCTGCCGCAGCTCTCGAAGCAAATGCCCTGATCGCTTCGATGTCCGCGCCACGCAGGTCCCGGTAATTAAGATGGCTGAATACAACCAGGGCGTTGTACACACCGTTGTCATTGCTGAAGTGTTCGTTCGCATAGTTCAACAGCGTGGGCGTCAGCTCCTTGCTCTTGCCATATTGCGAGATCAGATCCAGATAGGCTTTGACGCGGTCTGTTGCTTCATTCGAGAAAAGCCCACCGATCAGTTCGGCAAGGGAGGCGGTGGGGGTGATCCCCTGGGCAGGTACAACGGCTGCGGCTGAATCAGTACCGGCTTTGCCGACGGAACTGTCCAATTGAGTCAGGCGTTTGAGCAAGGCATCTTTCTTGGCGCCTGCGGGTAGGACGGTGATGTCGCTCTTGAGCCCTTTGAGGTCATTGAGCGCATCCTTTATTGAGCGGTCGAGTTGTTCAAATTCTCGTTTTTTCAGATTCAGCTGGCGCTGGCCTTCACCCAGGGATGCGCTCTGATCTGCAATGTGCTTTTGTTGGTCCTGGCTTCGGGCTAAAAGCTCTTTGACTTCAGTGGTCAAGTCGCGCTTCTGGTCTGCTGCTTCCTGGGTGCCATAGTAAAAACCCATAGCGCCAAGAGCTATCCCGGCCAAGGCACTGACTGCGACCGCCGAAGGCTTCAGATAGTCGCCAATGATCTTGAGCTTCATCTTCAGCCCGGTGGGGGCCAGGTCTTCAAGCTCGGCCCGAGCTCGCCTGAGCTGCAGCCGGAGCAACTCATCGGTGTATTCTTGTCGTTCTTGCGGGTTCAGTGCTTTGGGCAGAGGAGAGATCGAGTCCATTCTTGCTGCTCCAGCCTATGTCAATTTGACAGTGTTAAGGCTAGATCAAGAACGCTGCGCAGCCGGTTGGCAGCCGACGGTCGGCGGGTGGGCCATGCACGGTCAGGCGCGCGTCGATTGCGCAGGGGGTGAACGTCCGCAGGCCTTTTCGACCGACCACTATTGGCCGTTTTTTGCCGGTCTGACATGAAGGCGTCAGCCTGGAATGGACGCATTGCTCCAACAATAAATTTGTACCCTTTGCGCGTGAACCTTGTGTTGAGGATCGCAGTCTTAGCCGAGCCCTTTTTTCGGCATTACCGCCGTCATCCCATCAGAGCTGTTCGCCCCATGCGCCAAGCCGTCCGCTGCTCCCGCTTTGTCTCGCTCTGCCTCATTCCTTTGTTCCCCCTGCTCGCCAGCCCCGCCCATGCCAGCGGGGAAAGGCAACTGGTGGAGGCCATCAACGACTACCGCGCCCAGCCCCAGCGCTGCGAGAGGCGCGTGGTTCGGGTCTCGACGCCGCTGGCGTTGAAGTCGAACCTGGCGTTGCCGATCGGCTATAGCGGCGGTTTGCGGGAAAGGTTGAAGGCTGCCGGCTATCAGGCGGTGACGGTGCGGACCATCCGCCTGGTCGGCGCGCAAGATGCCGAGGAGGCCTTTGACATGCTCCAGAGCGACTACTGCGCAGCCCTGCTCGATAGCCAATTTGCCGATATCGGCGTCAGTCGCGCCAGGAACGAGTGGCGGGTGGTGCTGGCGCGCCCCTTGCTCGATGCTCAGCTCGGCGATGGGCGATCTGCGAGCAACGCGTTGCTGGCACAGGTCAACGCAGCACGGGCGAAGCCGCGCCTGTGTGGTCGCCAGCGCTTCGCCGCGGCACGTCCGTTGACCTGGAATACTGCCTTGGGGACGGCGGCGCAGAGACACAGCCGGGCGATGGCCAACGGCAATTACTTCGCGCATCGCGCCCCCGACGGTGATTTGCCGGCAGACCGGGCGTGGGATGCCGGCTACCGTGGCCGTCAGATCGGCGAAAATATCGCCGCTGGGCAGGGCTCGCCGAGCAAGGCGATGGCAGGCTGGCTGGCCAGCCCCGGGCATTGCGCCAATCTGATGAACCCGATGTTTACCCAAGTGGGCGCGGCCTACGCCGCGAACTCGCGTAGCGATGAGGGCGTGTATTGGACGATGCTGTTCGGCGCGCCTTGAGAAGGCGTGAGCCCCGGCGGGTCCGTTTATTTTCGGCGGGGAGGGTGACGTGGCGGGTGTTGGGAGCGTTTCATTAGCGTGTGTTCTTCTGCCTTTGTAATCTATTTTTATGGTGGACAATCCAAAACCTTACGCTAGCCTGAAAATTCTCCTCTAGGGAGCAGGTCAATGTCTTGCTTTGGATTATTGCTGATACCAGCAATGCAAGCCATCAGGCGTTTGATGTGAACTTTAAGTAAACGCGGGCCATGTACGGCCCCTAATACAGTTCTGAAGGAATAGAACAATGTCTACGATTGATTTTTCATCGCTGAAGTCCAAAGTAAATGATTCAGCATCATTGATGCCTAGTATTGCCAATAAAAAGATCCTCATGGGTTTCTGGCATAACTGGCCAGCCGGCCATGGTGATGGCTATCAAGGTGGGCAGTTTGCCAATCTGGATTTGGTGGATGTACCCAAGGACTACAACGTTGTTGCTGTAGCGTTCATGAAAGGCCACGGTATTCCTACCTTCAAACCTTACAACCTCTCCGACGACGAGTTTCGCCGTCAGGTAGGCGTGCTGAACAGCCAGGGACGGGCTGTGTTGATCTCATTGGGCGGCGCCGACGCTCATATTGAGTTGCACAAGGGGGATGAGCAGCCACTGGCGAATGAAATCATTCGCTTGGTTGAAGTCTACGGTTTTGATGGGTTGGATATCGACCTGGAGCAAAGCGCCATTGATTTTGCTGACAACAAGACGGTGCTGCCGGCGGCCTTGAAACTGGTGAAGGATCACTACAAGGGCGAAGGGAAACATTTCATCATCAGCATGGCACCTGAGTTTCCCTACCTCAGAGTTGGCGGCAAATACGTTGGCTACATTCAGGCCCTTGAGGGGTACTACGACTTCATCGCGCCTCAGTACTACAACCAAGGTGGCGATGGGATCTGGGTTCAGGAGGCCAACGGTGGTCAAGGTGCCTGGATTGCACAGAACAATGATGAGATGAAAGAGGATTTCCTCTACTACCTGACCGAAAGCCTGGTGACTGGCACTCGGAACTACATCGCCATCCCCGCAGATAAATTTGTCATTGGCTTACCGGCCAATAATGACGCGGCGGCCACTGGTTATGTGATTGACCCTGCTGCAGTTGTAAATGCATTCAGGCGTCTCGACGCTGCCGGCCATCCCATCAAAGGGCTGATGACGTGGTCTATCAACTGGGACGACGGCATTACCAAGGACAATGTTCCCTACAACTGGGAGTTCTACGATCGTTACGCCCCGTTGATTCACGGCGGGGCGGAGCCTGGTGACCGGCCAACGGCGCCCGCGAACCTGTCCGCCAGGGACGTAACCGAGATCAGTATGACCTTGAGTTGGGGGGCTTCAAGCGGCCCTCGTCCGATCGAGACATACACGCTATACCGAAATGGGGCTGCGATAGGCCATGCGGCAGCTTTAACGCTGAAGGACTCAGGCCTAACGCCAAACACTCAGTACAGCTACTTTGTCACGGCCACAGACTCTCAGGGAAATGAGTCGCTTCCGAGCAAGAGCCTGAGCGTTCGAACTGCTGGAGACATCACGGATCCAGAGTTCCCCGAGTGGCAGTTGAACCATCGGTATCGCAAGGAGGATGGCGTGACTTACGAAGGCAATAATTACGTGTGCCTGCAAGAGCACGTATCAAACTCGGGCTGGACACCACCAATCGCCTTTACCCTGTGGTCGAAGGTCGCAATCAAACGGCGCGCTTAGAGCGCTTTGCAAAGCCCGGCTTAAATGCCGGGCTTTCATTGTTTGCGGATAAGCGGTCAACGCTAGCCAGTCATGGCCGCGCCATGCCTACTCCACGGCCTGGGCCAGCCCCTGATCCTCGCCCAGAAACCCACCACTCTGGTGCTGCCACAGGCGAGCATAGGTGCCGTTCCTGCCGAGCAATTCGGCGTGCGTACCTTGCTCGATGATGCGTCCCTCATCCATGACGATGAGCCGGTCCATAGCCGCGATGGTGGACAGCCGGTGGGCGATGGCGATGACGGTCTTGCCCTCCATCATTTCGCCGAGACTTTCCTGGATAGCGACTTCCACTTCGGAATCCAGCGCGCTGGTGGCCTCGTCGAGCAGCAGGATCGGGGCGTTCTTGAGCATCACCCGGGCAATGGCAATGCGTTGGCGCTGGCCGCCCGAGAGCTTGATGCCGCGCTCACCCACCAGGGTGTCGTAGCCGCTATGGCCCTGCTTGTCGCTCAGCTGGTTGATAAAGCCATCGGCCTGGGCATGGATCGCAGCAGTGCGAATTTGCACATCGGTTGCCTCGGGACGGCCATAGGCGATGTTGTCGCGAATGGAGCGGTGCAGCAGGGAGGTATCCTGAGTGACCATGCCGATGGCGCTGCGCAGGCTGTCTTGTGTTACCTCGGCGATGTTTTGTCCGTCGATGCGGATCACCCCCTTGTCCACGTCATAAAAGCGCAGTAGCAGGTTGATCAGCGTGGACTTGCCGGCGCCGGAGCGACCCACCAGGCCGACCTTTTCACCTGCGCGTATCTTCAGGCTCAGGCCATCGAGCACCTGGCGCTCACCGTTGTAGTTGAAGCTTACATTGTCGAAGCTCACCGCGCCGCCGCGCGTCTGCAGCACACCCGCGTTCGGCGCATCCTGCACCTTGGGGCCGCGGGTGAGGGTGGCCATGCCATCCTGAACGGTGCCGATGTTCTCGAACAGTGAAGTCATTTGCCACATGATCCAGTGCGACATGCCATTGATGCGCAGGGCCATGGCGGTAATCGCCGCCACCGCCCCGGTACCGACTTCACCCTGGTGCCACAACCACAGGGCATAGCCGCCTGCGCCCAGAATCAGTGCTACCACCAGCGTCTGGTTGACGATCTCGAACTGGCTGACCAGGCGCATCTGGCGAAAGCCGGTTTGCTTGAAATCCTCCATCGCCGCACGCGCGAAGTGCGCCTCACGCTTGGAGTGGGAGAACAGTTTCACCGTGGTGATGTTGGTGTAGGCGTCCGAGATGCGACCGGTCATCGATGACCGCGCATGGGCCTGTTCCTGCCCGACTTGCCCCAGGCGCGGCACGAAGTACAGCATGGCCAGCCCGAACAACGCGACCCAGGCAATGAAAGGCAGCATCAGTTTCAGGGCGAAGCCACCGGCCAGGGCGATGATGGCGATGAAATACACCCCGATCCCAGGGGCGATCTCGATCACCGTGAACAGCACTTCGCGAACGGCGAGTGCCGTCTGCATCACCTTGGTGGTCACCCGGCCGGAGAACTCATCGGAAAAGAACGAAAGGCTTTGCCGCAACATCAGGCGATGGAAGTCCCAGCGCAATCGCAGCGGTAGATTGATCGCCAGTATCTGGTGCTGCACCATGGTGCGCAGCGCCACCAGCCCGATGCTGGTAAACAGCACGATAGCGATACCCCAGAGCACGCGACGTTCCTGGCCGTCGGCAGCGCCGCCTGCCTGCCAGGACGAGAGCAGGTCGACGACCTGGCCAAGAAAGGAGAACAGCCAGGCTTCGTAAATCGACACGCTGGCACTGAGCAGCGCGAGCGCAAGCACATAGCCACGTGCGCCGCGCGTGCAGGCCCACATAAAGCGCAACAGGCCCACCGGCGGGGGTGGTACTTCGTCGGGCGGGAAAGGGTCGAGGCGTCGTTCAAAAATCTGAAGCATGGCGGTTTCCGAGTGATGATGGACATCGTTGAGCAGAGGTTGTTGTATTTGCTTTAAATGTAAAGTATTCGCATTTATGCTGCGCGACCACGCCTTCCTTCCAGGCATTCGTTCCCCCCTTCGCGCAGGTCATCGTGCAGGTCGAGCCTAGCAAACCCACACTCCTGGCAACATTGGTTCGCCATTATGACGAGCTGGTGGATCATGCTCGCCGACGTTTCGGTGAATGGGTCTTCGCCCGTGAAGTGGTACATGACTTGTGTCTGCAGTTGCTGGAGCAGGATGAAAAGCAAGGTGCGCGCACGCCGGTGGCCCTGTTGCGCAAAATCGCTCACGATATCGCCATCACCCGCTACCGTAGCGAGCGTCGACGCCAGATCCGCTCTACAGTCAACTGATGCGTAACAGCAACAACACCAGCCACCAGCCAGCGCCGGGTACGGTGTTGACGGCGACTTATACGCATCAGTGGTAATGAACAAACCCTCTTGCGCCGATCGGTGTAGCGAACTGTGTGGTGATCATGGGTGGAAATGCCGCTCCAAGCAGATACGGCGGCGCCGATAAAAGCAACAACATGCTTGACCTCCAGCAATTGCCTGGCGATGGCACTGAGGGGAATGGATGTTCCCCGTTGGGTCTCTCCGATCAAGGGTGGTGGCGGTTAGCCATGACGGCAATGTACGATTCAGGTTTCGTCTCCGACATGGATAGCGGCACATGGAGCTTCTAGCATTAGTCGCAGGGATAAGCGCCTGCGTGTTCCTCGTTCAAAGCATCAAGGCCAAGGGATTGATCAGCCAGCTCAAAATGGAGCTGGCGGCCAGACAACACGACATAAAAGTTATCGAGGAGGCATCAGCTGCGCTGAAGTCGAGACTGGAGCAAACGCTCAGTGAGTTGGAGCGCTTCAGAGACATCCTAGATGCTGAGGCTGAAGCAGCGAGGATCTTGGGCGAGACAAGGTCTGAGCGAAATCAACTCCTGCAGCAAGCCCAGGTAAAAGTGCAGGAGGCCGAAAACCGCCTGAAACAGGCCATTTCAGATGCGGAAGCTGAGAAATCTCAGATCCTGGGGAAAACCAGGCTGGAGCGCGATCAGCTCTTGCAGCAAGCACAGTCAAAGGTGAATCAAGCTGAGAGCCGACTGCAGCAGGCCATTGCTGATGCCGCCAAGATCATTGCCGATGCCCAAGAACGTGCCGAGCAGGTGGCTGGGGATGCCTTGGCCGCTATGGGCAAAGCCAAACATTACGCTGAAGCAGCCCAGGCCATGAAGAATGTCGTAGAAGGGTATGGCGACGCGTACATTGTGCCGACCTACAACCTCCTAGACGACCTGGCGGAAGAATTCGGCTTCACTGAGGCTGGCCAGAAGCTCAAAGCAGCTCGGGACTTCACGCGTTTCATGGTCAAGGCGGGAAGGGCGGCTGCGTGTGATTATGTTGAGGCAAACCGTCGCGATACCGCGGTTCGGTTCGTCGTAGACGCATTCAACGGAAAGGTCGACTCCATCCTTTCTCGTTCCAAATCTGACAATCACGGCAAGCTTGAGCAAGAGATCCGCGATGCCGCTGCCTTGGTCAACCTCAATGGAGCACCGTTTCGCAACGCGCGGATCACAGAGGAGTATATGAACTCCCGCCTGGAGGAGCTGCGTTGGGCGGTAACGACAAAGTTGCTCAAAGACCAGGAGCGTGAAGAGCAACGTCAACTGCGCGAGCAGATCCGCGAGGAAGAGAAGGCTCGCCGGGAGTACGAGCGAGCGATCAAGGATGCCGCTAAAGAAGAGGCCACCTTGCGCAAAGCCCTGGAGAAAGCACAGGAACAAGTTGCCGCCGCCAGCGCCGTTGAGCGTGCCGAATTCGAGGCTCGGCTGGCTCTTCTCCAAGAGCAGTTACAGGCTGCCGAGGACAAGAACCAGCGCGCGCTCTCCATGGCGCAGCAAACACGTGCAGGCCATGTTTACATCATTTCCAACATCGGCTCGTTCGGAGAGCAGGTGTTCAAAATCGGCATGACGCGCCGGCTCGAACCGCTGGACCGGGTGCGCGAGCTCGGCGATGCCAGCGTGCCCTTCGAGTTCGACGTCCACGCCATGATCTTCAGCGACGATGCACCTGGCCTTGAAAAGCAGCTGCACCGCCACTTCCTGCGGGAGCAGGTGAACAAGGTCAATCCGCGCAAGGAATTCTTCCGCATTGGGCTGCCTGCCATCCGTGCTGAGCTCGAGCAATTGCGAGTCGAGACGCAATGGACGATGAGCGCCAAGGCGCTTGAGTTCAAAGAGACTCAGCGCATCGAGCAGCAGATCCTCGAGAATCCTGCCATCGCCGCAGAGTGGACGCGCCATCAGCTTGAGATTGAAGAAGCCATTGAGCACTCGGAGGAGGAGGAGGAGGAGGAGGAGGAGGCTTTGGCTTCAGCCTAAGCGCTCCTTGCCAACATCGGAAAAGGATTCATCACTCCAGTAACCTCCGGTACGACGTATGACGATGTACTCTTGGGAGTTAGATGAAACCCATCGGGGGCTACGGGCTTGCCGCTAGAGGATTGCAGCGCTAAGCCCCATCCACTGGATGTCCTTCAAGAAGGCTTAGGTGATCAAGAATGGCATATCGCCCGGATTCAGTTGGGGAGGTGAGATTTTCCAAACTCCCGTATTAACGTTTCAGGATGGAAGTCAGGGGCAGGTACAAGCCGGAAAAGCCCAAGAAGCAACGTGTCAGGCAAGCCACTTTCAGGCCACGCCGATAGACTCAAAGGTGCGTAGTAGAGCCACAGGGCACCGATTTCCACACCCTGAAATTGGGTTGTATGGGGTAGGGATTTGCGGCTCAATATGAGACGTCATCTCCTTTCATCACGCAGGGACTCACATGATTCAGAGGTTCGAAAGCTCGAAAGCGGCTGTGAAGCGCTTTTTCAGCCGGCCCTACGACACACCAGAACAGGCCGAAGAGCTCATCAGGGCAGTGTTGACCCTGTGCTCCCTTGGCTACCTCAATGACAGCTATCCAGTCAGCGTATTTGCACAGAACAAAACGCTAAAATTGATTCGGTACAGCTCTGGTGGCCAGCTTTCCGCCTTCTACGATGACCTTCAGCAGGAGGTGCACGCACTCCTCGTTGGTTATCTGACCTATCGAGCGACAGAAGAGCCTGAGGTTGCAGCGGTTGAGATTCTCGCTCAGATGTCTAGGCATGAGCGTGTGGCATGTGAGAGAGGCAAAATGCTGCTGGAATGGTACGGCAAAGTGCTGGAAGAGGCTGGCACAGCAAATCAGCAAAGCCAGGTTGGCGCTTGATCCCTCCCGCGCTCTGCGGCTTCACAGATCTTAATATCATCCTGGAGGCGGCATTACTCCGCAGCAAGCTGTGCGCACCTGATAACTCCAAAAATGGCCGTAGCCGGCTGCGGCTGTCGGCTGTAACGGATTCAGATAGCGGGATGGCAAGCAACGTATCGCGGCGTTCAGCCTGGTACACCCCTCGAACATCAGGATGAGGCATTGCAGGTCGAGGCCCGCTGCTTCCGATAGAAAAGTGGAAGGGCAGCGCGTGGAATGTTATCGGCCCGCCCAGTGATTCGAGTGTCCGTTGGCCAATACCAAAACGGCCAGCCGCGTCTGCGTCGTCTTTCTTGGTCGAAAGCCAGGGCAAAAGCATTGCGGCAACGTTGGCCAGCGTGACGGGCGTACCGTCGTGGGCGATCAGCAGCTCGGGGGTTGGGAGCGTGCGAAAGCCCATGTGATTGATCATCGTGGTCACAGTCAAGCGCTTCCCTTGGCTTCACTCAGGTGGCCTGCAGTATTGCGCTGCTAAGCCGGCAAAAGAAGTACCTGATACTGCTGGAGGAGGCTTTCTGGTGACAGAAAAGCCTGACTGCTGCTGGGGATCACCAATCTGGACCCGGCATATTCGGTCTGAACCTAGAGAATTAAAACTATCGCAGCCAGAAACGACGCGGCTTATAGCTCTGCTCGCCGCGTGTCGCGGCAGACTTTATGCCCAGGCACGCTCCAATGAGTACGCCAGAGGCGCCATCGCTCGTCAAAGTCGTCCTCACAGAAGCGAGTGTGTTGCATCCACCGGTTGAATCCACAACCCAAAGCTGCCTTTCATGGGTGGCGGATATCGGTCACAAGCAGCTTTTTTCAGTTGTAATAGCTCAGTGCGTTCACAGAGCGACTGATACATTGCGAAAGAGCGAACCATTAGGAAAGGTTCAGAAGGCAGGGTATCGAGCGGGGACGCTTGAATTGAGGTTGACCGTTTGGCGTTCGTGGCACCAAACGGTCATTGCTTCCTTTCACGACTCACGAACCAACATTTCGACTCGGGGCGGCCTCCATTCTGTGTAATTGATCCTCACCATCCGTTTAGGCGAGACCAATGGCTGATCTCTCCATTTTCCTCCAAAGCCTCGTAGGCTTGGTATTGAGCACCCGTGGCGCAGGCATGGTTGGGTAGAATACGCAGCCGGGTTCCAATAGGAAACTGCTGCTCGATTTCTACCTTTTGGCCTTCCTCGAAAGACGCCACACCGTGCTCTTGGTTGGCTGAGCGCCACTGAAGCCCGTCGATGAGCTTGCCCTCAGCATCGCAAACCAGGCCGTAGCCGACATCGCATTGCTGGGACGTCAATGACTCAGGCCAGTGTCTCGGAAGGCTCGCTACCCAGGTGGCCAGTTACGACGTAAGCAGCGGCGCGCGCCAGGCCAGCGGCATAACCGGCCGTCGAGAAATTTTCAGATGTCGTCAAGCGCGATCGCCAGAGTCTCTTGGCTAGGTAAACCGCGGACTCCTCCAGCAATCAGCTCAGCGTATACACCGGAAAACATTCACACAAATGCATTACCCGGCGCCGGGTGTTATCCAGCCGCGCCGCGTTGTTCGGCTGTTCCAGCAGGTCGGCGATCAGGTTCGCCACTTCGGCACACTCCGCTTCACCAAAGCCACGCGTGGTCAGCGCCGGCGTGCCGATGCGAATGCCACTGGTGATCGCCGGTTTCTGCGGGTCATTGGGAATCGCGTTCTTGTTCAGCGTGATGTGGGCGCTTTCCAGCAGTGCTTCGGCATCTTTGCCGGTGATGTTCATCGAGCGAAGATCGAGCAGGAACATGTGGCAGTCGGTGCCGCCGGACACCACTCGCAACCCCCGCCGGGTCAGGATGTCGGCCATGGTCCTGGCGTTGTTGATCACCCGCTGCTGGTAAAACTTGAACCCATCGTCCAAGGCTTCATTGAACGCCACGGCTTTGGCGGCGATGACGTGCATCAGCGGGCCACCTTGGTAAACCGGGAAAATCGTCTTGTCGAGCAGGGCGGCGTATTGTGCCTTGGCCAGAATTAAACCGCCGCGCGGGCCGCGCAAGGTTTTGTGGGTGGTGGAGGTGATGAAGTCAGCGATTCCGACCGGCGACGGGTATACGCCCGCAGCGATCAGTCCGGCGTAGTGCGCCATGTCCACCATCAGGTAAGCGCCGATTTCATCGCAGATGTTGCGAAAGCGTTGGAAGTCGATGGTCCGGGAATACGCCGAGGCCCCGGCGATGATCATCTTCGGCCGGTGCTCCCTGGCCAGGGCTTCCATTTCTTCGTAATCGAGCGTCTCGGTTTCCTTCTCCAGTCCATAGGAAAACGTCCGGTAGAATTTGCCGGAAAAATTCACGGAGGCGCCGTGGGTCAGGTGACCGCCGTGGGCCAGGGACATGCCTAGAATCGTGTCTCCGGGGTCAAGTACCGCCAGGAAAACCGCTTGGTTGGCCTGGGACCCGGAGTGCGGCTGAACGTTGACGTATTCGCAGTTGAACAGTTTGCGGGCGCGTTCGATGGCCAGGTTTTCGATCTCGTCGACGACCTTGCAACCCCCGTAGTAACGCTTACCTGGATAGCCTTCGGCGTACTTGTTGGTGAGCACCGAGCCCTGTGCCTGGAGCACTTCTTCGCTGACATAGTTTTCTGAAGCGATCAGCTCCAGGTGGGTTTCCTGGCGATTGCGTTCGCGGTCGATCAGGCGTGCGATGGCGGGGTCGAAATTTTGCAGGCTCATGGTGTGATTCCTTAAGTAAGTGCTTCGGCCGACGGCGCAGGCACGTGATGTCGCAGCCCTCGTGACTGGCTTCTGGTCGAGCCGGAGAGAAAAATGGAGGTGTCTTTCAAGCCGCTAGCTTTCCATCGAGATTGCCGCCGAACGGCCAGTGGTGTGATAGGCCAGTTGCTGTTCCTGTTTGTGCCGTCATGGTCGGCTGCCCTCGGCGATGGCGGCCGCTTTGTTTTCCCGGGTGTAGGTCAGTACGAAATGCGCCACAAGGCCGAAGATCAACCCCCAGAACGCGGCGGCCAAGCCTAGGAAACTCATGCCCGAGGCCGTCACCAGAAAAGTGATCAGCGCTGCTTCCCGTTGTTTTTCGTCGGCCATGGCGCCGGTCAGCCCGGCACTGATCGCGCCGAACAAGGCCAAGCCAGCGAGGGAAGCAATCAACTCTTTCGGCAGCGCGGAAAACACCGAGGCCAGGGTCGCGCCGAAGGTGCCCATCAGAATGTAGAACACCCCGCAGGCGATCCCGGCGATGTAGCGTTTGTCGCGGTCTTCGTGGGCTTCGCGGCCGGTGCAGATCGCGGCGGTAATGGCTGCCAAATTAAAGCCGTGGGAGCCGAACGGTGCCATCAGGATCGAGCCAATCGAGGTGACCGAAATGATCGAGCGCGCCGGCGTGTTGTAGCCCGAGGTGCGCAACACGGCCATGCCCGGCACGTACTGACCGGTCAAGGTCACCAGTGCCAACGGCAGGCCAATGTTGATGATTGCGTGCCAGCTCCATTCAGGGGCGATGAAGACTGGGTGGGCCACTACGATGGTGATCGAGCTGCTGTTGAGTTCACCGAACGAGGCGGCCACGGCGCAGCCGACAATCAGTACCGACAGAATCGCGTAGCGCGGCGAAAAGCGTTTGAAGATCAGGTAAACCGCGATCATTGACAGCACCAGCGCCGGTTGCAGCTTGATCGAAGTGAACAGTTCAGCGCCGAAGCGGAACAGGATGCCAGCGAGCATGGCTGCTGCGATGGCTTTGGGCAGGCGACTCATCAGTTTGTCGAACGCCCCGGACAAACCGATCAAGGCAATGATCACCGACGCCACCACATAGGCGCCTATGGCCTGGGGCAGGGTGACGGTGGGCAGCATCGACACCAGCAATGCTGCGCCCGGTGTCGACCACGCCGTGATCACCGGAATCCTCAGACGCCAGCTCAGGAGCAGGCCGGTAATCCCGCTGCCAATGGAAATGGCCCAGATCCACGAAGACACCACGTCATTGGGCAGGTGCGCTTCCTTGGCTGCCTGAAACACGATGATTAGGGGGCCGGCATAGGAAATGATCACGGCGATAAAGCCCGCAATGACGGCTGACAAGGATAGATCCTTTCTGAGTGCGTCCATGATGTCTCGACTTGGCGCGGCAGAGGCGCGCAGTTATCAGGGGAGAATTGACTCGATTGATGCGATTCGAGGTGAGTGTATTTGAAAGAATTGAGTTGATTCAATAGGCTGGGTGATTGTTGCGAGGCATATTTTTGCTATCAGCGCCTTTTTTTTGGCTATGGTGTGTCTAAGCAATTGATTTATATGCTTATTTACTAAAATAGAAATATATTCCCATTACGATGCATAGCAATGCAAAAATCGATTCAATCGACTCAATATTTTGATTTGACCGATTTATTAATTGCCTAACCTCCATGTGATATGCTCGCATATTCATCATTTCTACGATTGGCAGTGATCATTCATGTGGGTTCCCCAGCTAAGCGAGTTCAGCCAGCCGATGTACTTGTCGATTGCCGACGCGTTGGCGCGCGATATCAGCAACGGCGTGTTGAACGAAGGTGATCGCCTGCCGACCCTTCGGGAGCTGGCCACCACGCTGAATGTCACACCGGGCACCATCAGTCGGGCCTATAGCGAAGCCCATCGACGTCGTCTGGTTCAGGGGGAAGTGGGGCGTGGTACTTATGTGCTCAACCAGAAGCAGCTGGAACTGCCGGCGAGCAATAGCGCCGCGCCGCTGAATCTGGGGCAATCCGAATTAATCGATCTTTCAATCATCAAGCCCTACGGCGAAACCCTGGAATACTGGTTGCGCGGCGCTCTGGTGGATATGGCCAAGAGCACCGATTTCGCTAGAACCCTGGATTACGCGCCGGACGGCGGTCATCCGGCACATCGCGAGGCGGGTGCGCAGTGGTTGCGCCATTCGTTTCCCGATGCGCAATGGCAGCAAGTGGTGATTACGGCCGGGGCCCAGCATGGCTTGATGGTCGCGATGAGCGCCCTGACCAACGCCGGTGACCTGGTGCTCTGTGAAGAGCTTTGCTACCCCGGCATCATTTCCATGGCCCATGGCCTTGAGCGCCGCCTGCGTGGTGTGCCGATGGACGACGAAGGCATCATTCCCGAAGCGTTGCGCGAACTGTGCCTGCGAGAGAAACCGGCGATGCTGGTTTGCGTGGCGACCTGCCAGAACCCGACGGCGGCGATCATGTCGCAAAAACGTCGGGCCCAAATTGCGGCACTGGCCGAAGAGTTCGATTTCATCATCCTGGACGATGACATTTATGGCTTCCTCGCCACCGATCCGTCGATCAAGCCGCTGTCGGCGTTTGCGCCGGATCGTTCGGTGTACCTGACCAGCCTGTCGAAGTCGGTCATGCCGGCGCTTCGCATCGGCTATATCTATAGTCCGCCGAAACTGCTGTCGCGCCTGACCTCGATGGTGCGCAGCAGCGTCTGGATGCCGTCGCCGTTGACTGCGCAACTGGCCAGCAATGTGATCACCGAGGGCCTGGACAAAAAGCTGATCCGCATCCAGCGCAACGAAGCCTCCGGGCGGCAAGCGATTGCCCGGGAAATTTTTGCCAATTTCGAGCTCAAGACCCAGCCCTATTCGTACCACGTCTGGTTGACGCTGCCCGAACCCTGGACCAGTGACGAATTCAGCATGCTCGCCCGGGCCAACGGTGTACTAGTGCTCAGTGGCACCCAGTTCCAGGCTGAACGGTCCGGGAGCACCCGTTGTGTGCGACTGGTGTTGATGTCGCCCACCAGCCAGGACGAACTGCGCTTTGCCCTGACCAAACTGGCCAGCCTGATCGATTCCGATCCGCGACGTTACTACTGAGTCGCCGCAGGCTGCAATATTTCTCGTTTCCAACGAAGGTCCGAAAAACCACTCAATGTGGTGAATCGGTTCTCCGGAGGTGGTCGTGCCGGGGTTCAGGCGATCTGAAAATCCGACTTTTTCAACAGAATCGGCCGATTGCTGCCTGTGAACGGCGTTAGTTATGAGGCGACTGTTAGTAGCAAAACTCATGTGACGATGACGCCACATGAGCAGGAGTACAAATGTACTCCGCCGGGTATCTCTAGGGTACTCTTTGAGCTCCCGAAGATATTGCACATCCACGACCAGCCGACGGCGCAGGTTGCGAGCCAGCTCATGCACGTGTTTTGCCAAGGCCTCGGCATATGCGTGTTCCTCCAGCTCTTAGCCTGACCGGTTGATACGCTTGCACTCCACCGCCCAACGCCGGCGGTTACAGCTTGTACCGTGTTCATGATCAGGGGTGGTCTGCCAGGATTGCAGCGAAATCTTCCAGCGCGCGATGGAAGTCTTCAAGGGCAAACTCCACGGGCTGGCTGCCACTGATCCAGCGCGTTTGAGCGCCTACTTCAAGCCCCCCTGAAATGCTCCATCCGAAGCGAATCCAAGAAATGGTGCCTCCCGCGACGACCTGCTCGGCCACGAGCACCGTACAGTCGAGATCCATGTCGTCACTGCAGACGAGGAGCGGCACGATAGTCGATGACCCGTCTTCGCCGGGCGTGAATCGGCGTTTCGCAAGCGCCTCTTCCGCTTCATTGATCAACCAGATGAGTGAGAGGCCCAGAAGGGAAACCTGTTCATCCGCGATGATGTTCCGCGAGCCATTGCTCGATCCCAACGTTGTCGATAAGGAACCACGCGCATGCGTTGCGTGAGAATTTTGCCTGATGCCTGGCAGCCTTGATCGTATGAAGCATGGAAAGCCCTTGTTGGAGATTGAGTGGCCAAGCAAACGCGTTTTCGGCGATCGCGCTGCGTGCCGCAGAAGGGTAGGACAGTAACGCAAGGCAGCGGTGCAGCGTTAGCGCAGTTGGCAGGGGTAGAAAAAGCTTGGCTGTTGGGAGTGGTAACTCGCACAGATGTAATGTCGCGAAAGCCGTTGGGATGTTCAAACGGCTGCGCTCGCTCAATCGGAGCCTCATCTGGTCTTTTGGCAAACGAAAGAAAAAACCACATCGGTTCGGATACACGACACCGGCGGGGGTATGGTTTGCATACTCACCGGATCGCAAGGGACTGCATCCCCGTGCCCACCTCAAAGACTTCAGCGGGATCTTGCAGGCCGACGGCTACGCCGGGTTTGCTCAGCTGTATGCCACGGACACCATTCAGGAAGCCGCGTGCTGGGCTCACGCCCGGCGCAAGTTCTACGACGTCTATAAAGACCAGGCCTCGCCGCTCGCTGCCGAGGCGTTGCAGCGGATTGCTGCCCTGTATGTCATCGAAAGCGAGATTCGCGGCCAACCGCCCGACTTGCGAAAAAAGGTTCGGCAAAGCCGTGCCAGCCCGCTGCTGGAACAGTTGCACGCGTGGCTTAACCAAGTGCTGACTCAATTGTCGAAAAAATCGGCATTGGGCGGTGCGATTCTCTATGCCCTCAATCGGTGGCGGGCGTTGGTGCGCTACTGCGATGACGGCCGGATCGAAATCGACAACAACGCCGCCGAGCGGGCGCTGCGCGCCGTCGCGCTGGGTCGAAAAAATTACCTGTTTGTCGGCTCCGATGCCGGCGGCGAACGAGCCGCCGCGATTTATAGTCTGGTGGGTTCGGCCAAACTCAACGACCTGAATCCGCAAGCCTATTTGACACACGTGCTGGAGCGCATCGCCGACCACCCGATCAATCGAGTCGACGAACTGCTGCCCTGGAACGTTTCTCTCACACCAACAGAAATTTGCGAGGCGGCCTGACCCATGGCCAAAAATGTCCATTTGCTAAAACCCGAGCCTGATTTGTTGCTGTTGCACATTGAGTTGAAGTGGGTCGAACCCACCATCTGGCGCCGCGTAGCGGTACCCGAGAACATCACGCTGGGCACATTGCATAGGGTGATCCAGTTCGCGACGGGCTGGGAGGGCGGGCATATGCATGAGTTTGAAATTGCCGGGGAAAACTACGGCATTCCCGATCCCGATGGATGGGGCCCCCGCGTCAACTCGGAAACCCGCAATACATGGCGGATTGTCCCAGCGTCCATCGAGCCTGGCCGTGCTTTGGCCTCCAGAAGGGCCTTGCGTTGATCAACGAGTGTAGTCAGCTGTCCTGCGACCACGTCAGCAACAACCATAAGCATACTGAGCGGCTGAAAGTTCGGTCGGTGCTGGATCTTCACAGTAACTCCCATTTTCTGTCGGTTACACTTGCTCAGCCAACGGCAGGCAGTCCTTAAACTTTGCCTGGATGACCAGCTTTATCCGTAAGCGGAAGAAAAATGGACATCGAAAAACCACCTAAAATAGGGAGTCTGTAGCAACCTTCACGTCCATCTAGGCACCATTATAAAATGGACTCCGTGCACCGAGCTGTCCATGTTCGATACAGATTCGTAGAATTGGACGGTCGGTCACACAATGCCTTACCACAACAGTAAACACCGCCGTGAACACAGACATGAAACCTATCGCTTCGGTCAAGTAACAGCTTCGATGAGAGCGGGATAAAACAATGGCTTTCAGCCAGCCTTCTATTTATGCTGGGGTTTACAGTACGGAGGCTGTGCGATGTTCAAACTCAAACGGAAAACATGGGCGTTACTCTTGGTCTACATCGTTGGGGTCAGTGGCTATATCTACTACCTCTACGACGAAACTCAAAAAATTCTTACTGACAGTATCAATAGCAAGCTGCTGCATGCCGCGCTGGGCGCTTCGGCCATCCTCGGCGACCGGTACCATGATGATCTGGTCGACAAACAATCCAAATCACCCGAGCAAGACTGGGACGCGATCCAGCGACTCTCCAGGTTCAACGTGTCAATGGGCACCGCCTTTGTCTACAGCGTGATCAAACGGGATGGGAAAGCCTATCTGATCAGCTCAAGCGCATCGGAAAAAGAAATCCAAGAACAGAATTTCGTGCGCTTTTTCGATCCTTATCCCGATGCCAGCCAAGCGTTGCTCGACAGCTTTGAGCACAGCGAACCCACCTGGATCGATTACACGGATCATTGGGGAGATTTTCGCGCGGTCTTCGTTCCGATGAAGTCCCATGATGGCACTGTTTATGTCGCAGGTGCGGAAATGAGGTTGGCGGCCTATCACCAACAACTTAATGAAGAGTCCCTGCACCATATCATTCTTGCCATCTTGGTATTTCTTGCCTTCAGTTTATTGTTCGTAGTCGATCTATTACGCATGCGCGCTCATCTCCAGCAATTGCAGATAAACGAACGGATATTGAGTCAGGCAAAAAATGCCGCTGAGGATGCTGATCGTTCAAAATCCAGATTTCTGGCCACCATGAGCCATGAAATTCGCACCCCCATGTACGGTGTCATCGGGGCGACCGAGTTATTAACCAGGTTTCCCCTGACACCTGAACAAAGCAGCCTCTTAAACACGATTCATACCAGCGGACGCACTCTTCTCTCTCTGATCGACAATATTCTCGACCTGGCAAAAATTGAAACGGGCAAACTTCAATTGAGGCCCCGTGTATTCGAAATAAGGCTACTGCTTTCGTCCAGTATTGAAATTATCCGGCGAAATATTCAGAAGAAGCCGATCGTTGTTGAAGTGCAAGTCTCAGCGGACGTACCTCGCTGGGTCAAAACCGATGCCGATTGTCTGCGCCAGATCTTGATCAACCTGCTAGGCAATGCGGTCAAATTCACCGAAACCGGCACAGTATCCCTCATCGTCACGAGCAGCGGTCAAGGCTCTCAAGCCCGACTCGACTTTTCCATACGCGATACCGGCATAGGTATTCCCAAAGAGCAGCAAGACAGCCTGTTCGAGCCCTTTGCTCAATTTAAAGCACCCTCTAGCCAAGGCTTCAACGGAAGCGGGCTCGGCCTTTCAATCTGCAAGAATCTAGTCGAGGCGCAACAGGGGACTTTATCCTTTGTCAGTCAGCCTGGCGTCGGCTCGACGTTTTCTTTTTCACTTCCCATGGACGTTTTTCCAGCGTCGGAAATACCCTTCGATAACGATTATGCAGCAGTGAGTGTCGATTCATCTTTTGCCAGGAATTGCCCGCTCGATATCCTGCTGGTGGAAAATCATCCAATGAACCAGAAAGTTGCCATGGCGATGCTGCAAGAACTGGGTTATACACCCGATCTTGCGTCGGATGGTCTGGAGGCAGTCAATCAGTGCATGACGTCGATGCCCGATATCATTTTCATGGACATCAACATGCCTGTCATGGGTGGGTTGGAGGCGGTCCGCAAGATCCGCCAACTTCCACAAGGCGATAGCTGCTACATCATAGCTTTCACCGCCAGTGCATTTTCGAGCGAAATAGAACGTTTCAGGGCCGCTGGTGCCGATGACATTTTAACCAAACCAGCGAACTTCCAGGCCTTGACCCAAGTGCTTCAACGTGCTGCCAACTACCGGGTCAGAACGCCGGTAGTGGATACCATTTCAAGTTGAAAGGATCTCAGGGGGTAAAGGCCATCACGGAAACAGGAGAACCCGAGCCCTCTTTCAGTCGGAGCACGCCAATGACCAGCGTCGTACCTTTTGCGGGCAACTGATCGAGGTTGGTCAGGCACTCCAGGACAATCCCATCTTTCGCCAGAATCTGACTATTGGTGGCGTAGACCGTGTCCTGACCAGGATCGGCGCCATGTGTATCGATACCGACACCTGCTATCTGGCGCTCTTCAAGCAGAAACTTCGTGGTTGCAGCGCCCACCCCGGGGAAGTGGGGCCCCTTCGAATCTTCATTGATAAAGCGCTTGGGATCGTTCCACAGCGCTTGCCACCCTGTATAAAACAGCACGACAGAGCCCTGGTCGATGCGCCCATGTGCCTGCTCCCATTTCTCGATGTCCTGGACGCCAATCACATAGTCTGCGTCGTCATGGGCCTGGGCTCGGATATCAATCACGACGGCCGGTCGCACCAAGGACTCCGGTTTATAGGTATCAATCCCATTAGCGTTGGGATGAAAACTGTTAGGTGCGTTCATATGGGTTGCGCTGTGCTCGCCGATGCTGAAACGCCGCAGGTAATAACCGTCTTTTTCCTGTGAAGCCACCACATCGAATACCACCGGTGGGTCATTAGGCCAAAGCGGGATGGTCGGGCTAATGATATGGCTGAGGTCGACGACCTTTCGAAATTGGATACTTTGCATTCCCGTGATTTCCTTATTCTTTGCGTAAGCCTTAGCGACACCGACCGACAGCAAAGCGGCCAGAACGCCTACGGACATCCGTTTAATACAACTCTTTTTTTGCGTTGGCGTCGTCATGACGATCCCCTCTTCGATCATTGAAGAACTGCTCCCCTCACGTCCAGTGCTGGCTTGATGAAATTTGCCCTGCACTTTGTCAACAGCACTCAGCTCAACGAAAAAAAGGCGCGCATCCCACCACCGACAACAGCGCCGGGCCAGCACGCCGGTAATGGAGACGTTTTTGTATTGAATGATCTCAGGAGGGGAACGCCTGGGCGGAACAGGAAAACAATCGGGGAGCATGTACGAGCGCGAAATCGATATTACCTGCCGGGCGCCTTCGGCCACCTGTTCATCACGCTCCGAGCAGCCACGTAGAACGATTGTAACCGTCCGCCCAGCACCCTCTCCTGACACCTCTCCAAATTGGCCAAGATAGTGGACACCATAGGCGGACACCATCGCCCTTAATTTGGGCGTTCGGTAGGTGTGTTGGCTGTTCGCTTACAAAGAATGTGACCGCAGAGAAGCTAAGGAAAATGTGGCCGGAGCTACTTCAGAGCAATATAACAACACAGTCTGCCAACGCAGTAATCGGAGCTGCAACAAAGTATCAAACTTTGCGTGAATGTGCCCATAGCTGTCAACACCGGTTGAAAACTGACCCGCCCTACCGAAGTAAAACTGACCCACCCCGGCGGTGTTTGAGGTCTGATTATTGTCGTGGCGAGGCCGTTTCTCTCGGCACCACCTGACCGGATTTCAGCTTGTCCTTCAGTCGATAACTCTGTCCGCTGACCTGGACGATATGCGCATGGTGCAGAAGCCGATCCAGCAGCGCAGCGGTCAGTGTCGAGTCGTCGGCGAAGGTCATTGCCCACTGGCTGAACGGCAAGTTGCTGGTCAGCACCAAGCTGCCCTGTTCGTACCGTTTGGCGATCACGTTGAAGAACAGGTTGGCTTCGTCACGACCGAACGGCAGGTAACCGATCTCGTCGATCACCAGCAGTTTCGAGCGCTGAACAACACGACTGAAATACTGAGCCAGACGTCCTTGATGGTGCGCGGCGACGAGTTGCAAAGTCAGGTCGGCGGCAAGATAAATCGGGTGGAAATGCCTGCCATGATCGCCCGATGGGCCAGCGCACTGGCCAAGTGTGTTTTGCCGACGCCCGAAGGCCCGAGTAGCACGACATTTTCCTTACGCTCGATGAAGGCCAGCCCGGCCAGCTCCAGGAGCTGACTTTGCGGCGCGCCGCTGGCGAATTTGAAGTCGTATTGTTCAACCGTTTTCACCGCTGGCAACCCGGACTGTTGCAGCAGCGCTTGCCGCCGCCGCTCGTTTCGAGCGCGATCCTCGCTCAGCAGAAGTTGCTCCAGGAAGTCGGCATAGCTCGTTTCTTTTTCGGCGGCTTGCTGGGCCAGTGCCGGCCAGTCCGTCGCAAAAGTGTCCAGCTTGAACTGGTGGCAAAGAGACTCGATGCGCAGATGTTGAAGGTTCATGGACGTACCTCAAGCAGTGCCTGATAGACCGAAAGCGGATGCTGCAAGCTTTCCACCGGCATGGGTTGGACGAGCGAAATCATGCTGCTCGCAACCCCTTGGATCGCTGCAGGGGCAACAAGTGGTGCACTTCGGTATCCAGTCGGTGTTGCGGTATTTCGCCTGTCGTCGCATGTGTCCGGGCGTTGGCGACCTCCATCAACCAAGGGCCAATCTTGCTGTTCGCGACCTCAACGTCCAACAGCAAGTTGACCTGGTTAAGTGACGCGGCCAGAGGCACTACGAAGCTGTTTTTCAGGTAGTGGTTGAAGCGCTCGACCTTGCCCTTGGTTTGGGCCCGATAAGGCCGGCAGACTTTCGGTGCGAAGCCGTAGCGCTCTGCCAAATTCAATAGTGCGGTATTCCAGCGGTGCTGACCGGGGCCATAAACATCGCGTTCCTGGATGATGGTTTTGGCGTTGTCGAAGAGTAGCTTTCGCGGCGTACCGCCGAAGAAACGCAGCGCCTTTTCGATACCGGAACACCAGGCTGCGGAGTCTTCGCGACGGGAGAAAACGACGTAGGTCGCACGGCTCCAGCCCAACGTTGCAACGAATGCCAACAACGGATCGCGGCCACGCCGAATGACGGTGAAGTCCACCTGCATCTGCTCACCGGGCTCGGTTTCAAAGCGAACGACGTCTTCGTTTGCCTTGGATTTCAAGGTCAGCAGAAAGCTGGTGAGAATTGAGTATCCGCCTTCGTAACCCTGTTCGCGGATCTCCCTCAACAGCACGATGGCGGGAAGTTCGAGTGGCGCAGGTCGTACTGGAGATCCTTGGCGCTTCTGAACGGCGCGTCGAACGTGGCCGAGGTATGGCGAAGCCAGTGAGACGATGCCACCCGCAGGCTATCCATTTCGTAGGGCTCGCGCCCTTCATCGCGCATGCGTACCAGCGCGTTGTCGAACACGGCTTGGAGGAGGGCGCGTACTTGCCGGTCAGAGAGGCCTGCGCGGCCGCTTAGCGTTTTCAGAAGCGGCGACTTCTCCTGGTAACTCGACAATGGGCCCAGCCCAATGAATGTGCGATAGCGCTTTAGGTACTTCTCCACGTACTCATCACGTACTGCAATCTTGCCGGACTTGTTTCCTTTACCCACCACATGGAACCACCAATTTCCATTTGGAACGCCCAACATTGTCAGATCCACTCAAAAAGAGCTCCATGGCTCAGCTGAGCGCTAGGTGCACCTAGAACACCGAAACGGAGGGTTTCGCAGGCCAGCATGGCTGCAGGCCCTGGCGTTCCTGGCTTCGAGGTCATAAAGCAACGCTGAGTTCACTTTGGCGTAGGTATCTTTCCAAGGCTAAAAATCTCGGAAAGTGTCCACATTATGCGATTCGGCTCGCGACTCGGAAAGTGTCCGTATTTTGTGCAGATGCCACTGGAAGCCCCGAATTACAAGGATTGTAGCAATTCAGACGCCAGCGCTGCAGTGGTCACGAGTGTCCAGATAGCGGAGGAATTGGGTAGAACGGTTCAAACCATCGTATCAGCGTGCGACCCAGTAAAATCAGTGGGTTACGGAAATCGTGTGATAGCAAAAGTGTCCGCATTTCGTCGGAATGGAGGCGCATGTGAGCAATGCCGAGTCGCTGGAAGCCACGTGAGTAGAGGGCTCAAAGGGTTGATGGGGTAAAAGTGTCCGCAATTCGCGACGGTGACAGACAAATTATGGTTTACGGGTAGCAGTGACAGGCAGGAGATGAATGGATGGGTACGTAATTTAACATAATATACATTATGCGTAGTCATCTATGGAGGCTTGGATCCCGTGGCAGGCTGCTTTTCGCCTGGTGTTCAGGCTGACCAGGTCGAGTCTCTCATGTGCGAGAAAAACACCGTCACACGCTTGGCGCTGGTTTGCGTGGTTCTTCAGCGGCATTGATACGAATGTTGGCACGTGCAACAACGGCTATCGCCTCGACAATATGAGTTGCGTCACCAGTCTCGTATGCATCGGCCAAAAAGACATCTACGGCCTCTGAGTCAACCAGCGAGTCTGCAGGATCATAATCATGAATCGGCTCTGTCATTTGATCACCTGGGAAAAATATGAAGCCAACACCTGGCTCTGAAAATAAACACTGGAACGTCACCTGCAAAGACGCTGCTGATGGACTGGCAACCTGATCGTACCTTTGCCTGGCGATTTCTAGCGACTTTCGGATTAACCACTGGTGACAAGCTGGACATGAACATACAACCGGCCGGCACGATACCCCTGGCACCCGTTTGTTCGTAGGTTTTATTCAGCCATTCAATGCCAGATGCATCTACAGCCCTCAGACTACGCGGCCTGTTACCGATTACACGTGCATTCACTGGACGCTGATCTCGCTCTTTTTTGAGAGATAGCGTTCAGATTTGTTAGATATCTAGCGATGAGCTACCCCTGGATCATCAGGTCAGCTACCCTCTCCCACTAATGCCAATAACTTATAACTCAACTAAATAACTATTTAGTTGAGTTATAATGGTCAGGCATCTGGGCGCTACCGAGGGTGGTTTCCATACCACCCTCGCCTGTCACACGTGCGCTGCCTCAGGCGCCGCCAAACACAATGTCGCTATTGAGCAGATCGACTCCGACCAAGGTGATGGTCGTTGTCTGTCCGCCCGTCTCGGCAACCGTCACGATGCTGTCTGCACCGCTGTTGTCGATCGATTGGACAACGGCGCTCTGGTCGCCGTTGAGCACCAGCGT
>NZ_JANAVH010000016.1:0-119775 GCF_024213215.1 Pseudomonas sp. SBB6 | reverse complement strand
TGTGAGAGTAGGTCATCGTCAAGATTAAATTCCGAAACCCCTATCTGCGTACGCAGGTAGGGGTTTTGTCTTTCTGGGGTCTGTGGGAGCGGCGTCGCACCGCCGCTCCCACAGGACTGAAAACCAGGCCAAAAAAAACCACCCCGCAGGGTGGTCTCTTCACATCCATTTACCGACTCAGTCGCCGTAATACTCGCAACCACTGGTGCAGGTCTCATGAATCCGTACCTTGGACAGCTCCGGCAGCAGCGGCTTGACCTGATCCCAGATCCATTTGGCGATCACTTCGCTGGTCGGGTTCTCCAGGCCAGGAATGTCGTTCAGGTAATTGTGATCCAGTTGCTCGTACAGTGGCTTGAAGATCGCCTTGATCTCGGAGAAATCGCGAATCCAGCCGGTATGCGGGTCGAGCGGGCCGGTCAGGTGCAGGGCAACCTTGAACGAATGACCATGCAGGCGACCACACTTGTGCCCTTCAGGGACGTGGGGCAGGCGGTGTGCCGATTCGAACGTAAACTCTTTGAAAATTTCCACGATGTCTTGACTCTGTAAACCAATGCTGGCTGCCAGTTTACCAGCATGGTCACTTCAGTGGTTGCAGATGCGTGTGCAGCTTGCCGGTTTCTATCAGCTCAAGCAGCTCGTCGCCCAAGCGCTGGCTTTCGGCCATTGCCTTGTGCCAATAACGCTGGCGGCTACTGGCATCCCCCATGAAGCGCTTGAAGTCGCTGCGGTCCGGCAGCTTGCCGTAGGGCAGGCTGGCCAGGTACTGCGGCGAGGGTGCCAGTAGCAGGACATTGCGTAAGCGTTGGGCGTCACCACGGCGCCAGGGCAAGGCCTTGTCGAACCAGCCGGGGATGACCTTGTCGGTGAAGTGCGGGTAAAGCACGATATCGTCACCGGCGTAGGGCAGGTCCAGGTGATAGTCGAGCAGCCCGCCATCACGGTAGGTCCCCTGGCCTGCGCCGGGGATATCGCGCACGCCTTGCATGACCATGGGGATCGACCCGGAAGCCAGGAGGGCATGCCGCAGGTTGTTGATATCCAGCGCCAGGTAGCGCGACGGAAAGTCGGTCAGTGCCTGCAACGGCGGACCGCTGCGGGCATCGTGAAGAATGATCCGCTCGAAGTGCCGGGCCAGGCGCGGGCGGCCGATCAGGTTGTCGGCGATCACCGATGACAGGCCCATGCCCAGGCGCCCGCGATGATCATGGGCAAGCAGCCCGTGGCTTTTTACCACCATGATGTTCAGGCGATAGTCCGAACTTTCGAGGACCTGCGCGTCGCGTCCTTCGAGCAATTCATCGAGCATGCGCTCGCAGCTGCGGCTGACTTCAGCCTGGGTCACACCCTTGGCAAAGTCCTGTTCGGTGTACAGCTGCCCCAAGCGCTGCAGGGCCTGGGCCGGGTTGGGCAGGCAGGCACTGGCGAAGCGCCAGGAGCCGATCGAGGCACCGATCAGCGCCCGTTCACGCGGGGCGCCGGGCAACCACTGGCCGAACAATGCCAGGTCCAGCCCTTGGATCCCCAAGGCCTTGGGGCCACCCGCAGCGCCTGGCAACACACCCACATCCGCTGCCTGCAAGCCACCTTCGCATATGCGTTGCAGGGCACGGCTGCCGGCCTTGAGGGTCAGGGCCGGGTACTTGATATGGATTGCGCTCATGCGGGCCTCGCGGTCTTGAGCCGGTAATTATAAAGAACAGCGGTCCAGATGTGGGGCAGGGCTGCGCTATCATGTCGCCAGTTGTTTTCAGCTTCAATTAAGTTCGGTTGGGTATTCTAGGCCCCGTAGAAACATTTTTGATCTCAACGGAGAGACACCATGAAAACTCTGACTGCCCTGTTCGCCACTGCTGCCCTTGCCCTGAGCGCCAACGTCGCGCTGGCTAAAGATGTACAGCCTGATGAAGTGGTAAAACTGGTCAACGCCAAGAGCATCAAGTCGCTGGACGAACTCAAGGCCGCCGCCATCGCCAAGCACCCAGGCGCAACCGTCACCGATTCCGAACTGGAAGATGAGTACGGTCGCTATATCTACAAGGTCGAACTGCGTGACGCCCAGAACGTCGAGTGGGACGTTGATCTCGATGCCAAAACCGGTGAAGTCCTCAAGGACGCTCAGGACACCTGATGAGCCTTTGCATGCGAGCAGCACAGACCGTTCTCATTGCGCTGTTGGCCCTCTGTTCGCTGGCTTCGGCCCGCGACCTCGATCAGGACGAAGCCCTGCAACTGCGCGAGCGGGGCATCATCCTGCCGTTGGAGCAACTGCTCAAAGACGCCCTGGGACGCTATCCCGGGGCGACATTGCTGGAGGCGGAGCTGGAACAGAAACACGACAGGTACGAGTACGAGGTCGAATTGCTGACCGCTGAAGGCGTGGTGCGCGAGATCAAGCTCGACGCTACCAATGGAGCGCTGCTCAAAGACGAGGAAGATGACTGATGCGCCTGTTACTGGTCGAGGACAACGTGCCGCTGGCGGATGAACTGACCCAGAGCCTGCAACGCCAGGGCTATGCGGTCGACTGGCTGGCCGACGGCAGGGATGCGGTCTACCAGGGCAGCAGTGAACCCTATGACCTGATCATTCTCGACCTCGGGCTGCCCGGCTTGCCGGGCCTTGAGGTGCTGGCCCAGTGGCGCGCATCTGGCCTGGCGACACCGGTGTTGATCCTCACCGCGCGCGGCTCCTGGGCCGAGCGTATCGAGGGCTTGAAGGCCGGCGCCGACGACTACCTGAGCAAGCCCTTTCACCCGGAAGAACTGCAACTGCGTATCCAGTCGCTGCTGCGCCGTGCGCGCGGGCTTGCCAACCAGCCGACCCTGGACGCCGCCGGCCTGCAGCTGGACGAAGGCCGCCAGTGTGTGACCCGCGCCGGTGTCGACATCCAGCTCACCGCTGCCGAGTTTCGCCTGCTGCGATATTTTATGCTGCACCCGCAACAGATCCTGTCGAAAAGTCACCTGGCCGAACACCTCTATGACGGTGAAACCGAACGGGATTCCAACGTCCTGGAAGTGCACGTCAACCACCTGCGCCGCAAGCTTGGCCGCAGTGTGATCGAGACCCGCCGCGGCCAGGGATACCGCTATGCCGGGAGCAGCGAGTGAAGTCGATTCAGGCACGCTTGAGCCTTGGCCTGATTGCGGTATTGGTACTGGTCGGGCTGGTCCTGGCCCAGCTCAGCCTGTGGCTGTTCGAAGCCGGGCTGCAACGCTACCTGGAGACGGGGCTGCGCAAGGAGAGTGAAAACCTGCTGGTTGCCCTGGTGCGCGGCCAGACCGGGCTGGAACTGGACGAGCGACGGATCTCCTCAGCCTATAAGCGGCCGTTCTCGGGCTATTACTTTCGCATCGACTTCGACGGCGGCAACTGGCGCTCGCGTTCGTTGTGGGACATGGACATGCCGGCTCCGGCAACACCGGGCCTGCACACCGGGCTGCAGCTTGGACCCGAGGGCCAGCAACTGTTGGTCCTGCGTGCCGACTACCGGCGACTGGGCCAGGCGATTTCCATCAGTGTCGCCCAGGACTATACCCCGGTGCGCGATGGTTTCAGGCGCATGCAGCAGATCGGCCTGGGCTTGGGCCTGGTCGCTCTGTTGCTGATTTTGGTGCTGCAACGCATCACCGTGACCCGTTCATTGCGCCCGCTGGAACGTGCCCGCGAACAGATCGCCCAGCTGCAGCAGGGCCAGCGTTCACAGCTCGATACCCAGGTGCCGACCGAGCTTGAGCCCCTGGTCGCGCAGATTAACCATTTGTTGGCCCACACCGAAGACAGCTTGCGTCGTTCACGCAATGCCCTGGGCAACCTTGGGCATGCGCTGAAGACGCCCCTGGCGGTGTTGCTCAGCCTGGCCTCCAGCGAACGCCTCAAGGACTTGCCGGAAGTCCGTGCTCAGTTGCGAGACCAGCTCGAGCAGATCCAGCAGCGTCTGAGTCGCGAACTCAACCGCGCACGCTTGGCCGGTGACGCATTGCCGGGCGCCCAGTTTGATTGCGATGCCGAGCTGCCGGGGTTGCTGTCGACCCTGGGCATGATTCATGGTGAAGGCCTGGAACTGAGCAGGCAGGTACCCACAGGTTTGTTGCTGCCCTGGGATCGTGAAGACCTGCTCGAACTGCTGGGCAACCTGCTGGACAACGCCTGCAAATGGGCTGACAGCGAAGTGCGGCTGAGCATCGAAGAACAAGCGCAACACTATTGCCTGTGGGTCGACGATGACGGCCCGGGCATCCCGGAGAAGGCACGCGAGCAAGTCCTTGAGCGCGGGACCCGGCTTGATGAGCAGGTCGATGGCCACGGCCTGGGCCTGGGCATCGTGCGCGACATCGTCGAGGCCTGGGGTGGGCAGATGCGTTTGCTGGAAAGCCCGCTGGGTGGATTGCGGGTCAGCATCGAGCTGCCGCGCAAGGTCAGATAGCATCGCGGGTCAAGCCCGCTCCCACAGACGTTGTGGGAGCGGCGGTGCGGCGATCCGACTTGACCCGCGATGAGGCCCTCAATCGCTAACTACGACGCGGCTGGCCATACGCCTGGGTGATCCGGTCAATCACCATCGCCAACGCCACAATCGCCAAGCCGGCCTCCACGCCTTTGCCAACATTGAGCGTTTGAATCCCCGCCAGCACATCTTCTCCCAGCCCGCGCGCGCCAATCATCGAGGCGACCACCACCATCGACAGGGCCATCATCACCGACTGGTTGAGCCCGGCCATGATGCTCGGCATCGCCAGCGGCAGTTGCACCCGCCGCAGTCGCTGCCAGCGACTGGCCCCCAGGCCGTGAGCCGCCTGGGTCAGGCTCGGGTCGATCTGGCTCAGGCCCAGTTCGGTCAGGCGGATCAAGGGCGGCAGGGCATAGATCAGGGTGGCGAAGATGGCCGGCACCTTGCCCAGGCCGAACAGCATCAACACCGGAATCAGGTAGACGAAACTGGGCAGGGTCTGCATGACATCGAGCACCGGCATCAGCAGCTTGCGCGCCAAGGGCCGGCTGGCCAGCAGGACGCCCACCGGGATGCCGATCAGTACGCACAGGCCGGTGCTCACCAGCACCAGCGCACAGGTTTGCAGGAGCTTGTCCCACAGGCCGACCACGCCGATCAGAAACAACAGGCCGCTGAGCACCAGGGCACGGACGACACTGCGGCTGGCGTGCCAGGTCATCAGCGCGACGATCACCAGCAACAGCCACCAAGGCGTCAGGCGTAGCAGGTTTTCCAGGCCGACCAGTAGGTGCAGCAGGCCATCGGAGACATTGCGCAATTGATCGCCGTAAGCCAGTACCAGCCAATCAACGAAGCGGTTAACGGCGTCGGCAAAGGAGAAGTGCAACGTTTCGGGAAAGCCTCCACTCACAGGCTCGCCTCGACCTTGCCCGCGATCTCGGCGGGTAGCCAGGCTTTCCAGATGTTCGGGTTATCGCGCATGAACCTGAGCGCTGCATCCTTGGGCGACTCGCGCTTTTCGCTCATCTGCGCCAGGGTCTTGTTGAGGGTGTCGATGGGCAGGTCGACCTTGGCGAAGAACTCGACCAGTTGCGGATAATCCTTTTTGAATGGCGCTGAAACACCAATGGACAATTTCGCTGGCAGTGAGCGCGTGCCTTGCGGGTTCGGATGGCTGGCATCGGTCAGGGTCTGCCAGGCCTCGGCGTTGAACGGTGGCTCCTCAAGGCGTACCAGGTCGTAGCGGCCCATGAGCGGGGTAGGGCTCCAGTAGTAGAACAGCACCGGTTTACCGCGGCGGATGGCTGAGGTGATTTCGGCATCGAGGGCGGCGCCCGAGCCGCTGCGAAAGTTCACGTAGTCGTTGTCCAGACCATAGGCCTTGAGCTTCTGGCTATTGACGGTCTCGGAGGTCCAACCGCTGGGGCTGTTGAGGAAGCGGCCCTTGTCGGGGGACTCCGGGTCCTTGAACACGGCCTTGTACTGCTTGAGGTCGGCCACCGAACGCAGGTTCGGCGCCAGATCCTTGATCACGTACGCCGGTACATACCAGCCTTCATCGGCATTCTTCACCGTATCGCCGATACTGAATACCTGGCCGGCCTGCTCGGCCTTTACCCAGGCCGGGCTGCGGCCGGCCCATTCTTCGCCGATGACCTGGATGTCGTTGCGTGCCAGCGCGACTTCCATGCTCACGGTGCTGCCGGGCAGGGTGTCGGTGGGGTAACCGTAGCCTTTCTCGACGATCAGCCGCAGGATCTCGGTGGTGAGGCTGCCGCTTTCCCAGGTGATGTCACCGAAGTGGATGGGCATGGATTTGTCGGCGGCGTGGCTGCAGGTAATCAGCCCCAGCGCAAGAAGTGCGCTGGTCAGCAGGGTGGTGATCGGCTTCATTGTGCCTCGCTCGCAAGGTAGGGAGTCTGGCAAGTGTAGTAGACCGTTCGCGGGGCAAGCCCGCTCCTACAGACTGTAGGAGCGGGCTTGCCCCGCGATACTGTTACACCCGGAACTGATCCATCAGCCCCTGCTGCTGGTTGGCCAGGCTGTTGAGCGACTGGCTGACCCGCGCCGATTCGTTGGCCTGTTCCGACAGCGATTCGGTGACGTCACGAATGGTCGCCACGTTGCTGTTGATCTCTTCAGCCACCGCACTTTGCTCTTCGGCGGCGCTGGCGATCTGCAGGTTCATGTCGCTGATCACCGTGACCGCATTGCCGATCTGCTGCAGGGCGGTGACCGCCTGGCCGACCTGCTCGACGCTGCCCTGGGCCTGGCGATGGCTGCTGTCCATGGCGCCGACCACTTCGCGGGTGCCGGCCTGCAGCTCTTCGATCACCTGGCGGGTTTCTTCCACCG
Source organism: Pseudomonas sp. SBB6 (assembly GCF_024213215.1). Taxonomy (NCBI): domain Bacteria; kingdom Pseudomonadati; phylum Pseudomonadota; class Gammaproteobacteria; order Pseudomonadales; family Pseudomonadaceae; genus Pseudomonas; species Pseudomonas sp. SBB6. Next base: position 112,961 of record NZ_JANAVH010000016.1, on the reverse strand, counting down.
ATTCCTGGGTGCGCCGGGCCAGGTTGCGGACCTCGTCGGCGACCACGGCAAACCCTCGACCGGCTTCACCGGCGCGGGCGGCCTCGATGGCGGCGTTCAGCGCCAACAGGTTGGTCTGCTCGGCGATCGAGCGGATCACTTCCAGCACCGAGCCGATCTTTTCGCTGTTCTCGGCCAGGCCTTCGACCTGGCCCATGGCGGTGCTCATGTCGGCGGCGAGGGTGTCGATGCTGCTGGTAGTGCGGTCGATCACGGCCAGGCCCTGGCGGGTGGCCTGGTCGGCGTCGCGGGCAGCCTGGGCGGCTTGCGCGGCGCTACGGGCGACGTCCTGGGCGGTGGCACTCATCTCGTGGGAAGCGGTGGCCACCTGATCGACCTGGCGATACTGCTGTTCCATACCGGCGCTGGTCTGGCTGGCGATCGCCGAGGACTGGTCGGCGGTATCGCGGGCGGCCTGGACCGAGCGCTTGACCTCGGCAATGGTCGGCTGCAGCTTGTCGAGGAAGCGGTTGAACCAGCCGGCCAGCTCACCCAGTTCGTCGCGTTTGTCGTAGTGCAGGCGGCGGGTCAGGTCACCTTCACCGCTGGCGATGTCCTTGAGCATGGCCGCCACGCCGAGGATCGGCCGGGTCACGGTGCGCGCCATCAGCCAGATCAGCAGCAGGCCGACGATGGCCGCCAGCAGACCCAGGCCCAGTTCCATCAGGGTGCCGCTGGTGTTGCGCTGGTCGAGCTCTTGCTTGAGGGCTTCGGCCGGGCCGGTCAGGGCGCTTTCCGGTACGTCGAGCAACACGCCCCAAGGCTTGCCGCCAGGGATCGGCGCGAACGAGGCCAGCACCTTCAGGCGCTGGTTGTGGTGGAGGCTGTGCAGCGGCGTGCTGTCGCCCAGCAGGCGGATCAGCTCGGCGCCTTTTTCCGCGTCGACCTGGTCGAAACGTTGGGCCAGCTTGCCGGCATCCGGGCTGTAGCCGGCCAGCAGGCCTACCGGGCTGAGGATACCGACCTGGGTCTGGCCCTGGTAAAGATTGCGGCTGGCCTGTTGGCTCAAAGCCTGCAGGCTGTTGAGGTTGATGTCGATGGACAGGGTGGCGATCACCTTGTCGGCGGCCATCAGCGGGAACACGATGCTGGTCATCAGCACCTGCTGGCCGTTGATCTCATAGAAGTAGGGCTCGATCACGCAGACCTTGCGGGTCGTGCGCGGGCACACCGACCAGGTGTTGGCCGGCTCGCCGCTGGGGCCGATGCTGGTGTCGTTCATGTCGCGCTCAGGCAGCGCCATGGAGGTCAGTTGGCCCGGGGTCGGTTGCGACCAGTACAGGGCAAAGCGGCCTTTCTCGTTGCTGCCCAGTTCTTTCTGGTCGACGAACAGCGCGTCCTTGTTGTCCAGCGCGTTGGGTTCGAACACCAGTGACAGGCCGAGCAGGTCGGGGTTGGCCTGCAGCGCCGCGCGTACCTGGCGGGTCATGTCCTCGCGCAGGTCGAAGGCATCGAGAAAGCGCTTCTCGGCCTGTTCGCGCAGGAACAACACCTGGCGGGCGAAACCGGCACCGTACTGGTAGGCATCCATGAACTGGCGACGGATGTTCAAGGCCTGGACTTCGCCCTGGGATTCGATGCGCCCCTGGGCTGCTTCGGTGAGCATCTGCATGCTGCTGGCCTTGACCAGTTGCGTACTGTGCTCCATGCGATACAGCGAGAGGCCCACCAGCAGGGTAACGATGCCCGCCAGGCACAGGCCGGCCAGCAGGGTGATCTTCCACTGTATGGAAAGTTGTCTGAACGACATGGCGAAGTCCTTGGATCCTGAACGATTGAGGCTGCCGACTGTATCGGCCGCGAGGCCGTTTTCTTTATTCAAACGTTCAATTGAAATGCGTCGTTTTCGGTCGCTGAGGCGACTTATTGTCGCAGGCACAACACTCCGTTTTTTTGACAAGCGCGGGGGTCTGCTTCAGAGTGTGCGCCCTCCATAAAAATACCTGTCGTTCGGCCACTGCTTGCGAGCAGTCTGTCGCCGGATCGGTCGCTTTTTGTCTGGTTTCTAGAGGTCACAGAATGAATGCAGTAATTGCCGCGGTCGGCATCATGCTGATATTGAGCCTGTCCCGCGTGCATGTGGTGATCGCCCTGATCGTCGGCGCCCTGGTGGGTGGCCTCGTCGGTGGCCTGGGCATCGAAGGTACGCTCAAGGCCTTCAATGGCGGGCTGGGTGGCGGTGCCACGGTGGCGTTGTCGTACGCGTTGCTTGGCGCTTTCGCCGTAGCCATTGCCAAGTCGGGCATGGCCCATGCCTTGGCGGATCGCGCCCTGGCCATGATCGACCGGCAGGGGCATAGCAACGGCGGCAAGGTCAAATGGCTGTTGATCGGTCTGCTGCTGGTGGTGGCGATTTCGTCGCAGAACATTCTGCCGATCCATATCGCCTTCATTCCGTTGCTGGTGCCGCCGCTGCTGTATGTATTGACCAAGCTGCAGATCGACCGGCGCCTGGTGGCCTGCGTGATGACCTTCGGCCTGATCACCCCGTATATCTTCCTGCCGGTGGGCTTTGGCAACATCTTCCTTAACCAGATCCTGCTGGGCAGTGTCAGCCGCAGCGGCGTGGATGTCAGCGGCGTCAACGTTACCCACGCCATGGCCATCCCGGCCGCGGGCATGCTCTTTGGCCTGCTGGTGGCGGTGTTCATCAGCTATCGCAAGAAGCGTGAGTATGACCTGGAGAAAATCGAGCAGGTCGAGCAGGTGACGGTGCGCTACAACCCCCTGACCCTGCTGGTGGCCGGTGTTGCCATTGCGGCGGCCTTCATCATCCAGCTGTGGCTGGACTCGATGATCATCGGCGCCATGGCCGGTTTTCTGATTTTCTCGGTCTCGGGCATCGTGCGCTGGAAAGACACCGATGACCTGTTCACCGAAGGCATGAAGATGATGGCCATGATCGGCTTCATCATGATCGCCGCATCAGGCTTCGCCGACGTGATGAAGGCCACCGGCGAGGTCAAGTCCCTGGTCGAGGCCTCGGCGGCCTGGATCAATCACAGCAAGGGCATTGGTGCGCTGTTGATGCTGCTGGTCGGCCTGCTGGTGACCATGGGCATCGGCTCCTCGTTCTCCACCGTGCCGATCCTGGCGGCGATCTTCGTGCCGTTGTGCGTACAACTGGGCTTCGATCCTGTGGCGACGGTGTGCATCGTCGGTACCGCTGGAGCCTTGGGGGATGCCGGTTCACCGGCGTCGGATTCGACCCTGGGGCCGACCTCGGGCCTGAACGTCGATGGTCAGCATCACCATATCTGGGACACCGTGGTACCGACCTTCATCCATTACAACCTGCCACTGCTGGCATTCGGTTGGCTGGCGGCGATGATGCTCTGACGCAGGCGACGGGCTGAGCGCAAGGCTCAGCCTTTGGCAGGTGGCGAGATGCGGTTGAGCACCATGTTGCCGCTTTTGTTCCGGGTCAGGTAGACCGGCAACACCTTGGGCAGGGCGCTGACCAGGCGCTTGATTTCGCTGGTGTTGTAGATGCCGCTGATGCGGATGCTGCCAGTGCTGGCATCGGCCAGCAGCAGCGGTTTGTCCAGGTAGCGGTTGATCATTGGCAAGGCCTGGGCCAGGCTCTGGTTGTCGAGGATCAGCTTGCCGCTACGCCAGGCCAGGCTGTTGTCCTGGTTGTAGGTCTGGCTCAGGCGTGGCTCGTAGTCACCGGCCTTGTAGCTGGCCTGCATGCCCGGGCCCAGACGATAGCTGCTGTCGCTGGTCTGGCCATCGCTGCTGACCAGCACTGAACCTTCGACCAGGGTTACCTTGACCTGATCATCGTACTTCCACACGTTGAACTGGGTACCGGTGACCCGCGTCCAGCCATTGGCCGCATGCACCACGAAGGGATGCTGGCTGTCGTGGCTGACCTTGAAGAAGGCTTCACCCTTGATCAGGGTGACCCGGCGTTCATCCTTGTAGTTGCTAAAGCGCAGCTCGGTATTGAGGTTCAGTTCGACCTCGCTGCCGTCGCCGAGCACAACGCGGCTGAGCTGGCCGTTGCTTTCCAGGTGCTGATAGCTATTGGGTAACCAGCCTTGCTCCCAACCGATCCAGGCGCCGGCTGGCAGCGCCACCAGGGCGATGGCTACCGCCGTGGCGAAACGCTGCCAGTGGCTGCGCTGGCGCTGTGGCAGGGGCACCACGTTGTCCGGGAAGCTGCGGGGCAGATGGTCGGCGGTCTGCCAGATTTCCAGCATCGCCTGATATTCCTGCAGGTGCAGCGGGTTGGCACTCAGCCATTGCTCGAACGCGCGCCGCTCGGCGGCTGTGCAGTCTTCAGCTTGCAAGCGCAGGCACCACTGCGCGGCGGCATCGGTGATGGCATCGTATTCGGCGGCGCTGAGACTGGTGTGATTCATTGAAACTCCCGGTTTTGTCCATTCTACCTTGCAGGGCAGGTGGGCGAGAACCGAGATAATGGCGAATGACTATCAGTTGTAGGCTTTTTTACCGCCAAACCCACGTAAAACCGTGGATCTGACAATGATTGCTTACAAAATCACGGACGAAAGGTAAGCCTGCGACGCCTGTTCAGCGTCGCAGGCCAGGTTTCAGAACTGCGCGGCATCCAACGCGAACAACGGGGCACTGCCGGCGCGGATACTGGCTTGCAGCGACAGCGTGCGTGGCAGCAGGCGTTCGAAGAAGAACCCGGCGCTGGCCAGCTTGGCGCCGTAGAACGCCGGGTCGTGCACCAGGGCGTCGCGGGCGACGGCGGCCATGCGTGACCACATGTAGGCGTAGGCGACATAGCCGAACAGCTGCAGGTACTCCACTGAGGCTGCGCCAATGGCGTTCGGGTCGCGGCTCGCTTGCGTGCATAGCCACTGGCTCAGGTCTTCCAGCTCGTTCAGGGCGTTAAGCAGCGGCTGGCAAAAAGGTGGTTGTGCCTGGGCAAACTCGCGAATCTGCGCGGCAAAGGCAGCCAGCGCCTGGCCGCCATCGGCCACCACTTTGCGCCCGAGCAAGTCCAGCGCCTGGATGCCGTTGGTGCCCTCGTAGATCTGCGCAATGCGCACATCGCGCACCAATTGCTCCTGACCCCATTCGCGAATATAGCCGTGGCCGCCAAACACCTGCTGGCCAAGTACGCAGCTCTCCAGGCCATTGTCGGTGAAGAAGGCCTTGGCCACGGGTGTCAGTAGCGCCACCTGGCGTTGCGCCGCGTCGCGCTCCTGGGCGTCATCAGCGTACTTGGCAATATCCAGTTGCTGGCCGACGTAGGTGGCGAAGGCGCGTCCGCCTTCGGTCAGGGCGCGCATAGTCAGCAACATGCGCCGTACATCCGGGTGGACGATGATCGGGTCGGCAATCCGCTGCGGGTCCTGGGCGCCGGTGGCCGCCCGGCTCTGCAGGCGTTCGCAGGCATAGCGCGCGGCATTCTGGTAGGAGGCCTCGGCGCAACCAATGCCCTGGATGCCGATCGACAGGCGCTCGTAGTTCATCATCGTGAACATCGCCGCCAGGCCACGGTTCTGTTCACCGATCAGGTAGCCGGTGGCGCTATCGAAGTTCATTACGCAGGTGGCCGAGGCCTTGATACCCATCTTGTGTTCGAGCGAGCCACAGCTGACCGCGTTGCCTTGGCCAAGGCTGCCGTCGGCATTGACCAGGTACTTGGGCACCAGAAACAGCGAAATGCCCTTGGGCCCGGCCGGCGCATCCGGCAGTTTGGCCAGCACCAGGTGGATGATGTTCTCGGTCAGGTCCTGGTCGCCGCCAGTGATGAAGATCTTGGTGCCGCTGACCTTGTAACTGCCATCGGCCTGGGGCTCGGCCTTGCTGCGGATGATGCCAAGGTCAGTACCGGCGTGGGGTTCGGTCAGGCACATGGTGCCGGCCCATTGGCCGCTGTACAGCGCCGGCAGGTAAGTGGCCTTGAGCGCTGCGCTGGCGTGGGCGTCGATAGCCAGGCAGCAACCGGCGCTCAGCGCCGAGTACAGGCTGAAGCTGCAGTTGGCGGCGTAGAGCATCTCTTCGAATTGCACCGCGAGCATCTTCGGCATGCCCAGGCCGCCAAACGCCGGGTTACCGGCCAGGCCCACCCAGCCGCCGTCGCGGTAGGTCTGCCAGGCCTGGCGAAAGCCGTCCGGGGTGCACACGGCGCCCGCCTCGAAGGCCACGCCCTGTTCATCGCCGCTGCGGTTGAGCGGGGCGATCAACTGGCCGGTGATTTTCGCCGCCTCTTCAAGGATGGCGTCGGCGGTGTCGGCGTCGACCCGTTCGGCCAGGGCTGGCAGGCGTGCCCACAAGGCCGGGCCATGGAACACTTCATGAAGGACAAAGCGCATGTCGCGCAGGGGAGCATTGAATTCAGGCATGGCCGTTCTCGCAGTCAAAAGGGATCAGAGCGCCTTGGCCCAGTCGCGCAACAGGTACTTCTGGATCTTGCCGGTGGACGTCTTCGGCAGTTCGCTGAATACCACGGTTTTCGGCAGTTTGAAGCCGGCCAGGTGCTCGCGGCAGAAGGCGATGATCTCGGCTTCGCGGGTGCCCTCGCAGCCGGCCTTGAGGGTGATATAGGCGCAGGGGGTTTCACCCCATTTCTCGTCGGGGCGGGCGACCACGGCGGCCTCGAGTACTGCCGGGTGTTTGTAGAGGGTGTCCTCGACTTCGATGGTGGAGATGTTCTCGCCACCGGAAATGATGATGTCCTTGAGCCGGTCCTTGATCTCCACGTAGCCGTCGGCATGCCAGACCGCCAGGTCGCCGGTGTGGAACCAGCCGCCACGGAAGGCTTCGGCGGTGGCTTCGGGGTTTTTCAGGTAGCCCTTCATCACCGTGTTGCCGCGCATAAAGATCTCGCCCAGGGTGTTGCCGTCGCGTTGCACTGGCTCCAGGGTCTGCGGGTCGGCGACCATCAGGCCTTCGAGGGTCGGGTAGCGCACGCCCTGGCGGGACTTGATCCGGGCACGTTCGGCCAGCGGTTGTTCATCCCACTCGGCGTGCCAGGCGCAGACGGTCACCGGGCCATAGACTTCGGTCAGGCCATAGACGTGAGTGACCTTGATGCCCATCTCTTCCACCGCGCCGATGACCTTGGCCGGTGGCGCCGCACCAGCGACCATGGCATTGACCGGGTGATCGATGGCGGCCTTGGCCGAGTCGGGCATGTTGATCAGCGCATTGAGCACGATCGGCGCGCCGCACAGGTGGCTGACCTGATGTTCGCGGATCAGGGTGAGAATCTTCTGCGGATCGACCCGGCGCAAGAACACATGGGTGCCGGCCAGGGCGGTGACCGTCCAGGGGTAGCACCAGCCGTTGCAGTGGAACATCGGCAAGGTCCACAGGTACACCGGGTGGTTGCCCATGGCCCAGGTCATCTGGTTGCCCAGGGCGTTGAGGTAGGCGCCACGGTGGTGATAGACCACGCCCTTGGGGTTGCCGGTGGTGCCGGAAGTGTAGTTCAGCGAGATGGCCTGCCATTCGTCTTCGGGCCAGTGCCAGGCGAACGCGGGGTCGCCTTCGGCGAGAAACGCTTCGTAGTCCAGGTCGCTGACCGCCTGGCCTTCGCCGTACTCCGGGTCATCGACATCAATCACCAGCGGCGGGTATTTCATCAGCGCCAGGGCCGCTTCAACGACCTTGTGGAACTCGCGGTCGGTGATCAGCACCTTGGCTTCGCCGTGCTCGAGCATGAAGGCGATGGCTTCGGCGTCCAGGCGCACGTTGAGGGCATTGAGCACCGCGCCGATCATCGGCACGCCAAAGTGCGCTTCGAGCATCGCCGGAATGTTCGGCAGCATCACCGCCACCGTATCGCCCTGGCCGATACCGCGCCCGGCCAGGGCGCTGGCCAGGCGCCGGCAACGTTCGTAGGTTTGCTGCCAGTTGCGCCGGATGGCGCCGTGGATCACCGCCGGGTACTGACCGTAGACGGCGGCGGTGCGCTCGATGAAACTCAAGGGGCTCAAGGCAACATGATTGACAGGGGCGGGCGCCAGGCCCTGGGAGAAAATCGACATGAGGTCGTCCTGTGCAGGAGGCAGCCGCCTGTGGCGAACTGAAACCTCCGATGGCTGATTGTTAGCTCTGATCAGGTTTCGGGAAGGAGCAGGCCCTTCCGGTGTCGCAGTTTTACGTGAATTGCTATGGTAGCTGGAAGATAGACTATAGCAATATGGTATAAATACTATAAAAGCCCTGAGGCACTGCTTTGGATACTCCTTTCTCCCTGCTGCTGGCCAAGGATCCACAGCCCAGCCTGTTGCTGGATGCTGCGGCCAGCGTGCTGGCCAGCAACCCGGCCTTGCAGGCCATGTTCGGGCCCTGGCCACAGCGTGACGCCGACTTCTGCTTGCCGAGCAACTATCCGGCACTGGTGCAGGCCTGTCTGGCGCAAGCGCGGGCGATCAGTGAGGTCGAGGCGCAGGTGGCTGGGCAGATCCTGCTCTGGACCTTCATCCCCGATGACGCCGGCCAACAGGTCCTGGCGCGTTGTCGGGATGCCACCCTGGAGCGCCAGGGTGAACGTGAGGCCAGCCGGGCCCGGCGCCTGTACCGGCTGATCACCGAGAACACCACCGACCTGATTTCCCGGCATACGCCTGACGGCAGCTTTATCGATGCCTCGCCCGCTGCATACCGCCTGCTCGGCTACTGGCCGGAAGCGTTGCGCGGGGTGCCGGTGCAGACGCTGTTTCACCCCCAGGATCGCCAGCAATCGCTGCTGCAAGCGTCCCAGGCGCTGGAGCAGGACGGCTACCAGACCATGACCTGCCGGGTGCGGCACCGCGATGGGCGCTACCGCTGGTTCGAGATCGCCAGCCGCGCGATCCGCGAGACCTACACCGGCGCCGTGGTCGAGATTGTCAGTGTCTCGCGGGACATCAGCGTGCGCATCGAGGCTCAGGAAAACCGCCGGCGCCTGGCCGAGGTGGTGGAAGCCAATACCGACCTGGTGTTGTTCAGCGACCGCGACGGCCAGCTCAGCTACCTCAACCAGTCGGCGCGCCAGGCGCTGGGCTTGCTGGGCGTAGAACCGCTGCCCAGGCTGCAAGCGTTGCTCGACCCGGCACTGCAGCAGCGCCTGCACAATGAAGGTTGGCAGCGTGCCGAGCAACACGGGGTTTGGCAAGCCGAGGCGCGGCTGATCGCGCATCAGGGCGGCACGGCGTTCCCCGTGTCGCTGGTGCTGCTGGCCCATCGCGCGACTGGCGGTGAGCGCTACTACTCGCTGGTGGCCCGCGACATGACCGAGCGTGAGTTGCGCGAAAGCCAGCAACGTCGCCATCAGGACGAACTGGCCCACAGTGCCCGGCTGATCACCCTCGGTGAGCTGGCCTCGGGGATTGCCCATGAAATCAACCAACCACTGGCGGCGGTGGTCAACTACGCCAGTGCCAGTCAACGCTACCTGCAGGCGCTGGATCGCGATCCGCAGGCTGCGCAGCGCATTGCTCATGGCTTGCAACGCATCAACGAACAAGCCACCCATGCCGCCGAAGTGATCAAACGCTTGCGCGCCTTTTTGCGCAAGGAGCCGCGGCGCTTGCAGGCCTTGGCGATTGTCGATGTCGTCGGTGAAGCGGTGCGCCTGTGCGATTGGGAAGCCAGCCGTGACCAGGTCAGGATCGAGCAGCGGGTGGCTGAGGGGCTGCCGTCGGTCTATGCCGACCGGGTGCTGCTTGAGCAGGTGCTGCTCAACCTGTTGCGCAATGCCATCGACGCCAACCGCGAGCAACATAAAGGCCAGGCCTCGCGTATCCTGCTCAGCGCAGCGCTTGAGGCGGGCTGGCTAATGATCCGGGTCAGCGATCAAGGGCCGGGGGTGGCGGCCGAGCGCCTGGACGGCATCTTCACCCCGTTCACCACCAGCAAGGCGGATGGCCTGGGTTTGGGCCTGAGCATGAGCCGCAGTATCGTCGAAGGCTTTGGTGGCACTTTGCACGCACAGCCTGGCGAGGCGGGCGGATTGATCTTGTGCTGTCGGCTGGCGCCGGTGGCCAACAGTGGGGAGTGATATGCAGGAACCGCGGGTGTATGTAGTCGATGACGATCAGGGCATGCTCGATTCGACCGTGTGGCTGCTCGAATCGGTGGGCTTGCAGGCGCTGCCGTTCACCAGCGGCCAGGCGTTTCTCGACGCCTGCGACGGTGACTTGCCGGCCTGTGTGCTGCTGGATGTGCGCATGCCGGGCATGGGCGGCCTGAGCGTGCAGGACGCGTTACGCGCCCGCGGTATCGATTTGCCGGTGATCTTCGTCAGCGGCCATGCCGATGTGCCGATCGTGGTGCGGGCATTCAAGGCCGGGGCCTGCGATTTCATCGAAAAGCCCTACAACGATCAGTTGCTGCTCGACAGCGTTCAGGATGCCCTCGGGCGAGCGCGCCATGCCGGGCCGCTGGAGGCCGTGCAGGCGCGCATCGATAGCCTCACGCCCCGTGAGCGGGACGTGCTCCTGCCGCTGGTGCAGGGCTATACCAATCGGGAAATTGCCGAGCAGCTCGAGGTCAGCGTCAAGACGGTCGACCTGTATCGCTCGCGGGTGATGAAACGCATGCAAGCCGAGCACCTGCCGGCGCTGGTGGGGATGGCGATTGCCTGTGGGTTGGTGCAGCCGTTGAGTTTGCGTTGACTGGATCGCGGGGCAAGCCCGCCCCCACAGGAGCGAGCCGGACCTGCGATGCTTTTAAGGTCTGCGCCCCAGCAGCAAACCGACCACCAGGCCAAACCCCGCCGAAATCGCCACCGTCTGCCACGGATGGCCGCCGATGTAGTCCTGGGTGGCATCGACCATCGGCTGCGCCTTGCTGCGTGCGCCATTGACCGCATTGCGGGCCTGCTTCAATTTCAGCCCGACCTGGGCGCGCAGGGTTTCGGCTTCTTCGCCAACTAGCGCAGCGCTGTCGCTGAGCAATTTTTCCGATTCTTCGATCAACGCCTGCAGTTCGCTGAACGCCTGATCCTTGATTTGCTCGGCATCGTTTTGCACGGTGGTTTTCCTGGCCATGGGCGCTTCCTCGTCAGTTGATGGCATTGAACAGTGGATGCCAGCGGGTATTGAAAGTTGCAGCGGTTTGCCGAGCGCTGGCGGCTACAGTGTAAGATAGCGCCTATTTTCCAGCGGCAGGACACCCCTCATGAGTTTCAATCTGGCCAACAAGAGCTTCGCCGAACGGGCGCAGATCGAGGACGAGAAAGCACGACTGTTCGAGCTCTGGCAGACCAACCTGGGCAAGGCCAAGGCCGATGCCGCCCGGCTGATCGCCGAGAAGCCGCGGCGCAAGGGCAAATGGGCTGAATGGGTACGGGCAGAACTGGACGGTATGTCGCCGCCCGAATACGCCAATATGGTCCGCAGTGAAGTCAACAAGCTGATGGCAGCCGCCAAGTAAGCTTCAGGCAAACACCGCCAGTACCGCTTCACGCACCTTCTCCAGCGCCGGGTCCGGTTGCCCGCCGGTGCGCCAGCCCAGTTCCACCGGATACTGCGGCAAGGCCAGCGGGCAAGGCAGCACCACCAGGCCAGCGGTTTCGGCAATGGCCCGGGCGGCATGGCCGGGCAGGGTGGCCAGGCGCTCGCTGCCTTTGAGCAGATAGGCCAGGGCGGCAAAATGGCTGGTCGAGGCCGCCACCCGGCGACTCAAGCCCAGCTCGGCCAACGCCTCGTCGACGATACCGATGAAGCCTCCCGACGACACCAGGATCTGCTCGCGCGCCACGAACGCCTCCAGGCTTAAGCCGCGTTGCCCGGGCATCAGGCTATGCGGATCGACCAGGCACAGGTAATCCCCTTCGTCGAGCACCCGGCGGCTGAGCAGGCGGGCGGAAAACCCGCCCGAGGTCAGCGCCAGATCAAGGCTGCGATCCAGTAACGCGCGGGCGACAATCTGGCTGTGGGTCTGGCGAAAGATCAGGCGCAGGCCCGGTGCCAGCCGTTGCACCTGCTCGATCAGGGCCCGGCCGTAGGCGATCTCGAAATCATCGGACAAGCCCAGGGTCACCGCCCGGCCTTCGAACTGTTCGGCCTGCGGGTCGAGCAGGGCCAGGCTTTGCCGGCATTTGTTCAGCGCTTCGCTGATCAGCGGCTTGAGCTGGTTGGCGCGCAGGGTCGGCGCCAGGCCGCGCCCGGTGCGCATGAACAGCGGGTCGCCATACACCTCGCGCAAACGTCGTAACGCGGCGCTGACGGCCGACTGGGTCAAGCCCAGGCGCACGGCGGCGCGGCTGGCGCTGACTTCGTCATGCAGGGCTTCGAAGACCTTGAGCAGGTTGAGGTCGATATCGGTGATATTCGCAGGATTCATATCATTCAGAAACGAAGTGGGCTTTATTCATGATTAGCCCGGCGCCGACAATCTGCAACACCCATCGCCCATCCGGAGCACCCGCTAATGACCACGTCCGTCGTCGCCGCCTTGCAGATCGGTTCATCGCCTGAAGGCAAGGCCCATACCCTGGAACAGATCCTTGCCTACGAGCAGGCTATCAGTGAGGCGGGCGCCAGCCTGGTGGTGATGCCCGAAGCGCTGCTGGGGGGGTACCCCAAAGGTGAGATCTTCGGCACGCGCCTGGGCTACCGCCTGCCCGAAGGCCGCGAAGCCTTCGCCCGCTACTTTGCCAATGCCATCGAGGTGCCCGGCAGCGAGACCGACGCCCTCGCTGGCTTGTCGGCGCGCACCGGCGCCAGCCTGGTGCTCGGGGTGATCGAGCGCAGCGGCCATACCCTGTATTGCAGCGTGCTGTTCTTCGAGCCCGAGCAGGGCCTGGTGGCGGTGCACCGCAAGCTGATGCCCACCGGCACCGAGCGGCTGATCTGGGGCCGTGGCGACGGCTCGACCTTGCCGGTGATCGAAGGTCGTGCCGGGCGCATCGGTGCCGCGGTGTGCTGGGAAAACTACATGCCGTTGCTGCGTACGGCGATGTACGCCAAGGGCGTGGAGCTATGGTGTGCACCGACGGTGGACGAGCGCGAGCTGTGGCAGATGAGCATGCGCCATATTGCTGCCGAAGGCCGTTGCTTCGTGATCAGCGCCTGCCAGGTGCAGGACTCGCCCAACGCGTTGGGTATCGAGGTTGCCGGTTGGCCGGGCGAGCGCCAACTGATCGCCGGTGGCAGCGTGATCGTCGGGCCGCTGGGCGAGGTGCTGGCCGGGCCGCTGATAGCTGAGCGCGGGCTGCTGTGCGCCGAAATCGATACCGAGGAACTGGTGCGCGCCCGTTATGACTTCGACGTCGTCGGTCACTATGCACGGCCGGATATCTTCGAATTGAGCGTGGATGAGCGCAGCAAACCCGGCGTGCGCTTCATCAATCAGGATTGAGGGTTACCAGGGCGCACTGGCCGGTTGCGGCAGGTTGAGCCGGCCACTGTCGCTGAAGCGCCGGGTACCGAACGCGCCGCCGGCCAACTTGCCGCGCACGGTGTACGGCAGGCCATCGAGGCTGCGCACCTGGCTCAGGCCCACGGCCTGGCGCAGCACCGAGAACGCGGTGATGCTCACTGGCACCACCAGCACGCCTTCGCTGAAGCGGCCGATGCGACCGCTTTGGTCGCTGACGCCCGCCGCCAACGGCTGGCCATTGACCTCAAGGTTAAGGGCGATGCCGTTGTAGTCGATCGCGGTCTCATTGGGGTTCTGCACGCGGATCTTCACCGCCATGCGCAGTTCCAGGTCCTGGCCGGGCAGGGGATCGATACCAATCACGCTGATGTTCACCGGGTCGCGGGGCTGGAACAGGGCGCAGGCATTCAGGCCGCTAATCAACAACAGGGCCAGGCACAAGCGTAGGAATCGGGTCACGGGCACAGCTCCAGAACAGGAGAACAGCCCCGAGTGTGGCAAATGCACAGCGGCGTTGAAAGTAGTGTGCGTTGTCCGCACCAACACCCTGACCTGGTCGCTGGCCTACTGAGTCAGGCGAAGGCGGCCAACAGGTCGGCTGCAAAGGCCTGCTGGGCATCGCTGGGCACCTGGGCGCGGTGGCGCACCAGCACGAACGGCACGGCGAAATCCAGCGCCGGGTCCAGGCCCTGCAACAGGCCACGCGCGACCCAGGGTTCGGCATAGTGGCAGGGCAGGTAACCGATGTGCCGGCCGGAGAGGATGAAGGTCAGCGCGCCCTCGACCTGTTCGGAACGAGCGGTGCCACTGGTGCCGTCAAAGGGCTCCTGGCGGCTCTGGAAACGGTAGGGGTGTTCGACCTGGTCGGCCTGTTGCAGCGCCTCCAGGCTCACTTCACGCTGGCCGGCCAGCGGATGATGGCTGGCGCAATACAGGCGCTGGTTTTCCTCGAATAACGGGGTGTAATCGAACGCTGCCTGCTTGCCGGAAAAATAGCCGATGGCCAGGTCCAGGCGCTGCTGCAACAGCTGGCGCTCAAGGTCTGCCGGCATGGCACTGACCAGCTCCAGGCGCACCGACTCGTCACGCTGGCGAAAACGCTCGATGGCCCGCGCCAGGCGCAAGGTCACGGTGCTCTCCTGGGCTTCGGAAATGCCGATGCGCACCTCGCCGAGCAAACGCCCAGCCACGCCATTGGCCTGATGGCGAAACGCGTCGATCTGCACCAGCAGTTCACGGGTGGCCTTGAGCAGCACTTCACCCTTGGCGGTCAGGCCAAAGCCGCCCTTGCCGCGACTGCACAAGCGATACCCCAGGCGGGTTTCCAGGCGCGCCATCTGCTGGCTGATACTCGGCTGGCTCAGGCCCAGCACGCCCTGGGCGGCGCTGAAGCCACCGGCCTCGACTACAGTGACGAACAGCCGCAGCAGGTGCAGGTCGAGGTCGTGCAGTTGTCCCAACATCAAACATTGCTCCTGATGAATGTCAGGTTAATTGACTTGCCATTTTAGTAATGTAACCCGGCAGGCATGCTGGCGGCATCCACTGACAAAGGTGCCCGACATGCGTACATCCCTGTGGTTGTTGTCCCTGGTTTTGGCCTTGCCGGTGCAGGCCGAGGAAAAAGTCCTCAACCTGTACAGCTGGGCCGATTACGTCGCCCCCGAGACCTTGCAGCGTTTCGAGCAGGAAACCGGCTACAAGGTGCGCTACGACACCTTCGACACCACCGAAGTGCTGGAAACCAGGTTGCTCACCGGAGGCAGTGGTTATGACGTTGTCGTGCCGTCCGCCAGCCTGCTGGCCCGCGCCCTGGCCGCAGGCGCGCTGCAGCCGCTACAAGCCCAGGCCATGCCCGGCTACGGCAATCTCGACAAAGACCTGCTGGCCAAGCTGGCCGAGGTCGACCCCGGCAATCAGTACGCCGTGCCTTACACCTGGGGCACCCTGGGCCTGGGCATGAACCTTGAGTCGGTGCGCCAGCGGCTGGGCGATGCACCGCTGGACAGCCTCGACCTGCTGTTCAAACCCGAATACGCCAGCAAGCTCAAGGATTGCGGGATTGCCATGTCCGACTCGCCCCAGGAGGTGATCGGCGTAGCCTTGAATTACCTGGGCAAGGATCCCTACAGCCGCGACAAAAACGACCTGGCGGCCGCCCAGGCGCTGCTCAAGCAACTGCAACCCTTCATCAGCTATGTCGCCAACGGCCGGCAGATCAACGACCTGGCCAACGGCAGCGTGTGCCTGGCCCTGACCTACAACGGTGACGCGGCCATGGCTGCCGATCAGGCGCAAAAGGCCGGCAAGCCGTACCAGGTGATCTATCGCATTCCCCGCGAAGGCACGCTGATCTGGCAGGACAACCTGGTCATGCCCAAGGACGCCCCGCACCCGGACGCCGCCCGCGCCTTCATTGCCTTCATGTTGCGCCCCGACTCGGTGGCGCCGTTGACCAACACGTTGTTCTTCGCCAATGCCAACCAGGCGGCCACGCCCCTGGTGGACGAGGCGGTGCGCAGCGACCCGGACATCTACCCCTCGGCCGAAGTGCGCGCGCGGCTGTTTGCCGACCGCAGCATGAGCCTGGCCGACATGCGCCAGCGCACCCGCCTGTGGACCACCTTCCGTAGCCGCCAATAACAACAGACCAGGAGCCCGACCATGGACCTTGCCCCCGACAACGACCAGGCCATCACCCGCGACAGCCTGTACGGCACCATCGCCGAAAACACCTTTGCCGGTATCACCAGTTTCTCCCGCCGTCGCTACAGCCGCGACCTGCGCGGTGTCGATGTGGTGGTCAGCGGCGTGCCGTTCGACACCGCCACCAGCAACCGCCCGGGCGCGCGCTTCGGGCCACGGGCGATTCGTGCCGCATCGGTGCAGCAGGCCTGGGCCCGGCACTGGCCGTGGGAGTTCGACCCCTTCGATCACCTGGCCGTGATCGACTACGGCGACTGCAACTTCGATTACGGCAGCCCGCATACCGTGCCGCACAGCATCCAGGCCCACGCCGAGCAGATGCTCGAAGCCGGCTGTGCCATGCTCACCCTGGGCGGTGATCACTTCATCAGCTACCCGTTGCTCAAGGCTCATGCTCGCAAGCACGGGCCGCTGGCGCTGATCCACTTCGATGCCCACAGCGACACCTGGCCGGACGAGGAGGGCCAGCGCGTCGATCACGGCACGATGTTCTGGCATGCCGCCCGCGAAGGCCTGGTGGACCCGGCGCGCTCGGTGCAGATCGGCCTGCGCACCACCAATGACGAGACCCAGGGCTTTGCCGTGCTCGACGCCCGCCAGGTGCATCAACGCGGTACCCAGGCGATCATCGAGGCGATCCGCCAGCGGGTCGGCGATCAGCCGGTGTACCTGACCTTTGACATTGACTGCCTGGACCCTGCGTACGCCCCAGGTACCGGCACCCCGGTGTGTGGCGGTCTGACCACGGTGCAGGCCCTGGAAATCCTCGGCGGGCTGCGCGGTATCAATCTGGTGGGCATGGACCTGGTGGAAGTCGCGCCGGCCTACGATCATGCCGATATCACCGCCCTGGCCGGCGCGACCCTGGCCATGGAGATGCTCTGCCTGTATGCCGCCCGGCATAAGGTCGATGGCTGATCCGGTAACAAAATGAATCACCTGCGGGGCAAATCGAGGTTTCCCGGCGAACCTGTCGCGCCTTAGGCTATCCAACGCTTGGGCGCGCTGGTTTTCGGCGCCGCGTGGTGCCGGAGGTGAATAGCGTGAACCGATGCCTGTCGGGCCTGGCAATGGCCCTGCTACTGAGCTCGCCGCTGCAGGCTGCGCCCGTTGTCGGGCCGTTGCTGCTGGCGGCCAGCAATAACAACCCCTACAACAGCCCGATCATGCGCGCCAACCCCAACAGTCGCCAGGGCAGCGTGCCAGCCACGCCGCCCGTGCGCGGCCCTTCGACCCAGCCCAATCCACGCCCGCCGACCCTGGAGAACCGCGGTATCGGCAATGGCGAAAACATCCGCCGCGAACAGACCACCCCGCGCCTGGAGCCCAGCCGGCCGCCGCGCGAACCTGCGCGTACGCCCTGAGTAACAGGCCCTCCCTGGAAGGAATCGCTGATGTCCCCACGCACCTGGCTACCCACCCTGATGACCGCGGCGTTGCTGCCGCTGCTGGCCCATGCCGCGCCCGAGCGCGATTTCAACAGCGAGGAGGGCAGCGTCAAGGTCAGCACCCTCGCCGAGGGCTTGCGCAACCCCTGGGCCCTGGCATTTTTGCCGGACGGCCAGGGCATCCTGGTGAGCGAGCGGGCTGGCAACCTGCGCATCGTCAGCCCCGAAGGCAAGGTCGGTGCACCACTGGGCGGCGTCCCCGAGGTGTGGGCCCAGGGCCAGGG
Organism: Pseudomonas sp. SBB6; assembly: GCF_024213215.1. NCBI lineage: Bacteria > Pseudomonadati > Pseudomonadota > Gammaproteobacteria > Pseudomonadales > Pseudomonadaceae > Pseudomonas > Pseudomonas sp. SBB6. Next base: position 95,245 of record NZ_JANAVH010000016.1, on the reverse strand, counting down.
CGGCCTGCTCGATGTGGTGCTGTCGCCGACTTTCAAGCAGGACCGCATGGTCTACTTGTCCTATGCCGAAGGCGGCGGGGAAGGCGGCACGGCCGGCACAGCGGTGGGCCGCGGGCGCTTGTCCCGCGACAACGCCAAGCTTGAGGACTTCAACGTGATTTTCCGCCAGCAACCCAAGCTCTCCAGCGGCAACCATTTTGGCTCGCGCCTGGTGTTCGACCGCGACGGCTACCTGTTCATTGCCCTGGGCGAGAACAACCAGCGGCCGACTTCGCAGGACCTGGACAAGCTGCAGGGCAAGCTGGTGCGCATCCTCCCGGACGGCACGGTGCCCAAGGACAACCCGTTTGTCGGCCGCGACAACGTGCGCCCGGAAATCTGGTCGTTCGGCCACCGCAACCAGCAGGGCGCAGCGCTCAACCCCTGGACCGGCGAGCTGTGGACCCACGAGCACGGGCCCCGTGGCGGCGATGAAATCAACATCCCCAAGCCCGGCAAGAACTATGGCTGGCCGATCGCCACCCACGGCATCAACTATTCGCTGATGCCAATTCCGGAGGCCAAGGGCGAGCACGTCGATGGCATGGTCGACCCGCACCATGTCTGGGAAAAGTCCCCGGCCATCAGCGGCATGGCGTTTTACGACAACCCGCGTTTCAAGCCTTGGGATCACAGCCTGTTCATCGGCGCGTTGGCGGCCCAGGAGCTGATCCGCCTGGAGCTCAAGGGTGACAAGGTGGTGCATGAGGAGCGCCTGCTGGGTGAGCTCAAGGCGCGCATTCGTGATGTGCGGGTGGGGCCGGATGGATACCTGTATCTGCTGACCGATGAGCGTGATGGGGCGTTGCTCAAGGTCGGGCTGGATTTGTAGAGCGGTTTGCCCCGAACCCTGTGGGAGCTGGCTTGCCTGCGATCGAGCGCGCAGCGGTCGTAATCCAGGCAATGCCAGATCGCGGGGCAAGCCCGCTCCCACTTGCCCCGCGATGCCTCTCGCCGCAGAATGCCCCCTTTTGCGACGGACGCCGCGCATGTCCTGCTTCACCGAACAGTCCCCACTGACCCTCTACCGGCAGGCCATAGCCAGCCAGGGCTTTGTCAGCGACCCGGCCCAGTTGCAGGCCGCCAGCGCCCTGCAAACCTGCTTCGAGGCCCTGCAGCGTGGCGAGACCCCGCAGGGTGTCTACCTCTGGGGGCCGGTCGGGCGCGGCAAGACCTGGCTCATGGATCAGTTCCACGCCTGCCTGCAGGTACCGGCCCGGCGCCAGCACTTTCACCATTTCATGCGCTGGGTGCATCAACGCCTGTTTCAGCTCAACGGCACGGCCGAGCCGTTGCGGGCCCTGGCCTTGTCCCTGGCCGAAGACATCCGCGTGCTGTGTTTTGACGAGCTGTTCGTCAATGACATCGGCGATGCGATCATTCTCGGTGGCCTGTTCCAAGTGCTGTTCGAGGCCGGGGTGGTGATCGTGGCCACGTCCAACCAGCCGCCCGAGCAGCTCTACAGCGACGGTTTCAACCGCGAGCGTTTCCTGCCGGCGATTGCCGCCATCGGGCAGCATATGCAGGTGGTCGCCGTCGCCGGCGAGCAGGACCATCGCCTGCACCCCGGCGCGGCGCAGCAACGTTACTGGGTACGCGAGAGCGGCCGGCCCGGCGCGCTTGCGCAGGTCTTCGCCCGGTTACGCGGTGAGCAAGCGAGCAGCGATCAGCCGCTGCAGATCGGCTCGCGCAGCTTGAACGTGGTGCAACGCTGCGACCGCGTGCTCTGGTGCCGCTACGCCGACCTCTGCGAGCAACCCTTTGCCGCCATGGATTTCATGGCCCTGTGCGACCGTTTTCACGCCATTGTGCTCGGTGAGGTGCCGGCCCTCGGCGCCCGTCAGCGCCCGGCGAAGATTGCCCGCGGCACCGAAGACGGCGCCCAGCGGGTGGTGGCCGGGGACCGCGAACTGCCGCAACTGTCGGTGCATGACGACAGCGTACGGCGCTTCATCGCCCTGGTCGATGAATGCTATGACCGGCGCATCGCCTTGTACCTGGAAGCCGAAGTAGCGCTTGAAGCGCTCTACACTCAAGGGTATCTGGAGTTCCCGTTCCGGCGTACGCTCAGCCGCTTGCGGGAGATGCAACTGCAACGCTTCTGCTGAGGAATCGATCATGACCGAGCCTCTTTCGCATCACCTGCTGACCATGGCCTACCAGAATGGCTGGGCCAACCACAGGGTGTACAAGGCCTGCAGGCAACTGAGCCAGGATGAGTTCGTCGCTCCGCGGGCGAGTTTCTTCCCGTCGATCAAGGCCACCCTCAACCACATCCTCACCGTCGACTGGTTTTACCTGCAGGCCCTGGAGTGCGAGCAGCGCGGCGAAGCGCCCGACCCGGACAGCCAGCGCTTCTTCGAGCCCGAGGAGCCCTATGCCACTTGCCTGGAGCTGCACGCCGAGCAGGTACAGGCCGACCACCGGCTGATCGCCTACTGCCGCCAGTTGCGTGACGACCAGTTACACCGCTACGTGAACATCGTGCGCCCCGACTGGGTGCAGCGCGAGCAACGCCTGCGCCTGCTGTCGCACCTGTTCGAGCACCAGATCCACCACCGTGGTCAGGTGCACGCGATGCTGTACGACACCTCGGTGCGACCGCCACAGCTGGACGAGTTTTTTTGTGAGGATGAAGCGCACCTGCGCGCCCAGGACTTCGCCGAGCTGGGCTGGACCGAGGCGCAGATCTGGGGACGCTAGTGCTGCATCCAGCCCAGGGTCAGCAGCGCCAGGACCAGGTAACGGCCGGCTTTGGCGACAGTGACGAGGATGACAAAGCGCCAGAACGGCTCGCGCATGATCCCGGCAATCAGCGTCAGGGGGTCGCCGATCACCGGCATCCAGCTCAGCAGCAGTGACCACTGGCCGTAGCGCTGGTAGCGTTGCTGGGCCTTTTCCAGCTGCTCGGGCTTGAACGGAAACCAGCGCTTGTCACGCAGGTGTTCGATGCCACGGCCCAGCAGCCAGTTGACGATCGAGCCGAGGACATTACCGGCGGTGGCGATCAGCAGCAGGCTGACCAGTACCTCGGGCTCGCGCAGCAGCAGGCCGACCAGCACGGCTTCCGATTGCAGCGGCAGCAAGGTCGCTGCGCCGAAGGCGCTGAGAAACAGCGCCCAGTAACTGAGCATCAGGGCCGGATCAGTAGTTGGCGACCACTTCGTCCTTGCCCTCAAGGGTCAGGCCGATGACCTGGTAGGCGTCCTTGTGGTCTCCCATTTCCATGCCCGGCGAGCCCATGGGCATGCCCGGTACGGCCAGGCCCTTGAGGTCGGGACGCTTGGCCAACAGCTTGATCTGTTCGGCCGGTACATGGCCTTCGACGAATTTGCCGTCGATCACCCCGGTGTGGCAGGAAGCCAGGCGCGGTGCGACGCCCAGGCGCTGCTTGACCGCGCTCATGTTTGGCTCGACATGGTCGTTGACCGTGTAGCCGTTGTCCTGCAGGTGCTTGATCCATTGCTTGCAGCAGCCGCAGTTGGGGTCGCGGTACACGTCGATGGTTTGCCCGGCCTGGGCCAGGGTGCTCAAGGCCAGCAGGCCGAAGGCGACAATTTTTTTACTCAGCATGTACTTCTCCACTTCTAGAAACGCAGGCGAACCCCGGCGACCAGGCGGGTCTGGCCGATATCGCCGTGCTCATCACGGATCTGTTCGGCGTTGTTACCGTAGGCCCGGTTGAAGCTGATGCCCAGGTACGGGGCAAAGCCGCGGGTGATTTCGTAGCGCAGGCGCAGGCCTATCTCGCTGTCGGCAAGGCCGCTGCCCTGGTCCCGTGTCGCGTCGTTGCGGCCATAGAAGTTGGCCTCAAGTGACGGTTCGAGGATCCAGCGATTGCTCAGCAGGATAGCGTAACTGCTCTCCAGGCGCAGCGCGGTTTGCTGGCGCTCGCCGGCGTACAGGGTGGCTTCCAGCTCCAGGCCGTACAGTGGCGTGCCCTGGATGCCGAAGGCGGCCCAGGTCTGGCCACTGGCCGGTTTGAAGTCCTGGCGCAGGCCGCCGACCAGTTCCCACCAAGGGCTGATGGCATGGCCCCAGAGCGCCTGCAGCTCGGCCTTGTGGGTCACGCCCTGTTCGCGTTCGCCTTCAGTGCGCAGCCACAGGCGGTCGATATCGCCGCCGATCCAGGCGTTGGCGTTCCAGTTCAGGGCACTGCTGCTGTCAAAGTTCTGGTATTCCAGTTGTTCGACGATCACCGCCCAGTTGGTCTGCCGGTCGTGGACCTGATGGCCGGGCAGGGGCGGGAAGGCGGCCTGGCGGTCGGCGTCGGTAATCGGCCTTAGTGGTGTACGTGGCGTCTGCGGCATCATGCCGTGGTTCATGCCCTGGTGGTTCATGTTCTGCGCGGGCATGCCTTGATGGTTCATGGCACCGTGGCCCATGGCGGCGTGATCCATGGCCTCGGCGCGCGCCTCTTCACTGGCCAGCAAGGCCAGCAGGGCGAAGCCGCCGAGCAGCGGTCGCAAGATCGGCTCATTCATCGACGCGTACCTCGCGGAACATGCCCATCTCCATGTGATAGAGCAGGTGGCAGTGATAGGCCCAGCGCCCCAGGGCGTCGGCGCTGACCCGGTAGCTGCGCCGGCTCCCCGGGGGGATGTCGAGGGTGTGCTTGCGCACCTGGAAGCGCCCGTGTTCGTCCTCCAGGTCGCTCCACAGGCCATGCAGGTGGATCGGGTGGGCCATCATCGTGTCGTTGACCAGGGTGATGCGCAGGCGCTCGCCATAGGTCAGGCGCAGCGGCTCGGCGTCGGAGAACTTGATGCCATTGAACGACCAGGCAAAGCGCTCCATGTGCCCGGTCAGGTGCAGTTCGATCTCCCGTGACGGCTCGCGGCCATCGGGGTCGGCGAAGGTGCTTTTCAGGTCGGCGTAGGTCAGCACCCGACGGCCGTTGTTGCGCAAGCCGATGCCCGGGTCGGCGAGATTGGGCTTGGGGCTCATGGTCTGCATGTCGACCAGCGGGTTGCCGCTTTCGCTGGCCGGGTGCTGTTGCATGCCGGCCATCATCGAGTGGTCCATGCCGGCCATCTGGCTGTGGTCCATGGCGCCCATGTCCGCCATGGCGCCGTGACCCATATCGGCCATCGACAGGATCGGCCGCGGGTCCGGCTCCGGTACTTCGGCGCTGAGGCCGTTGCGGCGGGCCAGGGTGCCACGGGCATAGCCGCTGCGGTCCATGCTCTGGGCATAGAGGGTGTAGGCGGGCAGGTCACCGACCCGCACCAGCATGTCATAGGTCTCGGCCACGGCGATGCGCAACTCGTCGACCTCGACCGGTTGCACCGGTTGGCCGTCGGCGGCAATCACGGTGAGTTTCAGGCCCGGAATGCGAAAGTCGAAGTAGCTCATGGCCGAACCGTTGATCAGGCGCAGGCGCACGGTGTCGCCGGGCTCGAACAGGCAGGTGAAGTTGCCGTCTGGCGGCTGGCCGTTGAGCAGGTAGGTGTAGGTGGCGGCGCTGATGTCGGCAAGGTCGGTAGGGCTCATGCGCATGGCCGCCCAGGCCTTGCGCTCGGCGACGGTTTGCTGCCAGCCGTTGCTGGCGACATCGTCGATGAAGTCGCCAACGGTGCGCTTGTGGTAATTGAAGGCATCCGACTGCTTTTTCAGGGTAGCCATCAGCTCACCGGGGGCCTGGTCGCTCCAGTCGCTGAGCAACAGCACGTAGTCGCGCTGATAGCGATGGGGTTCGGGCACCTTGGGCTCGATGACAATGGCGCCATAGACTCCGGCCTGCTCCTGCAAGCCGGAATGGCTGTGGTACCAGTAGGTGCCGCTCTGCTCCAGGGTAAAGCGGTACAGGTACTCGCCACCGGGTTCGATGCCGGCAAAGCTCAGGCCCGGCACGCCGTCCATGTTGGCCGGGAGGATGATCCCGTGCCAGTGCAGCGAGGTCGGCTCGCTCAGGCGGTTGCGCACTCGCAGGGTCACCGTGTCGCCTTGCCGCCAACGCAGGGTCGGGCCGGGCAGGCTGTTGTTGATGGTCAGGGCCGTGCGCGAACGGCCAGTGATGTTCACCGGCGTCTGACCGATGAACAGCTCGAAGTGCTGGCCGCTCAGTTCATTGCTGAACACCGCAGGTGCGGCAAACGCCGGCAGGCGCCAGAGGCCGAGACCGGCCAGGGCGCTGCCGGCGGCAAAGCCCTTGACGAAGGTTCGGCGGGTCGGGTGTCGAAGCATAGGGTGCCATTCCAGGGGCGGGGATGACACGACCTTAGCCAGCGCTGACTGTCAGTAAACTGAGCAGTGGATTACAGATTTGTCAGCTGCCAGTGCAGCTGGCGGTTCACTGGCGGCCGCAGGTCGGTATACTCCGCGCCGCACGGAGCCCATCACCATCAAGGAACAGCGATTCATGCAGGCAATCAAGGCCTATTTCAAACGCCACGGCCACGACCCCTTCAAGCTTGGCGAAGGGCGCATCAGCGGTTACATCTCGGCTGCCCTGGGGCTGCTCAGCCTGCTGGCGGTGCTGTGTTTCCTGTTTCCGCAGTGGCTGACCTTTGCCGAGTTCCGCAAGGTCTACAGCGTGCACTTCGCCCGCACCGTACTGCTGATCGGGCTGATCCTGGCCTTTGCCCTGGGCACCCTGAACATCCTCCTCAACAAGCGCAAGCGCCTGGGCTTCACCGGCATCAGCGCGGCGGGGCTGGCGATGTTTCTGGGCGGCACCAACATCCAGACCGAAGTCATTGGCCAGACCCCGTACTCGCTGGGCCTGGACTGGTTCGTGCTGGCGCTGCTGGTGTCGGCGGTGATCTTCATCCCGCTGGAAAAGCTCTACGCCAAGAACCCGCAGCAGAACATCCTGCGCCCGCACTGGCGCACCGACCTCAGTTACTTTTTCGTCAGCCACATGCTGGTGCAGTTCATCCTTATTTTTGTCACCGCCTCATCCAGCTGGCTGGCCGCCTGGGTAGTGTCCGATACCCTGCAGGCCAAGGTGCAAAGCCTGCCGATCGTGGTGCAGTTTCTGCTCGCGGTGTTTGTCGCCGACCTCGGCCAGTACTGGCTGCACCGCCTGTATCACGTGGTGCCGTGGATGTGGCGCTTTCATGCGGTGCACCACTCGAGCACGCACATGGACTGGCTGGCCGGTTCGCGTATCCACTTCTGCGAGATTCTCCTGACCCGCACCGGGGTGCTGGCGCCCTTGATCCTGCTGGGCTTCTCGCCCCAGGCGATGAACGCCTATGTGATCCTGGTCGGCGTGCAGGCGGTACTGGCCCACGCCAACGTGCGTATCGATGGCGGCTGGCTCAACTACCTGCTGGTGTTGCCGCGTTATCACCACTGGCACCACGCTCGGCACAAGGATTACATTTACAAGAACTACGCGATCCACACGCCGCTGGTGGACATGCTGTTCGGCACCTTCAAGCTGCCACCCAAGGAATGGCCGGCGCGTTATGGTGTGTTCGGCAAGGACCTGCCAGACGGCATCGTTAGCCAGCACCTGTACCCACTACGCAAGGCCGAGCCCAAGGCGCCGCCACCGCCACCGGCTGCCTGAAGCGGCTTTGTGCCCTGCCCCTGACTGCGTTAGCCTTGAGGGGTCAACGCAAGGAGTATCCATGGACAAGGTTATCGTGATCACTGGCGCCAGCCGCGGCATTGGCGCCGCCACCGCGCGCCTGGCCGCACGCGCCGGTTACCGTATCTGCATCAACTACCTGACCGATGACGAGGCCGCCCAGCGGGTGCTGGCCGAGGTCCGCGAGCTGGGCGCCGAAGCCATCGCGGTCAAGGCCGATGTCAGTGTCGAGGATGAGATCATCCAGCTGTTCCTGCGCGTGGATGCCGAGCTCGGGCCGGTCACCGCGCTGGTCAACAATGCCGGCACCATCGGCCAGAAGAGCCGGGTCGAGGAAGTGTCGGAGTTTCGCCTGCTCAAGCTGATGAAAACCAACGTGGTCGGGCCGATGCTGTGCGCCAAGCATGCGCTGCAGCGCATGTCGACCCGCCATGGCGGGCAGGGCGGCAGCATCGTCAATGTTTCATCGGTAGCGGCACGGCTGGGTTCGCCCAACGAGTACGTCGACTATGCCGCCTCCAAGGGGGCGCTGGACACCTTCACGCTGGGCCTGGCCAAGGAAGTCGCGGGTGAAGGTGTGCGGGTCAATGCCGTGCGCCCGGGTTACATCTTCACCGACTTCCATGCGCTTAGCGGCGACCCGGATCGGGTCAGCAAGCTGGCGCCGGGCATTCCCATGGGCCGGGGCGGGCAGGCAGAAGAAGTGGCCGAGGCGATTCTTTGGCTGCTGTCAGACAAAGCCTCTTACTCCACTGGCAGTTTCCTGGACCTGGGGGGTGGGCGCTGATCAGCCGATCATCTCCTCGATACGCTGGGCCAGGGTATCGAGGCTGAACGGCTTGCTCAGCACCCGGGTAGTCGGCTCGAACACACCGCCGCCCAGCACCGCCTGTTCGGCGTAGCCGGTGATGAACAGCACTTTCAACCCGGGCCGCAACTGGCGGGCGGCGGCCACCAGTTGTTGGCCGTTCATGCCGCCGGGCATGCCGACATCGCTGATCAACAGGTCAATGGCCGCACCGTTTTGCAGCGCAGCCAAGGCGCTGTGGCCGTCGCCGAATTCGATTTTGGCGTAACCCAGGTCGCTGAGTACCTCGCCCACCAGCATGCGAATGGTTGCTTCATCATCGACCAGCATCACCGTCATGTCGCGCAGTTCACGCGGCGTGCGGGCAGCCGGCAGCGGCTCGTTGGTGGGCAAACTGGCGCTGTCCAGGCGCGGCAGGTACAGGTGCACGCTGGTGCCCTGGCCAGGCTCCGAATAGACCCGCACCTGGCCACCGGACTGACGCACGAAACCATAGACCATCGACAGCCCCAGGCCCGTACCTTGGCCCACCGGCTTGGTGGTGAAGAACGGGTCGAAGGCGCGTGCCAGTACTTGCGGCGACATGCCTCTGCCGTTATCGCTGACGCTCAGGGCCAGGTAGTCACCGGGGGTCAGGTCCAGGTGCGCGGCGATCTGGTCATCGGCCTGCAGATGGCGGGTTTCGATAGTGATCCGGCCACCGCCCGGCATGGCGTCGCGGGCATTGATACAGAGGTTGAGCAGGGCGTTTTCCAGCTGCGATGAATCGATGCTGGCCCGGCAGGTAGCGCTGGCGGTAAACAACTCGATCTCGATATGCGGGCCGACGCTACGGCGGATCAGTTCGGTCATGCCGCTGACCAGGCGGTTGACATCGATGGTGCGCGGTTCCAGGGTCTGGCGCCGGGAGAAGGCCAGCAACCGGTGGACCAGGGACGCTGCGCGGTTGCACACGTCCTGGGCGGTGCGCAGGTAGGGATCGATATGCAGGTGACGGCCGCGCCCGATCAGGTTGCGCGACAGCTCCAGGGAACCGCTGATGCCGGTCAGCAGGTTGTTGAAGTCATGGGCGATGCCACCGGTGAGCTGGCCTACCGCTTCCATTTTCTGCGCCTGGCGCAAGGCCTCTTCGGTCTTGCGCAGGCGTTTTTGCTCACGGATCCGCTCGCTGATGTCGTAGGCGAACAGGTAAGCGCCGATCAACTGCCCGTGCGGGCCATGCAGCGGGCTGAAACGCAGTTCGTAGTGGCGGTGCTGGTCGCCCGTGCCAAACTCGGCAATCTCGACGAACGCTTCACCTTTGAGCGCCCGTGTCCAGAGCAGCAGGCCGCGGGCGCAGTCCTCGGGATGCTTGGCCATCTGATCAGGCAAGCTGTCGCCGACGCTCGGCGTCAGGCCGAAAAGCCGCTGGAACTCATCGCGGGCAGCGCGGTTGATAGCCAGCCAGCGCATGTCCAGATCCACCACCTGGATCTGCGCCAGGGTGGCTTCGACCACATCGGTGAGGATCCTGCGTTCTGCCACCGCCTGGGCAACCCGTTGTTCCAGCTCCTGGTTGAGACGCCTGAGGGCGGATTCGGCGCGCTTGCGTGCAGTCACATCCTGGAACAGCACCGCGACCTGCTTGCGGCTGGCCGGCTCCAGGCGAAAGGCGCAGATGTCCAGATGGCGGCCGGTGGCCACCAGCTCCTGGTCAAAGCGGATCGGGTTGCCGCTGTGCAGCACCGGACCGAAGCGGGCAAGCCAGCCTTCGGCCTCATCGGGGACCAACTGCCGCAGGGTTTGGCCTACCACGTTGTCGATCCCGGCATGCCTGGCCTGGGCGGCGTTGGCTTCGATGTGGATATAGTCGCTGAGCGGGCCGTGGGGGCCGTCGAAGAACTCGATGATGCAAAAGCCTTCGTCCATGGTCTCGAACAGAAAGCGGTAGCGCTGCTGGGTGTCGGCCAGGGCCTGATTGTCTGTTTCATGGCCTGCACCGTTGCGCTCGGCCAGCTGTGCTTTGAGCAGATTGTTTTGCTGCTGCAACTGCTCAAGCTGCTGGCGAAGGGACTGCAGTTCGCTCGACGACATGCGCGTGTTCCGACCTGGGGACTGTGGAAAATGTAGCGTGCTGCGCAGCACTCAACAACTGAGCGGCCCAGGGTCCCGTGCATCAGTGCCGTGGTAGCGCGCGCTGGCCCATTCCCACCAGAGGGCGTTCAGTTCGCAGTACGGGGCGATCCGCCCGCTGGTTTCGGCATACAGGTCGTCGCGGTCGAGCTTCGACGGAATGAAACCCAGGCTGCGCAGGTCTCGGTCGATCAGTGCCGGGCTGCTGTCCAGTGCCTTGATCGGCTGGCGTTGGTAAGGGCGCGGGTCTTCACCGTAATACACCTTGGCCGGGCCGAAAGGTACGCCCTCAAGGCGGATATGGCCGAGGTTGTTCAAATGGCCTTCAGCAATGCTGCCGTCGGCGAAGATCACCTTGTAGGCCGCGCCGGGAACCCCGCCCAGCTTGCCATCGTCCAGGCTCAGCTCCAGCCAGTTGCGGGTGGCCGCCGGGTGGTGCTGCTCCTGGCTCAGTTTGCCGCCGTCTGTGGCCGCCGGATGGCTACTGACGGTGCCGTGATTGCGCAGGCCGTCGATGCGCCGTGACTGCGGTTTGCCGGTTTGCGCCGGGATGCGCTTGCTGCTGCCCGAGGCCTCGGCGGAACTGTTGCGTTGCACCGCCAACCAGGGCATCAGGCGTTCGTCGATGCGCTCGATCAGGTCATCGAGGTGCTCGCCTGCCTGTTCCAGGTCGCTCAGCACCAGGGCCTGGTGTTGCTCGTCGAGGGCCAGGAAGGGCGCACTGCTTTGCACCGCCGTGATGATCTGCGCCAGCTCTGCACGCAGCACCTCGGCGTTCAGGCTTTCTTCGAACAGAGCATCCGGGCTGGTCTTCAGCTTGCAGTTGAGCAGTACCTGGCGCAGCAGGTCATAGAGCTGTTCAGCGTGCTTTTGCGGGTCACGATTGACCAGGCGCAGTGCCCGCTTGAGCCCGTGCCCAGGACCTGGGACCCAACCGAGCAGGGCCAGGGCGAGGTCGAAGAAGGCGTCGTCTTGTTCCTGCTGATCGGCGGCCAGGTTCAGCGCCAGGATCGCTTCGACGGTGTCGTAGGCGCTCAGCGCCTGGGCCAGGTGCGGGACGCTCCCGGCGTCGATGGCGTCGGACAGGGTGACGCCGGCGGCCTTGATGTCGTAGGCGAAGTCTTCGTTGCTGTCGTCCTCGTCCTCGACAATCTCTTCGTCATCGTCCTGCTCGTCTTCATCGCTGCCCAGGCATTGCCAGCGTATGCCTGGGTACGCGGGCAGGCTGCGGGCATGCGCGAGCATGTCATGGGGGAAGATTACGTGCAGCAGAGCGCGGGTATCGATGCCGTAAAGCAGGGCCACGGCTGCGGCCTCGAACGACCAGTAGCCGACGTAGCCGCTTTCATCGTCGCCATGGGTGTCGTACCAGCTGGCGTGCAGGAAGTGCTCGTACCATTGCTCGCAGTAGCCCTGTAGGCGGCTGGCCGCTTGCTCGGGGCTGGTGGCATAGATGGTTTGCACCAACGGCGTGGCGTAATCCTGGTACCACTCATCGACATCGTAACGGTCGGGCAGTACCCGGCTCAGCAGGTCTTCATAGAGGGTGTCTTGTTCGGCGTAGCCGCCGTTGTCCATCAGGGCGACGAAGCGTTCGAGCAGGTCGTGGCGGCCCAGCAGGATGCACAGGCTGATCACTTGCATGCATTCGTGGTGTTCTTCGACATCGTCCAGGTCCAGCGGGGCGACGTCTGGCGCCTCGGTGTAGACGGCCATCTTGTGTTGCAGCTGTTGGTACTCATCGATCAGCACCGCAAGCAAGGCGGGCAGGGTGTCGATAGAGACGCCAGCGGTGTAGCTGATCAACACGTGGTCAAGGGCCCAGCCTTTCGTATGCCGGGCGCGGAACACTGCTTCCTGTTCAGCGGAGTTGGCCTGCAGGCGATTGTCCTGCAAGAATGCCCGGGACTCCTGGTAGTTTTCCAGGAAGCGTTGGTAACGCTGCGGCGTAAGAAAATGCTGTCGCTTGTACATGTCATCCATCCCTGGGCATTCGAGCGCGCAGGGTGCAGCAAGCGCGCTCGAAGTTCAACCGCCGCTCAGAACGAACGGACGATTTTGCCCAGGGTCTCCATGGCCTTTTCCGATTGCTCGGTCCAGGGGCTGCCATAGTTGAGACGGATGCAGTTGCGAAAGCGCCGGGTCGGCGAAAAGATCGGCCCCGGAGCGATGCTGATGCCCTGGGCCAGGGCCATCTGGAACAGCTTGAGCGAGTCCATTTGCTCGGGCAGCTCCAGCCACAGGAAGTAACCGCCAGCGGGATGGCTGACCCGGGTCTGTGGCGGGAAATACCGGGCAATGGCCGCGAGCATCGCCGCCTGTTGTTCCTCCAGGGCGTAGCGCAGCCTGCGCAGGTGGCGGTCGTAGCCGCCGTGCTGCAGGTAGTCGGCAATCGCCGCCTGGGCCGGCATCGAGGCGCACAGCGAGGTCATCAGCTTCAGTCGTTCGATCTTCTGCGCATAACGCCCGGCGGCCACCCAGCCGATCCGGTAGCCGGGGGCCAGGCTCTTGGCGAACGAGCCGCAGTGCATCACCAGGCCGTCGGTGTCGAAGGCCTTGGCTGGTTTCGGTGCCTGCTGGGCGTAGTACAGCTCGGCGTAGACATCGTCTTCGATCAACGGCACCTGATGCTCGCGCAAGAGCTCAACAAGCTGCTGTTTCTTCTCCTCCGGCATGCTTGCGCCTACCGGGTTCTGGAAGTTGGTCATGCACCACACGGCCTTGACCGGGTGCTTGGCCAGGGTCTGGGCCAGCACCCCGAGGTCGATGCCTTCGCGCGGGTGCACGGGGATTTCCACCGCCTTGAGCTTGAGCCGCTCGAGGATTTGCAGGCAGGCATAAAAAGCCGGTGCCTCGATGGCCACCAGGTCGCCCGGCTCGGTCACCGCCTGCAGGCACAGGTTCAGGGCCTCCAGTGCGCCGTTGGTGATCAGCAGTTCTTCCATGGGCAGCATCAGGCCGCCGACCATGTAGCGCAGGGCAATCTGCCGGCGCAGCTGCGGGTTGCCCGGCGACAGGTCGGTGACCACCATGCGCGGGTCCATCTCGCGGCTGGCGCTGGCCATGGAGCGGGCCAGGCGCGGCAGTGGGAACAGGTTGGGGCTGGGGAACGCCGAGCCGAAGGCCACGGTTTGCGGGTCCTTGATCGAGTCGAGAATCGAGAACACCAGCTCGCTGACATCCACCTCGGTGGACTCGCTGGCTTGCTCGATGATCTGCGGCTCGCTGAACTGACGCGGCGCGTGGGCGTTGACGAAGTAGCCCGAGCGCGGCCGCGCGCGGATCAGCCCGCGGCGCTCCAGCAGGTAATAGGCCTGGAACACCGTGGACGGGCTGACGCCGTGGGTCTGGCTGGCGTATCGCACCGACGGCACGCGCTGGCCGGGGCCCAGGACCCCGGAGCGAATCAGTTCGGCAATGTCGTCGGCGAATTTCTCGTAGCGTTTCATCATGGCTCGAAAGGTTTCGGATGCTCGGGCAGTGTATGGGATCAGTGGTTCAAAGGCGCGACAAAACGGCTGTGGGCGACGCTGCGGATGCCCGGCTCGTCGGTGTCGACCAGTTCGAAGCTGATGTCCTGGGAGCTGCTTTGCGGACGGTCGGCCAACATCGCCACCGACACCGGCAAGTCGCTCATTTCCCCGGCTGCCAGGCTGAACTCGGTCTTGCCGTGCAGTTCGAAGCCTTCGGCATCGAGCAGGCGCAGGCGATAGTGCTGGGCTTGCTGGGTCTTGTTGATGACCTTGAGGGTGTAGATGTTTTCGATTTGCCCGGCATTGTTCTCGCGGAACAGGCCACGGTCCTTGATCACGTCCATCGACACCATCGGCCGCTGCTGCAGGGCGATGACCAGGGCGCCGATCATTACCACCAGGGCGGTGACGTAACCGAGCAGGCGCGGCCGCAGCCAGTTGGTGGTGCCGCCTTGCAGGGTGTGTTCGGACTTGTAGCCGACCAGGCCGCGGGCGTAGCCCATCTTGTCCATGATCGAGTCACAGGCATCGATACAGGCAGCGCAACCGATGCACTCCATCTGCAGGCCGTCACGGATGTCGATACCGGTCGGGCAGACCTGCACGCACATATGGCAATCGATGCAATCGCCCAGGCCTTTGGCCTTGTGGTCGACTTCCTTTTTGCGCGGGCCGCGGGACTCGCCACGGGCCGGGTCGTAGGCGACGGTCAGGGTGTCCTTGTCGAACATCACACTCTGGAAACGCGCGTACGGGCACATGTGCATGCACACCGCTTCACGCAGCCAGCCGGCGTTGATGTAGGTGGCGCCGGTGAAGAACAGAATCCAGAACAGGCTGACACCGCCCAGTTGCAGGGTGAACAGTTCCTCGGCCAGCGGGCGGATCGGGGTGAAATAGCCGACGAAGGTCAGCCCGGTGAGCAGGCTGATGCCCAGCCACAAAGTGTGCTTGGCCGAGCGCCGGGCCAGTTTGTTCAGGCTCCACGGCGCGGCATCCAGCTTGATGCGCTGGTTGCGTTCACCTTCGGTCACCTTTTCGCACCACATGAAGATCCAGGTCCAGGAGCTCTGTGGGCAGGTATAGCCACACCAGACCCGGCCGGCGAACACGGTGATGGCAAACAGGCCGAAGGCGCAGATGATCAGCAAGGCCGAGAGCAGGATGAAATCCTGTGGCCAGAAAGTGGCGCCGAAAATGTGGAACTTGCTGTCGGCCAAGTCCCAAAGCACGGCCTGACGACCGTCCCAGTTCAACCAGACGGTGCCAAAGAACAGCAAAAACAGAAAACCCGCACCCGCCAGGCGCAGGTTACGAAACAAGCCGGTGAAACTACGGGTGTGGATCTGTCTGTCGCTGCTGGCAGGCTTCTTCTTGAAAGTGGAAGGCTCAGCAATTTCAACGATCTGGACGGGAATTCTATCGCTCATGGTTCGTCGCTCATCAGGCCTCGATCAGGCCAGAGCACTATGGCGCCCCATCTGTTTGCATAACAGGCTCAGCTATTTCGATAAAAACCGTATCAGATTTTCCGTAAAAACCCTGCAGGCCTCAGATTATCGAGCCCTCCTCGGTGGTCTTGAGGTGCCTGCGACCATCCACCGCACCCGCTACAGTCAGGGCGTCGGCTTCTTGTTCAGTGATCGGTACGCGTTCGCCGTTGAGCTCGGCAACCGACATGCGCAGGGCTTCGTCGGTGACGATCCGCACCTGCGTGGCTTCGCCCTCGATGCGTGCGTTGTGATCGCCGATCAGGGTGCAGCGCTGGTTGGTCTGGTCAATTTCAATAGGCATGGCCGCTTCCTCGTTGCTGGGGTCCTATGTTTGGGACCGCGCGATCGCACGGGATGCTGGCGGCAACCGATCAGCGGTCAGTGGCGCACTTGCAGGTGCGGCCGTTGTCCATCGATTAATCCCTCCTGCACGGACAAAGCCCATGGACGCCTGGTGGCACCAAGTCTGGATCACCCTGGTGGCGGAGTTTGCCGACATCACCGATGCCAAGCAGCTTACCCAGGTGACAGTGCGCCTGGTCATGGCCGCGCTGCTGGGGGCCATTCTCGGCTTTGAGCGCGAGCTCAAGGGCAAGGCCGCCGGGGTACGCACCCATATGCTGGTGGCCCTCGGCGCGGCGCTGTTCGTGCTGGTGCCGCGCATGGCCGGGGCCGACGATGCGGCATTGAGCCGGGTGGTGCAGGGGATAGTCGCCGGGATCGGTTTTCTTGGCGCCGGGACCATTCTCAAGGGGCACGACCAGGACGTCAGCAATGTCAAAGGCCTGACCACGGCGGCGGGCCTGTGGATGACAGCGGCGATCGGCGTGGCGGCGGGCATGGGGCGTGAAGCTACGGCGGTGATCAGCACCGTGCTGGCCTTGCTGGTATTGGGGGTGATGCCGTTGGTGGTCAATCGCTTCGAGAAGGACGAAAACGGCGAGGGCGGGAAGCACTGAGGGGAGCCTAAGCTCCCCTCAAAGATTGTTGCGTGCTCTCATTTTTGTTATTGGAGGGCGGCCTGTTGTTGTTTTTGGTGACCGTTGCCTCTGCATCACTGGCGATCCCCATCCGGGATCAAGAGCAAACGTATTTTTTTGAGCGCTGATCTACCTTCATCATTGCTGATCCAACCGTGACCTGCGCTACCTTGGGGTAGTTTTATTGTTTTGTGTCCGGTTGCGGGGCGAGCCCCTGGAAAGCACATCCTCTCCAAAAAAATCTGTTAGCTGCGCCTCTGTCGTGTTGTTCTTGTTATGTCAGAGTCGTTTCGTCTTATTTTTATTGGGTATGTCGCACTTTTTATTGTTCTTGTACCTGAGATATAGCAGGTGCCGTGCCAACTTTTTAAAACCCAATAAAATCAATGGCTTGATGGGTTGATCAAAAAAAGGTCCCGGGAAATTCTGTCGATTTGTTTCCGTGTTACCCGGAATTTCCCTGAAAAGTGCGGGCGCGGTAACACCCAGGGGGTGATTGGGCTGTTACCGCCGGTGTTCAGCGTGCGTTCCGCGCGCGTGCCACCCGCGAACCGGTGGTACGGCCGAGTACCGCACTGATACGCAAGCCCGCGGCAATCAAGCGCTCCAGGTCGATACCGGTGTCGATACCCAGGCCCTGGAGCATGTACAGCACGTCTTCGCTGGCAACGTTACCGCTGGCGCCTTTGGCATAGGGGCAGCCGCCGAGGCCCGCAACAGAGCTGTCGAACACGCTGATGCCTTCGAGCAGGCTGGCATAGACGTTAGCCAGGGCCTGGCCATAGGTGTCATGAAAGTGCCCGGCCAGTTGTTCGCGTGGCACCTGGGCGCCGACCACTTCGAACAGGCGCCGGGTGGCCCCAGGGGTGCCGGTGCCGATGGTGTCGCCCAGCGACACTTCATAGCAGCCCATGTCGTGCAGCTCGCGGGCCACCGGGGCGACCTGCTCGGCGCTGATCGTGCCTTCATAGGGGCAACCCAGCACGCAGGACACATAACCGCGCACCCGCACCCCATGTTGACGCGCCGCTGCCATGATCGGCGCGAAGCGCTGCAGGCTGTCGCTGATCGAGCAGTTGATGTTGCGCTGGGAAAACGCCTCGGACGCCGCCGCGAACACGGCCACCTCCTTGACCCCGGCTGCCAGCGCATCTTCGAAACCGCGCAGGTTCGGCGCCAGGGCCGCGTAGGTCACGCCACTGTGTTGCTGGATATTGGCGAACACCTCGGCGGAACCGGCCATCTGCGGTACCCACTTGGGCGAAACGAAGCTACCCACCTCGATGTACGACAGGCCGGCGGCGCTCAGGTCATCGACCAGCCGGACCTTGTCGGCCACGCTGATGGGCTGGGCTTCGTTCTGCAGGCCGTCGCGCGGGCCGACTTCGACCAGGCGGACTTTTTCAGGCAATGACATGGGCAGGGTTCCTCAGGGCTCAATGGCTGTTTTTCTGGTTGTGCAGGGTAGCGGCCAGGGCTTGCTCACAGCGTTCCTCGGCTGTATCCAGCTCCAGTTGCATCTGCTGGATGTCGAGCAGTTGCTGTTCGAGTTGGGCACGGCGTTCGGCGATCTTCGCCAGCATGCTGTGCAACTGCTTCAGGTTGCCGCTGGAAGGGTCGTAGAGCTCGATCAGCTCGCGGCATTCGGCCAGGGAAAAGCCGATGCGCTTGCCGCGCAGAATCAGCTTCAGGCTGACCTTGTCGCGGGCCGAGTAGACCCGCTCCAGGCCGCGGCGCTCCGGGCTGAGCAGGCCCTGTTCTTCATAGAAGCGGATCGCCCGGGTGGTAATGTCCAGCTCGCGGGACAGGTCGGAGATGCTGTAGGTCTGACTGCTCATTGCTTGGCTCGGAAGTGGGGCATGGCGCTAAGCTAATTGCAGGTTGACGTTTACGTCAAGAAAGGATTGGCAGGGCTATGCCCTGCATCGCCGGCAACGCCGGCTCCCACAATGGCTCTGTGTTCACTGCAACGGCACCTCAGCCTTGGCCGCCCGCTCATCCTGCGCCACCACGCCCTGGCACAGCTCGATGATCTGTTCGCGCATCCAGCGGTTGGCCGGGTCCTGGTCGGTGCTCTCGTGCCAATACAGGTGGGTTTCCAGTGGCGGCACATCCACCGGCAGGCTGACATGGTTGAGCTGGTGGC
Source organism: Pseudomonas sp. SBB6 (assembly GCF_024213215.1). Taxonomy (NCBI): domain Bacteria; kingdom Pseudomonadati; phylum Pseudomonadota; class Gammaproteobacteria; order Pseudomonadales; family Pseudomonadaceae; genus Pseudomonas; species Pseudomonas sp. SBB6. The sequence goes on along the minus strand of NZ_JANAVH010000016.1, from coordinate 76,654 downwards.
GACGGGCGAAACGCTCCGGTACGGTCATGACCATGTCGGTCTGCTGCAGCACCTGGGAAGCCATCAGGTAATGCTGGGAGCGCAGGGCAATCTTGCGCTGCACGCCCATTTTGCCCAGGGCCAGGTCGACATAACCCAGGCCGTTGCGCCGGCTGGAGATATGAATGTGGGTCATGCCCAGGTAGTCGTCCAGGCTGAGCGTGTCCTTGAACAGCGGATGGCCCTGGCGCATGGCGCAGACGTAACGGTCCTGCATCAGTTTGACGTGGCGTACCTGCGGGTCGGTGTTGAGCGGCGCATCGACGGCAAAGTCCAGGCGCCCGGCGGCCAGTTCCTTGGTGGTTTCCCGGCGCTTGCACAAGAAGCTTTCGATCGCCACCGCCACCGCCGGCGCCAGGCGGCGCAGGCGCTGGAACAGCAGCGGCAAAATCACCGCCTCGGTGAGGTCGGTCATGCTGATGCGAAAGGTCTTGTTGGCCTGCAGCGGGTTGAAGATGCGGCTCTCCTGCACCGACACGCGCAGCAGCGAGAGGGCATTGCGCACCGGGCCGATGATGTTTTGCGCCATGGGCGTGGGCACCATGCCCTGGGCGGTGCGCACGAACAGCGGGTCATTGAAGGTTTCGCGCAGGCGCGCCAGGGCGTTGGACACCGCCGGCTGGGTAATGCCGACGATCTGCCCGGCCCGGGTCAGGTTGGCTTCGGTGTAGATGGCATCGAAGACGATGAACAGATTCAGGTCGACCTTGCTCAGGTTCATGGGCGCTGCTCTTATTGGTGTTATCCGTGGATCATATATCGGTTATGAATGTTTATACACGCTGAGAATAGACTAGGTGGATTTTGCCTGCTGATCTAGGATCGATATCAGATCCCTTTTCCACTGAAGGTACTGCCCATGGATTTCGCCTATTCACCCAAGGTCCAGGCGCTGCGTGAACGTGTCACGGCGTTCATGGAGGCCTATGTCTATCCCGCCGAAGCGGTGTTCGAGCGCCAGGTTGCCGAAGGCGATCGCTGGCAGCCAACGGCGATCATGGAAGAGCTCAAGGCCAAGGCCAAGGCCGAGGGCTTGTGGAACCTGTTTCTGCCCGAGTCGGCGCTGGGCGCGGGCCTGACCAACCTTGAGTATGCCCCCTTGGCGGAAATCATGGGCCGCTCGCTGCTCGGCCCCGAGCCGTTCAACTGCTCGGCGCCGGACACCGGCAACATGGAAGTGCTGGTGCGTTACGCCAATGAAGCACAGAAGCGCCAATGGCTAGAGCCGCTGCTGCGGGGTGATATCCGCTCGGCGTTCGCCATGACCGAACCCGATGTGGCTTCGTCCGATGCTACCAACATGGCCGCCCGCGCCGTGCGCGACGGTGACGAGTGGGTGATCAATGGTCGTAAGTGGTGGACTTCCGGGGCCTGCGATCCGCGCTGCAAGATCATGATCTTCATGGGCCTGAGCAACCCGGAAGGCCCGCGTCACCAGCAGCATTCGATGATCCTGGTGCCCACCGACACCCCTGGGGTGAAGATCGTGCGCCCGCTGCCGGTGTTCGGCTACGACGACGCGCCCCATGGCCATGCCGAAGTGCTGTTCGAGAACGTGCGTGTGCCTTACGAGAACGTGCTGCTCGGCGAGGGCCGCGGTTTCGAGATCGCCCAGGGGCGCCTTGGCCCGGGGCGCATCCACCACTGCATGCGCTCGATCGGCATGGCGGAACGTGCCCTGGAACTGATGTGCAAGCGCTCGGTGGAGCGTACCGCCTTCGGCCGGCCGTTGGCGCGCCTGGGTGGCAACGTCGACAAGATTGCCGACTCGCGGATGGAAATCGACATGGCCCGGCTGCTGACCCTCAAGGCCGCGTACATGATGGATACCGTCGGCAACAAGGTCGCCCGCAGCGAAATCGCCCAGATCAAGGTGGTGGCACCGAACGTGGCCCTCAAGGTCATCGACCGGGCAATCCAGATCCATGGCGGCGCCGGGGTCTCGGCTGATTTCCCGCTGGCCTACATGTACGCCATGCAGCGCACCTTGCGCCTGGCCGACGGCCCGGACGAAGTGCACCGCGCGGCGATCGGCAAGTACGAGATCGGCAAGTACGTGCCCAGGGAAATGCTCCGTAGCGGTCACTGATGCTTGCCGCGCAAGCCCGTCTCTTTTCCCGGGGCGGGCTTGCCCCGCGAACGGGTCGAGTACAGTGAACACAACACCCCGGCGCTAAGCAGGGCAACGGTCACGCCCAGCGACAGCATCGGCGGCACGGCACCGATCAGGCCGTGGTAGAAAATCTTGCCACCGATGAACACCAGCACCAGCGCCAAGGCGTACTTGAGGTAAATAAAGCGGTGCATCAGCGCCGCCAGGGCAAAGTACAGCGCCCGTAACCCGAGAATGGCGAAGATGTTCGAGGTGTAGACAATGAACGGGTCCTGGGTGATGGCAAAGATTGCCGGCACGCTGTCGACGGCGAACACCAGGTCGGCCAGCTCGATCAGCACCAGGGCCAGGAACAGCGGCGTGGCATAGCGCAGCGCCTTGCTCTGCCCGGCCGGGGTGATGTGCACGAAAAAACGCGGGCCGTGCAGCTCGTCGGTGACCCGCAGGTGTCGGCGGACGAATTTGAGCACCGGATTGTTAGCCAGGTCCGGGTGGGGTTCTGCGCCGGAGAACAGCATTTTCACGCCCGTGAACAGCAGGAAGGCGCCGAACACATAGAGAATCCAGTCGAACTCCTGCACCAGCGCACTGCCCAGGCCAATCATGATCGCCCGCAGCACCACTACCCCGAGAATCCCCCAGAACAGCACCCGGTGCTGGTAGCGGCGGGGGATGGCGAAGAAGCTGAAGATCATTGCCATGACGAACACGTTGTCCATCGACAACGACTGCTCGATGAGAAAGCCGGTATAGAACTCCAGGGCTTTCTGCGCGCCCAGCTCGAACCACACCCATCCGCCGAACAGCACGCCAACGCTGAAGTAGCCGGCATACAGCAGCAGGCTTTCGCGCATTTCGATTTCGTGCAACTTGCGGTGCAGTACGCCCAGGTCCAGCACCAACAGGGCCAGGACGATGCCGAGAAAGGCCAGCCAGAACCACAGGCTGGTGCCGAGGAAGTCGTTATCGAGAAATACCTGTAGAGCTGCCATGAGCCCCTCCTTGATGTCGACGTTGCTGAGCAACAGTGACTCCGACATGGCGGCTTGGCAGCCGTCAGAGGGGCCCGGCGTCACTAAGGACAAGCCTAGCCCCGGGGAGGGTGAGCGCCCAATCGAGCCTGTAACAATTGATTGCCCAGGCCAGCCGTCGGCAGCTCAGTAGACCCATACCTCGACGCGGCGATTACGGATCCGCCCTTGTTCGGCGGTGTTGGCCGCCACCGGCAGTTCATCGCCCAGGCCGATGATCTCGCGCAGTTCAACGCCGCTGCGGGCCAGTTCCCGACGCACCGCCATGGCCCGCAGCCGCGAGAGCAGGGCGGCGCGCTGCGGGTCATCCTTGGCATCGCCAAACCCCACCAGCACCACCTTGTTGGCCAGCTTGTGCTGCGCTTGCAGGTACTGGACCACCCGTTGCACATCGCGCAGGGCCTTGTTGTCGAGGCTGGCGTTGCCCTCCTGGAAGCGAAAATTCACCGACAGGCGCCGGGCATCGCTGGCCAGGTCAAGGTAGCGGCGGGGCATCTCCTTGCGCGGCTGTACCTTGATGCTCTGCACCTGCTGGCCGACGAAGCCGTTACGGGTAACGATGGCCTGGCCCTGGGCGCTTTGGGCGAACTCGACCAGGGCGCGGGCCAGTGGATTGGCCTGACCGGGCGGCAGATAAAAGAACAGCCGTCGCGACAGCGGATAGTCTTCGCTGGCCACCAGGGCCGGTGTCGGCAGCATGGCCTGGGACGCACCGTCGGCAATCGCCACGACCTTGGCGCCATGCACCGTGGCCAGGCTGCTGAAGCCGATGGCCTGGCGATCGCCGAGCACCTGGCTGGCCAGTTGCTCGGCCGATTCGAAGCGCCGGGCGGTGTCGGCCAGGGGGTGTTGTGCCGGGTCGAGCACCAGGGCCTTGAAGGTTTCGAAGGTCCCGGAGCGGTCATCGCGGGCGTACAGGTTGATGGGGCCGCTGCCGATGCCCAGTTGCTCCCAATTGCGGATCTGCCCGGAAAAAACCTCCGCCAGCTGGACAGTGGTCAGCTGCGGCAAGGGGTTGTCGGGGTGGACGATCACCGCGACACCATCCAGGGCAATGACCTGCTCGGCGGCGGCACTGTTGAGGTCACCCAGGGCTTGCAGTTCGCTCAGCTCAACCGGCTTGATCGGACGGGAGGAGGCAGCCAGTTCCGCCTGGCCGGACTTGAGTGCGGTAAAACCGGTACTGGAACCGTGGGCGGCGATATCGATGCGCAAGGCCTGGCCGTTACTGTCTCGTGCACGGACCTGGCGTTCGTTGGCGGCGTCGCCACTGACGATGCTGATGGCGCTGGCGCCTTGTTGCTCGAGCAAGCCTGTGACCAGCGCCGGTGCCAGTGCGGCACCGATGGTGTTGGAACCCTGGATACGTAATTGCGCCTGCGGGTCAGCGGCGCCAATCAGCGGGAACAGGCAAAGCACAAGCAGGGAGAGGTGGCGCAACATGCCGTCTGGCACTCGTGGGCAAAGGGTGTGCCGGGAGATTAAGACAGCTATGTGACCGAGGGATGACAGGCTGTGCTAGGAGCGGGCTTGCCCCGCGATGCGATGTGGCAGACAGAATGCTATCGCGGGGCAAGCCCGCTCCTACAAAGCCTGTGGGAGCGTTTATCAGTTCAATTCAAGCCAGATCGGCGCGTGGTCCGAAGGTTTTTCCATCCCGCGCAGGTCATAGTCGACCCCGGCATCCTTGATCCGTGGCAGCAGCCCCTGGGAGGCCATGATCAGGTCGATGCGCAGGCCACGTTTGGGCTCGTCTTCAAAGCCGCGGCTGCGGTAGTCGAACCAGCTGAAACGGTCGGCCACTTCCGGGTGCAGGTGGCGGAAGCTGTCGACCAGGCCCCAGTTCTTCAGGCGCGCCATCCACTCGCGCTCTTCCGGCAGGAAGCTGCACTTGCCGGTCTTCAGCCAGCGCTTGGCGTTGTCGGCGCCGATGCCGATGTCGCAGTCTTCCGGCGAAATGTTCACATCCCCCATTACCAGCAACGGCTGATCGTTCTGGAACTGGGTCTCGAGCAGTGTCTGCAGGTCGCTGTAAAAGCGCTGCTTGGCCGGGAACTTGGTTGGGTGGTCGCGGCTCTCGCCCTGGGGGAAGTAGCCGTTCATGATGGTGATCGGGGTGCCATCGGCATCGGCGAAGGTGCCCCAGATGAAGCGTCGCTGGGCTTCTTCTTCATCGGTGCTGAAGCCCTTGTGCAGGCTCAGTGGCGCCTGGCGCGAGAGCAGGGCGACGCCGTAGTGGCCCTTCTGGCCATGAAAGTGCACGTGGTAGCCCAGGGCCTGGACCTCAGCGAGCGGGAACTGCTCGTCGCTGACTTTGGTTTCCTGCAGGCCGATGACGTCGGGTTGGTGCTTTTCGATCAACGCCGCCAACTGGTGGGGCCGGGCACGCAGGCCATTGATGTTGAACGAGACGATCTTCATGGGCAGCACAATCCTGGTAAAACCCAGGATCCTAGCCGACATCGGCGACGTCGGCCAGCGTGGCGATCCACTCGAGAGGTTGCTAACCTGTGGCACGAGGTGAACGTTGGCACCCCGCACACCTCAAAGGCAATGAATGCCCATTTCCGGAGGTTTGCCAGCATGCCCGAATCGACTGCCGCACCGGCTGAAGTCCGTCTGCTCGATGGCGGCTACAGCCGCGAGGCGCGCTCCCTGTTGTATCACGCCTATCGCCACGAACCGACCTTTGCCTTTCTGTTCGAGGCCCAGCGCCCCGGGTTCGACCAGCGTATTCGCGCCACCATGCGCGAACGGGTCAAGCAGCACTTTCTCCAGGATTTGCCCGCCATTGGCCTGCTGGTTGAAGACCGCTTGATCGGCATCGCCCTGATTGCCCCGCCGCAGCGGCGCCTGGGCATCACCGAAAGCTGGGCCTGGCGTATGCGCATGGTGCTTAGCACCGGGTTTCGCTGTACCCGCCGTTACCTGGATTACCAGGCTGCGCTGGTGGCCTGTCTGCCCAGTGACGCGGTGCATGCACTGCCGCTGCTGGGGGTTCACCCGCAGTTTCAGGGCAAGCACTACGGCGAACAGTTGTTACAGGCTGTGCACGACTGGTGTGCCGTGGATGAGCATTCCCAAGGCGTGGTGCTGGACACCGGCAACGAGCACTACCTGGCGTTTTACCAGCGTCAGGGCTATCAGGAAATTGGCGAGATCGCTGTAGGCCCGGTCCGCGAACACGTGTTCTTTCACCCCAATCCGCAGTCGTCACAGCAGGTATCGGCCTGAATTGCGTAGCAGCGAGGAAAACCTCGGGCTCCATGCTGCCGCCAAGCTCTGGTAGCATCCGCGCCTATGACGTATTCAGGACGATTTACCTGCGGTTTGATTCTATGGGTTGCCAGCATCGGCGCGTATGCGCAAAGCGAGCTGGTAGTCCGGGTCAAACCTGCCAATAACGAACTCAAGGCCAATGTCGAAGGCTATATCGGCAGCCTTGGTAAACGCGATGAAGAGGCGCTGCTGCGCTTCAGTCGCGGCGCAGTCGAGCAGGCACGCAAGGCCTCCCAGGCCCTGGGCTATTACCAGGCGCAGATCGACAGCGAGGTCAAACCGCCGGCCAAGGCCGACAAGGGCCCGCAGCTGGTATTGACGATCGACCCAGGTGAGCCGGTGCACTTGCGTGATGTGACCATCCGTATCGATGGCCCGGCCAGTGAACTCAAGGCCTTTCGCATTCCCGACAGCAAGGCGTTGCGCTCAGGCGCGGTGCTCAACCATGGCCACTACGAAGACGCCAAGCGCCTGATCCAGAACCAGGCCTCGCGCTACGGGTTTTTCAGTGGCCGCTTCGTCCTCCAGCGCCTGGCGGTCGACCCCCAGGCTGGCGTTGCCGATATCGAGCTGATCTACGACAGTGGTCCGCGCTACCGCCTGGGCAAGGTCAGCTTTGCTGGCGATACGCCGCTCGATGAAGACCTGCTGCACCGCATGGTGCCGTTCAAGGCTGACACGCCCTACGATTCCGAGCTGATCGCCGAACTCAACAATGCCCTGCAATCGAGCGGCTACTTCGAAGGCGTACGGGTCGATGCCGCGCCTACCGCGGCTATCGAGCAGAGCATCCCGGTGGCCGTTCAGCTCGACACCCGCAAACCGCGGACCATGGGCCTGGGCCTGGGTTTTTCGACCGACGTCGGGCCGCGCGGCAAGGCCAACTGGACTCGCCACTGGGTCAACCCGCAAGGTCACAGCTACGGCTGGGAGACCGAACTGTCGGCGCCACGGCAGAACGTCGGCCTGTGGTACGACATCCCGCTCGACCCGCCGCTGACCGACAAACTGCGTTTTGCCGGTGGTTACCAGAACGAAGAAATCGCCGGCACCGATACCTTGAGCAAGCTGCTCACGGTCGGCCCGGAATGGCACAGCAAGCTGCCCAGCGGCTGGCAGCGGGTCATTTCGCTCAAGTACCAGCGCGAAGAGTACAAGCTCGGTGACGACTCGGGCCTGAGCAACCTGCTGATGCCCGGCATCAGCTATTCCTACCTGCGCAGCGACAATCGCATCGACCCGCACAATGGCTATCGCCTGCAGTTCGATGTGCAGGCGGCCAAGCAGGGACTGGTCTCCGACACCAACCTGCTGCATGCCAATGTGCTGCTCAAGGGCCTGACCACCCTGGGCCAGAATCATCGCTTTCTCGGCCGTGTGCAGTTCGGCGGCAGCGCCACCAACAGCTACAAGAATTCGGTTCCGCCCTCGTTGCGCTTCTTTGCCGGTGGCGACCAGAGCGTGCGAGGCTACGACTACCAGACCCTGTCACCGAAAAACTCCGACGGCGATCGTATTGGCGGCCGTTACCTGGTAGCCGGCAGTGCCGAGTACCAGTATTCGGTTGCAGAAAAGTGGCGGGTGGCGACCTTCATCGACCAGGGCAATTCATTCAATAATCTGGAACTGCCCAGCCTCAAGACCGGTGTCGGTATCGGTGTGCGCTGGGTGTCTCCGGTCGGGCCGCTGCGTCTGGATCTGGCCCGCGCGCTGGATGACGACGGCGGTTTGCGTCTGCACTTCTCCATGGGGCCGGAACTGTGAGTCGCGCTATCAAATTCATCGTTCTTGGCCTGCTGGCCTTGCTCATGCTGGTGGTGCTGGGTGTGGGCCTGGTGCTCGGTACCCAGGCCGGCAGCCGCTGGGCCCTGGAGCAGGTGCCGGGGCTGCAGCTGGATAACTTCCAGGGGCGTCTGGCCGGGCAGTGGCAAGCCGAGCGCTTGCTGTGGGCACAAGGCGGCGATCGGGTCGAGTTGGTGGCGCCGGTACTGGCCTGGTCGCCGGCCTGCTTGCTGCGCATGACCCTGTGCATCGATCAGTTGCAAGCCGATCAGGTCAACCTGGCCTTCGCACCCGGCGAGCCGAAGCCTGATAGCGGGCCGTTGCAACTGCCGGCACTCAAGCTACCCGTGGCCATCGAGTTGGGCCAGGTGCGTATCGGTCATCTGCGCCTGGACGGCAATGAACAGCTCAGCCAACTGCAACTGGCCGCGCACTGGACCACGGCCGGGCTGCAGATCGACAGCCTGCAACTGCAGCGCGATGAGCTCAAGCTGAACCTGCAGGGGTTGCTCAAGCCCGAAGCCGATTGGCCGTTGCAGGCCAAGGGGCAACTGCAGTTGCCGAGTGTCGACGGGCAGCCCTGGCAACTGGCATTGCAGGTGGACGGCGACCTGCAGAAAACCCTCAGGCTCAAGGCTGACAGCAGCGGTTACCTGCACGCGCGCCTGACCGGCGAGCTGCAAGCCCTGGCCGACAACCTGCCGGCGCACCTGCAGATCAGCAGCGAGGCCTTCAAGCCCTCGGCCGAGCTGCCCGACACCCTGCAGCTGAACACGCTGCAACTGAGCGCCAAGGGCAACCTGCAAAGCGGTTATCAGCTGCAGGGTTCAGCCAGCCTGCCCGCCGAGCAGGGGCCGGTGGCGCTCAATCTGCAAGGCCGGGTCGATGCCAAAGGTGCCGAGCTCAGCACCCTGGACCTCAGCGCCAGCGCCGAACAGGCGCTCAAGCTCAAGGCCAAGGCCGACTGGCAGCAAGGCCTGAGCGCTGAAGCCAGCATCGACTGGCTGGATTTCCCCTGGTTGCGCCTGTATCCGCTGGAGCAAGCGCCCGACGTTACTCTGCGCCGCTTCAACGGCCAGGTGCAGTACCGTGATGGCAACTACCAGGGCGAGTTCAAAGGTGACCTGGACGGTCCGGCCGGCGCCTTCAGCCTGAGCAGCCCGTTCAAGGGCGACCTCAAGCAGGTCAGCTTGCCGCAATTGCTGCTCAGTGCCGGCCAGGGCAAGGCCGCCGGCAGTGTCGGCGTGCAGTTTGCCGATGGCCTGGCCTGGGATGCGGCGCTGGAACTGTCGGCGCTGAACCCGGCGTACTGGCTGGCCGAATTGCCCGGCACCCTGGCGGGCCCGTTACGCAGCAAGGGCGAGATGAAAAACGGCGAGTTGCGCCTGGATGCCGACCTTGACCTCAAGGGCCGCCTGCGCGGCCAGCCCGCCGTACTCAAAGCGGTGGCACAAGGGGCAGGGCAGCAATGGACCCTGGGCACCCTGGACATCCGCCTGGGCGACAACCAGATCAATGGCAGCGGCAGCCTGCAACAGCGCCTGGCCGGGCAGATCGATCTCAACCTGCCGCGCCTGGGCCAACTCTGGCCGCAGTTGCAAGGCCAGGTCAAGGGGCGACTGGAGGTTGCCGGAACCTTGCAGGCGCCCCAGGGCAGCTTCGTTCTGCAGGGCCAGCAATTGGCCCAGGCCGACAACCGTGTACAGCGCCTGAATCTGGATGCGCGTCTGGACAACGCGCAACGCGCGCTTATCGACCTGCAGGCCGGTGGCATTCGCCTGGGTGATACCCCCCTTGGCATGCTCACCGCCAAGGGGGCAGGTGACATTCGCCAGCAAAAGCTGCAACTGGCCCTGGACGGGCCGCAGCTCAAGCTGGACCTGGGCCTGGACGGGCAACTGGACAAGGGCAACTGGCGCGGTCGCCTGGCCAGTGGTGAAATCCAGGCCGGCGGCCAGGACTGGCGCCTGCAGGCCCCGGCGAAACTGCAGCGCCTGGCCAGTGGGCAAGTGGATTTCAGCGCCCATTGCTGGCGTTCCGGCCAGGCCAGCCTGTGTGGCGAAGACCAGCGTCTGGCGCCCGAGCCGCGCCTGCGCTACCACCTCAAGCAGTTCCCGTTGCAAAGCCTGGCGCAGTGGCTGCCCAAGGACTTTGCCTGGCAGGGCCTGCTCAATGCCGACATCAACCTCGATGTTCCGGCCAGCGGGCCCAAGGGCACTGTCCTCATCGATGCCAGCGGCGGTACCCTGCGGGTGCGCGAAAAGGACCGCTGGCTGGACTTCCCCTACCAGACCCTGCGCCTGCAAAGCACCCTGGGCCCGCGACGCATCGACACCCGCCTGGATTTCCTGGGCGACAAGCTCGGCGAGCTGGCGGTCAACACCCGGCTTGATCCGCTGGCCAAAAACAAACCCCTGAGCGGTGACTTCCGCCTCAGTGGCCTGGATCTGGCCATTGGCCGCCCGTTCGCGCCGATGGTCGAACGTTTGAATGGCCAGCTCAACGGCAGCGGGCGCCTGTCCGGCACCTTGCTGGCGCCCCAGGTCAATGGCAGCCTGAACCTTGCGCGTGGCGAAATCAGCGGCTCGGAGCTGCCGATCAGCCTTGAGGATCTGCAATTGCAGGCGCTGATCGCTGGTGAACAGGTCCAGCTCAACGGCCGCTGGAAAAGCGGTGACGCTGGCCAGGGCAGCCTGAACGGGCAGATTGGCTGGGGCCAGGCACTGACTGTCAACCTGGCGCTGCAGGGCCAGCAGCTGCCGGTCAACGTTGAGCCCTATGCGGCACTGGAAGTCGCTCCGGACCTGAAAATCAGCCTGATTGACGACAAGCTCGCGGTGACCGGCAAGGTGCTGGTGCCCAAGGGCAAAATCACCGTGCGTGAGTTACCGCCGTCCACGGTCAAGGTTTCCGACGATACGGTGATCCTTGGTCATCAGACCGAGGAGGGCAAACCGCCGATGGCCATGGCCATGGATATCGACGTCCAGGTCGGTCAGGAAAAACTCTCGTTCAGCGGCTTTGGCCTGACCGCCAACCTGCTGGGGCACGTGCACATCGGTGACAACCTCGATACCCGCGGCGAACTGAGCCTGGCCGACGGCCGCTACCGCGCCTATGGCCAACGCCTGACCATCCGCCGCGCGCGCTTGCTGTTTGCCGGCCCCATCGACCAGCCGTACCTGGACATCGAGGCGATTCGCAAGACCGATGATGTGATTGCCGGTATCCGCTTGAGCGGCAGCGCCGAACAGCCCACCACCCAGGTGTTCTCGGAGCCGGCCATGAGCCAGGAGCAGGCGTTGTCCTACCTGGTGCTCGGGCGGCCATTGGGTACTACCGGGGAAGACAACAACATGCTCGCTGAAGCCGCGCTCGGCCTGGGCCTGGCAGGCAGCGCCGGGATCACCGGCAGCTTGGCCTCGAGCCTGGGTATCGACGACTTCCAGCTCGACACCCAGGGCAGCGGCAACAACACCGCGGTAGTCGCCAGCGGTAACCTGACCGAGCGTTTGAGCCTGCGTTACGGCGTTGGGGTGTTCGAGCCGGCCAACACCATTGCCCTGCGTTACAAGCTCAGCAAGAAGGTTTACCTGGAGGCGGCCAGTGGTCTGGCCAGCTCCCTGGATATCTTCTACAAGCGCGACTTCTAGAGGCCGGTAGTGTCAGCGCACGGTCGCCGCTTCGATGAACTCGTTGCTGTCGTCCGTGGGCTGGACGGGGGTGGACAAGCGAAGCGGGGTAATCAGTTTGGTGTACTCCTCGATCAGCCGGTTCAGCGCTTCCGGTGGTTCACAGGCCTGGAACTGCATGCGGATCTGTACTTCTTCGGGGTCGCGTGCTGCATCGTCGTTGCGTTTGCTCTGGCCACCGACCGTCACATAGAAGCGCTCGCGTTGCAGGTTCTCGCCAGCTTCGGTGGTTTCGGTGTTCTGAATCCGCACAGAGAGGTCTACCTGCATACGCTCCAGTGCCAGCCCCCGCGGTGACACCAGTGCGATCAGCGGGATCTGCATCGTGTGCTGATCGTCCATCGCCACTGCGACCATCTTGGCTTTCATCGGCGTGCCCAGTGCCTCGGCGTCATAGTCGAAAAACTGGTCGAACAGCTTGATGTACTGCTGGGCAATCAGGTTGTTGGTGGCCGCGGCGGCTTCCTGCAGGCCGCGAGTGATATCGCACAGGTCGCTGGCGATGATGGGCGCGTTGTTCGGCGAGCGAGGGTCCAAGCTGTGTGCACTCCTGGAAATCTACAGCTGAGGCCCCCTCCAGTGGAGAGGGCCATTGGCGAAGGGTTACGCTGAGGTACCCTACGCAAGGGCGGTGGCTGTCAGCTGGAGCTTGTAACCGGTTTGCTGGCGGCTTCAGTGAGGGCATCGATGACCCGCATCAGCGCTTCAGGTGGTTCCTGACGACGTACTTTGGTGTTGAAGGCGTAGCGGGCACGGGTATCGGTCTTGCGGGTTTGTGTCGACTTGTGGCTGACCTGGCCTTTGAGCTCCATCTTGAACTTACCGAAGCCAAAGGACGCGGCAGTGCTCACTTCACCCGCGGTTTCGCTACTGGATTCGGCCTGTTGGCTAATGGTCACTTCGAACTCGACATTCCCTTCCTCGATGGCGATGTTGGGGTGAGCGATCGCCGCCATGAGCGGGATGCGCATGGTTTTGGAGACGATTCCCTTGGCTGCCCCCTGTTCATCGGTAATGGTTTCGTCGTAGTTGAATTCGATGGCGACCGCTTTGCCATTCTCGACACAGACGCCCATGAGAAAGTCGGCGTAGGTCTGGCTTGCGGCGACTTGGGCCTGGACCATTGCCTGCAGCGGTCCGGCGATCATCCGGTCCAGGGGCAGGGCGTTCATGACCGAACCGATCATATCGTTGTCGACTGTTGCCATGGGTGATTTCCTTATCGTGGGTGCACACCTTGTGCGCGGGTTGGGGATTCAGGGTAGTTGCCTGCTGTAATCAGCGCGGGCAGGCGTCCTGGCGGCGAATATTGCCGATTTGACGCAGGCTTAAGCCGTACTTGTTGGCCAGCATGCTGCGCGACAGGCCATCGGCGCTTTCCTGTTGAATCTGCTGGTTGCGCAGTTGGCGCAGGAAATGGTCAACCTTGGGGATCTCCAGTGCCATGCCGGCAAATCGCTTGATCAGCGCATCCAGTGCGGGCGCTGGCAGAATTTCCGCCAGGGCCGTGCGCTCGCGGTGTTTGGGAATGTACTTGGGGCGTCCGCCATAGGTGTTCGTCAGGTTGTAGGCATGTTCAATGCCAAGGCATTCGATCAGCATCTGCAGCGAGTGGGGCAGTTGCTCTACGTCGATTCGGTTCAGGTCGCTCAGTTCCATGGTGACTTCCTTGTGGGCGATAGTTCGGCACCTAGATGATCCGTGCCATGCGGCTGTGGCCATTGCAGGCAGCGTCAACGCGGTACATCGCGTCTGTCTGTCATGGCTTGAGCTGGATTCTCGGTTACCGGGCAGAAAGGAGGCTAGGCAGCAAGAGGGGCAGGAGGGGTGGCCTTTTTGCACGCTTTCTGTAGGACTGGCATCGCTTTGGGTTGGGAAAGGAGCGTCATCTCAGGCGCTAAGCCTTGATTGCCCGTTGCTAGGGCAATATCTCCGCCGTCTGCTTGGCAAACCCATGATTACTCGCAAGGGCGTGTCAGCAACAGGCTGACCTGGCCCAGATAGTCGGCCGGACGATGGATGCCGTGCTCGGGGAAACTGCGCCAATCAACCCACAGGCACAAAGCGGTCACATCCTTTGCTGCAACCTTGCCTACGACCCTGGGGTGAAAGTCGCGGCGATACAGTACGTGCGTCTGCTTCAGTGCGAGGGCCTCATCGGCTGCGGCCAGGGTGGCGGCAACCAGTGCCGGGATCTCTGCCTGGGGTACATCGAAATGCACACCTTGTGCACCTGAATTCAGATACCCGGTCTGTCGGGTACGTTGCCAGAGCTGTTGCCATTGGCTGCTGCCGGCACTGTTCGCCAGCTGTGTACCCAGTTCCAGCAATACGCTGGGAGGTTGCGACTCGGTCGACAAGGCATGAGCCTTGAAGGTGCCAAGCAGTATCACGCTGGCCATCAGGGTGCGCAGGAGCATGGTTGTCTTCCGGTTGTCTGGGCGTCAGCCCGGGAGACCATGTTGGCAAGGCAGTGATGTCGACAGAAGTGGGAAATTGTCCGCTGACCGGCGGGGGACGTTGTATCATGCGCACGGCCCGCTTCGGGGCTTTTTGCCGATGTCGCAAGGAACTACCAATGACGCAAGGTCAACGCCTGAAATACTCCATCCTGATCTCCCTGCTGGTGCTGGGGATCATGCTCGGACTGTCCTACCTGCAAAAACAGGGGACGATCAGCGAGCAGGTGTTCCAGTACATCGCCATCGGTGTGGCGGTGGCAGTGGTGGTGATCAATGGCGTCATGCGCCGCAAGGTCAAACCCTGAGGGCTTAAGCGCGGCCGGCTATGGGCCGGCCGGTCGCTCAACGTGAGCTGGCTTGCTCCAGCACGGCACGGGCCTGGGGATTGAGGCTGTAGCACTTGTCGCTGCCAAGGCTGATGACGCCTTCGGCGCACAAACGCTTGAGTACTTCGCGAACGCTGAGGAATGACAGGGGGATATCCAACTGTTCGAGCTGGCTGTGCACGCCGCGTACACCAATGCTGCGACCGTTGCGATCGGCCATGTGCAAGGCATCGATGACTTTCAGGCGAATCAGGCTGGTGCGCAGGCCAAAGGCCTTGAGCAATTCGCGGATGTGCTCATTGCCGGGGCGCTCATTTTCGCCGGCTTCGGTATTTTCAGTCACAGGTTGGTTATTTGTGCGTCCAGGCTCAGCTATTGCCGCTGAATGTTGCTGGTTGTACATGTGAATGCTCCATTTCATGGTCTGTCCAGATAAGCAAAAGTGTTTGCCTATACCTATAAGACGAATGAGCGCGGCAAAACTGCAGTACCTGACAAAAAAAAACTGCAAGCTCACCCTCAAATGACGTTTTGACCGGGCCAATCCAGTAAATTTTTCCGCAGAAATTCGTTCAGTCAGAGTGACCTTTCCCCTGATTGAGCCGGAGTACGCGTGATCAAGCCTCGTCCTTTTGCAACCCTCTGTGTGGTCGGGCTGCTCGCCGGCCTCAGCCTTCCCGCCCAGGCGCGCGTAGCAGCGGGCGATGCGTCTGCCCAGATCCGCCGGACCAGTTTTGGTGTGCCGCATATTCTGGCCAAGGACGAACAGGGCCTGGGCTACGGCATTGGCTATGCCTATGCGCAGGACAACCTGTGCCTGCTGGCGAACGAAGTGGTCACCGTCAACGGCGAGCGTTCGCGTTACTTCGGCCCCAGGCAGCGCACCTTCGAGCAGCGCGAAAACCTGCCCAGCGACCTGTTCTTCAATTGGCTGAACACGCCAACCGCCGTGTTCGGCTTCTGGCAGGCGCAACCGGCGGCCATGCGCGCACGGCTGGAAGGCTATGCCAAGGGTTACAACCGCGCGCTGGCCGAGCTCAAGGCCCAGGGGCAGGGCGCGCAATGCCTGCAGGCTGAGTGGCTGCGGCCGATCACCACCCTCGATCTGGTCAAGCTGACCCGTCGCTTGCTGGTCGAAGGCGGCGTCGGCCAGTTTGCCGAAGCCCTGGCCGGGGCAACGCCGCCGAATGTCGTCGCCCAGCTGCGCCCCGACCTCAGCGTTGCCCAGGCACGCCAGGAACAATTTGCCGTCGAGCGCGGCAGCAACGCGCTGGCCATCGGTGCCGAGCGCTCGTTCAATGGCCGCGGCATGCTGCTGGCCAACCCGCACTTTCCCTGGGCTGGCGGCATGCGTTTTTATCAGATGCAGCTGACCCTGCCGGGCACGCTCGATGTCATGGGCGCAGCCTTGCCTGGGTTGCCGCTGATCAATATCGGGTTCAACCGCCATCTGGCCTGGACCCACACGGTCGACACCTCCAAGCATTTCACCCTGTACCGGCTGGAGCTGGACCCCAAGGACCCGACCCGCTACCTGCTCGACGGCAAGTCGCTCGCCTTGACCCACCAGCGCCTGAGCGTGACGGTCAAGGGCGAGGACGGCCAGCTCACGCCGGTGATCCGCGACGTTTACAGCTCGGTGTTCGGCCCGATCGTACAGTGGCCGGGGCGCCTGGACTGGAACAGGCAGTACGCCTTCAGCCTGCGTGACGCCAACCTCGACAACACCCGGGTGCTGGAACAGTGGGATGCGCTGAACCGCGCCGACAGCCTGAAAGGCCTGCAGGCTTCGGTGCAGCGCCTGCAGGGCATCCCTTGGGTCAACACCCTGGCGGTGGACGCCAAGGGCCAGGCGTTGTACCTGAACCAGTCGGTGGTACCGTACGTCGACGCTGCTCTGCTGACCCAGTGCAGCGACCCGGCTGCCGGCCAGGAAATGATCGTGCTCGACGGCTCGCGCAGTGCCTGCAACTGGAAGATCGACCCGCGTGCCGCGCAGGCGGGTATCTTCCCTGCGCAACTGCAGCCGAGCCTGAGCCGTAGCGACTTCGTCCAGCACTCCAACGACTCGGCCTGGATGGTCAACCCGGCCAAACCGTTGCAGGGCTACTCGCCGTTGATCAGCCGCGAGGGGCAGCCCCTGGGCCCGCGCAGCCGCTTTGCCTTGCAGCGCCTGGCGAGCCTGAGCGAGAAGGGCAAGATCAGCCAGGCGGACCTGCAGCAGATGGTCATGGATAACCAGGTTTATCTCGCCGAACTGGTCATGCCCGACCTGCTCAAGTGGTGCGCCGGTCAAGCGGCCGATGCCCAGCTCAGTGTGCTGTGCGCCAGCCTCAAGGCCTGGGACCAACGCGCCAACCTCGACAGTGGTCTTGGCCTGGTGCACTTTCAACGCATCATGCAGGCGTTGCAGGGACGCAAGGACATCTGGCGGGTCGGCTTCGATCCGGCCGACCCGCAGCACACCCCGCGGGGCCTGGCCATCGATCAACCTGAAGTGGCCAACGCCCTGCGTGAGGCCGCCCTGGCTTCAATCGCCGAGGTGAGCAAAGCCGGTGTCGCCGAGGACGTGCGCTGGGGGCAGATCCAGCAAGCGGCTGATGGCACGCCGATTCATGGCGGGCCGGCCAGCCTTGGTGTATACAACGCCATCCAGAGCGTGCCGGTGGCGGCGGGCAAGCGCCTGGTGGTCAGCGGCACCAGCTACCTGCAACTGGTGACCTTCGATGACCAGGGCCCGCATGCCCAGGGGATATTGGCGTTCTCGGAGTCCAGTGAAGCAGGTTCGGCCCATGCCGGCGACCAGACCCGGGCGTTTTCGGCCAAGCAGTGGCAGGTGATTCCGTTCACCGAGGCGCAGATCAAGGCCGATCCGCAGTATCGCTTGCAGGTGATTCACGAGGTTGAGGGGGCGGCGCTGGCGAAGTCTGCGCCTTGATTCAATGAATCAAATCCCTGAGCAGCAAGCCGAAGGCCAAGTCGACCTGCTCAGGGATTGGCAGGTACACCGTATGCCCATCCCCCGGCGCCACCTCGATCGCGCCGCCCTGGCGATCACGCAACTGATGCAGGTCGAAGTGGTAGTTACCTTTCGGCGTCATCAGTTCCAGATGATCACCGACCGCAAAGCGGTTCTTCACCCGCACTTCAGCCAGGCCGTTGACCCGCTCGCCACTCAGCTCGCCAACGAATTGCTGGCGCTCGGACACCGAGTTGCCGCGCTGGTAGTTCTGATACTCGTCATGCACATGCCGGCGCAAGAAACCCTCGGTATAACCACGCTGGGCCAGTGATTCGAGGTTGAGCATCAGGTTGCGGTCGAACGCGCGCCCGGCCACGGCATCGTCGATGGCCTGGCGATACACCTGGGCGGTGCGTGCACAGTAGAAGTGCGACTTGGTCCGGCCCTCGATCTTCAGCGAATGCACGCCCATGTGCGTCAGCCGCTCGACATGCTGCACCGCCCGCAGGTCCTTGGCGTTCATGATGTAGGTGCCGTGCTCGTCTTCGAAGGCTGGCATGTCTTCATCGGGGCGGTTGCTTTCCTGCAGCACGAACACCTGCTCGGTGGGGGCGCCGAGCCCCAGGGTCGGTTCTACTTCGCGAACGATTTCGCCGGTGACATTCTCGCGGGCCGCAGTGGCCTTGTACTGCCAGCGGCAGGCGTTGGTGCAGCTGCCCTGGTTGGCATCGCGGCGGTTGAGGTAGCCCGATAACAGGCAGCGGCCGGAGTAGGCCATGCACAGGGCGCCGTGGACGAACACCTCGAGCTCCATCTGCGGCACTTGCTGGCGAATCTCCTCGATTTCTTCCAGCGACAGCTCGCGCGACAGGATCACCCGGGTCAGGCCCTGGCTGCGCCAGAACTCGACGCTGGCCCAGTTCACCGTGTTGGCCTGCACCGACAGGTGGATCGGCATGTGCGGGAAGTGCTGGCGCACCAGCATGATCAGGCCCGGGTCGGACATGATCAACGCGTCCGGGGCCATGTCGATCACCGGCGCCAGGTCCTTCAAGAAGGTCTTGAGCTTGGCGTTGTGCGGGGCAATGTTGACCACCACGTAGAAGCGCTTGCCCTGCGCCTGGGCTTCCTTGATGCCCAGCGCGAGGTTGGCGTGATCGAATTCATTGTTGCGCACGCGCAGGCTGTAGCGCGGCTGCCCGGCATACACGGCATCGGCACCGTAGGCGAAGGCGTAGCGCATGTTCTTCAGCGAGCCGGCGGGGGCGAGCAGTTCGGGTTTGGCGAGAAGGGTCATGATCGGGTCGCGGCAAAAGGCGCGGATGCTACGCCGCTTGTGGCGATTTTTTATTGATCTGCATCAATGGCACTTTTACCACTGCCCGGCGCACTAACGAATAGAACGCACAAGGAGCGCACATGAACGAAACCGTCATGCAACACAAGGCGTTACTGGCGCTGCTGGTGCTGGTGACCATCGCCTTTGTCTGGATTCTCCTGCCGTTCTATGGCGCCGTGTTCTGGGCGGTGATCCTCGGTATCGTCTTCGCCCCGCTGCAACGCCGTCTGTTGGCGCGCCTGGGCTGGCGGCGCAACCTGGCGGCCGGGCTGACCCTGTTCATCTGCCTGGTGATCGCGATCTTGCCGGTGATCATCATCAGTACCCTGCTGGTGCAGGAAGGCGCTGCGCTGTACAAGAACATCGAGAGCGGCGAGCTGGACCTGGCCGGTTACATCGAACGTTTCAAGAACATCCTCCCGGCCTTCGCGCAGAACTTCCTTGAGCGCATGGGCATGGGCGACCTGGCCGGCCTGCGCGACAAGATTGCCAAGGGCGCGATGCAGGGCAGCCAGTTCTTCGCCACCCAGGCCTTCAGTTTTGGCCAGGGCACCTTCGATTTTCTGGTCAGCTTCGGCGTCATGCTCTACCTGCTGTATTTCTTCTTGCGTGACGGCGCCGAGCTGGTGCGCAAGGTCCGCACGGCGGTGCCGCTGGCCGAGCAGCAGAAGCGTCGCCTGCAACTGAAGTTCAACCGCGTGGTGCGCGCCACGGTCAAAGGCAACCTGTTGGTGGCGGTGACCCAGGGCGCCCTGGGCGGCATCATCTTCTGGATTCTCGACATCCCCAGTGCCCTGGTCTGGGGGGTACTGATGGCCTTCCTGTCGCTGCTGCCAGCGGTGGGCGCGGGGATCGTCTGGGCGCCGGTGGCGGTGTATTTCGTCGCCACCGGTGCGTTCTGGCAAGGCGCGGTGCTGGCGGCCTACGGTGTGTTCGTGATCGGTCTGGTGGACAACGTGCTGCGCCCGATCCTGGTGGGTAAGGACACCAAGATGCCCGATTTCCTGATCCTGGTGTCCACCCTTGGCGGGTTGGCGGTATTCGGCCTCAACGGCTTTGTCATCGGCCCGCTGATCGCCGCGCTGTTCATCTCCAGCTGGGCGATCTTCGTCTCGACCAAACCGCAGGTGCAATTGCCCAGTTAGCGGAAGCTGTACGACACCCCGGCGTAGACGCCGAAGCCTTCGCCCGGGGTCGAGCGGGCGACGTCCGCCCCCTTGTCGTCGTAGCCCGGGGTAACGGTGGCGGCGTAGCGCTTGTTGGTCAGGTTGCGCAGGTCGAGCCAGGTTTGCCAGTCCTGTTTCGGCGAGTTGTAGCCCAGGGTGGCGCCGAGAATGGCATAGGCGTCGGTGGGGTAGCTATTGGCGTAGTCGACCTGGACCTTGGACGCCATCTGCGTGTTGATCCCTGCATACAGGCCGCTTGGCAGGTCGAAGCGCAGCTCGGCCTGGTAGTAGTGCATGGGGATGCCCGGCAGACGGTTGTCGCCAAACGTATCGTCGTCGCGGTAGTGGAAGTCGCTGAAGGTGTAGGCCTGGCGCAGGGACAGCTTGCCGACGCCGTCGCGTTCCCAGAGCAGGCTGTCGAGCCCGGCCTCGATGCCCTGGTGCACGGTTGGGCTGGCGTTGAACTCCTTGGCGGGCTGACCTTGCACGATCTCCACGGCCAGCAGCTCATGGCGTACGTTCGAGTAGTACCAGGCCAGGTCCCAGCGACCGATGGACGACTCGCCGCGGGCACCCAGTTCCAGGGTGGTGGCGGTCTGGTTGTGCATTTCGATAGGTTGCGTGGCGCTGGTCGAGCTCCAGATCAGCGACCACGGGTGCGGCGGCTCCACCGAGCGGCTGAGGTTGCCATAGACCTGCAACTGCGGGCTGATGTCATAGCGCAGACCCAGGCGCGGTGCGTAGTCCCAGTCACTCTGGCTGACCTTGCCGCCGTTGTCCGGATAGGTCACCGCGCTTTCGCGACGAGTGTAGATCGCTGCCAGGCCGCTGGTCAGCCACAGGTCCGGGATCAGTTTCAGTTCGTTGCCAACCTGCAGGACGCTGTCCGAACCCTGGTAGGTGAAATCTCGCGTTTTCGCACCGAATACCCCATTGACCCGCGAGTATTGCGAAGCACCGCTGTTGGGCAGGTGCTTGGTGGTACGCCAGCCGATGGTGGTTTTGCTCGCGTGGCCGAACAGGGTATGGCGGCGCTGATAATTCAGGGTGCCGCTGACGTCGGTGTAGGCGACCTTCAGGCGCATTGGGCCTTCACGCAGATCCATCGGATAGTCGTGATAGACAAGGCCTGCTTCCAGTTGCGAATCGTCATCGAGATAAAAGGTGGTCTTGTTTCCCAGCCAGGTACTGCCCGGCTGCGGACGGCTGTCATCACGTGTCAGGTAGGCCGGGTTGGCCGCACGCGGGTCGTGCTTGATCTGCTCCTGGGTCAAGCGTCCGGCCAGATCGTTCTCGGTTTCGCGGTAGCGCAGGTAAAAGCGGGTTTCCAGGTTCGGGTTGAAACGGTAGCCGACGTTGGCGGCGATGCCCTTGCTGCTGCCACTGCTGTGGTCCTGGTAACCGTCGTATTCCGAATCGGTCAGCGCCACGTAGTAGTCCAGGTCACCCAGTACCTGGCCGGAACTGATCTGGCGCTTGGCGTAGCCGCGGCTGCCGACCTCGTAGCGCAGTTGCAGCGGTGCGGCGTCGCGGCCGGTGTGGGTGATGTAATCGATGGCGCCACCCAGGGCCAGGGAGCCCTTGTCGAAACCGTTGGCTCCGCGCAGCACCTCGGCGCGGCTCAGCCACAGCGGCTCGAACAGCTCATAGGGGGTGCCGCCGGGGCCGGTCAGCGGCAAACCGTCGAACATCGTGTACACGCCAGAGCCATGGGCGCCGGGTGCGCGGTTGATACCCGAACCGCGGATCGACAGTTTGATACCGTCGTTGCCGGCCGACTGGGCGAACACCCCGGGTTGGTAGGCGAGCACATCCTGGTTGCTGGCGACCCGGCCTTGCTCCACTCGCTGCATGTCGATCAGGTTGCTGGCGCCGGGCACCTGCTGCAGGCGATCGCGAGCGTCTTGCAGCGCGCTGTGTTCCTGTTCCTGGATCAGCACCTGGCCGAGTTCGATGCCATCGCTGGCCTGGGCCGACGCGGCATAGGAGATTAGCAGGGCGAGGGCGGAGCGGGGTAGGGTGGGGTGCATCGAGGGGGTTCCGGGACTGTGAGCGGGTATCTGACGTCGCAACTATCAGACGAAGCACAGTCATCGATATGCAGTGGCATCATCGCGGGGCAAGCCCGCTCCTACAGGGCAGCCCATCCAGTGGGAGCGGGCTTGCCCCGCGATGAGGATTTCGGCCTGAAAACAAAACACCCCGCCGAAGCGGGGTGTTTGTCATAGCCAGATCGATCAACCGATCAGTTGCAGCCCGGCATGCTGAACCATGTCCAGCAGTGGTTGCGGGTACACACCCAGCACGAAGGCGAGGATGGCGATGGCCAGCAGCATGACGCCGCCGGTGCGCTGTTCCCAGTTCAGCGGGGCGTCGTGGCGACGCAGGTTTGGCTCGATCAGGAACAGGGTGACCATCACGCGCAGGTAGTAGAACACGCCAATGGCACTACCGATCACCAGGGCACCGACCAGCCACCACAGCTGCGACTCGACGCCGGTAGCGATGATGTAGAACTTGCCGATGAAGCCTGCGGTCAGCGGAATACCGGCCAGCGACAGCATCATCACGGTCAGCACCGCAGTCAGGTACGGACGGCGCCAGAACAGGCCGCGGTACTCGTACAGGGCGTCAGCGTCGCGGCCGTTGTATGGCGACGACATCAGGGTGATCACACCGAAGGCACCGAGGCTGGTGATCACGTAGGTGACCAGGTACACGCCGATGGCTTCAACCGCCAGGCCCTTGCTTGCCACCAGGGCGATCAGCAGGTAACCGAAGTGGGCAATCGAGGAGTAACCGAGCAGACGCTTGAGGTTGCTCTGGGTCAGCGCCAGCAGGTTGCCGATCAGGATCGAGGCGACAGCGATTATCGACAGCACGGTGGTCAGCACGCCGCTGCTGGCAGCAGGGGAGAGCATGAACAGGCGCACCACGACGGCGAACACGGCAACCTTGCTGGCGGTGGCCAGGAAGGCGGCGACCGGTGCCGGAGCACCTTCGTAGACGTCCGGGGTCCACAGGTGGAACGGTACCAGCGACAGTTTGAAGGCCAGGCCGACCAGCATCATGCCCAGGCCCAGTTGGGCGATCATGCTCGGCATGCTGGTGGTTGCCAGGGCCTTGCCGATGCCGTCGAAGCTCAGGCTGCCGGCGTCGGCATACAGCAGCGCCATGCCGAACAGCAGGAAGGCGGAACCGGCGGCCGAGAGCACCATGTATTTGATGCCGGCTTCCAGCGAGCGCTTGTTGAAGAAGGCATAGGCCACCAGGCCATAGACCGGTACCGACAGCAGCTCCAGGCCAATGAACAGGCCTGCCAGGTGCTGCGCGCTGACCAGTACCAGGCCGCCCAGGGCCGACATGAGGATCAGCAGGTACAGCTCTTCGCGGTTGCCTGGGTAGCCCTTGCCGCCATCACCCAGATACGCATGGGCGAGGGTGACGCAAGCCAGGGTGGCGACCAGGATCAGCGCCATGTACAGGCAGGCGAAGTTGTCGATGGTCAGCAGTGGGGTGACTGCCAGCGGCGCGACCTTCAGGGCCGGGATGATCGACAGCAGGGCCAGGTTCAGGCCCACGATAGACAGCAGGAAGGTTTGCGAGTGGTTGCGGCGCCAGGCGATCGCCAGCATCACCACGACAGTGGTGATGGTGGTGATCAGCAGCGGCGCAAGCGCGATAAAGTGTTGAATCGTCAGGTCCATAGCGCTCTTACCGGGCCGAAGCGAGTTGAGTGAAAGCGGTACCGAACCACTGCTGCACACCGCTCATGGTGGCGGCAGAAGTGTCCAGGAACGGCTGCGGGTAGATGCCCAGCAGGATCAGCAGGCCAGCCAGGCCCAGCACCATGATCATTTCGCGGGTGTCCATGCCAGCCAGGACTTCATCGGATTTGGCCGGGCCGAAGTAGGCGCGGTGAATCATGATCAGCGAGTACACCGAACCGAACACCAGGCCGCAAGTGGCGAGGACAGTGACCCATGGCGAAGCGACAAAGCTACCGATCAGGATCAGGAATTCGCCAACGAAGTTACCGGTACCTGGCAGGCCCAGGGACGCGGCGGCGAAGAACAGGCTGATGGCCGGCAGGTAGGCGATGCGGTGCCACAGGCCACCCATCTGACGCATGTCACGGGTGTGCAGGCGCTCGTACAGCTGGCCGGCGAGGATAAAGAGTGCCGCAGCCGACAGGCCGTGAGCCAGCATCTGGATCACCGCACCTTGCAGCGCTTGCTGGCTGCCGGAGTAGATACCGATCAGCACGAAGCCCATGTGCGAAACGCTGGAGAAGGCGACCAGACGCTTGATGTCGGTCTGGGCGAACGCCAGGAAGGCACCGTAGAAAATCCCGATCAGACCGAGGGTCATGGCGATCGGCGCAAACTCGGCCGAGGCATTCGGGAACAGCGGCAGGGCGAAACGCAGCAGGCCGTAGGCCGCGGTCTTCAGCAAGATACCGGCAAGGTCGACGGAACCTGCGGTCGGTGCCTGGGCGTGAGCGTCAGGCAGCCAGGAGTGGAACGGTACCACCGGCAGCTTGACCGCGAAGGCGATGAAGAAGCCGAGCATCAGCAGGTATTCGGTGCCAGCCGGCAGTTCGGCCTTGAGCAACTGGGTGTAGTCGAAGGTGATCACACCGGTGTTGCTGTAGTTGACCAGGACCAGGCCAAGGATCGCCACCAGCATGATCAGGCCGCTGGCCTGGGTGAAGATGAAGAACTTGGTCGCGGCGTAGATCCGGGTCTTCTTGCCGTCCGAGGAGCTGTGACCCCAGAGCGCGATGAGGAAATACATCGGCACCAGCATCATTTCCCAGAAGAAGAAGAACAGGAACAGGTCCAGGGCCAGGAACACACCGACCACGCCGCCGAGGATCCACATCAGGTTGAGGTGGAAGAAGCCGACGTGACGCTGGATCTCTTTCCAGGAGCACAGTACCGAAAGCACACCCAGCAAGCCGGTGAGCAGGATCATCAGCAGCGACAGGCCGTCGAGGGCCAGGTGCAGGCTGATGCCGAAGCGCTCGATCCACAGCACTTTGAATTCGACCGCCCACTCAGGCGCGGCGCCCGGTGCAGGGGCCAGGGTGTAGTCCCCGTTGGCCCACAGCCAGAGGCCGATACCAAGCAGCAGGGACATGGTCAGCAGCGCAATCCAGCGTGGCAGGGTGGCGCCGAAGCGCTCACCCAGCCAGCACAGCAGGCCGCCGATGAAGGGGATCAGGATCAGCCAAGGCAAAATCATGACGGGCTCAATTCCTTTCGCAAAGTCGCAAGGTTCATATCAGACCGCAGCCATTACAACGGCACCGAGCACAAGCACGGCACCTACGGCGATCGAAGCGGTGTACCAGCGCAGCTGACCGGTTTCGGTTTTGCTCATGGCGGCATGACCGCCCTTGGCCATACGCGGAATCAGGCCAATACTGCGGTCAACCGGATCCTTGCGCAGGATGTGGGCGATCAGCAGGTAAGGTTTGACGAACAGCTTGTCGTAGATCCAGTCGAAGCCCCAGGCGGCGAACCACCAGGCCGACAGCACGCGGCCGATGCCGCTGCCGGCAATCGCGGTGACCAGGCGACGCTTGCCCAGGAACAGCACCGCGGCCAGCAGGATACCGGCAATGGCGATGGCGCCCGAGGCGATTTCCAGGCTGTGCTTGGCTTCGCCGCCGGCATGGCCGACGCTCTGCGGCAGCACGCCCGCCAGTGGTGGATGAATCCAGGCACCGACGAAGGTCGACAGCACGATCAGCACGCCCAGCGGCAGCCAGTGGGAAATCCCGTGGCCGGCGTGGGCTTCGGTCTTGGCTTCGCCGTGGAAGGCGATGAAGATCAGGCGGAAGGTGTACAGCGAGGTCATGAACGCACCGACCAGGCCGGCGTACAGCAGACCGTTGTTGCCGCTGGCGAAGGCTTCCCAGAGGATCTCGTCCTTGGAGTAGAAACCTGCGGTCAGCAGCGGCAGGGCTGCCAGGGCGGCACCACCGACGATGAAGCTGGCATACGCCAATGGCAGTTTCTTCCACAGGCCGCCCATCTTGAAGATGTTCTGCTCGTGGTGGCAGGCAACGATCACCGCACCGGAAGCAAGGAACAGCAGGGCCTTGAAGAAGGCGTGGGTCATCAGGTGGAAGATCGCGCCTTCCCAGGCACCAACGCCCAGGGCCAGGAACATGTAGCCGATCTGGCTCATGGTCGAGTAGGCGAGGATACGCTTGATGTCGGTCTGTACCAGGGCGGCGAAACCGGCCAGCACCAGGGTCACACCGCCAACCACACCGACCAGGTGCAGGATGTCGGGAGCCAGGGCGAACAGGCCGTGGGTACGGGCAATCAGGTAGACGCCAGCGGTCACCATGGTTGCCGCGTGGATCAGTGCCGAAACCGGAGTAGGGCCGGCCATCGCGTCGGCAAGCCAGGTCTGCAGCGGCAGCTGGGCGGATTTACCGACCGCACCACCGAGCAGCATCAGGGTCGCCAGGACCATCCAGAAATCACCCGCCTGGAACTTCTGCGGTGCCAGTACCAGCAGCTCCTGCACGTTCAGGGTGCCGAGCTGGGCGAACAGGATGAACAGGCCGATGGCCATGAACACGTCGCCGATACGGGTGACGATGAAGGCTTTGAGTGCGGCGTTACCGTTGTTGCGGTTGCTGTAGTAGAAACCGATCAACAGGTACGAGCACAGGCCCACGCCTTCCCAACCGAAGTAGATGAACAGCAGGTTGTCGCCCAGCACCAGGAACAACATGCTGGCAATGAACAGGTTGGTGTAGGCGAAGAAGCGCGAGTAGCCGGCTTCACCACGCATGTACCAGGAGGCAAACAGGTGGATCAGGAAGCCGACACCGGTGACCACACCGAGCATGGTGATCGACAGACCATCCACGTACAGGGTGAAGTTCGGCGTAAAGCCGTCCACCGACATCCACTGCCACAGCAGTTGGCTGTACGCGCCGCCTTCCGGCGGGGCGACGTTGAACTGCCAGATCACGTAGGCGGCCACGGCGGCCGAGAGGCCCACCGAACCGACGCCGACCAGCGCCGACAGGTTCTCGGACCAGCGACCGCGCGAGAACGACAGCAGCAGGAAGCCGATCAGGGGGAATACGAACGTCAGGAAGATAAGGTTCATCCGCGCATCTCACTGGCTGCATCGATGTCGAGAGTGTGGAAGCGGCGATACAGCTGCAGCAGGATCGCCAGGCCGATACTGGCCTCGGCGGCTGCCAGGCTGATCACCAGGATGAACATGATCTGTCCATCCGGCTGCGCCCAACGGCTACCGGCGACAATGAACGCCAGTGCCGAGGCGTTCATCATGATTTCCAGGCTCATCAACACGAAAAGAATGTTGCGGCGCACCATCAGGCCGACAAGGCCGAGGCAGAACAGGATGCCGGCGACTGCCAGGCCATGCTCGAGAGGAATTGCAGACATGTGATTACTCCTTCGCCTCGTTGCGGCCGAGGTGGAAAGCCGTCACCGCTGCGGCAAGCAGCAGCATCGAGGCCAGTTCCACCACCAGCAGGTAAGGACCATACAGGCTGATGCCGACGGCCTTGGCGTCAACGGTAGTGTGGCCGATGCCGCCGCCGCTTTCGCTGGCGAACAGCACGTACAGCAGCTCGACCAGCAGCAGTGCGCCAAGCACTACCGGGCCGAGCCAGATGCCCGGCTTGAGCCAGCCACGTTCCTGGGCGACCGAAGCCGGCCCGAGGTTGAGCATCATCACCACGAAGACGAACAGCACCATGATGGCGCCAGCGTAGGCGATCACTTCCAGAACACCGGCGAACGGAGCGCCGAGGGCGAAGAAGGTCATCGCCACGGAGATCAGTGAAATGATCAGGTAGAGCAGGGCGTGCACGGGGTTGGTGTTGGTGATCACCCGAAGGGTGGACACCACAGCGACACCGGATGCGAAATAGAAAGCGAATTCCATCTTTCTTCCTTAAGGGAGCAAGCTCTTCACGTTGATCGGCTCGGCCTCGTTCTGCGCGGCGCCTTTCGGCTTGCCGGCAACAGCCATACCTGCAACACGGTAGAAGTTGTAGTCAGGGTTCTTGCCGGGGCCGGAGATCAGCAGATCTTCTTTCTCGTACACCAGGTCCTGACGTTTGAACTCGGCCATCTCGAAATCCGGCGTGAGCTGGATCGCGGTGGTCGGGCAGGCTTCCTCGCAGAGGCCGCAGAAAATGCAACGGGAGAAGTTGATGCGGAAGAACTCCGGGTACCAACGACCGTCTTCTGTTTCGGCTTTCTGCAGCGAGATGCAACCGACCGGGCAAGCCACGGCACACAGGTTGCACGCTACACAGCGCTCTTCGCCATCCGGGTCGCGGGTCAGGACGATGCGGCCACGGTAGCGTGGCGGCAGGTAGACCGGCTCTTCGGGGTATTGCAGGGTGTCACGTTTGCGAAAACCGTGAGAGAACACCATCACCAGGCTGCGCAGCTGGGTGCCTGTGCCCTTAACGATGTCGCCAATATACTTGAACATGGGTCAAATCCTCACTGGGCCGCAACAGCTGGCGTGTTGAGCAACACGAGCGCAGCGGTCACCAGCAAATTGATCAGGGTCAGCGGCAGGCAGAACTTCCAGCCGAAGTCCATCACCTGGTCATAGCGCGGGCGCGGGATCGAGGCGCGCAGCAGGATGAACAGCATGATGAAGAACGCGGTCTTCAGGGCGAACCAAATGAACGGGATCTGCGGCAGGATGCCGAACGGACCGTGCCAGCCACCGAAGAACAGGGTCACCAACAGCGCCGAGACCAGGATGATGCCGATGTATTCACCGACGAAGAACATGCCCCACTTCATGCCGGCATATTCAATGTGGTAACCGTCGGCCAGTTCCTGTTCCGCTTCCGGCTGGTCGAAGGGGTGACGGTGAGTCACGGCGACGCCTGCGATGAAGAAGGTGCAGAAACCGAAGAACTGCGGAATGATGAACCACAGGTTCTGCGCCTGGTAGTCGACGATATCGCGCATGTTGAACGAGCCAGCCTGGGCAACGATGCCCATCAGCGCCAGGCCCATGAACACTTCGTACGACACGGTCTGGGCCGAGGCCCGCAGGCTGCCGAGCAGGGCGTACTTGTTGTTCGACGACCAGCCGGCGAACAGCACGGCGTACACCGACAGACCGGCCATGGCGAAGAAGAACAGCACGCCAATGTTCAGGTCCGCGACACCCCAGGTCGGGGTGATCGGGATGATCGCGAAGGCGATCAGCAAGGCGCTCATGGCCACCACTGGCGCCAGGGTGAAGATCACCTTGTCGACGAAGGGCGGGTTCCAGTCTTCCTTGAAGAACATCTTCAGCATGTCGGCAGCGATCTGGAACATGCCGAACGGGCCGACGCGGTTCGGACCGTAACGGTCCTGCCACCAGCCCAGCAGGCGCCGCTCGACGAAGCTGAGCAGCGCACCGCAGACCACCACGGCCAGCAAGACCACGACGGCCTTGATGACGGTGATGATCACATCGATCACTTCAGGGGTGAACCAGGTCATTGTGCTGCCTCCTGCAGGCCTTCGACGGATGCACCGAAGATGGCTGGCGGAATGCCGGCCAGGCCTTTCGGCAGGGCAACCAGGCCTGCGCCCAGTTCTTCATTGATGCGCAGCGGCAGACGCAGGGTCTGGCCTGCCACGTTCAGGCTGAGCATGGCGCCGTCGTTGACACCCAGGCGGTCGGCTTCGGACTTGGCCAGGGCCACGTAGGCCTCTGGGATGCGCTCTTGCACCGGGGCGGCGCGCGAGGAGTTCTCTTCGCTGCCGAACAGGTGGTAGAACGGCACTGCTTGCCAGGTGCCACGGGCCGGGGCGAAGGCCGCCGGTACGCTGGCGAACCAGTTCAGCTTGTCGCCCTGGGTTTCGATCAGGCGGGTGCCCGGGTCGCCTGCGCGCAGGTGACCACCGACCTCGTCCTGGAACTTGTTCCAGGCTTGCGGCGAGTTCCAGCCCGGCGACCAGGCGAACGGCACTTGCGAGCGCGGTTCGGCCGAGCCCGAGTAACCTTCCATGGAGAAGGCGAACGCGGTGTCCTTGTCTTGCGAGGTACGTGGCTCGTGCACGCTGATGTCGGCGCGCATGGCAGTCCGGCCGGAGTAGCGCAGCGGCTCACGCGCAAGCTTCATGCCCTTGATGCGGAACGAAGCGGACGGTGCGGCGTTGACGATGCCGGTCAGTTGCGGCGCGGCAGCGGCGCAGGCGCTGGTGACGTGGTCCAGCTGGGTCCAGTCGACCGGTTTGTTGAGCAGGGTGGCACGCAGGGCGTGCATCCAGCGCCAGCCTTCGTGAACCAGGATGCTGCTGTCCAGGTAGGTAGGGTCGAACACCTGGAAGAAGCGCTGGGCACGGCCTTCCTGGCTGACCAGGGTACCGTCGCCTTCGGCAAACGATGCAGCCGGCAGCACCAGGTGGGCGCGATCGGTAGTGGCGGTCTTCTGGTGATCGGCAACGATGACTACTTTGGCAGCGGCCAGGGCAGCGTCGACCTTGGCAGCGGAGACGCGGCTGTACAGATCGTTTTCCATCACGACGATGGCGTCGGCCTTGCCTTCGATCACCGCATCCAGGGCGGCATCGATCGACTCGCCGCCGAGCATGGCCAGGCCGAGGCTGTTGGCCTCAGGGACCACCAGGCTCAGCGAGCCGTTCTTCTCGCGCAGCTTCAGGGCCTTGGCGATGTTGGCCGCGGCTTCGATCAGGGCGTTGGAGCCCAGCGAGGTACCGGCAACCACCAGCGGACGGTTGGCGGTAACCAGGGCGTCGGCGATGCGCTTGGCCAGGGCCAGGGCTTCGGGGTCCAGGCCTTCGACGGCCGGCGCGCTCGGGTCGATGGCGTGAGCCACGGCGAAACCGATGCGGGCGAGGTCGTCCGGCGCTGCGTGCACGCACTCTTCGGCCACGTCATCGAGCTTGGTTTCGGCCAGGCTTGCGATAAACAGCGGGTACATGGCGTGCTGGCCGATGTTCTTCACCGCGGCGTCGAGCCAAGGCTGAACACGCATGGCATCGGCCATGGCTTCGGCCTTGCCCTTGACCGACTGGCGCAGGGCCAGGGCGACACGGGCGGCGGTCTGGGTCAGGTCTTCGCCGAGGACGAACACCGCGTCATGGTCTTCCATGTCGCGCAGGGTCGGGACTGGCAGCGGGCTGTCGTTGAGTACTTGCAGGGCCAGGCGTACGCGGGCCAGCTCACCGGCTTCCATACCCGAGTAGAAATGCTCGGTGCCGACCAGCTCGCGCAGGCCATAGTTGCTTTCGAGGCTGGCACGCGGCGAGCCGATACCGACGATGTTGCGCCCGCGCAGCATGTCCGCGGCCTTGTCCAGGGCGGCATCCAGGCTCAGCTTGGTGCCGTCGGCCAGCAGCGGCTGACGTGGACGGTCGGTGCGGTTGACGTAGCCATAGCCGAAGCGGCCACGGTCGCAGAGGAAGTACTGGTTGACCGAACCGTTGAAGCGGTTTTCGATCCGACGCAGTTCGCCGTAACGCTCACCCGGGCTGATGTTGCAACCGCTGGAGCAGCCATGGCAGATGCTCGGGGCAAACTGCATGTCCCATTTGCGGTTGTAGCGCTCGGAGTGGGTCTTGTCGGTGAACACACCGGTCGGGCAGACCTCGGTGAGGTTGCCGGAGAACTCGCTCTCGAGGGTGCCGTCTTCAACGCGACCGAAGTAGACGTTGTCGTGGGCACCGAACACGCCCAGGTCGGTACCGCCGGCGTAGTCCTTGTAGTAACGCACGCAACGGTAGCAGGCGATGCAGCGGTTCATCTCGTGGGAGATGAACGGGCCGAGCTCCTGGTTCTGGTGGGTACGCTTGGTGAAACGGTAGCGGCGCTCGTTGTGGCCGGTCATTACCGTCATGTCTTGCAGGTGGCAGTGACCGCCTTCCTCGCACACCGGGCAGTCGTGCGGGTGGTTGGTCATCAGCCATTCGACGACGCTGGCACGGAATACCTTGGCTTCTTCGTCTTCGATGGAGATCCAGCTGCCATCGGTGGCAGGGGTCATGCAGGACATGACGATACGACCACGGGTGTCGTTCTCGTCGGTGTACTGCTTGACCGCGCACTGGCGGCAGGCGCCGACGCTACCGAGCGCCGGGTGCCAGCAGAAATAGGGGATGTCGAGGCCGAGCGACAGACACGCCTGTAACAGGTTGTCTGCGCCGTTGACTTCGAGCTCTTTGCCGTCTACGTGGATAGTGGCCATGGTTCAAAGTTCTTCGTTGGCCCGCGTCTGCGGGCGTGGCTAATGGAAATCTGTGTGCCTGCAGCCCGCTACAGGTGTCCCCGGGCGAGCTGAGCAGGCAGCGGGCGGCACGGACCGCCCGCGTTGTTATTCGTTATGCGCCGACGACGATCGGCTTCGCCAGGTCCGGGCGCAGGCCGGCAGCGGCAGCAGCCGGTGCCTGGGCGGCAATGCCAGCCTCGAACTCAGGGCGGAAGTACTTGATCGCGCTACCCAGCGGCTCAACGGCGCCCGGTGCGTGTGCACAGAAGGTCTTGCCTGGGCCGAGGAAACCGACCAGACCCAGCAGGGTCTCGATGTCGCCCTGCTGGCCCTGGCCTTTTTCGAGGGCGCGCAGGAGCTTGACGCTCCACGGCAGGCCGTCGCGGCACGGGGTGCAGAAGCCACAGGATTCACGGGCAAAGAACTCTTCCATGTTGCGCAGCAGCGAGACCATGTTGATGCTGTCGTCCACGGCCATGGCCAGGCCGGTACCCATGCGGGTGCCGACCTTGGCGATGCCACCGGCGTACATTTGTGCATCCAGGTGCTCGGGCAGCAGGAAACCGGTACCGGCGCCGCCTGGCTGCCAGCACTTGAGCTTGAAGCCATCGCGCATGCCGCCGGCGTAGTCTTCGAACAGCTCGCGGGCAGTGACGCCGAACGGCAGCTCCCACAGGCCAGGGTTCTTGACCTTGCCGGAGAAGCCCATCAGCTTGGTGCCGTGGTCTTCACTGCCTTCGCGGGCCAGCGACTTGTACCAGTCGATGCCGTTGCCGACGATGGCCGGCACGTTGCACAGGGTCTCGACGTTGTTCACGCAGGTCGGCTTGCCCCACACGCCAACGGCGGCAGGGAAGGGCGGCTTGGAGCGCGGGTTGGCGCGGCGGCCTTCGAGGGAGTTGATCAGCGCGGTTTCTTCACCGCAGATGTAGCGCCCGGCACCGGTGTGGACGAACAGCTCGAAGTCAAAGCCGCTGCCGAGGATGTTCTTGCCCAGCAGGCCTGCAGCCTTGGCTTCCTCGACCGCGCGGTTGAGGTTGCGTGCTGCGGTGGTGTACTCGCCACGCAGGAAGATATAGCCGCGGTAGGCCTTCAGCGCACGGGCGCTGATCAGCATGCCTTCGATCAGCAGATGGGGCTGTTGCTCCATCAGCATGCGGTCTTTCCAGGTGTTGGGTTCCATTTCGTCCGCGTTGCACAGCAGGTAGCGGATGTTCATGGATTCGTCTTTGGGCATCAGGCCCCATTTGACGCCAGTCGGGAAACCCGCACCGCCACGGCCCTTGAGGCCGGAATCTTTCACGGTCTGGACGATATCGTCCTGGGACATTTGCGCCAGGGCCTTGCGGGCGGCGGCGTAGCCGTCCTTGGCCTGGTACTCGTCGAGCCAGACCGGCTCGCCGTCGTCACGCAGGCGCCAGGTCAGCGGATGGGTTTCAGCCGAGCGCGCAATGCGGTTGGCCGGGCCGAAGGAAGTGATGGTCATGCGTAACCCTCCAGCAGTTTGGTGACGCCAGCAGGCTGCACGTCGCCAAAAGTGTCGTCGTCGATCATCAGCGCCGGGGCCTTGTCGCAGTTACCCAGGCAGCACACCGGCAGCAGGGTGAAACGCCCGTCCGCGGTGGTCTGGCCAAGGCCGATGCCCAGCTCGCTCTGGATCTGGCTGACCACCGACTCGTGGCCGCCGATGTAGCAGACCATGCTGTCGCAGACGCGGATGATGTGCCGGCCAACCGGCTGACGGAAGATCTGACTATAGAAGGTGGCCACGCCTTCGACGTCGCTGGCAGGAATGCCGAGCACTTCGCCGATGGCGTAGATGGCGCCGTCCGGCACCCAGCCGCGTTCCTTCTGGACGATCTTCAGGGCTTCGATGGACGCCGCGCGCGGGTCCTCGTAGTGATGCATCTCGTGCTCGATGGCCGAGCGCTCGGTTTCGCTCAGGGCGAAACGGTCGGTTTGGATAAGCGTGCTGTTCATGCTTAGCGGTCCACGTCAGCCATAACGAAGTCGATACTGCCCAGGTACGCAATGAGGTCCGCGACCATGCTGCCGCGGATCACCGAAGGGATCTGCTGCAGGTGCGGGTAGCTCGGGGTACGGATCCGGGTGCGGTAGCTCATGGTGCCGCCGTCGCTCGTCAGGTAGTAACTGTTGATGCCCTTGGTCGCCTCGATCATCTGGAAGGATTCGTTGGCCGGCATGACCGGGCCCCACGAAACCTGCAGGAAGTGAGTGATCAGGGTTTCGATGTGCTGCAGGGTGCGCTCTTTCGGCGGCGGCGTGGTCAGCGGGTGATCCGCCTTGTACGGGCCTTCCGGCATGTTGCGCAGGCACTGGTCGATGATGCGGATACTCTGGCGCATCTCCTCGACACGGACCATGCAGCGATCGTAGGCATCGCCGTTGTGGGCCAGCGGCACTTCGAACTCGAAGTTCTCGTAGCCGGAGTAAGGGCGGGCTTTGCGCAGGTCGAAGTCAAGACCGGTGGAACGCAGGCCAGCACCGGTGACGCCCCATTCCAGGGCCTCTTTGGTGTTGTACTGGGCAACGCCGATGGTCCGGCCCTTGAGGATGCTGTTCTGCAGGGCGGCCTTGGTGTACTCGTCGAGGCGCTTTGGCAGCCAGTCGACGAAGTCCTTCACCAGTTTTTCCCAGCCGCGCGGCAGGTCGTGGGCAACACCACCGATGCGGTACCAGGCCGGGTGCAGACGGAAGCCGGTGATGGCTTCGATCACGGTGTAGGCGCGCTGACGGTCGGTGAAGGTGAAGAACACCGGGGTCATGGCGCCGACGTCCTGGATGTAGGTACCCAGGAACAGCAGGTGGCTGGTGATGCGGAAGAACTCGGCGAGCATGATGCGGATCACGTCGACCTTCTGCGGCACCTGGATGCCGGCCAGCTTCTCCACCGCCAGTACGTACGGCAGGTTGTTCATCACCCCGCCGAGGTAGTCGATACGGTCGGTGTAGGGGATGAAGCTGTGCCAGGACTGACGCTCGGCCATCTTCTCGGCGCCACGGTGGTGGTAGCCGATGTCCGGGACGCAGTCGACGATCTCTTCGCCGTCCAGCTGCAGGACGATACGGAAGGCACCGTGGGCCGAAGGGTGGTTCGGGCCCAGGTTGAGGAACATGT
Organism: Pseudomonas sp. SBB6; assembly: GCF_024213215.1. Taxonomy (NCBI): domain Bacteria; kingdom Pseudomonadati; phylum Pseudomonadota; class Gammaproteobacteria; order Pseudomonadales; family Pseudomonadaceae; genus Pseudomonas; species Pseudomonas sp. SBB6. Next base: position 41,065 of record NZ_JANAVH010000016.1, on the reverse strand, counting down.
AGTCCTCGTTGGTGCCCTGGCGCTTCATGCCCCAGGCCTCAGGGTTGAAGCGCGCGGCTTCTTCCTCGAGTTGCTGCTTGGCCAGGGTCAGGCTGTACGGATCGAACTCGGTGGCGCGGGCAGGGTAGTCCTTGCGCAGCGGGTGACCTTCCCAGGTCGGCGGCATCATGATCCGGGTCAGGTGCGGGTGGCCGGCAAAGTCGATGCCGAACATGTCCCAGACTTCACGCTCGTACCAGTTGGCGTTGGGCCAGATGCCGGTAACGGTCGGCAGGTTCAGGTCGCCTTCGCTCAAGGCCACCTTGATCATCACGTCGCTGTTCCGCTCCACCGACAGCAGGTGGTAGAACACGCTGAAGTCGGCGCCCGGCAGGCCGCGGCGCTGGGTGCGCAGGCGCTCGTCGACGCCGTGCAGGTCGTAGAGCATGCTGTACGGCTTGGCGACATTGCGCAGGAAACCCAGCACGTCCTTGAGTTTTTCGCGGGTAACCCAAAGCACCGGCATGCCGGTGCGGGTTTCCTGGGCGACGAACGCTTCGGGGCCGAATTTGTTGTTCAGTTCGACGACCACATCCTGGTCGTCAGCCTTGTAAGGCGGGATATAAATAGCGGTGTCCGCTGTCATGGTCTCGGTCGCTTTCGGTCAACGTAGAGAATGAAGCCAGGCTGCCTGTCGCGCATGCGCAGGCAACAGGTCGCTGGATCAGACTTCGTCGGGGCTGCGCAGGTTGGTGACCTGGATGCGCTGTTCACGGCGTTGCTCTTTCTGCGACGGCATCTCGGCACGGTAAATGCCTTGATCACCGACAACCCAGGAAAGAGGGCGACGCTCCTGGCCAATCGACTCCTGCAACAGCATCAGGCCTTGCAGGAAGGCTTCAGGGCGAGGCGGGCAGCCTGGCACGTAGACATCCACGGGGAGGAACTTGTCGACCCCCTGAACGACCGAGTAAATGTCGTACATGCCGCCGGAGTTGGCGCACGAACCCATGGAGATGACCCACTTGGGCTCGAGCATCTGCTCGTACAGGCGCTGGATGATCGGCGCCATCTTGATGAAGCAGGTGCCGGCGATGACCATGAAGTCGGCCTGGCGCGGCGAGGCCCGGATGACTTCGGCGCCGAAGCGGGCGATGTCGTGGGGCGCCGTGAAGGCCGTGGTCATTTCCACGTAGCAGCAGGAGAGGCCGAAGTTATACGGCCACAGGGAGTTCTTACGCCCCCAGTTGACCGCGCCACTGAGCACATCTTCAAGTTTGCCCATGAAGATGTTCTTGTGGACCTGGTCCTCTAGCAGCGAATCGGAGACGGTTTCCCGCTCTCCGATTGGATATTGCTCGTTGGGAGCGTCCGGGTCGATTCTGGTGAGATTGTATTGCATTGCCAAAGCCTCATTGTTTCAGCTTCGCTTGCCGCTTGCGACGACCTTCGGGAGCCCAATCAAGTGCCCCGACGCGCCATAGGTAGACAAGACCTGCCAACAGAATTGCTATGAAAACGAGTGCTTCGACGAATCCGGTCCAGCCGCTTTCGCGGACGGACACAGACCATGCAAAGAGAAAGAGGGCTTCGATATCGAAGATCACGAACAGCATCGCGACCAGATAGAATTTGGCTGACAGGCGCAAGCGGGCGCCGCCAGTGGGCAGCATGCCGGACTCGAAGGGTTCGTTCTTGCTGCGGCCCCAGGCCTTGCTGCCGAGCAGGGCGGAAAGACCGAGCATGAAGGCGCACAGGCCTACGACACCCAAAAGGAAAATGGCAAAGCCCCAGTTGTGGGCGATGAGTCCTGTCGAATCGGGCATGCTGAAAATCCTTATACAGAGACCAGTCTCTGCGGCTTGAAAAGAAGTAGAGCAGTGACGATATGTCGCAGCGGAATCTATCGCGCTGATTTTATGGGTAAACCCGGTGCAAGTAAAATTTCTGCAGCAAATTTATTCGTAAGATTAAGAACAAAAATCTTTCGTAACAGGCTGCAGGCCACGTGGAACGGGCATTGCCCCGGGTTCTGTTAATTATGTTTCTTGCAACGCGTAATGAACCTGAAACTTCGTAATGATAATTAATATCATTTGAGGGTGCGCGATTAGCCCTACTGTTCGAGTCAACTACAAAGTTGTGCAACATAGGCGTCACCTGCAAGTTTCCACACCTTGTGTTTTAACCTGTTTTTTCTTGCCCTGCCGCGCTCTGGATCAAGGCTTTTGCCGATTGCCTGGTGTAGGCCGAGGCGGCGATGGCCCACTGGCCTAGCCAGTAGGCGAGGATAATCAGGTACTGGGCGGCGGCGAACGGGCTGACGAAGCGGTCGATGCCGATCAGGCTGTCGGAAAACACAAACGCCAACGCGCCCAGCGCCGCCAGGCCGCCACAGGCCAGGGCGCGCCAGAGCATGGCGCTGATGGCCAGGGCATAGACGGTGACCGGAATCAGCAATTCACCCAGGCCGGAACTGATCAGCAGCCCCAGCAGCGCCGCACCGACAATCGCCGAACCCAGCAGGGCGGCGGGCGCCAGTTGGCGGTTCTCGCCCAGGTAGCCGCGCAGGTAGGCCAGGTGTGCGCAGAGAAACGCCGCCAGGCCAAACACGAACAGGTTGCCAGGCACAGCCAGCAGAATGTCGCCAAGCAGTGAGAAACCCAGGCCGATGATGATCCAGCGTCGGTAGGGGGCAGGTTCTGCGGTGCTGAGCCAGTAGATCAGCACCAGCACTGGGATCGGCTTGACCGCCAGCCCCAGCAACGCATTGCCGCTGGCCAGTGCATATAGATAGAAGGCTGCACCCAGCAGGGCCAGGCAGAGCAGGGTGACAGGGCGGGGCATGGCCGATCCTTGGTGTTGTTGTGCACCTAGCATAGCCTGTAGGAGCGGGCTTGACCCGCGATGGCGATGTGGCTGATTGACCGCTATCGCGGGGCAAGCCCGCTCCCACGAAAAAACAAAACCCGGAGCCCCATCACAGGCCCCGGGTTTTGCGTGTTACCCGAATGTCAGCAACCGATCAGTGATCAGTGGAACTGTTCTTCTTCAGTCGAACCGGTCAGCGCGGTAACCGAAGACTTGCCACCCTGGATAACGGTGGTCATGTCGTCGAAGTAGCCGGTGCCGACTTCCTGCTGGTGGGCCACGAAGGTGTAGCCTTTCGAGGCGTCAGCGAACTCTTGCTCTTGCAGCTTCACGTAGGCGGTCATGTCGTTGCGGGCGTAGTCGTGCGCCAGGTTGAACATGCCGTGCCACATGTTGTGGATACCGGCCAGGGTGATGAACTGGTGCTTGTAGCCCATGGCCGACAGTTCGCGCTGGAACTTGGCGATGGTTGCGTCGTCCAGGTTCTTCTTCCAGTTGAAGGAAGGCGAGCAGTTGTACGACAGGATCTGGTCCGGGTATTCCTTCTTGATCGCTTCGGCAAAGCGGCGAGCTTCGTCCAGGTCCGGCTTGGCGGTTTCACACCAGATCAGGTCGGCGTATGGCGCGTAAGCCAGGCCGCGGGCGATGGCTTGATCGAGGCCGGCGCGAACCTTGTAGAAGCCTTCCTGGGTGCGCTCGCCAACCACGAATGGCTGGTCGTACGGGTCGCAGTCGCTGGTCAAAAGGTCAGCGGCGTTGGCGTCGGTACGGGCCAGGATGATGGTCGGTACACCGGCAACGTCAGCCGCCAGACGGGCAGCGCTCAGCTTCTGTACGGCTTCCTGGGTTGGAACCAGTACCTTGCCGCCCATGTGGCCGCATTTTTTCACCGAGGCCAGCTGGTCTTCGAAGTGAACGCCGGCGGCGCCTGCTTCGATCATGTTCTTCATCAGCTCGTAGGCGTTCAGGACGCCGCCGAAACCGGCTTCGGCGTCAGCCACGATCGGCGCGAAGTAGTCGATGTAGCCTTCGTCGCCCGGGTTCTTGCCGGCTTTCCACTGGATCTGGTCGGCGCGACGGAACGAGTTGTTGATGCGCTTGACCACGGTAGGAACCGAATCCACCGGGTACAGCGACTGGTCTGGGTACATGGACTCGGCCGAGTTGTTGTCGGCAGCCACTTGCCAGCCGGACAGGTAGATCGCCTGGATACCGGCTTTGACCTGTTGCACGGCCTGGCCGCCGGTCAGGGCGCCCATGCAGTTGACGAAATCTTTCTCTGGACGGAAGGACGGGTGTGCGCCCTGGGTGACCAGCTTCCACAGCTTCTCGGCACCCAGGCGGGCCAGGGTGTGCTCAGGCTGGATCGAGCCACGCAGACGAACGACATCAGCGGCGGTGTAGGTACGGGTCACGCCTTTCCAGCGCGGGTTCTCGGCCCAGTCTTTTTCGAGGGCTGCAATTTGCTGTTCGCGTGTCAGTGCCATGGAAATAAACCTCGTCGCATCGGTCTTGGGTAAAAATTCTCGCTCTCTACTGCGCAGATCAGAAGCCTGGCAAAGGTCAGTATGGGCGAAATATGCGACGGTCGAACGATGGGGGCTCGAAGGGGGAAGTGAGCAGGTGGGCGAGGTTTTCGTTGCAGGGTGGCTCGTGGTTGCCGAACTGCAATGAACAGTGCTGCCGGGTACCTTTTGATGCGCTTCCGTCCCTCGGGACAACTTCGTTCCAGTCGCAATCTCGTCAAACTGCCTTGTGGGCGGTACAGACACGAGCCGGCTCAGGTGGGTGGGTTAGAGCGCGGCTCGAAGGCCCTTGCCAGGGCCTCTGATCAGCGGGAGCGGGGCCATCATGCCTCGACGTTTCGGGGTCGTCAAATGTTTTGTAGTGGTTTTTTATCACCACTACATCTTTGGTCTAATACGACTCATCAGTCAGTTTCGAGGCCTTTGGTCGAGGCCTTGATTTGTCTGGGTTCAGTCCAAAGCGTCGACTTTTACCCGCAATGTCATGTTTTCACCGCGCTGGGTGCTGTAACTGAGGGCCGAAGCACTGCGTTCGGACTGACTCTGCTGGTTGACCCCTGCCAAGGTGATCCACTCCCCGAGCTTGCCGGTGACTTTTGTGTCGGTACTTTGCACCTTCACTACATCGGGACGTTCCTGGCTCATCCGGTCATTGTTGGTACTGATGTTCAGGTGCACGGTGTCGCCAGTGACGCTGGCAGTGACGTAAAAGCCCTGGGTGACGTTGCGGTACTCAGTGTCGCTCTGCACCCGACCATCGCTGTCGGTGCTGGTACTGGTGACCGGGATGCTCTGGCCGACCTGGATCAGCGCCGGGCTGCCCTCGCTGGCCTGGACTTGCTGCAGGCCGCCTTCGCGGTTGCTGGTGCCGTAGCGAATGACCCGGGCATTGCCGCGGTTGTCCTGGAAATTGCTGTCGTTGTTGTCGACGCTGATCAGCAGTCGACGCGGCGCGGTATCCAGCTGTTGCAGCAGGGAGCGCAGGTCGTCGATGCGCTCGGGTTCGGCGTTGACGATCAGTTTGTTCTCGAAGGCGCTGACGCTGCCGTCCTTGCCGATGAAGGCTTGCGCGGTGGGGAGGATTTCAGCGCTGGTGCGATGGTTCAGCGGCAGGACTTCAGTGGCGGCCAGCGTACTCAGGCTGAACGACAGAAGCAGGGAGGCGAGAAGGGGGCGTAGCGGCATGTCCATGATCTCCGCGGGTGGAGTGGACATGATGGCAAATTTGTAGCAGTTATGGGAGCGAGGTTGTCAGGCTGAGGACTGCTTCGCAGCCCATCGCCGGCAAGGCCAGCTCCCACAAGGATCAGGTTGGCATCGAACCTGTGGGAGCCGGCTTTGCCGGCGATGGGCTGCAAGGCAGCCCTAATCGCAATCAGACCAGTTCGCGCGATTCGCGAACCATGTCCACGTGCGGAATACCCGCCTCGAGGAACTCTTCGCTGACCACCTTGAAGCCAAGGCGCTCATAGAACGGCGTGGCGTGTACCTGGGCGCTGAGCATCTGCTGCTTGAGGTCACGGTTCTGCGCTTCGACGATCACCGCCTGCATCAGCGCGTCACCGACCTTCAGCCCGCGCCAGTCCTTGAGCACCGAGACCCGGCCGATCTGGCCGTCGGGCAGCAGGCGGGCGGTGCCGATGGCGTAGTCACCCTCCATGGCCAGAAAATGCACGGCAGTGTTGTCGTCGGCATCCCACTCCAGCTCCGGCGGCACGTTCTGTTCGGCGATGAACACAGCTTCACGAATGCGGCGGATATCAGCGTTGTCTTTCTGCCAGTCGGCGAGACGGACGCGAATCTTATTCATTGGCAAACCCCAGGCTTCCTTGTTTGACCAGTTCGCAGATCAAGGTAATGCCTTGATCGTTTTCAAGCCACTGCTCAAGGTTTTCAATGTGCAACGCGTCGGCGGCGCAGATCAGTTTCAGCAGCTCGCGCAGGTCGCCCGGCAGCAGGCGGCTCTGGCCGCTGGCGAACAGCAGCAGGTTGTCGTCGACTTCCGACCAGGCCAGGCGCGCGCTCGGGTTGCGGATCAGGATCGCGCCCTGGGCCAGGCTCTCGATCAGCTCGACTTCGTCCAGCGGCTCGCCGCTGACCAGCTCCGGATAGCGTGGTTCGGTCATGAACTGGCCGAACCAGGTCAGCAGCAGGCGCTCGTCGCCCATGTGCTCGGTGAGCAGCTTTTTCAGGCGGTCGAGGGCGTCGTGCTGGATCTGGTGCGGGTCGCTGACCGGCTCGGCGTCGGCGTCGGTGTAACGCTCTTCGTCAGGCAGGAACTGGCTGAGGAAGTCGGTGAAATGGGTCAGCACTTCAGCGGCGCCCGGCGCGCGGAAGCCCACCGAATAGGTCAGGCAGTCATCTTCGGCAATGCCGTAGTGGGCCAGGCGTGGCGGCAGGTAGAGCATGTCGCCGGGCTCCAGGGTCCACTCGTCGCTCTGCTCGAATTCGGCGAGGATGCGCAGGTCGGCGTGCTCCAGCAGCGGGCTGTCGCTGTCGCACATCTGGCCGATCTTCCAGTTGCGCTTGCCCTGGCCTTGCAGCAGGAACACATCGTAGTTGTCGAAGTGCGGGCCGACGCTGCCGCCGGGCGCTGCGAAGCTGATCATCACATCGTCGATGCGCCAGCTTGGCAGGAAGCGAAAGTGCTCCAGCATCTCGCCGACTTCCGGCACGAACTGATCGACCGCCTGCACCAGCAGGGTCCAGTCGCGCTCGGGCAGGGTGCTGAAGGCATCTTCTTCGAACGGGCCGCGGCGCAGTTCCCATGGGCGCTCGCCGTGCTCGATGACCAGGCGCGATTCGACTTCTTCTTCCAGGGCCAGGCCTGCCAGTTCGTCGGCATCGATCGGGCTTTCGAAGTCGGGGAAGGCCTGGCGTACCAGCAGGGGTTTCTTCTGCCAGTAGTCGCGCATGAATTCGCGGGCAGTGAGGCCGCCCAGAAGCTGCAGAGGAGTATCAGGATTCATGTGTAACCTATTGAAAAAAAGTAATTTTCTTTCGGTAATAAAAACGCCCGGCTGAGCCGGGCGTTTACGCGCAGGGCGCAGATCAGATGCGTTTGGCTTGGGCCGCAGCATTACCGATGTAGGAGGCCGGAGTCAGCTGCTTCAGCTCGGTGCGCGCGTCTGCGGGCATGTCCAGGCCGTCGATGAAGGTCAGCAGCGCTTCAGGGCTGATGCCTTTGCCACGGGTCAGCTCCTTGAGCTTCTCGTAGGGGTTCTCGATGTTGTAGCGGCGCATGACGGTCTGGATCGGCTCGGCGAGGACTTCCCAGCAGGCGTCCAGGTCTTCGGCGATACGCGCTTGGTTGATTTCCAGCTTGCTGATGCCCTTGAGGCTGGCCTCGTAGGCGATCACGCTGTGGGCGAAACCGACGCCGAGGTTGCGCAGGACGGTGGAGTCCGTCAGGTCACGCTGCCAGCGCGAAACCGGCAGTTTGCTGGCCAGGTGCTGGAACAGGGCGTTGGCGATACCCAGGTTGCCTTCGGAGTTTTCGAAGTCGATCGGGTTGACCTTGTGCGGCATGGTCGAGGAGCCGATTTCGCCAGCGATGGTGCGCTGCTTGAAGTAGCCCAGGGAGATGTAGCCCCAGACATCGCGGTCGAAGTCGATCAGGATGGTGTTGAAGCGGGCGATCGCGTCGAACAGCTCGGCGATGTAGTCGTGCGGCTCGATCTGGGTGGTGTACGGGTTGAACACCAGGCCCAGCTCGTCTTCGATGAAGGCGCGGGCGTTGGCTTCCCAGTCGATCTGCGGGTAGGCCGACAGGTGGGCGTTGTAGTTGCCCACGGCGCCGTTGATCTTGCCCAGCAGCGGTACGGCGGCAACCTGGGCGATCTGGCGCTCCAGGCGGTAGACGACGTTGGCCAGTTCTTTGCCCAGGGTGGTTGGCGACGCCGGTTGGCCGTGGGTGCGCGACAGCATCGGCACGTCGGCGAAGCGGTGGGCCAGCTCACGGATAGCCTGGGCGATCTGGCGCATCAACGGCAGCAGCACGCTGTCGCGGCCTTCGCGCAGCATCAGGGCGTGGGACAGGTTGTTGATGTCCTCGCTGGTGCAGGCAAAGTGGATGAATTCACTGACCTTGGCCAGCTCCGGCAGCTTGGCGGCCTGCTCCTTGAGCAGGTACTCGATGGCCTTGACGTCGTGGTTGGTGGTGCGCTCGATCTCTTTGACGCGCTCGGCGTGCTCGAGGGCGAACTCATCGGCCAGGCCGTTGAGCAGGGCGTTGGCTTCGGCGGAAAAGGCCGGAACCTCGGCGATCTGCGGGTGGGCGGCCAGGCGCTGGAGCCAGCGAACCTCGACCAGGGCGCGGAAACGGATCAGGCCGTATTCGCTGAAAATAGGGCGCAGGGCCTGGGTTTTGCCGGCGTAGCGGCCGTCAACAGGGGAAACCGCAGTGAGCGAGGAAAGCTGCATGGGGTGTTCTCGGACAGTCAGGCTTTGAAAAGGGCGCATATCATACATGAAAAACGCGCCCGGGTCGGGTGGCTGACAAATGGTCTGCCGGTAAATCTGGTGATATTTGCTGGCCTCATCGCGGGGCAAGCCCGCTCCTACAGCCGCGATAGCTTGGTCAGCCACGCAACATCGGATACAGCTCTTTGAGCAGTTTGCGCCGGCTGACCACCAACTGCCAGCGATGGCCGCCCAGCTGTCGCCACAGGCGCGCGGCGCGGATGCCGGCGAGCAGCAGGGCGCGAATCTTCGAGGCATTGCTTGGCTGCTGCAGGTGGCGCATGTCGCCATGCACCTGGATGCGTTGGCGCAGGGTGCTCAGGGTGTCCTGGTACAGGGCGCCGCTGGAAGCAATGACGTTTTCATGCACCAGGCCGAAATGCTCGGCCTGGGACTGGATTTGCGGCAGGCGGTTGCCGATCACATCGAGCATGTCGCCGCGCTTGGCCAGCTGGCGCTCCAGGCCCAGCATCGACAGGGCATAGCGCAGTGGCTCGCGCTGCAGGCTGCCCGGGTCGCGCTCCAGGGCGCTGGCTAGGGCGCGGTAGCCGTCACGCAGGTTCAGGTCGTCGCCGCCGAACACCTCCAGGGTGTCCTTGGGGTCGCGCACCAGCAGGCTGCCGAGCATGCAGCCCAGGTTCGCCTCGCTGGCCTGGCCGGTGCGGGCGATGCGGTCAACCAGCACCGCTGCTTGAAACACCCCGCCCAGGGCAATCAACTGCTCTTGCATGGCATTCATGCGCGCGCGCTCCACGGCTCGGCGGTTTCGATCACGCCGCCGCCGAGGCAGATTTCGCCGTCATAGAACACCACCGACTGGCCTGGCGTCACCGCCCGCTGTGGCTCGTCGAACACCGCGCGGTAGCCGCTTGCGGTCTGTTCCAGGGTGCAGCCCTGATCGCTTTGGCGGTAGCGCACCTTGGCCGTCAGGCGTCGTGGGCTGGACAGGTCGATAGGGTTGACCCAGAAGATCTCCGACGCCAGCAGGGCGCGCGAGAACAGCCATGGGTGTTCGTTACCCTGGCCGACCACCAGCACGTTGCGGGTGAGGTCTTTCTCCAGCACGTACCACGGCTCGTCACCGGCGTCTTTCAGGCCGCCGATGCCCAGGCCCTGGCGCTGGCCAATGGTGTGGTACATCAGGCCGTGGTGACGGCCGATGACTTCGCCGTCGGTGGTCTGGATCTCGCCCGGTTGTGCCGGCAGGTACTGCTTGAGGAAGTCGCTGAAGCGGCGCTCGCCGATAAAGCAGATACCGGTGGAGTCTTTCTTCTTCGCCGTGGCCAGGCCGTGTTTCTCGGCGATGGCGCGCACTTCGGGTTTTTCCAGTTCGCCGACCGGGAACAGCGTGCGGGCGATTTCCTTGCCGCCAACGGCGTGCAGGAAGTAGCTCTGGTCCTTGTTCGGGTCCAGGCCCTTGAGCAATTCGGTGCGCCCGTCAGTGTCGCGGCGGCGCACGTAGTGGCCGGTGGCGATCAGGTCGGCGCCGAGCATCAGTGCGTAGTCGAGAAAGGCCTTGAACTTGATTTCGCGGTTGCAGAGGATGTCCGGGTTCGGCGTGCGCCCGGCCTTGTATTCAGCCAGGAAATGCTCGAAGACGTTGTCCCAGTATTCGGCGGCGAAGTTGGCGGTGTGCAGCTTGATGCCAATACGGTCGCACACGGCCTGGGCGTCGGCCAGGTCTTCGCGGGCGGTGCAGTATTCGGTGCCGTCGTCCTCTTCCCAGTTCTTCATGAACAGGCCTTCCACCTGGTAGCCCTGCTCCATCAGCAGGAGGGCGGAGACGGAAGAGTCCACGCCGCCGGACATGCCGACGATAACGCGTGTCTTTTCGGGTTCGTAAAGTGCTGGACTGGTCATAGGTACCGGCTGTGTATCTGGAAAAAGACAACGATTCTATCAGGCTGCGGCCTTCAAGGCATCGTCGCTGTCAGTCGCGAATCAACGCCAGGCTGTGCAGCGGGCCGGCCAGGTAGTCGTCGATGCAGCGCGGTACCAGCTCGCTGCGCCAGCGCTCGGGGTCGGCCAGCAGCTCCTCGCGGCTCAGCCACACGGCGCGGACGATGTCGCTGTCCAGGGCGCGCTCGGGGTGGTGCTTGAGCGGCCTGGCGGCGAAGCAGATGCGCTGGTAGGTCACGCCGTTGCTGGGGGCGGTATACAGGTAAATGCCGACGATGCCGGTCAGCTCGACCTCCCAGGCGGTTTCTTCGAGGGTTTCGCGCCGGGCGGCGTCGAGCAGGCTTTCGTTGGCCTCAAGGTGGCCGGCGGGCTGGTTGAATACGTGCTTGCCGGCCTTGAATTCCTCGACCATGAGGAAGCGGCCCTGGTCTTCGATGATAGTGGCGACGGTGATGTGGGGTTGCCAGGTCATTGAGTGGTCCTGTGCTGATTTACCGGGCCTCATCGCGGGGCAAGCCCGCTCCTACAGGGTGGGAGCGGGCTTGCCCCGCGACGAGGCCGCTGAAAAAGCGAAAGCCCCGGTGCGTGGCCGGGGCTTTCGATGTTACGTCAAGCGAACCTTACAGTGCGGCAATCGCGCTGTTGAAGGTCTGGCTCGGGCGCATCACCTTGCTGGTCAGCTCGGCATCCGGGTAGTAGTAACCACCGATGTCAATCGGCTTGCCCTGCACGGCGTTGAGCTCGGCGACGATGGTCGCTTCGTGCTCGGCCAGGGCTTTTGCCAGTGGGGCGAAGCGCGCTTGCAGGGCGGCGTCGTCGCTCTGGGCGGCCAGGGCCTGGGCCCAGTACAGGGTCAGGTAGAAGTGGCTGCCACGGTTGTCGATACCGCCGACCTTGCGCGCAGGGGACTTGTTGGTGTCCAGGAACTGGCCGGTGGCCTGGTCCAGGGTCGCCGCCAGTACCTTGGCTTTCGGGTTGGTGTAGGCGGTGCTCAGGTGCTCCAGGGAAGCCGCCAGGGCCAGGAACTCGCCCAGGGAATCCCAGCGCAGGAAGTTCTCTTCAACCAGTTGCTGGACGTGCTTGGGTGCCGAACCGCCGGCGCCGGTTTCGAACAGGCCGCCGTTGTTCATCAGCGGCACGATCGACAGCATCTTGGCGCTGGTGCCCAGTTCCATGATCGGGAACAGGTCGGTCAGGTAGTCGCGCAGCACGTTGCCGGTGACCGAGATGGTGTCCTGGCCCGCGCGGATGCGCTGCAGGGAAACCTTCATGGCCTCGACAGGCGACAGGACGCGGATGTCCAGGCCGGTGGTGTCGTGGTCTTTCAGGTACTTCTGGACCTTCTCGATCAGCACGCCGTCGTGGGCGCGATGCGGGTCGAGCCAGAACAGCGCCGGGGTGTTGCTGGCGCGGGCACGGTTGACGGCCAGCTTGACCCAGTCCTGGATCGGCGCGTCTTTGACCTGGCACATACGGAAGATGTCGCCGGCTTCGACGTCCTGGGACAGCAGCAGGTTGCCCTTGCCGTCAACCACGCGGATCACGCCGTCGGCCTTGGCCTGGAAGGTCTTGTCGTGGGAGCCGTACTCTTCGGCTTTCTGCGCCATCAGGCCAACGTTCGGCACGCTGCCCATGGTGGTCGGATCGAAGGCGCCGTGTTGCTTGCAGTCGTCGATAACGGCCTGGTAGATGGTGGCGTAGCAACGATCCGGGATCACCGCCTTGGTGTCTTGCAGCTGGCCTTCGGTGTTCCACATCTTGCCCGAGTCACGGATCATCGCCGGCATCGAGGCGTCGACGATGACGTCGCTCGGCACGTGCAGGTTGGTGATGCCCTTGTCGGAGTTGACCATGGCCAGGGCCGGGCGGACATCGTAGACGGCTTTGACGTCGGCTTCGATCTGCGCCTGCTGCTCGGCTGGCAGGGTCTTGATACGGGCGTACAGGTCGCCGATACCGTTGTTCAGGTTGAAACCGATCTGCTCCAGTACCGCGGCGTGCTTGTTCAGCGCGTCCTGGTAGTACTCAGCAACGATCTGGCCGAACATGATCGGGTCGGAGACCTTCATCATGGTGGCTTTCAGGTGCACCGACAGCAGCACGCCCTTGGCTTTGGCGTCTGCGATTTCGGCGGCGATGAATTTACGCAGCGCCTTGGTGCTCATGACCGCGCAGTCGACGATTTCGCCGGCCTTGACCGCGGTTTTTTCTTTCAGGACGGTGGTGTTGCCGTTCTTGTCCAGCAGTTCGATGCGCAGGCTGTCATCGGCGTCGATCAGCGCGGCTTTCTCGCTGCCGTAGAAGTCGCCCTGGCTCATGTGGGCCACGTGGGACTTGGAGTCGGCAGCCCAGGCGCCCATCTTGTGCGGGTGCTTGCGTGCGTAGTTCTTGACCGACAGCGGGGCGCGGCGGTCGGAGTTGCCTTCACGCAGGACCGGGTTCACGGCGCTGCCCTTGATGCGGTCGTAGCGAGCCTTGGCTTCTTTCTCGGCGTCGGTGGCGGCGGCTTCAGGGTAGTCAGGAATGTTGAAGCCCTTGGCTTGCAGTTCCTTGATCGCGGCCTTCAGTTGCGGCACCGAGGCGCTGATGTTCGGCAGCTTGATGATGTTGGCTTCTGGCGTGGTTGCCAGTTGGCCCAGTTCTGCCAGGTGGTCGGCCACTTGCTTGTCGGCGCCGAGCTGTTCAGGGAAGGCAGAAAGGATACGGCCGGCCAGAGAGATGTCCCGGGTTTCTACGGCGATGTCGGCGCAAGCGGTGAAGGCTTCGATGACGGGGAGCAATGAATAGGTGGCGAGGGCGGGGGCTTCGTCGGTGAAGGTGTAGATGATCTTGGATCGGGTGGGCATATTCGGGTTAACTCTCTGTTTTGCTGAGCGTGCGCAGAATCTCGAGGTGCGCAGGGTAGGCGCTTCGCTCAGACACATCCATGAGCAGAAGGTCGAAGATTCTGGGCGGTGATGGTGGATTGCATCAGTCGAGTGTCAAACGGCTGAACTGCGGTAACAGCCCAGTCTTGTCGGGGCCGCAGGTCTCGTTTCAGACGGTTCGCCCCCAGTGACCCTTTGGTCACCGGGCGAGTATACCAAAGCCTTGGTCGTATTGATCAAGATCAACCGGTCGCAGGGGCTTTTTTAGACCAAAGATGTAGGTGTTGCTGCCCCATTGCAGGGCATTTGCGCACGTGGTTCCCGTTGCCGTTCAACTGGGGTACGCTCAGAGGATCCAGATGACGAACCACACCAAAAAAAACGGAGTGCAGCATGGGATACCAGAAAATCAAGGTTCCGGCAGTCGGCGACAAAATCACCGTCAATGCGGACCATTCTCTCAATGTTCCTGATAATCCGATCATCCCGTTCATCGAAGGCGACGGCATTGGCGTAGATGTAAGCCCCGTCATGATCAAAGTGGTTGATGCTGCTGTAGAGAAAGCCTATGGGGGCAAGCGCAAGATTTCCTGGATGGAAGTCTACGCCGGTGAAAAAGCCACCCAGGTATACGACCAGGACACCTGGCTGCCCCAGGAAACCCTGGACGCGGTCAAGGATTACGTGGTGTCCATCAAGGGCCCGCTGACCACCCCGGTCGGTGGCGGTATCCGTTCCCTCAACGTTGCCCTGCGCCAGCAGCTGGACCTGTACGTCTGCCTGCGCCCGGTGGTGTGGTTCCAGGGCGTGCCGAGCCCGGTGAAAAAGCCGGGTGACGTCGACATGGTGATCTTCCGCGAAAACTCCGAAGACATCTATGCCGGCATCGAGTGGAAGGCCGGTTCGCCGGAAGCGAACAAGGTCATCAAGTTCCTGAAAGAAGAAATGGGCGTCACCAAGATCCGTTTCGACCAGGACTGCGGCATCGGCATCAAGCCGGTCTCCAAGGAAGGCACCCAGCGCCTGGTGCGCAAGGCCCTGCAGTATGTGGTGGACAACGACCGCAAGTCGCTGACCATCGTGCACAAGGGCAACATCATGAAGTTCACCGAAGGTGCCTTCAAGGATTGGGGCTACGAAGTGGCCAAGAACGAATTCGGCGCCGAGCTGCTCGATGGCGGCCCGTGGATGAAGTTCAAGAACCCGAAAACCGGCCGTGAAGTCATCGTCAAGGACGCCATTGCCGACGCCATGCTCCAGCAGATCCTGCTGCGCCCGGCCGAATACGACGTGATTGCCACCCTCAACCTCAACGGTGACTACCTGTCCGACGCCCTGGCGGCGGAAGTCGGCGGCATCGGTATTGCCCCGGGCGCCAACCTGTCCGACACCGTGGCGATGTTCGAAGCCACCCACGGCACCGCGCCGAAGTACGCCGGCAAGGACCAGGTCAACCCGGGTTCGGTGATTCTCTCCGCCGAGATGATGCTGCGCCACCTGGGCTGGACCGAGGCGGCCGACCTGATCATCAAGGGCACCAACGGCGCCATCGCCGCCAAGACCGTGACCTACGACTTCGAACGCCTGATGGAAGGCGCGACCCTGGTCAGCAGCTCCGGTTTCGGTGAGGCCTTGATCAAGCACATGTAAGCGGCACAAGAAAACCGGCCAGTCCTTGCGGGCTGGCCGGTTTTTTTATGTCTGATCGCCGGCTCAGGCTTCAGTCGTTTGCGGGTTGGGGGTGGGGGAGGCGGTGGTTTGTGCGGCGAGGTTCGATATGTTCACCGCGTGCAAGCCCTTGGGGCCCTGGATGATCTCGAAACTGACGGGTTGTCCGGCTTTCAGGGTTTTATAACCGTCCATCTGGATAGCCGAATAGTGTGCGAACAGATCCTCTGTTTTCCCGTCTTCATTGATGAAGCCATAGCCCTTGGCGTTGTTGAACCACTTGACTTTACCGCTTGCCATCCTCATATCCCTCTGCAAAGGACTCCATCACTGGAGTATCATCCACTCCATCCGCATATGAACCTGCGAAAATTCTGGTTGACTGCGCGGATCTTTATCGACCACGGTGGGTTCTTATTGGTTGTAACACCGTTTTGCCGATAGTCAAGGTGAGGCGACGGCTGTCCCGCGTCGCCTGTGCGGTCAACCCATAAACCAACCTGTCGAAATGATGAATTTCTTTCCATGCATGCACATAGCCAGATTCGACTAACATTCAATCAGGATCGCCCGCAATCGCATGAGGACGATGGTTCTGGCCTGGCGATACAGGAGGCCAAGCCGGCCCTGCAGGCGCCACCCATGTACAAGGTGGTTTTGTTTAACGATGACTACACACCGATGGATTTCGTCGTCGAAGTGCTCGAGGTGTTTTTTAACCTGAATCGCGAGCTGGCGACCAAGGTCATGCTGGCCGTCCATACAGAAGGACGGGCAGTGTGCGGATTGTTTACCCGGGACATCGCCGAGACCAAGGCCATGCAGGTCAACCAATACGCAAGGGAAAGCCAGCATCCGCTACTCTGTGAAATCGAGAAGGACGGTTAATCGCCGGCCACTTGGGTATGAGGTGAAGCTATGTTAAACCGCGAGCTCGAAGTCACCCTCAATCTGGCCTTCAAGGAGGCACGCTCGAAGCGTCATGAGTTCATGACCGTCGAGCACCTGCTGCTGGCACTATTGGATAATGAGGCCGCCGCGACCGTTCTGCGCGCCTGCGGCGCAAACCTCGACAAACTCAAACACGACCTGCAGGAGTTCATCGACTCCACCACGCCGTTGATCCCCGTGCACGACGAGGACCGCGAGACCCAGCCAACCCTGGGCTTCCAGCGTGTACTGCAGCGCGCAGTCTTCCATGTCCAGAGCTCGGGCAAGCGTGAAGTCACCGGTGCCAACGTGCTGGTTGCGATTTTCAGCGAACAGGAAAGCCAGGCTGTGTTCCTGCTTAAACAGCAGAGCGTGGCGCGTATCGACGTGGTCAATTACATCGCCCACGGCATCTCCAAGGTGCCGGGCCATGGTGAGCACTCCGAGGGCGAACAGGACATGCAGGACGAGGACGGTGGCGAAACGTCATCGTCGGGCAATCCGCTGGATGCCTATGCCAGCAACCTCAACGAACAGGCCCGTCAGGGGCGCATCGACCCGCTGGTCGGTCGCGAGCTCGAAGTCGAGCGCGTGGCGCAGATCCTTGCCCGTCGGCGCAAGAACAACCCGCTGCTGGTCGGTGAGGCCGGTGTCGGTAAAACCGCCATCGCCGAAGGCCTGGCCAAGCGCATCGTCGACGGCCAGGTGCCGGACCTGCTGGCCCACAGCGTGGTCTATTCCCTGGACCTGGGTGCGCTGTTGGCAGGCACCAAGTACCGCGGCGACTTCGAGAAGCGCTTCAAGGCGCTGCTCAACGAACTGCGCAAGCGTCCGCAGGCGATCCTGTTCATCGACGAGATCCACACCATCATCGGTGCCGGTGCGGCCTCCGGCGGGGTAATGGATGCCTCCAACCTGCTCAAGCCGCTGCTGTCTTCGGGTGATATCCGTTGCATCGGCTCGACCACCTTCCAGGAATTTCGCGGCATCTTCGAGAAAGACCGGGCCCTGGCGCGGCGCTTCCAGAAGGTCGATGTCAGCGAGCCATCGGTGGAGGACACCGTGGGCATCCTGCGTGGGCTCAAGGGGCGCTTCGAGAGCCATCACAACATCGAGTACAGCGATGAGGCCCTGCGCGCCGCTGCCGAGCTTGCAGCGCGCTACATCAACGACCGGCACATGCCCGACAAGGCCATCGATGTGATCGACGAAGCCGGTGCCTACCAGCGCCTGCAGCCGGTCGAGATGCGCGTCAAGCGCATCGACGTGCCGCAGGTCGAAGACATCGTCGCCAAAATCGCGCGGATTCCGCCAAAACACGTGACCAGTTCCGACAAGGAGCTGCTGCGTAACCTGGAGCGCGACCTCAAGCTCACGGTGTTCGGCCAGGATGCGGCGATCGACTCGCTGGCCACCGCCATCAAGCTGTCCCGTGCCGGCCTCAAGGCGCCGGACAAGCCGGTCGGTTCGTTCCTGTTTGCCGGCCCTACCGGTGTCGGTAAAACCGAGGCGGCGCGGCAGCTGGCCAAGGCCCTGGGGGTTGAGCTGGTGCGTTTCGACATGTCCGAGTACATGGAGCGGCACACTGTTTCGCGTCTGATCGGTGCGCCTCCGGGCTACGTCGGTTTCGACCAGGGCGGCCTGCTCACCGAAGCCATCACCAAGCAGCCGCACTGCGTGTTGCTGCTCGATGAAATCGAGAAGGCCCACCCGGAAGTCTTCAACCTGCTGCTGCAGGTGATGGACCACGGTACCCTGACCGACAACAACGGGCGCAAGGCGGATTTCCGTAACGTCATCGTCATCATGACCACCAACGCCGGTGCTGAAACCGCTGCGCGAGCCTCCATCGGCTTCACTCAGCAGGATCACTCCTCCGACGCCATGGAAGTGATCAAGAAGAGCTTCACGCCGGAGTTCCGCAACCGTCTGGACACCATCATCCAGTTTGGCCGCCTCAGCCACGAGACGATCAAGAGCGTGGTGGACAAGTTCCTCATCGAGCTGCAGGCGCAACTGGAAGACAAACGCGTGCTGCTGGAGGTGAGCGATGCGGCGCGCAGCTGGCTGGCGGCCGGTGGCTACGATGCGCAGATGGGCGCGCGACCAATGGCGCGGCTGATCCAGGACAAGATCAAGCGGCCGTTGGCCGAAGAGATCCTGTTCGGCGAGCTGGCCGAGCATGGCGGTGTGGTGCACATCGACATCCGCGATGGCGAACTGGTGTTCGACTTCGAGACCACGGCTGAGATGGCATAAGGCAGGCTGGGGCTGCTATGCAGCCCATCGCTGGCAAGCCAGCTCCCACACAATCCCTGTGGGAGCTGGCTTGCCAGCGATGCTTTTCCAGGGCCAACAAAAACGCCCGGCATTTAGCCGGGCGTTTTCGTTGGTGTCGCTTAGCGGGCGCGGTAGGTGATGCGCCCCTTGCTCAGGTCGTAGGGCGTCAGTTCGACGCGGACCTTGTCACCGGTCAGAATACGAATGTAGTTCTTGCGCATCTTTCCGGAGATGTGCGCGGTAACGACGTGCCCATTTTCCAACTCCACACGGAACATGGTGTTGGGCAGGGTGTCGACGACAGTGCCTTCCATTTCGAAGCTGTCTTCTTTCGACATGCAGTAAAGCCCTCGGTGTCCAGTTAATGGCCCGGTGCACAGCTGCGCCAGGCAAAAAAAGTGGCGTGCATTGTGCCCGAAAAATGGACTTCAAGCCAATGATTTCAGTTCAACGTCACCCAGCGTTGATTGATTAACAGCTCGATGGGGCGGTACTGGGTCTTGTAGTTCATCTTTTTGCAGTTCTTGATCCAGTAGCCGAGGTAGACCGCGCCCAGGCCCAGGCGCAGGGCTTCGGTGATCTGCCAGAGGATCGCGAAACGGCCCAGGCTGCGCCGTTCTTCGTCCGGCTCGTAGAAGGTGTACACCGCTGACAGGCCGTTGGGCAGCAGGTCGGTGACCGCCACCGCGAGCAGGCGGTCGTCCAGGCGGAACTCGTAAAAACGCGAAAACGGCAGGTCGCGGACCAGGAAGGTGGAAAACTGGTCGCGGCTTGGTGGATACATATCGCCATCGGCGTGGCGCTGCTCGATATAGCGCCGGTACAACTCGAAATACTCCTCCTTGAAGGCCGGGCGGGCGGCAGTGACGGTCAGGTCGGCATTGCGCTTGAGGATGCGTTTTTGCTGGCGGTTGGGCAGAAAGCGTGCAGCCGGGATCCGCGCCGGCACGCAGGCGTTACAGTTCTGGCAATGCGGGCGATACAGGTGATCGCCGCTGCGCCGGAAGCCCATTTCCGACAGGTCTGCGTAAACGTTGACGTCCATCGGCTGGCTCGGGTCGAGAAACAGCGTGGTGGCTTGTTCGTCTGGCAGGTAGCTGCAGGAATGGGGTTGAGTGGCATAAAACTTCAACCGCGCCAGCTCTGTCATGATCAACCCCTCGGGAGATGCTTTTGTTTTAAGTGTAAGCCAGCTGGAAAAACTCGCCTAGCAAACCCAGCTGGCGCGGTTTGGCTGGTCGAGATAATGCTGCAGGTAGTCGGCAAAGGTGGCCCGGGCGATGGCGCGGGCGCCGAGGCTGTGCAGGTGGTCGGTAGGCATCTGACAGTCAATCAGGGCGAATCCTGCCTGTTGCAGGTGCTCGACCAGGGCGACAAAACCGACTTTGGAGGCGTTGTCGGCGCGACTGAACATCGATTCGCCGAAAAACAGCCGGCCCATGGCCAGGCCGTACAGGCCGCCCACCAGCTCACCGTCGCGGCGAACCTCGACCGAATGGGCAAAGCCCTGCTGGTGCAGCTTCAGGTAGGCCGCCTGCATGCTGTCGGTGATCCAGGTGCCGTCGGCATAGTCGCGGGGCGCGGCGCAGGCGTTGATGACGGCGGTAAAGTCCTGGTCGAAGCTGACCTGGTAATGGCCCTGGCGGATGAACTTGCGCAGCGAGCGCGACACGTGCAGTTCGTCGGGGAACAGCACGGTGCGCGGGTCAGGCGACCACCAGAGGATCGGTTGGCCGTCCTGGTACCAGGGGAAGCAGCCGTGGCGATAGGCCTGCACCAGGCGTTCGGCACTCAGGTCGCCGCCGGCGGCGAGCAGGCCGTTGGGGTCGCGCAGGGCTTTGTCCAGCGGCGGAAAGGTCAGGGTGTCGCGGCTCAACCAGGTCAGCATCGTGGTCCAGTGATGGAAGAGGGGAGGGCACCCAGCATGGCCTGAAAAAGCCTCGCGGGACAAGCCCGCTCCTACAGGCGTGGTGCCTGCAGGCAACTTGCATGACCCTTTGTTGTCACACTTGCACAAAAACACCGCATAAGCCTTTGTCACAAAAGAAAATGCGTGCTCAAATTGCTGTATAGGAAATTGGCCCCCGTTTACGCTTCATTCTGGCGTGCCGCCATGGCGGTAGGCGGGCAGTAATGTTAAAAGTAGTGGTTTGTTGACTGTTCAGTTGGGTCAATCACTGTTGGACGCGCAATGAGCGCAGGAATAGACGCGTTTTGAAGAAATCCACCGCAACACCCAGTCCCTTGCCCGTGCCGCTCTGGCGCCAGCAGCTGCACTATCGGCTCAAGGAAGGTGCGCTGATCGCCGTGGGCGCGCTGTGCCTGTACCTGTGGATGGCCTTGCTGACCTACGACCAGGCCGACCCGGGCTTCAGCCACACCAGCAACGTCGAGCAGGTGCAGAATGCCGCCGGTCGTGCCGGTGCCTATTTCGCCGACATCCTGTTCATGGTCCTGGGCTATTTCGCCTACATCTTCCCGTTGCTGCTGGCGATCAAGACCTGGCAGATCTTCCGCGAACGCCACCAACCCTGGCAGTGGAGCGGCTGGCTGTTTTCCTGGCGCCTGATCGGCCTGGTGTTCCTGGTGCTTTCGGGCGCGGCGCTGGCGCATATTCATTTCCATTCCGCCGCCAGCTTGCCGGCATCGGCCGGTGGCGCCCTGGGCGAAAGCCTCGGCGACCTGGCCAAGAACGCCCTGAACGTGCAGGGCAGCACCCTGATGTTCATCGCCCTGTTCCTGTTCGGCCTGACGGTGTTCACCGACCTGTCGTGGTTCAAGGTCATGGACGTCACCGGCAAGATCACCCTCGACCTGTTCGAGTTGTTCCAGGGCGCCGCCAACCGCTGGTGGGAGGCGCGCAACGAGCGCAAGCGCCTGGTGGCGCAGCTGCGTGAGGTCGATGACCAGGTCCACGAGGTAGTCGCCCCGGTAGCGCCAGATCGCCGCGAGCAGGCCAAGGCCAAGGAGCGCATCATCGAGCGCGACCAGGCCTTGAGCAAACACGTCGCTGAGCGCGTGCAGCAGCCGGCGCCGGTGATCATGCCGGCCCCGGCCAAGGCGCCGGAGCCGAGCAAGCGCGTGCAGAAGGAAAAACAGGCGCCGCTGTTCGTCGACAGCGCCATCGAAGGCACCTTGCCGCCGATCTCGATCCTCGATCCTGCCGAGAAGAAGCAGGTCAACTACTCGCCAGAGTCCCTGGCTGGCGTTGGCCATCTGCTGGAAATCAAGCTCAAGGAATTCGGCGTAGAAGTCTCGGTAGACTCGATCCACCCGGGCCCGGTAATTACCCGTTACGAAATCCAGCCGGCCGCTGGCGTCAAGGTCAGCCGCATCTCCAACCTGGCCAAGGACCTGGCCCGCTCCCTGGCCGTGACCAGCGTGCGTGTGGTTGAAGTGATCCCCGGCAAGACCACCGTCGGTATCGAGATCCCCAACGAAGACCGGCAGATCGTGCGCTTCTCCGAGGTGCTGTCGTCGCCGCAATACGACGAAGCCAAATCGCCGGTGACCATGGCCCTGGGCCACGACATCGGCGGCAAGCCGGTGATCACCGACCTTGCAAAGATGCCGCACCTGCTGGTGGCCGGTACCACCGGTTCCGGTAAGTCGGTGGGCGTCAACGCCATGATCCTGTCGATCCTGTTCAAGTCGGGCCCGGAAGACGCCAAGCTGATCATGATCGACCCGAAAATGCTCGAGCTGTCGATCTACGAAGGCATTCCGCACCTGCTCTGCCCGGTGGTCACCGACATGAAGGACGCCGCCAATGCCCTGCGCTGGAGCGTGGCCGAGATGGAGCGGCGCTACAAGCTGATGGCGGCCATGGGCGTGCGTAACCTGGCCGGCTTCAACCGCAAGGTCAAGGACGCCGAAGAGGCCGGCGAGCCGATCTACGACCCGATGTTCAAGCGCGAAAGCATGGACGACGTGCCGCCGCTGCTGAAAACCCTGCCGACCATTGTCGTGGTGGTCGACGAGTTCGCCGACATGATGATGATCGTCGGCAAGAAGGTCGAAGAGCTGATCGCCCGTATCGCCCAGAAGGCCCGTGCTGCCGGTATTCACCTGATTCTCGCCACCCAGCGGCCGTCGGTGGATGTGATTACCGGCCTGATCAAGGCCAACATCCCGACGCGGATGGCCTTCCAGGTCTCGAGCAAGATCGACTCGCGCACCATCATCGACCAGGGCGGCGCCGAACAGCTGCTCGGCCACGGTGACATGCTCTACATGCCACCAGGCACCAGCCTGCCGATCCGTGTGCACGGCGCCTTCGTTTCCGATGACGAGGTCCATCGCGTGGTCGAGGCCTGGAAGCTGCGTGGCGCCCCGGACTACAACGACGACATCCTCAGCGGCGTCGAAGAGGCCGGCAGCGGCTTTGACGGCGGCGGTGGTGGCGGTGACGGCGATGACGCCGAGACCGATGCGCTCTACGATGAAGCCGTGCAGTTCGTGCTGGAAAGCCGCCGTGCGTCCATCTCCGCCGTACAACGCAAGCTGAAGATCGGCTACAACCGCGCCGCGCGGATGATCGAGGCGATGGAAATGGCCGGTGTGGTCACCGCCATGAACACCAACGGTTCGCGCGAAGTGATTGCCCCCGGGCCGTCCCGCGACTGATGATCCAACCTGCTGGCGGCCAGTGACGGCCGCCGGCCCCTTCATACTGCAACGAGGATTTCCATGCGCCTGATTCGCATGCTGTTGGTTTCCGCTATGGCCCTGTCCAGCGCTTCGGCAATTGCCGCCGAGGCCGATGCGGCGCGCCTGACCCAGTTGCTGGACAAATCCAGGACCATCAGCGCCAATTTCTCTCAACTGACCCTCGATGGCACCGGCACCCAGTTGCAGGAAACCACCGGGCAGATGGCCGTGCAGCGTCCGGGCCTGTTCTACTGGCACACCGACGCACCAGCCGAGCAAGTGGTGGTGTCGGACGGCAAGAACGTCACCCTGTGGGACCCGGACCTGGAACAGGCTACCATCAAGAAACTCGACCAGCGCCTGACCGAAACCCCGGCACTGCTGCTGTCGGGTGATGTATCGAAGATCAGCCAGAGCTTCGACATCACCTCTAAAGAGCAGGGCGAAGTCATGGATTTCGTGCTCAAGCCGAAAACCAAGGACACCCTGTTCGACTCCCTGCGCCTGTCGTTCCGTCGCGGCCTGGTCAATGACATGCAACTGATCGACAGCGTCGGCCAGCGCACCAACATCCTGTTCACCGCGGTCAAGGCCAACGAGGCGATCCCGGCGAGCAAGTTCAAGTTCGACATCCCCAAAGGTGCGGATGTCATCTCCGAGTAAGAGGTAGTAGCGCCGTCCATGGACCTGTTTCGTAGCGACCCCGTAGCCCAGCCTCTGGCCGCGCGCCTGCGCCCGGCCAACCTGGACGAGTACGTCGGCCAGGAGCACCTGCTGGCCCGCGGCAAGCCGCTGCGCGAGGCACTGGAAGCGGGCGCGCTGCACTCGATGATCTTCTGGGGCCCGCCCGGGGTCGGCAAGACCACCCTGGCGCGGCTGCTGGCGCAGTTCTGCGATGCCCACTTCGAGACCGTCTCGGCGGTGTTGGCCGGGGTCAAGGAGATTCGCCACGCGGTGGACATTGCCAAGCAGCAGGCCGGGCAGTACGGGCGGCGGACGATTCTGTTCGTCGACGAGGTGCACCGCTTCAACAAGTCCCAGCAGGACGCCTTTTTGCCGTATGTGGAAGACGGCACGCTGATCTTCATCGGCGCCACCACCGAGAACCCTTCGTTCGAGCTCAATAACGCGCTGCTGTCGCGGGCGCGGGTCTATGTGCTGAAAAGCCTCGACGAAGCCGCGCTGCGCAAGCTGGTCAATCGCGCCCTGAGCGAAGAGCGCGGCCTGGGCAAGCGCCAGTTGCGTGTCGGCGACGAAGCCTTCCAGATGCTCATGGCCGCCGCCGATGGCGATGGCCGGCGCATGCTCAACTTTCTTGAGAACGCCTCGGACCTGGCCGAAGACGGCGGCGAAATCGGTGTCGAGCTGCTGCAGAGCCTGCTCGGCGACAGCCGCCGGCGGTTCGACAAGGGCGGCGAAGCTTTCTACGACCAGATATCGGCGCTGCACAAATCGGTGCGCGGCTCCAACCCCGATGGCGCCTTGTACTGGTTTGCACGCATGCTCGATGGCGGTTGCGATCCGTTGTACATCGCCCGGCGCGTGGTGCGCATGGCCAGCGAAGACATCGGCAACGCCGACCCCCGCGCCCTCAGCCTGTGCCTGGCGGCCTGGGATGTGCAGGAGCGCCTGGGCAGCCCCGAAGGCGAGCTGGCGGTGGCCCAGGCCATTACTTACCTGGCCTGTGCACCGAAGAGCAACGCGGTGTACATGGGCTTCAAGACCGCCCTGCGCGAAGCTGGCGAGCACGGTTCGCTGGAAGTGCCGCTGCACCTGCGCAACGCCCCGACCAAGCTGATGAAGCAGCTGGGCTATGGCGACGAATACCGCTACGCCCACGACGAGCCGGATGCCTACGCCGCCGGCGAAGACTACTTCCCCGACAACCTTGCGCCGCGCCACTACTACCAACCGGTGCCGCGCGGCCTGGAGCTGAAGATCGGCGAGAAGCTCAAGCACCTGGCCGAACTCGACCGCAACAGCCCGCGGCAGCGGAGAAAGCCATGATTGCCGTGATCGCCGCAGTCAGCGCCGGGGGCATCGTTGGCACCTTGATGCGCTTTGCCACTGCCAATTGGGTCAACGCGCACTGGCCACGCCACTTCTATCTCGGTACGCTGGCGGTCAATCTGATTGGCTGCCTGCTGATCGGCTTGCTCTACGGGTTGTTTCTGCATCGCCCGCTGGTGCCGGTCGAGCTGCGCGCGGGCCTGATCGTCGGGTTTCTCGGCGGTCTTACGACTTTTTCATCCTTTTCACTGGATACCGTGCGCCTGCTTGAAAGCGGGCAGGCGCCGCTGGCCTTCGGTTATGCCGGGGTCAGCGTATTTGGCGGGCTGCTCGCAACCTGGGCCGGCCTGTCTTTGACCAAATTCTGAACCAACGAGAGAACGATATGCTCGATTCCAAACTGTTACGCGGCCAACTTCAGGAAGTGGCGGACCGCCTGGCCTCCCGTGGCTTCAGCCTGGATGTCGCGCGCATCGAGGCACTGGAAGAACGCCGCAAGGTGGTGCAGACCCGTACCGAACAACTGCAGGCCGAGCGTAACGCCCGTTCCAAATCCATCGGCCAGGCCAAGGCCAAGGGCGAAGACATCGCCCCGCTGATGGCTGACGTCGAGCGCATGGCGGGCGAGCTTGCCAGCGGCAAGGTCGAGCTGGACGGCATCCAGGCCGAACTGGATGGCATCCTCCTGGGCATTCCCAACCTGCCGGACGAAAGCGTGCCGGTCGGCGCCGATGAAGAGCACAACGTCGAAGTCCGTCGTTGGGGCACCCCGCGCGCCTTCGACTTCGAGATCAAGGACCACGTGGCCCTCGGTGAGTTGAGCGGCGGCCTGGATTTTGAAACCGCCGCCAAGCTGTCCGGCGCCCGTTTCGCCCTGCTGCGCGGGCCGATCGCGCGTCTGCACCGCGCCCTGGCGCAGTTCATGATCAACCTGCACACCAGCGAGCACGGCTACGAAGAAGCCTACACTCCGTACCTGGTCCAGGCCCCGGCGCTGCAAGGCACCGGCCAGCTGCCCAAGTTCGAGGAAGACCTGTTCAAGATCAGCCGCGACGGCGAAGCCGACTTCTACCTGATCCCGACCGCCGAAGTGTCGCTGACCAACATCGTTGCCGGCGAGATCCTCGACGCCAAGCAGCTGCCGATCAAGTTTGTCGCTCATACTCCGTGCTTCCGTAGCGAAGCCGGTGCGTCGGGCCGCGACACCCGCGGCATGATCCGCCAGCACCAGTTCGACAAGGTCGAGATGGTGCAGATCGTCGAGCCGGACAAATCCATGCAAGCCCTGGAGGGCCTGACCGCCAACGCCGAGCGCGTGCTGCAAGCCCTGGAGCTGCCGTACCGGGTGCTGGCGCTGTGCACCGGCGACATGGGCTTCAGCGCGGTAAAAACCTACGACCTGGAAGTCTGGGTGCCGAGCCAGGACAAGTACCGCGAAATCTCCTCGTGCTCCAACTGTGGCGACTTCCAGGCCCGCCGTATGCAGGCGCGCTGGCGCAACCCGGAAACCGGCAAGCCGGAGCTGGTGCACACCCTCAACGGTTCGGGCCTGGCAGTCGGTCGTACCCTGGTGGCGGTGCTGGAGAACTACCAGCAGGCCGACGGTTCGATCCGCGTGCCGGAAGTGCTCAAGCCGTACATGGGTGGCCTGGAGGTCATCGGTTAAATGGAATTCCTGCCGCTGTTCCACAAACTGCGCGGCAGCCGTGTGCTGATCGTCGGCGGAGGCGAAATTGCCCTGCGCAAATCGCGTCTGCTGGCTGATGCCGGGGCTGTGCTGCGGGTAGTGGCGCCCGAGATCGAAGCGCAACTGGCCGAGCTTGCCCGGCACAGCGGTGGTGAAATCCTTAGCCGTGGTTACCAGCCGGGCGACCTCGACGGCTGCCAGCTGATCATTGCCGCCACCGACGACCAGGCGCTCAACGCCCAGGTCTCGGCGGATGCCCAGCAGCGCTGCGTACCGGTCAATGTGGTCGACGCGCCGGCGTTGTGTTCGGTGATCTTCCCGGCCATCGTCGACCGCTCGCCACTGGTGGTTGCGGTGTCCAGCGGCGGCGATGCGCCGGTGCTGGCGCGGCTGATCCGGGCCAAGCTGGAAACCTGGATTCCCGCCGCCTATGGCGAACTGGCCGGCCTTGGCGCGCGCTTTCGGCACAAGGTCAAGGCGCTGTACCCGGACGTCAATCAGCGTCGCGGCTTCTGGGAAGATGTCTTCCAGGGCCCGATCGCCGAGCGGCAACTGGCCGGGCAGGGCGCTGAAGCCGAGCGTCTGCTGCAAGCCAAGATCGACGGTGCCACCTACCAGGCGCCAGGCGAGGTGTATCTGGTCGGCGCCGGCCCCGGTGACCCGGACCTGCTGACCTTCCGCGCCTTGCGCCTGATGCAGCAGGCCGATGTGGTGCTCTATGACCGCCTGGTTGCCCCGGCGATCATCGAACTGTGCCGCCGTGACGCCGAGCGTATCTACGTCGGCAAGCGCCGCGCCGACCACGCCGTGCCGCAAGCGCAGATCAACCAGCAATTGGTCGACCTGGCGCGCCAAGGCAAGCGTGTGTTGCGGCTCAAAGGTGGCGATCCGTTCATCTTTGGCCGTGGCGGCGAAGAGATCGAAGAGCTGGCGGCCCAGGGTATTCCGTTCCAGGTGGTGCCGGGGATTACCGCGGCCAGTGGTTGCTCGGCCTATGCCGGCATCCCGCTGACCCACCGCGACTATGCCCAGTCGGTGCGTTTTGTCACCGGTCACCTCAAGGACGGTACCAGTGACCTGCCCTGGCATGACCTGGTGGCGCCGGCACAGACCCTGGTGTTCTACATGGGCCTGGTTGGCTTGCCGACCATCTGTGCCGAGTTGATTCGTCACGGCCGTGCAGCCGACACCCCGGCGGCACTGGTTCAGCAGGGCACCACGCCAAACCAGCGGGTGTTCACCGGCACCTTGGCCGACTTGCCCAAGCTTGTGGCCGAGCATGAAGTGCATGCGCCGACCCTGGTGATCGTCGGTGAGGTGGTGCAGCTTCGCGAGAAGCTGGCCTGGTTCGAAGGCGCCCAGCCGTAACAGCATCGCGGGTCAAGCCCGCTCCTGTGGGAGCGGGCTTGACCCGCGATGAATCCACCCCTATTCCCCAGCCTTGCGCCAAATCCCCCGCCCCAACAACCGCTCCCGGTCATGCCCCCGCTCAAAATCCTGCAACGGCCCCTTAGGCACGATCCCGTTCGGGTTAATGGTCTTGTGGCTCATGTAGTAATGCTTCTGGATATGCTCGAAATTCACCGTCTCGGCGATCCCCGGCCACTGATACAGCTCCCGTAGCCAGTTCGACAGGTTCGGGTAATCGGCAATGCGCCGCAGGTTGCACTTGAAGTGCCCGTGGTACACCGCATCAAAGCGAATCAGCGTGGTAAACAGCCGCCAGTCGGCCTCGGTCAGGTATTCCCCGGCCAGGTAGCGCTGGGTGCCGAGCAACCGCTCCAGATGATCCAGTTCGGCAAACACTTCATCGAAGGCCTGCTCATAGGCCGCCTGCGAAGTGGCAAAGCCTGCGCGGTACACGCCGTTGTTCACCGCGGGATAAATCCGTTCGTTAAGCGCCTCAATCTGCCCGCGCAGCGCTTCGGGGTACAGGTCCAGGCGATTGCCGGTCAGCTCGTCGAACGCCGAGTTGAAGATGCGAATGATCTCGGCCGACTCGTTGTTGACGATGCGCTGCTCTTGTTTGTCCCACAACACCGGCACTGTGACCCGGCCGCTGTAGTGCGGGTCGTCGCGGGTATAGCGCTGGTGCAGCAAGTCCAGGTGCTCGAGCCTGTCGCCGGTCGAGCCCTTGCTCTGGTCGAAGGTCCAGCCATGCTCGCCCATCAGCCAACTGACCACCGACACATCGATCAGGCTCTCAAGGCCCTTGAGATTGCGAAAAATCAGGGTGCGATGGGCCCAGGGGCAGGCCAGCGATACATACAGGTGGTAGCGCCCGGCTTGCGCGGCGGGCAGGGCGTTGCGCCGCTGTGCGCTTTCGCGCTGAAAGGCGCCGTCCTTGCTGCTCTCATACCACTGGTCATGCCAGCGTCCTTCAATCAACAGGCCCATGCTGAGCTCCTAGGCGACTCGTTTTGAGATAGAACCCAGTGTACGGAGCTGGATTCGAACGAATAGCGCAAAGTCCGGGCCTGTTTGATCGGTTTCTTCGATCAGTGGCGCTGGTCCCAATAGCGCTGGGCCTGGGCGAAGGCTTCTTCACGGCCTTGGCCGAGGCCGCGCAAGGCCAGGGCCATGGTCGCCACCACGGCCAGTTCGCCATAGCTGTTCTGTTCATCGCCGCGCCATACGGCCAATAGTTGCTCGGGCTCAAGGCTTGCCGGTTTGACGTGACGCTGGGCGGCCAGGGCCGGCCATTCTTCATCCCAGTCGAGGCCATTGGCAGTGCCATACAGGTGGCTGCTGGTGTCCGGGTTGATCTCGATCTCGCCGCCATCGCCCTTGACCACGATCGTCGTATCGCCGAGCAGCCGGCTGGCTTCGCGGTGCACTGCCTGGTAGCCAGGGTGGAAGATGCTCTGCAGGCCGCAGCGGGCATTCAGCGGGTTGAGCACCCGTGCCAGGGAATGGATCGGCGAGCGCAGGCCCAGGGTGTTGCGCAGGTCGATCATCCGTTGCAGGCGCGGTGCCCAGTCCTGCAGCGGGATAAAGGCCAGCTGGTGGGTGTCGAGCGCCTCCGACACCGCATGCCAGTCCCGGCACAGCGGAATCTGCAGCAGCCCCAGCACCTGTTCGGTGTACAGCCGCCCGGCCGTGTGGGCGCCGCCGCCGTGCAGGAGGATGCGCACGCCGTTGGCCGCCAGGCACTTGGCGGCCAGCAGGTACCAGGGCAGGTGGCGCTTTTTGCCGGCGTAGCTTGGCCAGTCCAGGTCGACCGGGATGGCGGGTGTTTGCAGGCGCTGACGCAGGGCCTCGGTGAAGCCGGCCAGCTCGTCGGGGCTCTCTTCCTTGTGGCGCAGCAGCATCAGGAAGGCGCCGAGCTGGGTTTCCTCGACCTTGCCATCGAGCAGCATGCCCATGGCCTCACGGGCTTCCTCGCGGCTCAGGCCACGGGCGCCGCGCTTGCCCTTGCCAAGGATGCGCACGAATTGGGCAAACGGGTGTTCGGCCGGGGTTTCGGTGATCAGCGGGCTGTGGTCGGTCATATGCAATTGGTCGGCTTCGGCAGGCCCGCAAGTTTCGCGGCGAGTTTGGCTGGGGTGCCCTTGAACAGGCGGTTCAGGTGCAGGCTGTTGCCTTTGTCCGCGCCCAGCTTGAGCGCAGTGTACTTGATCAGCGGACGGGTGGCCGGCGACAGCTCGAACTCTTGGTAGAAGTCACGCAGCAGCGCCAGCACTTCCCAGTGTTCCGCGGTCAGTTCCAGGTCTTCATGGGCGGCGAGGGCGGTGGCCACTTCTTCGGACCAGTCGCTCAGTTCGACCAGGTAGCCGTCTTTATCCAGGGCGATGTTGCGCTCGCCGACAGTCAGGGTACTCATAGCCAGCTGTTGACCTTGTCATAGTGCAGCGACAACGCGACGAAGGCCGGGTAGTCGATGGCCTTGCCCAGGTCGCTGATGGCAATGGCGCGGGCCTGCAGGTCTTCGTCCAGGGCGAACAGGCGTCCGTCCAGTTGGCTGGCCTGCAGCGTACGCAGCGGCTCGCTGCCCGGCTGCAGGGCATACACCGCATCGCCGCACAGCAGCAGGCCATCGGCGCTGCCCAGCAGGCGCAGGCAACTGCTCAGGCGGTTGTCGCCAAACGGCGAGTGGCAAATCACGTGCAAGGTGCTCATCAGAGGGTCACCACCTGGTCGAAACGGTCGATCAACGCCGCCAGCGCAGCGTCATCCAGCACCTGCACCGGCAGGCTCAGGGTGTCGGCGGCAAGGCCACGCTCCTGCAGGCTGCTGCTGGCGGCGAACAGTTCCTCGACACCGAACATCGGCAATGCCTGCAGGTTGGCCGCGAGGTTCTTCTGCTGCAGCTGGGCCGGTTGCTGGCCGGGAGCGAGCTGGAACACGCCGTCATCGAGAAACAGCATGCCCAGCGGTAGATCGAAAGCACCGCCGGCCAGGGCGATATCCAGCGCTTCGCGGGCGGATGGTCCGGCCCATGGCGCCTGGCGGCTGATAATCAGCAAGGACTTGGCCATTTCAATCGCCTCCAAAGCACATCAGCCGATCGGCGCCTTGCGCCGCTTCATGCAACTGGCCAAGCCCGGACAGCTCCCAGGGCGCCGGCAGGTTGACTGCCGGGCGCTGATAGCGCTGGGCTTCCTCGGCATTTAGTACGCCGCGGCGCAGGGCGGCGGCGATGCACACCACGGCATCGAGCTGCTGCGCGCTGACAAACGCGCGCCACTCGGCGGGCAGGTCCAGTTCATCCTGGGGCGCCACGACATTGCCCGAGGCGCTGTGCACACCGTCCTGATAGAAAAACAGCCGGACAATCTCATGCCCGCCGGCGAGCGCCGCCTGGGCAAAACGCAGGGCGCGGCGCGAGGAGGGCGCATGGGCCGGAGAAAAAACCGCAATGGCGAACTTCATGGAAGGCTCTTTCAGCAAATCTGCGGGAATGATAAAGCAAAAAGCCCGCAGCAACATGCCGCGGGCTCTTCAGGGCTTACCTCGCCCCCTGTAGGAGCTGGCTTGCCAGCGATGGCTTCAACACTGTCTCAAGCCTTGTCTTTATGCTCCGGCAAGAACCAGTTCAGCACCAGGGCACAAATCCCCCCGGTCGCCACCCCCGACTCCAGCACATTGCGCAGCGCCGACGGCATATGTGCGAGGAACTCCGGCACCTGCGCCACCCCCAGACCCAGCGCCAGCGACACGGAAATGATCAGCAGCGCACGACGATCCAGGCTGATGCTGGCCAGGATATTGATCCCCGAAGCCGCCACCGCGCCGAACATCACCATCGCCGCGCCACCGAGCACCGGTTCCGGCACCGCCTGGATCACCCCGGCCACGCTTGGGAACAGGCCAAGGATCACCAGCATTGCCGCAATCCACACACCGATATGGCGGCTGGCAATACCGGTCAGCTGAATCACGCCATTATTCTGGGCAAAGATCGAACTCGGGAAGGTATTGAACACCCCGGCCAGCAGCGAGTTGGCGCCGTTGACCAGTACGCCGCCCTTGATCCGCTGCATCCACAGCGGGCCTTCCACCGGCTGGCGCGAGACCTTGCTGGTGGCGGTCACATCACCAATGGCTTCCAGCGAGGTCACCAGGTAGATCACCAGCATCGGAATGAACAGCGCCCAGGAGAAACCCAGGCCGAAATGCAGCGGCACCGGCACCTGGAACAGCACCGCTTCGTGCATACCGGTGAAGTTCAGGCGGCCCAGGTAACCGGCCAGGGCGTAACCCACTGCCAGGGCGATGACAATGGCGCAGCTGCGCATCCACACCACCGGAATACGGTTGAGTATCACGATGATCGCCAGCACCACGCCCGACAACAGCAGGTTCTCGCCATTGGCGAAGGTGCCGTTGCTCATCGCCGCAAAGCCGCCGCCCATGCTGATCAGGCCGACCTTGATCAGGGTCAGGCCGATCATCAACACGACGATACCGGTCACCAGCGGGGTGATCAGGCGTTTGACGAACGGCAGGATGCGCGAAATGCCCATCTCCACGAACGAACCGGCAATCACCACGCCAAAAATCGCCGCCATCACCCCTTCAACCGGCGTGCCTTGCTTGACCATCAGCGCGCCACCGGCGATCAACGGCCCGACAAAGTTGAAGCTGGTGCCCTGGACAATCAAAAGCCCAGCACCAAACGGCCCGAAGCGACGGCATTGCACGAAGGTGGCGATCCCGGAGATCACCAACGACATCGACACGATCAGGTTGGTATCGCGGGCCGAAACCCCCAGCGCCTGGCAGATCAGCAGGCCAGGCGTGACGATCGGCACAATGATCGCCAGCAGATGCTGCAGCGCCGCCAGCATCGCAATCAGTGGCCGCGGCCGGTCTTCAAGGCCGAGGACCAGTTCATTGGCCTGTGTGGCTGTGCCAGGTCCTTGCTCGATTGAACTCATGGGAGTGCTGCCCCGGAAGAAAAAAGGAGCGCATTCTACGGGCCCGCACCCGATTGCGGTAGTGCTACCAGGGTGGCCACTGTCCTGTGGGAGCTGGCTTGCCAGCGATGCAAGGCAACGCCTTGCCAACTGCCGCCCACAAAAAAGCCCGCCGAAGCGGGCTTTCTCTCAACGCATCACACCAGCAATCAATCAGTCATCCCGACCCATCAGGCCGAACAACTGCAGCAGGCTGACGAACAGGTTGTAGATCGACACATACAGGCTGATGGTCGCCATGATGTAGTTACGTTCGCCACCGTGAATGATCGCGCTGGTCTGGAACAGGATGCACACCGACGAGAACAGCACGAAGCCGGCGCTGATCGCCAACTGCAGGCCGCTGATCTGGAAGAACAGGCTGGCCAGCACCGCACCCATCAACACGAAGAAACCGGCGGTGATGAAACCACCGAGGAAGCTCATGTCCTTGCGGGTAATCAGCACATAGGCCGACAGGCCACCGAACACCAGGGCCGTCATGGCAAACGCCGAGCTGACCACCTCGGCGCCACCGGCCATGCCCAGGTAACGGTTGAGGATAGGGCCGAGCAAAAAGCCCATGAAACCGGTGAGGGCGAAGGTGGAGACCAGGCCCCAGACCGAATCACGCAGCTTGTTGGTGAGGAAGAACAGGCCATAGAAGCCGATCAGCACCACGAAAATGTTCGGGTAGCCAACGCGCATCTGCTGGGCCACGTAGGCCATGATGCCACTGAAGGCGAGGGTGATAGCCAGCAACCCGTATGTGTTACGCAGGACGCGGCTGACCTCCTGCTGCTCGACCTGCTGGCCGTGATTGACGGCGTAATCCTGTTCGCGCATGGCGACACTCCTGTGGGTTTGAAACGTTCAGATGCAAAGATCATAACAGAGCCGCGCAAAGCAGCCACATAGAGAGTTTGACAGCTTGTTTCATTTCGGTATTATGGCGCCCGCAATACAAGGAAGCGTGGCCGAGTGGTTTAAGGCAACGGTCTTGAAAACCGTCGATGGGCAACTATCCTAGAGTTCGAATCTCTACGCTTCCGCCACTTTTAAAGCCCTGATTAGTCAGGGCTTTTTGCGTTTCTGAGGCATAGAAAAATCACCCATGGGAAGGGTTTATTTTGTCAGCGCTGACAATACTTCGGTTACTTGGTGGGTATCGCCAGCGCTCCTGCGCGATCGCCTCGCTACTTCTGACCTCCGGCTGTCAGTCCTTCTCGCCGCCCCAGCCCAAGGTAGTGGCTGTGGGGGGGCAGCCACCACCGGCGCCAGCGGCGTGGTTCATGGCGCCGCGCGAGGCGAACTTGACCCAGCGCATGCTCAACGAATTGTCGCCATCACCGATGCCGGTGACCAAGGATTAATTGCCCTGCGGGCGTGCCAGGCCCACGCCCGAAACATCGGGCAGTGAGCTGTAAAACAAGCAAACGCAGATGGCTGCTTTCAATGGCTGGGAGTCCACAATTCTTAAACTGCATCACGACTGGCTATCAGGGTGCGACAATCGCAACTCCCCGTCGCGATAAACCACCTCGCGGCCCAGCCATCCATGATCTACCCGCGGCAGCACCGCCGATGGTTTGCGCAACTCGCGCAGCAGGGTTGAGCCGTGGGACAACCGCCCACCCATTCGTGCGATCACCGCGCTAGCCTGCTGATATTGGGCATGCCGCCCCGGGTCGAGGCTGTCCTCAAAAAGGATATCCTGGCCGAGAATGCCCCGCACGTGGCCGGGATAGATCATGAAACCGGCAGCCTGCTCAAGGCCTTCGCGGCCATCTTGCCAGAAGCTGCCCACGCGGTTGCGCACTTCAGGGTGTGGTGCGAACCAGCGTGCACGCTCGGCTCTCGGCATCGCGTGGTGCACCCGGAAGAAGATACGCATCAGGTTGTCCCGGTACCATTCGCGCACCTGCAGGTAGTACCCCCGTAGCCCCGGAAAGCCAAGGCGGTGGGCCATCGCGATGGGCCTGGGCCAGAGCGGCAGCGGTTGCAGGGGCAGTTCGGCATGGCTGGGGCGTGGGGTGCCTGGGTCGGTTTCCCAAGGCAGGCGATGCGGGCTGAAACCCAGGTCGTCATAGGCGGTTGGCGGGCGCCCGAACAGGGCGCCGCCACTACTGGCCAGTGCGGTGGCGATGCACAGATTGCCCTGCACGACGAAGAGATAGAAGCGGCTGAACCAATCTGCCAATTGCTGGCCATTGGCGCCGTCGGCCTTGAGCTGCGTCAGTTCATCATCAAAGCGGCGCAGCCCCGACTCCAGGGTATGCAGGTGCCCTCGGGCTATGCGCTGCATGCGCCAGAACAGCGGCAGCGAGCGCAGTAGCCGCAGCGGTCGCCAAGGCAGAACCGGGGTGGCGCCGCCTACTTCGCCTGCATAGCTTGCGGCCGATACGCCCCAGTCTGCAAGGCGGGCCAGGAACAAGTCGTTGTTGATGTAGGAAGCGCCAGCGAATACAGCGGTAAAGGGTTCGTTGTTTTCCAGAATGCGGCAGTCCCAACGTGCCATGATCGCCGGGATACTTGCGGCTGCGCGGCGCTGGGCATATTCGACAAAGCAGCTGGGCTGTGGCGGCAGGATCTCGGCAATGTTCGCCGCGGTCAGGTGGCGTCGCCAGCCATGCTCGCTGATCGGTCGATACTGCAGCAGCCAGAGCTGTTGGCCGTCCCAGGCCCATTCGACATCGCCGGGCACATAATGGAACACCTTGAGCACCCCTTGCAGGAAACCCCATAGCGCGGTTGCGTCGAGCCCGTGCAGGTTCCGAAACTGCCCGCTTTCCCACGCTGAACCCAGGCGCGAAAGGGTTGCCCGCTCTGGCGTGGCCTGGCCATCGGCGAGCGATTCCAGATGCCCCTCGACCCACTCCAGTTCCACCGCAAGATGGCGAACAAAAGCGATACCCGAGAGCTTGGGAGTAATGAAGCGCTGCACCACGACCTCTTCGACACCCGCAGCGCGCAGCTGCTGTACCCGGGCCGCAACCTCGCTAGCCGTTACCCGCAGGTACGTGGTGCTCAGGCCGGCATTGGCCGCATCGGCCTGGTCTTCGCCATAGCTGGAGGAGCGTACGGCCCAAGTCATGTGCGGGGTGCTGGCAAGCAACTGCGCCAGGCGCGGGTCGCTTTCATGCTCAATGGTCAGCGCCTGGGGTACCGGTTGCCCGGCAAGCTCGGCCAGGCGCAAGCGACCGCCCTTGGTGTGGGCGACGAAGCCTTGCGCCCCTGATTCCAGCCAGGTCGCGAATGCGCTGGGTGCGTCGATCCAGGGATAGTGCCCCCAGCCTGCTTGCAGGCTGATGCGCAGGTCGGCGCGGGCCAGGATTGCCGACCAGGCTGCTGCCTGGGCAATGCCGAGCATCTGGTCCTGATCGCCCCAGACCAGCTCGATGGGGTCGGTGATCCACTCCAGCAGCGTCAGGGCTGTGTCGGCGCGCAGTTGGTCCCAATAGGGCATGAAGGCCCTGCATCGGGCATAGCCGGCGCCCATACGGCGGTATTGCGCAGCGCTCCAGCGGTGTCGGGAAAACTTGCGGGCGAACCATTGTGGCTTGTGGCCGAGCAGCCAGTGGATGGTCTTGCGCAGCGGCAGGGGCGACATGAGTGCCGGCAGGCGACGCTGCCAGAGAAACGCCCCGACCGGCGCCAGCAGCACGCTGCGGGCAAAGTGTCCCGGGCGGCGCTGCAAAGCATGCAGCACGATAAGCGCATTCACCCCCACGGCCATGATTTCCTGGCCAGGCTCGGTCATCTCCAGCAGTGCCTGAGCATAGCCTGACAGGTCAGTGCAGGGCGGCTGTGGGTTATCACCAAAACCAGGCAGCTCCAGGGCCTGTACCCGGTAATGGCGAAAATGCGCGAGCGCATCGTCCCACCAGTCGGCGGCACTGCCATTGCCAGCCAACAGGTACATCAAGGGCTTGTTCATTGATGCTCCTCAGGCCAGGTCGCGCAGCGCGCTGTCCAGGGTTGGGTACTGGAAGCGGTGGCCGGCTTGTTGCAGCCGGGTCGGCTGCACGCGCTGGCCGTCGAAGAACAGCTCGGCCATCTCGCCGGCGATCAGGCGTACCGGCGCTGCCGGAACATGTAGCCATACCGGACGCTTGAGCAGCGTACCGGCGGCCGCGACGAACTCGGCTTGGCTGACGGGCTCGGGGGCGACCAGGTTGTATGTACCGTTCATCGAGGTGTCGTCCATGGCCCGTGCCATCACCTGCAGCACATCGTCGCGGTGCACCCAGCTCATGATCTGCCGACCATCGCCCATGCGCCCGCCAAAGCCCAGGCGCAACGGCATCAGCAGCGCAGGTAGTGCTCCACCGGGGCCGAACACCACACCCAGGCGCAGTACAACCTGGCGTACCCCCAGGTCGGTGGCGGGCCTGGCCGCGGCCTCCCAGTGGGCGCACAGCTTGGCCATGAAGCCTTCACCCTTGCTGGCGTTTTCGTCCAGCTGTTCGCTGCCATCGCGCACGCCGTAGTAGCCGATGGCTGAGGCCTGGATCCATAGCGCCGGTTTGTGGGTGGCATGTCTCATCCAGCCCAGCAGCGCCTCGGTGGTGGCGACCCGGCTGGCGAGTAATTGGGCCTGGCGCCGCGGCGACCAGCGCGGCCCGGCGACCGGCGCGCCGGCCAGGTTGATTACTACATCGAATCGTTCGCCATGACCGAGCTTGCCCAGTTCGCGCACGCAGCGGGCCCGGCCATCGAACAGGTAGGCTGCGCGCAGCGGATCTCGGGCCAGCACGGTGACGGTGTGACCGGCATCAAGCAGTTGGTTGACCAGCGCTTCGCCAATGAAACCGGTGCCGCCGGTGACCAGCACCTGCTTGTAGGCTGCCCCTGCAAAGAGGTTGGGCGGCAGACCCTTGCGCTGCATGCGCAGCGCCGCCAGGCCATCGCGGATGCCCGAAGCCGTGACGCCAACGGCAAACAGCGTCAGTACCCAGCCTTGCCAGCCGAGATCGATTGCCACCAAGCCGCTGGGCAGGTGCGACCACTCCAGTAACTGCATGCCATACAGGGCGAAAAAGGCACCGGCGTTGATTGCCAGTACCGTATGCATGATGCGCTCGATCGCCGGCAGCTTGCGGCTACGGTCCTCGACCACGAAATCCCATAAGGTTAAGCCGATTTCCAGGGTAAACAGCACCGCAACGACAATGGCCCATCCCCCCTGAAAGGCAACGTGCGCAATGCCCAGGAACAGGACCCCGTAGAAGCACGAGCGTACTGCGTGGATCGCCAACTCCAGACGTGCACTATGGCGCTGGGGCAGGGCCACGGTCAGTTCATGATGGTAGAGAGTGTCGAGCGCCCCAAGAACCCCTTGGAACAGCAGCAAGATAATGGCCCAGTGCAGTGTAGGCAGTTCAGCCACGTTCAAGTCCTTTTACAGTGGAAACAGAGCGGTCATGGCGATACAGCCAGAGCAGTGGTGGAATCAGGATCAGGAGGGCCACGCCGTCGACAACCAGATGCGACCAGATACCCACCTGCAGCGAAATTAGGGCATCCTGAGGTGCCCAAAGCACAATGCCGGCAATCAACCAGGCCCAGGCCTGGTGGCTGCGAAGGCGATCACCCAGGTGGATGAGGCCGAGCATGTACAGCGAGTAGCTTTGCAGGGTGGCGCCGAACAGGGCCAGCCACCAGACCTGTTGGTTGCGTGCGGGTACGGGTGCAGCCTGGCCCCAGAAGGCCTGCTCGATACTCAGTTGATAGTCGTTCAGCAGCAGGCTGTGGCCAGCCCACGTCAGCCCGACGCCTACCAGCAAATGCGCCAGGGCGGCAGCCTGGAGCCAGCGCACCCAGAAGCGGCGCCGACTGGTTAGGGATGAAGAGTGTGAAGATGGCATTCCGTGTCCTGTCGATTTCCTTGACGGTGAGCAGTGTACCGGAGGTTGCAGGTCAACCGAGGATGTTCAGCCCATCGCTGATCCTGCAGCGACCGGTTGAATCCACAACCCAAAGCTGCCGGTCAGCATTTGGCTGAAATTGGCCGATTGTGGTCTGCTATGAAGCCGCTATCGGGCCAAGCTCAATGAGCAGCCATTGATATGAGACCTTGCCGTACAGGCCGGCTATAACTTCGTTACTGTCAGGGTCTCGTAGCAACCG
Source organism: Pseudomonas sp. SBB6 (assembly GCF_024213215.1). NCBI lineage: Bacteria > Pseudomonadati > Pseudomonadota > Gammaproteobacteria > Pseudomonadales > Pseudomonadaceae > Pseudomonas > Pseudomonas sp. SBB6. The sequence continues at coordinate 1,710 of NZ_JANAVH010000016.1, read as the reverse complement.
GGAAAATGTTTCATGGGCGTCGTCCCCACCGTTGGCCAGATTATGGGCCAGTAATGGAGTCAAAATGCCTAACCGGTCTGCTTCAGTTGCATTTTCCGAACGCTGGATCTCTACAGACCTGTCGCTCTCCCTGAGCGGTGAGTAGCGAAGCTCGAATCGCCGCTGGCCTATACTGCTTTGACCAAATGACCGGAGCGGCAGAATGTGAAGAAGACCCTGGCGGGAGTTATCGAGGCGGGCGAGCCGCTGATACAATAGGCCATCGATGCGCAGCGACGTTTCCACGCTGCTCAGGATGCCGGTCAGTCCGCAAAGGAAGTCGAGCCCCTGGGGCTGGAGGCTGAGTCGCTGTACCAGGCTGTTACCGAATACCAGCTACGATCGCTTGGAGGTCCTGCAGCATCCTGCATGTCTGGTGACCGAGGGATCATAGATAGCTCATAACGAATGACACCTCGCTGTTAGCCGTTCCAGGGCTTACCCCTAAATCATTCTTGCCTCCGGTGCTCGCTGGAAGTGTTCGATAATATCGTGCGCTCAGTGGTATCCGGAAACTTCCCCCCGTAGATGTATAGTCGCTGAATACGTGATCTTTGTTAAGTTCTAGAGGGGTTTGATTGCTGTCCAGTATTTGTAATGCAATACCTTTTGCAGTGGAGCTCTTATTGAGTTCTATGATGCCTAGACTAGCATTCCAGGCTGGAGTGGTTGGGTTTGGAGCTAAAGTGTACATGACCTTTTTTATCCCGCTTGGACAGTTGTTAAGCAGGATGTTGAAGGACGTTGCTTTTGAGGTATCACCGATTTCGGAGAAAATGCCAAGATCGTATTGCCCCATTTCGACTTTAACGTCTGGAGTTTCACAGGATTGAGCTATGAACTTCAGTTCTTTGTCAATCTTTAAGTGGATTGGATAAATTGTGCCTGTTTTAAAACTTCCGATCTCCCCAATAGGGAGCTTGGTGTTGCTTTTGACTGTTCCTGTTTTCAGCAGGCGAAGCACATGTGTCGTATTGCCGAATCCATAAATTTGGCCGCCATTAAGTACTGACGCTCCTCCATCGCCGGCTACTGGATTGTCATTATATAGCCATTGCCATGAGATACCCGTGTCACCGATAGGGAATGTTTTGCTCGTGGGGGCGTCTGTCCCTAGCTTGTTTTTTACACCCCATTTTGTGTCCGTAGTGCACGTGAATGACGGCCCTGTAGCAGTGACAGGCGCTGACTCATAAAGGACAGTGTTGTCTGGAGTGTCTCGCGGGAAAGGCAACGTTGAGGGTACGCTTACCGTTAGGGTGGCTGCGCTGTGCCCTGTGACAAAACTGCAAGCCGCCATCGCATTAAAACTAACACTTTGAATTATAAGTGCTTGCAATAAGCGGTGTAGCCTGGCGAAATGCCCACTTTTAAAGGCATGGTTTGAGTTTTGAGATTCTTGTAAATTCAAATTCTTATTGAGCGTCATTGGTTGTATGACCTCTCAATAAATTCCCAGTGATAATCAGGGTTTTCGGCTTTTAATTTGTTGTGGTAGTGCTCGTTAAAATGGGTTTGTTTTATATCATGCTGCGTAGCTGTAGTGCATCCAGAAAGTGCAGTAAAAATACTTGCGATAATACTTGGTTTTAGATTATAATTGCTTGCTTGCTTGCTTGCTTGCTTGCTTGCTTGCTTGCTTGCTTGCTTGCTTGCTTGCTTGCTTGCTTG
>NZ_JANAVH010000015.1:0-130894 GCF_024213215.1 Pseudomonas sp. SBB6 | reverse complement strand
AGCTTGAAATGCTCTGAGTACTTGCTCATAACTCCCCCAAGGGTTGGATTGGTGTCCAACTTCTTGGGGGCAGTCCAGAGTAGGAGCGGGCTTGACCCGCGATGCTTGTTAGCGTTTGTCTTTACGCTTCTTCTCGGCTTTCTTGTGGTGCGACATCAAGCGACGCTTCTTGTTGACCTGGCGGTCGGTCAAGGTGTTCTTGTTGCCTTCGTACGGGTTGTCACTGCCCTTGTACTCGATGCGGATCGGCGTACCGACCAGCTTGAGCACGCGGCGGTAAGTGTTTTCCAGGTAGCGCGAGTAAGACTTGGGTACCTTCTCGACCTGGTTGCCGTGGATCACGATGATCGGCGGGTTGGCGCCACCGAGGTGGGCATAGCGCAGCTTGATCCGGCGGCTGTTGACCATCGGCGGCTGGTGCTCGCTGACCGCGTCTTCGAGGATCTGGGTCAGGCGGCTGGTCGGCCAGCGGGTAACCGCCGACTTGAACGAGTTCTGCACCGACTGGTACAGGTTGCCCACGCCAGTGCCGTGCAGCGCCGAGATGAAGTGGATGTCGGCGAAGTCGACGAAGAACAGCCGGCGTTCCAGCTCGGTCTTCACGTAGTCGCGCTCGCTCGGCTGCATGCCGTCCCACTTGTTCAGGGCGATGACGATGGCGCGACCGGCTTCCAGGGCGAAGCCCAGCAGGTTCAGGTCATGGTCGACCACGCCTTCGCGGGCGTCCATGACGAAGATCACCACGTTGGCGTCCTTGATCGCCTGCAGGGTCTTGACCACGGAGAACTTCTCGACTTCTTCGTGGATCTTGCCGCGCTTGCGCACCCCGGCGGTGTCGATCAGGGTGTACTTCTCTTCGTTACGCTCGAAGGGAATGTAGATGCTGTCGCGGGTGGTACCGGGCTGGTCATAGACGATGACCCGCTCTTCACCGAGCATGCGGTTGACCAGGGTCGATTTGCCGACGTTCGGCCGGCCAATGATGGCGATCTTGATCCCGTCTTTTTCGCTCGGGCCAGGAATACGCACCGCTTCCTCGCCTTCGGCGACGTCGGTGTCGATCTCTTCCTCGTCCTTGTCCCGCGGGAAGTCGCTGAGTACAGCTTCCAGCAGGTTGTTGACGCCACGGCCCTGGGCGCCGGCAACACCAATGGCGTTACCCATGCCCAGTGGCGAGAATTCGGCGATGGCGGCCAGCGGATCGATGTTGTCGATCTTGTTGGCGACCAGGAACGAGCGTTTGTTGCGCTTGCGCAGGTGCTCGGAAATCATCTGGTCGGCGGCGGTCAGACCGGCGCGGGCATCAACCAGGAACAAGACCACATCAGCTTCTTCGATGGCCAGCAGCGACTGTTCGGCCATTTTCTCGTCCATGCCTTCCTCGTCACCGGAAATACCACCGGTGTCGACCAGGATGTACGAACGGCCTTGCCAGCGCGCTTCACCGTACTGACGGTCTCGGGTCAGCCCGGACAGGTCGCCGACGATAGCGTCGCGGGTCCTGGTCAGGCGGTTGAACATGGTGGATTTACCGACGTTCGGTCGGCCCACCAGGGCGATTACGGGAACCATTCGGCTCTCCACTTCATAAATTCGAAAAATACAAAGGCCGCTGCACTGCAGCGGCCGGAGTTCGAGCGGCACCCGAAGTGCCGCAGCCCGAGGCCGGCATGGCCTCAAGCATAGCCTCAGCGGATGGTCAGCGCCTCGAGCTTGCCGCTGTTGCCGTACACATAGATGGTGTCACCCACCACCAGCGGACGGGCGCGCAGGCCATCGCTGTCGATACGCTCACGACCGACGAAACGACCATCGACCTGGCTGAGCAGGTGCAGGTAACCTTCCAGGTCACCCACCGCCACATAGCTGGAGAACACTTCCGGCGCCGACAGCTGGCGGCGTGCCAGCGAGTCGTTGCTCCACAGCGCGCTGGAGGAGCGCTCGTCGATGCCTTCCACGGTGCCCGAAGCCAGGCTCACGTAGACGTTACCGAAGCCCTGGGCCACACCGGTGTAGCTGGAAGCATCACGCTGCCACAGTACCCGGCCGCTCTCCAGGTCCAGGCCGGCGACGCGGCCCTGGTAGCTGGAAACGTACAGGGTACCGCCGGACAGCAGCAGGCCGCCGTCGATATCCACCACCCGGTCAAGCTCCGAGCGACCTTGCGGGATGGCCACGCGCTGCTCCCAGACCGGCACGCCGTTCTGGGTGTCGAGGGCAATCACCTTGCCGGTCGACAGGCCGACAACGGCCAGACGGTTGGTCACGATCGGCGCGCCGGTACCGCGCAAGGTGAGTACCGCTGGCGTGCTTTCGTAGATCCAGCGACGGTCGCCGGTGCTGGCGTCCAGGCCAATGACGCGGTCGTCCTGGGTCTGCACCACCACCACGTCACCGTTGGTGGCAGGTGGTGCCAGTACTTCACTGGTAACGCGCGAGCGCCAGCGTTCTTCACCGGTGCTGGCATCCAGGGCAATCACTTCGCCTTTGAGGGTGCCGAGCATGACCATGCCGTAACCGACGCCAACGGCGCCGGAAACCGGTAGTTCGAGGTCCTTCTTCCAGGCCACGTCGCCGTTGTTGCGATCCAGCGCCATCACCACGCCGGTAACATCGGCGGCGTAGATGCGGTCGTTTTCGATCGCTGGCACCAGCATGTTGAAGGTCTCGCCCTGACCGTCACCGATCGAGCGGCTCCACTGCTTCTTGAGGACCACCTCTTCGGTGAACTTGGTGAGTTCGGCCGGCGGCAATTCCTTTTTGCTGTTGCTGCTGCAACCCACGGCCAGAAGGGCCAGGGTCAGCACTGCTGCATGTTTCCAACCGATCACGTCACGCATCCCCTTTGGCCAGGTCGTCGAGCTTGAGTTGCAGGCCACCGATCGCGGCGTCGTCAGACAGCGCGGCCTTGGCCTTTTCGTAAGCGGCATGGGCTTCGCCAGCGCGGCCCAGTTGTACCAGCAGGTCACCCTTGAGCTCTTCGCGGCTGGCCAGGAAGGCCTGGTCGGCATCGCCTTCGAGCAACTTCAGCGCCTCTTCAACCTTTTTCTGCGCAGCCAGGACACGGGCCAGGCGCTGACGGGCGATTTCGCCCAAGGTTGCGTCAGCCGGCTTGTCCATCACCAGCTTGAGCTCGGCGGCGGCGTCATCGAGCTTGCTGCTCTCGACGGCCACCTTGGCCACGAACAGGCTGGCGTACTGGGCATAGGCCGAGCCGCCAAATTCGTTCTTGAGCTTGCCGGACAGCTCGGCGACCTTGGCCGCGTCAGGCTCGCCAGTTGGCGTCAGGGTAGTCTCCAGCAGGGCCTGGTAGAGGTTCGAGGCGCCTTGCGACTGGTTGGTCTGGTATTTCTGCCAGGCTTGCCAGCCGAACACCACGACCAGCGCCAGCAGGCCACCGGTTACCAGCGGCTTGCCATTGCGGTCCCACCAGTCCTTCATCGCGACCAGTTGTTCATCATCGGTACTCGACACCCCAATACTCCTTTTCACCAAATCGGCTGTTGACTCGCCTCACGCCTGCGCGAGCGAGGCTTCCAGGTGCTCTGCCAGAGCATCCCAGGCAATGTTTTGTTGTTCGCCCTGACCGCGCAGGGGCTTGAAACCTACCACTTGTTGCGCCAGTTCGTCGTCCCCCAGGATCAAGGCGAACAGCGCGTTGCTCTTGTCGGCCTTCTTGAACTGGCTCTTGAAGCTGCCAGCACCGGCGTTGACCTGCAGGCGCAGGTTCGGCAGACGGTCACGCAGGCGCTCGCTCAGGGTCAGCCCAGCCAGCTCGGCCTGCTCGCCGAAGGCGCACAGGTAGACGTCGACCTGACGGTTGATCGATTCCGGCACCTGCTCAAGGGTTTCCAGCAACAGGATCAGGCGCTCGATGCCCATGGCGAAACCAACGCCCGGGGTCGGCTTGCCGCCCATCTGCTCGACCAGGCCGTCGTAGCGGCCACCGGCACACACGGTGCCCTGGGAGCCGAGCTTGTCGGTGACCCATTCGAAAACGGTCTTGCTGTAGTAGTCCAGGCCACGCACCAGCTTGGTGTTGATCACGAACGGGATGCCGGCGGCATCCAGGCGCGCTTTCAGGCCGTCGAAGTGCACGCGGGACTCTTCGTCCAGGTAGTCTTCGAGTTTTGGCGCGTCGACCAGCACCGCCTGGGTGTTCGGGTCCTTGCTGTCGAGGATGCGCAGCGGGTTGCTTTTCAGGCGGCGCTGGCTGTCTTCGTCCAGTTGCTCCAGGCGCGCCGAGAGGAACTCGACCAGCGCGTCACGGTAGCGGGCACGGGCTTCGCTGGTGCCCAGGCTGTTGAGCTCGAGCTTGACCGCGTCACGGATGCCCAGCAGGCCCCAGAGGCGCCAGGTGAGCATGATCAGCTCGGCGTCGATGTCCGGACCGTCAAGGTTGAAGACTTCGACACCAATCTGGTTGAACTGGCGATAACGGCCTTTTTGTGGGCGCTCGTGGCGGAACATCTGGCCGATGTACCAGAGCTTCTGCACCTGACCACTACCGCTGATGCCATGTTCGAGCACAGCCCGCACGCAGGCGGCGGTGCCTTCCGGGCGCAGGGTCAGGGAGTCGCCGTTGCGGTCGTCGAAGGTGTACATCTCTTTTTCGACGATGTCGGTGACTTCACCGATCGAGCGCTTGAACAGCTCGGTGAACTCGACGATCGGCGTGCGGATCTGGCGATAGCCATAGGTATCCAGCAGACCGGCAACGGTGCTCTCGAAATAGCGCCACAGCGGCGTCTGATCGGGCAGGATATCGTTCATGCCACGGATGGCTTGCAGCGATTTGCTCACGGAAAATCCCTTAACAATTCTGTGTCAGTCAGCCACGGGCGATCAGCGCCGCGTCGGCCTCGGCTTTTTCAGCCGCTTTCTGGCGGATGAGTTTTTCCAGCTCATCGACCAGGTTGTCATTGGTCAGCTTCTGCGCAGGCTTGCCGTCGATGTAGATCAGGTTCGGCGTGCCACCGGTGAGCCCGACATGGGCTTCCTTGGCCTCGCCCGGACCGTTGACCACGCACCCGATCACCGCCACGTCCAGCGGTACCAGCAGGTCTTCCAGGCGCCCTTCCAGCTCGTTCATGGTCTTGACCACATCGAAGTTCTGCCGCGAGCAGCTCGGGCAGGCGATGAAGTTGATGCCACGCGAACGCAGGTGCAGGGACTTGAGGATGTCGTAGCCGACCTTGACCTCTTCGACCGGGTCAGCTGCCAGCGAAATGCGAATAGTATCGCCAATCCCTTCAGCAAGCAGCATACCCAGGCCCACTGCGGATTTCACCGTGCCCGAGCGCAGGCCGCCGGCTTCGGTGATGCCCAGGTGCAGCGGCTGGATGATCTGCTTGGCCAGCAGGCGGTAGGCTTCGACGGCCATGAACACGTCGGAGGCCTTGACGCTGACCTTGAAATCCTGGAAATCCAGGCGGTCGAGGTGCTCGACGTGACGCATGGCCGACTCGACCAGCGCCGCCGGGGTCGGCTCGCCGTACTTTTTCTGCAGGTCTTTTTCCAGGGAACCGGCGTTGACGCCGATACGGATCGGGATACCGCGGTCGCGGGCGGCATCGACCACCGCACGCACGCGGTCTTCGCGGCCGATGTTACCCGGGTTGATGCGCAGGCAGTCGACACCCAGCTCAGCCACGCGCAGGGCGATGCGGTAGTCGAAATGGATGTCGGCGACCAGCGGTACGCTGACCTGTTGCTTGATCTTGCCGAAGGCCTCGGCAGCGTCCATGTCCGGTACCGAGACGCGCACGATGTCGACGCCGGCATCGACCAGGCGGTTGATCTGCGCCACAGTCGCGGCCACGTCATTGGTGTCGGTGTTGGTCATGCTCTGGACCGCGATGGGAGCATCGCCGCCAACAGGCACATTACCTACCCAGATTTTCCGGGATTCGCGACGTTTGATCGGAGATTCGCCGTGCATGACTTATTGTCCCAACTTCAGGCGAGCGGTCTCGCCACTGGTGAACGGCGCAACGTCGACAGGCTGGCCGTTGTAGCTGACCTGCACGCCACGGGCAAAGCCCAGGCGGACCGCGAATGGCGGCTTGCCGGTCAGGTCCAGGCTGTCGCCCTTGCGCTTGATGGCGCTGAACAGCACCTTGCCGTTGCCATCGGTGACCGAAGTCCAGCAATCGGCGTTGAACTGCAAGTGCAGCTGGCCGCTACCGCTCGGGGCTGGAGCAGCAACAGCAGGTGCTGCCGGTGCTGGCGGTGCTGCGGCAACCGCGCTATTGACCACCGGTGCAGCCGGGGCTGGCGCCGGAGCAGGCACAACCGGGGCCACCGGAGCCGCTGGCGCTAGCGCAGCGCTGGCAGCAGGTGCAACAGGCGCGGCAGCCGGGCTGGCCGGTGCTTGCTCGGCTGGTACTTGTTCAGCCGGTACTTGTTCAGCCGGGACTGCGCCAGCCTGCTCGGCGGACGTCGGGGCCTGCTCAAGGTTCAGCGTCGTGCTTTGCGGTTGCTGACCCGCGGTCACGGCCTGGTCTTCAGGCTCGTCCAGCGGGTGAATCTGGGTGGTACCGTCGGCGCTTTCGACTTCGACGTGTTCCAGGGCCATGTTGGCCAGGTCCTTGCCGCGCAGGCTGGTCTGGTCCTGCCACCAGAAGAAGCCACCACCGATCACCACCACCAGCAGCACCAGGCTGACGATGCGCAGGATATTGTGCGACAGGCGTACCGGTTCTTCGATGCGGCCCAGCGCGTGCACGTCGCTGCCCTGGGCATGGGTACCGGTGCACTGGTCGAAGGCCTGCACCAGAGTGGCCTGATCCATGTCCAGCAGCTTGGCATAGGCGCGGATGTAGCCACGGGCAAAGGTATGCCCCGGCAGCTTGTCGAAGGCGCCGGCTTCAAGATTGTTCAGGGAACTCACGGTGAGGTTGAGCTTGCGAGCCACTTCGGCCTGGGACCAGTCCCTGCTCTCGCGGGCCTGACGCAGGATTTCACCGGGATTTTCGCGAGTCGCTGCTGCTGCTTCGGGATGCGCCGCTTTCATCATTGCTCCGACAGGTATTGCTGATATTCCGGCGTACCGGGATAAAGTCGTTGTAATTGCAGGCCCAGTTCGCTGGCCTTGTTCCGTTCTTCGAAGACATTGGCCAGGCGACTGCCCAGCAGCAGGCTGCGGGCACTGTGGTCGCTCAGCTGGCTGAAACGATCGTAGTAGTCACGGGCCGGCACATAATGCCTGTCTTCGTAAGACAACTCAGCCATTTCCAGCAACGCGCGCGGTTGCCGCTGGTTGAGTCGCAAAGCTTTTACCAGGTATTCCTGCGCTTCGGCGCGCTGGCCTTGCCTGAGTGCGGTCAGGCCGAGGTTCTCGAACACTCGGGAGCGCTCAGGATACAGGGTATCGGCCGCCGCTTGGGCAAACATCTGCTGCGCCTGGGCGTATTGCCCACGAGCATAAAGGAAACTGCCGTAATTGTTGCGAATTCGGCTGTCGTCCGGGCGGCTGGCCAGGGCCTTGCGAAAGTGCGCTTCGGCCAGCTCCGGCTCATCTTCGGCCTGAAACACCAAAGCCAGGGCCGCATTGGCTGCGGCATCCTGGCTATCGAGGTCGAGGGCTTTTTTCAGCGGTGCCTTGGCCTGCTCGGTCAAACCTTGTTGCAAATAACCCAGGCCCAACTGCACATAGGCCTGCCGCGCCTGTTCACGCCCTTCACGACTGCCCAGCGCGTCCGAACTCCCGCCGGACACGCAACCTGCAAGCAGGGCGAGCGCCAGGATCGACAGCGCGAAGCGCAGGGTCATGGAGGTCCTCTCTTTAGTTGCGCGCGGCGCTTTCTTGCACGTCAGCGTCGGCGTTCAACTGACGCACGGCGATATAGCGCTCGCTGCGACGGGTGCGGTCCATTACCTGGCCAACCAGCTGGCCGCACGCCGCGTCGATGTCTTCACCACGGGTGGTACGCACCGTGACGTTGTAACCGGCGTGATGCAGGTGGTCCTGGAAGCGGCGGATGGCGTTGTTGCTCGGCCGCTCGTAACCGGAATGCGGGAACGGGTTGAACGGGATCAGGTTGATCTTGCACGGCACGTTCTTGAGCAGCTCGGCCATTTCCACGGCGTGTTCGAGCTTGTCGTTGACGTCCTTGAGCAGGGTGTACTCAATGGTCAGTACGCGCTTCTCGCCCAGTTGCGACATGTAGTTCATGCACGCCTCGAGCAATACCTTGAGCGGGTACTTCTTGTTAAGCGGCACCAGTTCGTTGCGCAGCGCATCGTTCGGCGCGTGCAGCGACAGGGCCAGGGAGACGTCGATGTGCTTGGCCAGCTCTTCGATCATCGGGACAACACCAGAGGTGGACAGGGTCACCCGGCGCTTGGAAATACCGTAGCCGAGGTCGTCCATCATCAAATGCATGGCGGCGACCACGTTGTCGAAGTTCAGCAGCGGCTCGCCCATGCCCATCATCACCACGTTGGTGATGGCGCGGTCGATGGTGGCTGGAATGCTGCCGAACGACTTGTTGGCAATCCACACCTGGCCGATCACTTCGGCGGCGGTGAGGTTGCTGTTGAATCCTTGCTTGCCGGTGGAGCAGAAGCTGCAGTCCAGGGCGCAACCGGCCTGGGACGAGACACACAATGTGCCACGCTTGCCCTGGGGGATGTACACGGTCTCGACGCAGCTGCCGGACGCCACGCGCACCACCCATTTACGGGTGCCGTCGCTGGAGATGTCCTCGCTGACCACTTCCGGACCGCGAATCTCGGCAACCGCCTTGAGCTTTTCGCGCAAGGCCTTGCCGACATTCGTCATGGCGTCGAAATCATCGACGCCAAAGTGGTGAATCCATTTCATTACCTGACCGGCACGGAAACGCTTCTCCCCGATAGAGTCGAAGAATTTTTCCATTTCCGGCTGGGTCAGCCCCAACAGGTTAGTTTTGCCAGTCGATGTCGTCATGGATTCACCCTCACCCGTAAGCTTTCGCTTAGCGAGTGGTTACCTCGGTAGCTGCGAAGAAGTAAGCGATTTCGCGAGCAGCAGCGGCTTCGGAGTCCGAACCGTGAACGGCGTTGGCGTCGATGGATTCAGCGAAGTCAGCGCGGATGGTGCCTGGAGCAGCTTCTTTAGGGTTGGTAGCGCCCATCAGCTCACGGTTCAGAGCGATAGCGTTTTCGCCTTCCAGAACCTGAACGACAACAGGACCGGAGATCATGAAAGCAACCAGGTCACCGAAGAAACCGCGCTCTTTGTGCTCAGCGTAGAAGCCTTCGGCTTCGGCTTTGGACAGTTGCTTCAGTTTCGAAGCAACGACGCGCAGGCCGGCTTTTTCGAAACGGGTGGTGATCTCGCCGATCACGTTTTTAGCAACAGCGTCAGGCTTGATGATCGAGAAAGTACGTTGAACAGCCATGGAAAACTCCAGAAACGTTGAGTGAAGCGAAAAATTAAACCCGCGAATTATACGCGGGTTCCGGGGGATTGCCTAACCTGCCGAGCGCGCTCAGTCGGCTTCTTCGATCCAGGCCGCCTGGATGGCTTCGAGAACCTTCTCGCCGCCACGCTGCGGATCGTCACTGAAATCCGGCAATGCCAGCACCCACTGGTGCAGATCGACGAAGTTCACATAACGAGGATCGACTTCCGGCTTGCTTTCGGCAAGCTGGATTGCAATTTCAAGTACATCAACCCATTTCAGACTCATGATGGCTCCCTGAATCAGTGCGGCGCTTCGGCGGCCAGGTTGATCGTGTACTTCGGAATCTCGATGGTCAGGTCTTGCTCACCAACGAGCACCTGGCAAGCCAGGCGCGACTGTGGCTCCAGGCCCCAGGCCTTGTCGAGCATGTCTTCTTCGAGTTCGTCGGCTTCTTCCAGCGAATCGAAGCCTTCACGCACGATGCAATGGCAGGTGGTGCAGGCACACACGCCGCCACAGGCGCTTTCCATCTCGATGTGGTGCTCGTGGGCCAGTTCCAGGATGTTGGTTCCTGGCGCCACCTCCACCACCAGCCCTTCCGGGCAGAACTTCTCGTGGGGCAGAAAAATCACCTGCGGCATCAGTTATTCCTCGATCTCATTCAGGTTGCGCCCGGCCAAAGCGGCTTTTACCGTCGAATCAAGGCGACGGGCGGCAAAGGCATCGGTCACCTGCGACAGACGCTTGGTCTGTTGCTCGATGGCCACGCCATCGGTGCCGGTGATCAAATCACGCAAGTCTTGCATCTGTTGCTCGATCGCCAGGCGCTCTTCGGCGTCCAGCAGGCGCTCGCCATCGGCGTCCAGGGCGCCCTGCACCGCTTCAAGCAGGCGCTCGGCGTCGACCTGGTGCTCGCGCAGCTGGCGCGCCACTTTGTCGAAACCGGCATGTTCGAAGGAGTCCTTGAGCATGCGGGCAATTTCGCCGTCGGTCAGACCGTAGGACGGCTTGACCTGGATGCTCGATTCAACGCCCGAACCCAGTTCGCGCGCCGAGACATTGAGCAGGCCATCGGCGTCGACCTGGAAGGTCACGCGGATCTTCGCGGCACCGGCAACCATCGCCGGAATACCACGCAGTTCGAAGCGCGCCAGGGAGCGGCAGTCACTGATCAGTTCGCGCTCACCCTGCAGCACGTGAATCATCATGGCCGACTGGCCATCTTTGTAAGTGGTGAATTCCTGGGCACGGGCAACCGGGATGGTGGTGTTGCGCGGAATCACCTTCTCCATCAGCCCGCCCATGGTTTCCAGGCCCAGGGACAGCGGAATCACGTCGAGCAGAAGCAGTTCGCCACCATCGCGGCGATTACCGGCCAAGGTATCGGCCTGGATAGCGGCGCCGATGGCGACCACCTGGTCCGGGTCGATTTCGGTCAGCGGGGTACGGCCAAACAGCGCACCGACAGCCTCGCGCACACGCGGCACACGGGTCGAACCACCGACCATGACCACCGCAGCGACCTCTTCCAGCTCCACGCCACTGTCACGCACGGCGCGGCGACAGGCCTTGAGGCTGCGGGCGACCATCGGTTCGATCAGGGCATCGAAGGCACTGCGGGTCAACTCGGCCTGCCAGCTGCCATAGGCAACCGTCACCGCATCAGCGCTGGTCAGGGCCTCTTTGGCTGCGCAGGCGGTTTGCAGCAGTTGGCGCTGGGCGCCGGGATCGAGGTCCGAGGACAGGCCCGCCTGCTCGACGATCCAGCTGGCGATGGCGTGGTCGAAGTCGTCGCCACCCAGGGCGCTGTCGCCGCCAGTGGCCAGCACTTCAAAGACACCGCCGGTCAGGCGCAGGATCGAGATATCGAAAGTACCGCCACCCAGGTCATAGATGGCCACCAGGCCTTCGGCATTCTGGTCCAGGCCATAGGCCACGGCCGCCGCGGTCGGCTCGTTGAGCAGGCGCAATACGTTCAGCCCGGCCAGACGCGCGGCGTCCTTGGTGGCCTGGCGCTGGGCGTCGTCGAAATAGGCCGGCACGGTGATCACCGCGCCAACCAGCTCGCCACCCAGGGTCTCTTCGGCGCGCTGGCGCAGCACCTTGAGGATATCGGCCGAGACTTCCACCGGGCTTTTCGGGCCCTGGACGGTGTCGATGAACGGCATGTGCGACTCGCCGCCGACAAAGCGGTACGGCAGCTGTTCACCCAGCTGCTTGACGTCCGCCAGGCCACGGCCCATCAGGCGCTTGACCGACAGCACGGTATTGAGCGGGTCGCTGGAGGCGGCGTCGCGGGCACCCTGGCCGACATCGATGCGGTCGGCGTGATAGCGCACCGCGGACGGCAGGATGACCCGGCCGTGAGCATCCGGCAGGGGCTCGCTACGGCCGCTGCGCAGGGCAGCAACCAGGGAATTGGTGGTACCAAGGTCAATACCCACCGCCAGGCGACGCTGGTGCGGCTGAGGGCTCTGACCGGGTTCGGCGATCTGCAGTAGGGCCATGCTTATCTGAATACCAGGGGCGCCGCCAGAAGCAGCGCCGGGTTAATCGTCGAGGCGCTCTTCCAGCTGGCGCACTTCGTAGGCGAGCTTGTCGAGAAACTGCATGCGGCGCATCAGGCGCTCGGCCTGTTCACGCTGCGCAGCATCATCCCAGCAGGCGGCGAAGTTCTCATTGAGTGCTTCCTGGGCAGTTTTCAAGCGACGCTTGAAGACGGCCACGCCATCGAGGTCGGCACTGTCCTGGAGGTCTTCGAGCTCTTCACGCAGCTGCATCTGTTGCAGCAGGAACTCGGGATCATGGACGGTGACTTCCTGCGGCACTTCATGACCGCCGATCGCCAACAGGTAGCGTGCACGCCGGGGCGCGCTCTTGAGAGTCTGGTAGGCCTCGTTCAGCGCAGCCGAACGCTCCAGCGCAATGCGCTGTTCACGTTCGGAGGCATCGGCGAAGCGATCCGGATGGACCTCGCGGGCCAGCTCGCGATAGCGAACCGCCAGCTTGTCGAGATCCAGACGGAAGCCAGGTTGCAGGTCAAACAGGGCGAAATGACAAGGAGTACCCACGCGCAGCCTCAGACGTTGAAGCTTTCGCCGCAGCCACACTCACCGCGCACGTTGGGGTTGTTGAACTTGAAGCCTTCGTTCAACCCTTCCTTGACGAAATCCAGTTCGGTACCGTCGAGGTACGTCAGGCTTTTCGGATCGATGATGACCTTCTCGCCATGGCTCTCGAAGACCAGGTCTTCGCTGTCCGGCTGATCGACGAACTCCAGCACATAGGCCAGGCCCGAGCAGCCGGTGGTGCGCACGCCGAGGCGAATACCTTCACCCTTGCCACGTCCGTCGAGGGAGCGCCGCACATGCTTGGCGGCGGCTTCTGTCATGCTGATAGCCATCGAGACTCCTTACCTGCAACAGGCGACCTTAGAGCAAACCTTTCTTCTGCTTGTAATCGCGCACGGCCGCCTTGATGGCGTCCTCGGCGAGTACCGAGCAGTGGATCTTCACTGGCGGCAGCGCCAGTTCTTCGGCCAGCTGGGTGTTCTTGATGGTTTCGGCTTCGTCCAGGGTCTTGCCCTTCATCCACTCGGTGGCCAGGGAGCTGGAAGCGATGGCCGAACCGCAGCCGTAGGTCTTGAACTTGGCGTCTTCGATGACGCCCTGCTCGTTGACCTTGATCTGCAGGCGCATGACGTCGCCGCACGCCGGGGCGCCGACCATGCCGGTGCCGACATCCGGGTCCTCGGCATTCATCTTGCCGACGTTACGCGGGTTTTCGTAGTGGTCGATGACCTTTTCACTGTATGCCATGGTGCAATTCCTTCCTCATCAGAGAGCCGCTCTTGCCGGCGACTACTTAGTGCGCAGCCCACTCGATCTTGGAGATGTCGACGCCGTCTTTGTACATATCCCACAGCGGCGACAATTCGCGCAGCTTGGTCACGGCCTCGCAAACCTTCTGCGCGGCGTAGTCGATTTCTTCTTCGGTGGTGAAACGACCGAAGGTGAAGCGGATCGAGCTGTGTGCCAGTTCGTCGTTGCGGCCCAGGGCGCGCAGCACGTAGGACGGCTCGAGCGAAGCCGAAGTACAGGCCGAGCCGGACGAAACGGCCAGGTCCTTGAGCGCCATGATCAGCGACTCGCCTTCGACGTAGTTGAAGCTCAGGTTCAGGTTGTGCGGAATGCGCGCGGTCATGCTGCCGTTGATGTACAGCTCTTCGAGGCCTTCAACCTGCTGGTAGAAGCGGTCGCTCAGGGCCTTGATGCGCACGTTTTCGCTGGCCATCAGTTCTTTGGCGATGGCGAAGGCTTCGCCCATGCCGACGATCTGGTGGGTGGCCAGGGTGCCCGAACGCATGCCGCGCTCGTGACCGCCGCCGTGCATGGCGGCTTCCAGGCGCACGCGAGGCTTGCGGCTGACATACAGCGCGCCAATGCCTTTAGGGCCGTAGGTTTTGTGCGCCGAGAACGACATCAGGTCGACTTTCAGCTTTTGCAGGTCGATCTCGACCTTGCCGGTGGACTGCGCGGCATCGACGTGGAACATGACGCCGCGGGCGCGGGTCAGTTCGCCGATGGCGGCGATGTCGTTGATGGTGCCGATTTCGTTGTTCACGTGCATGATCGACACCAGGATGGTGTCTTCACGCAGGGCCGCTTCGACCATGGCCGGGGTGATCAGGCCATCGGCGCCTGGCTCGATGTAGGTGACTTCAAAACCTTCACGCTCCAGCTGACGAGTGCTGTCCAGAACAGCCTTGTGCTCGATCTTGGAGGTGATCAGGTGCTTGCCCTTGGTGCTGTAGAAGTGCGCAACGCCCTTGATTGCCAGGTTGTCGGACTCGGTTGCACCGCTGGTCCAGACAATTTCCCGCGGGTCGGCATTGACCAGGTCGGCGACCTGGCGACGGGCGTTCTCGACCGCTTCTTCGGCTTTCCAGCCAAAGACGTGGGAGCGCGACGCCGGGTTACCGAAGTTCCCGTCGACCAGCAGGCAATCGCTCATCTTCTGGGCGACGCGTGGGTCGACCGGTGTGGTCGCGGAGTAATCGAGGTAGATCGGCAACTTCATTGAATATCTCCTATCAGGCGGTCGCGCCGCGCGTCGAAACGGTCAATCGACGGCGGACGTCTCAATCTTGTCCAGCTGCGGTGCCCGGCCTGCGATACGACGCAGGTCCTGGCGCTGGGCGACTTCTTGTACCTCACGGCGAGTGACAAGGTCAGCCAGGCTGATGCCGCTGAGGAATTCGTGAATCTGCTGGCTGAGGTCGCACCACAGGTGGTGGGTCAGGCAGGTGTCGCCGGCGTGGCAATCACCCAGGCCCTGGCAACGCGTGGCATCGACCGATTCGTTGACCGCGTCGATGACCTGGGCGACCTGAATGCTCTCCATGCTTCGCGACAGCTGATAGCCGCCGCCGGGGCCGCGCACACTGGAAACCAGGCTGCTGCGGCGCAGCTTTGCAAACAGCTGCTCCAGATAAGAGAGGGAAATGCCTTGGCGCTCGGAAATGTCGGCCAGAGACACCGGCCCATTCTGCGCATGCAACGCCAGGTCGAGCATGGCGGTCACGGCGTATCGGCCTTTTGTAGTCAGTCGCATGGCTAGTAGGTACCACGGGGTTACGGAATGGGAGCGAGTATGCTATTCCCGAGCGTTTAAGTCAACTATAAGACCTAGTGCTTTAGTCGGGTTTACCGCAAGAGGGCGGCCGAATGATAGCAAACTAAGGGGCGCTTGCGCACGCCCCTTCTATCAATGCGTCGACGCGTCGCTACGGGCCTCATCCTTGATCTGGGCGAAGTCTTCTTCACGCAGGGCCGGCAGCTCCTTGGCGCAGTAGTCGCTACCCAGGTTCTTCAGCGCGCCGCACATGCCCTCCAGGCGCCCGTCGACGGCCTGCAGGTGGTCGAGCAGCTGACCAATGGCGCGAGCCACCGGGTCGGGCATGTCCTCGCTGACACCATAGGCATCGAAGCCGATCTTCTCGGCCATGGCCTTGCGCCGGGCTTCGACCTCGGCATCGGTCTTGACGATAATCCGCCCCGGAATACCCACGGCAGTCGCACCGGCCGGCACCGCCTTGGTCACCACTGCGTTGGAGCCGATCTTGGCCCCGGCGCCGACGGTGAACGGCCCCAGCACCTTGGCCCCGGCGCCCACCACCACGCCATCTTCCAGGGTCGGATGACGCTTGCCCTTGTTCCAGGTGGTGCCCCCCAGGGTCACGCCCTGGTACAGGGTGACGTCGTCGCCGATTTCGGCGGTTTCGCCAATGACGATGCCCATGCCATGGTCAATGAAAAAACGCCGGCCAACCTTGGCGCCGGGGTGGATCTCGATCCCGGTCAGCCAGCGCCCGAAGTTCGACACCAGCCGGGCCAGCCACTTCCAGTCCCGCAGCCACAGGGCGTGCGCCGCGCGATGCAGCCAGATCGCGTGCATGCCCGGGTAGCAGGTCAGCACTTCAAAGGCATTGCGCGCCGCCGGGTCACGGTGGAAAACGCTCTGGATATCTTCACGCAGACGCTCGAACATCTATTGATCCTTCCGCTTATGCGGTTCGCCACGAGCCACTTTCTGGGTTTCCGTGAGAATGCCGCGCAAAATACTCATTTCCGAACGATTGACCGAGCTGCGCCCGTACAGCCGACGCAGACGCGGCATCAGGTGCCTGGGCTTCTCCGGGTCGAGAAAGCCGATGTCGACCAGGGTCTTTTCCAGGTGCTCGTAGAACAGCTCCATTTCATCCATGGTCGCCAGTTCGCTGCTGCGCTCCGGCGCCACTTCAGTATTTTCCGTCTTCGACAACTGCCCCTCCAGCGCCAGCCAGGCCATGCGCACTTCATAGGCCAGCACCTGCACCGCAGCACCGAGGTTCAGCGAGCTGAAGTCCGGGTTCGAGGGGATGTGCACATGAAAATGGCAGCGCTGCAGTTCTTCGTTGGTAAGGCCCGCATGCTCGCGACCAAACACCAGGGCGATCTCCTCGCCCTGAGCGGCATGCTCGATGACCTTGCTCGCGCACTCGCGCGGGTCGACCAGCGGCCAGGGGATGCGTCGCTCGCGGGCACTGGTGCCGAACACCAGGTTGCAGCCGACCAACGCGTCTTCGAGGGTGGCGACCACTTGCGCAGCGGCCAGCACGTCATCGGCACCCGACGCACGGGCATCGGCCTCGGCCGACGGAAAGCTCTGCGGGTCGACCAGCACCAGCCGCGACAAGCCCATGTTTTTCATGGCACGCGCTGCGCCGCCGATATTGCCCGGGTGGCTGGTATTGACCAGAACAACACGAATATTTTGCAGCAAGGCGAGCGCTCACAGACATTGCGAAGGGGGAGCAAATCTTACAGAAGCGACCGACTTTACGCTACGAAAGCAAATGTCACCCTTCTTCGCGCAAAGTTTTCTGCTAGAATGTTCGGCTTTCTTTAACGACCCAGGTGAAACGTCCATGCAGCCCATGCTGAATATCGCGCTGCGCGCCGCCCGCAGCGCCAGTGAATTGATTTTCCGCTCCATCGAGCGCCTGGATAGCATCAAGGTTGATGAAAAAGACGCCAAGGATTACGTCTCCGAAGTCGATCGCGCCGCAGAGCAGAAAATCATCGACGCCCTGCGCAAGGCCTACCCGAACCACTCCATCTACGGCGAAGAGACCGGCCTGCATGCCGGTAGCGGCGAAGAAGGCAAGGACTACCTGTGGATCATCGACCCACTGGATGGCACCACCAACTTCCTGCGTGGCGTTCCGCACTTTGCTGTCAGCATTGCCTGCAAATACCGTGGCCGCCTTGAGCACGCCGTGGTGCTGGACCCTGTCCGCCAGGAAGAATTCACCGCCAGCCGTGGCCGTGGCGCCCAGCTGAACGGCCGCCGCCTGCGCGTCAGCCCTCGCACCAGCCTGGAAGGCGCCCTGCTGGGTACCGGCTTCCCGTTCCGTGACAACCAGATGGCTGACCTGGACAACTACCTGGGCATGTTCCGCGCCCTGGTCGGCCAGACCGCCGGCATCCGCCGCGCCGGTGCTGCCAGCCTGGACCTGGCCTACGTTGCCGCTGGTCGTTTCGATGCCTTCTGGGAATCGGGCCTGTCGGAGTGGGACATGGCTGCAGGCGCCCTGCTGATCCAGGAAGCCGGCGGCCTGGTGAGCGACTTCACCGGTGGCCATGACTTCCTCGAGAAGGGTCATATCGTTGCCGGTAATACCAAGTGCTTCAAGGCCGTCCTGACCGCTATCCAGCCGCACCTGCCTGCCTCGATCAAACGCTGAGTTTCGACCGGGCACAAAAAAAGCACCCTTCGGGGTGCTTTTTTTTTGGCCTTATGGACCACCTTCTCTCTGTGGGAGCTGGCTTGCCAGCGATGAGGCCGGTATAGCCAACACTGTAGCCGGCACCTGGATTACGACCGCTTCGCGCTCGATCGCTGGCAAGGCCAGCTCCCACAGAGACCGCGCCGTTACTGGCCGGGCTGGGCCTGGCCGAGCACCAGCTTGCCTTCTTTATCCAGCGGAATCTGCGAACCCGGATCACGGTCCATGCGCACCTGACCGACCTTGTCGCCGATCGAGTACTTCACGTCATATCCGACAACCTTCTCGCTCAGGTCATTGACCGTGTTGCAGCGGGTTTGCGTGGTGGTATAGGTATCACGCTCCTGCATGCCCTCCTGCACCTTGTTACCGGCATAGCCGCCACCGACAGCACCTGCCACGGTAGCGATTTTCTTACCGGTGCCGCCGCCAATCTGATTACCCAGCAGGCCACCCGCCAGCGCGCCAACCACAGTACCGGCGATCTGGTGCTGATCCTTCACCGGCGCCTGACGCGTCACGGTGACATCCTTGCACACCTCACGAGGTGTCTTGACTGTCTGCTTGACCGGCTGCACCGCCAACACTTCGGCGAACTCCGGTCCACCCTTGACCAGGTTGTAGGTGGCAACAGCACCTCCGGCTGTTACACCGACAGCACCCAGAACCGCACCCACCAGCATCGACTTGTTCACCTGAACCTCCTGATCGTACCTGCAGGACAAAGCCCGCCTTCTCCCTGCCTTGGAGCATAAAAAAAGGCGCGAGTTCAACACTCGCGCCTTTTTGTACGGCCAACCGCGTGGGAAAACCCGTTATGGACGGTCGTCCACGCCCTCGGCTTTTACGGTCGGGATCAGGTCTTCGCTGCTCAGGTTCAGCCAGATCAGCACCACGTTGGCGATGTAGATCGACGAGTAGGTACCCGCCATGACGCCGATGAACAGCGCCAGGGAGAAGCCCCACAGATTGTCGCCACCGAAGAACAGCAGCGCGGCAATGGCCAACAGGGTCGATACCGACGTCGCCACGGTACGCAGCAGGGTCTGGGTGGTCGAGATGTTGATGTTCTCGATCAGCGAAGCCTTGCGCAGTACCCGGAAGTTCTCCCGCACCCGGTCGAACACGACGATGGTGTCGTTGAGCGAGTAACCGATGATCGCCAGCACCGCCGCCAGTACCGTCAGGTCGAAGGTGATCTGGAAGAACGAGAGGATCCCCATGGTCACGACCACGTCATGGATCAGCGACAGGATCGCACCCAGGGCGAACTTCCACTGAAAGCGGAAGGCCAGGTAGATCATGATGCCGCCAAGAGCCAGCAACATGCCCAGGCCGCCCTGGTCGCGCAGCTCTTCACCGACTTGCGGGCCGACGAACTCGACGCGCTTGACCACTGCAGGGTTGTCGGAACTGACCTTTTGCAGCGCCTCGGACACACGATTACCCAGCAGCGGGTCATCGCCTGGCATGCGCACCAGCAGGTCGGTGGTAGCACCGAAACTCTGCACCACGGCATCCTGGAAGCCGGCCTTGACCAGCTCCTCGCGGACCTCGCCAAGGTTGGCCGGACGCTCGTAGGTCAGCTCGATGAGCGTACCGCCGGTGAAGTCCAGGCCGAAGTTGAGGCCCTTGTAGAACCAGCTGAACAACGCCAGCACGGTCAGTAGCAGGGTGATGCCGAACGCAACGTTGCGCACACCCATGAAGTTAATGGTACGTAACATGGCAGCCCCTTATACCCACAGCTTCTTGATATCACGCCCGCCGCAGGTCAGGTTGACCATTGCGCGGGTAACCATGACGGCCGTGAACATCGAGGTGAAAATCCCGAGGGACATGGTAACCGCAAAGCCCTTGACCGGGCCGGTACCCATGGCGAAGAGGATGCCGCCGACCAGCAAGGTGGTCAGGTTGGCATCGACAATCGCCGTATAGGCACGGTTGAAGCCTTCGTGGATGGCGCGCTGCACCGACATGCCGTTGGCCAGCTCTTCGCGGATCCGCGAGAAGATCAGCACGTTGGCGTCGACCGCCATACCCATGGTCAGCACGATACCGGCGATACCCGGCAGGGTCAGTGTCGCCCCCAGCAGGGACATCAGCGCCAGCAGCATGACCATGTTACCGGCCAGGGCGATGGTCGCGATCAGGCCGAAGAAGCGGTAGATGGCCATGATGAACAGCGAAACGAACAGCATGCCCCACAGGGAAGCGTCGATACCCTTGGTGATGTTGTCGGCACCCAGGCTCGGGCCAATGGTGCGCTCTTCAGCGAAGTACATCGGCGCCGCCAGACCACCGGCACGCAGCAGCAGGGCCAGTTCCGACGATTCACCCTGACCGTTCAGGCCGGTGATACGGAATTGGCTGCCCAGTGGCGACTGGATGGTCGCCAGGCTGATGATCTTCTTCTCTTCGGTGAAGGTCTGCACGGCAACGTCTTTTTCGACGCCGTCGACCATCTGCTTGACGTAGCGCGTGGTTGGACGCTGTTCGATGAAGATCACCGCCATGCTGCGACCGACGTTGCTACGGGTAGCGCGGCTCATCAGCTCGCCGCCATGACCATCCAGACGGATGTTCACTTGCGGACGGCCTTGCTCGTCGAAGCTGGCCTGGGCGTCGGTGACCTGGTCACCGGTGATGATCAGGCCACGCTCGACCGCAGCCGCACGACCGCCTTCGCGGAACTCGAAGGTTTCGGTGGTGGCTTTCGAGGCACCAGGCTCAGCGCCCAGGCGGAATTCGAGGTTGGCGGTCTTGCCGAGAATCCGCTTGGCTTCGGCGGTGTCCTGCACGCCTGGCAGCTCGACCACGATGCGGTTGGCACCCTGGCGCTGAACCAGTGGCTCGGCTACACCCAGCTCGTTGACCCGGTTACGTACCGTGGTCAGGTTCTGCTTGATCGAGTATTCACGGATTTCCGCGACCTTGGCCGGGGTAATCGCCAGGCGCAGCACGGACAGGCCGTTACGCTCGGTGGTGGTCAGCTCGAAATCGTTGAAATTCTTGCGGATCAGGCTACGGGCCTGTTCGCGGGATTCATCATCGGAGAAGCCCAGCTGGATGCCGCCATCTTGTTGCGGCAGGCTGCGGTAGCGCACGCGCTCTTTGCGCAGCAGGCTTTTGACTTCGCCTTCGTAGACTTTCAGGCGGGCCGACATGGCCTTGTCCATGTCCACTTCAAGCAGGAAGTGCACACCACCGGAAAGGTCCAGACCCAGCTTCATCGGGCTTGCGCCCAGGTTGCGCAGCCATTGCGGGGTAGTCGGGGCCAGGTTGAGCGCTACTACATAGTCGTCGCCCAGTGCCTTGCGCACTACATCCTTGGCTGGCAGTTGGTCTTCCTGTTTGGTCAGGCGCACCAGCCCAACCTTGCCCTTCTCGCCCAGGCTCGCGGCCTTGACCTGGATTCCGGCCTCAACGAGCGCTTTGCTCACGCGGTCCAGATCAGCCTGAGTGACCTGCAGCGCCGTGCTGGCACCACTGACCTGAACGGCCGGATCATCAGGGTAGAGGTTGGGAGCGGAATAAATAAAACCGATCGCCAGTACCACCAGGATCAGTGCGTATTTCCACAGAGGGTATTTGTTCAGCATCACGCCGCCCGTTCAAGACGCGGGGCGCCTTGCGCGCCCCGTCGATTGGTAAAAAACTGAAACTTAGATCGCTTTGAGCGTGCCTTTAGGCAGAGTCGCGGCTACGGCGCCCTTCTGGAACTTCAGCTCGACGTTGTCGGACACTTCCAGAACCACGAAGTCGTCGGCAACTTTGACGATCTTGCCGGCGATACCGCCGTTGGTGACAACTTCGTCACCTTTTTGCAGGTTGCTCAGCAGGTTTTTCTGCTCTTTGGCACGTTTGGCCTGCGGGCGCCAGATCATCAGGTAGAAGATGACCAGGAAACCGACCAGGAAAATCCATTCGAAGCCAGTACCGGCTGGGCCGGCGGCTGGGGCAGCTGCGTCCGCGTATGCGGCAGGGATCAGAAAGCTCATTTAGCACTCCAGTTGCAAATCAGTACTTGTTAGGGATCGACAATACATCAATCCAAGGGCGGCACAGGCAGCCCGCGCTTGGCGTAAAAGGCATCGACAAAGGCGGCCAATGTACCTTGTTGAATAGCCTCGCGTAAACCAGCCATCAACCGCTGGTAATGGCGCAAGTTATGGATCGTATTCAACATACTGCCCAACATTTCGCCGCATTTATCCAGGTGATGCAGATAAGCACGGGAGAAGTTCTGGCAGGTATAGCAATCGCAGGTCGGATCCAGGGGCGAATCATCGTGGCGATGGAACGCGTTACGGAT
Source organism: Pseudomonas sp. SBB6 (assembly GCF_024213215.1). Taxonomy (NCBI): domain Bacteria; kingdom Pseudomonadati; phylum Pseudomonadota; class Gammaproteobacteria; order Pseudomonadales; family Pseudomonadaceae; genus Pseudomonas; species Pseudomonas sp. SBB6. Next base: position 108,858 of record NZ_JANAVH010000015.1, on the reverse strand, counting down.
TTTCAGCACGCCGGTATCGACAAACAGATGACCGTTGCGCGCGTTGCGCGTGGGCATCACGCAATCGAACATGTCGACGCCGCGGCGCACACCCTCAACGAGATCTTCCGGCTTGCCTACCCCCATAAGGTAACGAGGTTTGTCAGCCGGCATGCGGCCTGGCAGGTAATCCAGCACCTTGATCATTTCGTGCTTGGGCTCGCCCACCGACAGGCCGCCGATGGCCAGGCCGTCGAAGCCGATCTTTTCCAGGCCTTCGAGCGAGCGCATGCGCAGGTTTTCGTGCATGCCACCCTGGACAATGCCGAACAACGCCGCAGTGCTGTCGCCGTGGGCGTTTTTCGAGCGCTGGGCCCAGCGCAGCGACAGCTCCATGGACACGCGGGCGACGTCTTCATCGGCCGGGTACGGGGTGCATTCGTCGAAGATCATCACCACGTCCGAGCCCAGGTCGCGCTGGACCTGCATCGACTCTTCCGGGCCCATGAACACCTTGGAGCCGTCGACCGGCGAGGCAAACGTCACGCCCTCTTCGCGGATCTTGCGCATGGCACCCAGGCTGAACACCTGGAAACCACCGGAGTCGGTGAGAATCGGGCCCTGCCACTTCATGAAGTCGTGCAGGTCGCCATGGGCCTTGATCACCTCGGTGCCCGGGCGCAGCCACAGGTGGAAGGTATTGCCAAGGATCATCTGCGCGCCGATCGCTTCGATGTCGCGCGGCAGCATGCCCTTGACCGTGCCATAGGTGCCCACCGGCATGAACGCCGGGGTCTCGACCACGCCACGGGGGAAGGTCAGGCGGCCGCGACGGGCCTTGCCGTCGGTGGCCAGCAATTCGAAGGACATACGACAGGTGCGACTCATGCTTGATCCTCGGGGCCGCGTGGCGCCGGATTGCGGGTGATGAACATGGCATCACCGTAACTGAAGAAGCGGTATCCGTTCTCGACCGCCGCCGCATAGGCAGCCATGGTCTCGGGATAACCGGCGAAGGCCGAAACCAGCATCAGCAGCGTGGATTCAGGCAAATGGAAGTTGGTCACCAGGGCATCGACCACATGGAATGGCCGGCCCGGGAAGATAAAGATATCGGTATCGCCGCTGAACGCCTTGAGTTCGCCATCACGGGCGGCGCTTTCCAGCGAACGCACGCTGGTGGTGCCCACGGCAATCACCCGCCCGCCACGGGCGCGACAGGCCGCCACGGCGTCGACCACGTCCTGGCCGACCTCCAGCCACTCTTTATGCATGTGGTGGTCTTCGATGCGCTCGACCCGCACTGGCTGGAAGGTACCAGCCCCCACGTGCAGGGTGACGAAGGCGGTTTCCACGCCTTTGGCGGCGATCTTGGCCAGCAGCTCTTCATCGAAGTGCAGGCCGGCAGTTGGCGCGGCCACGGCGCCAGCGCGCTCGGCATACACCGTCTGGTAGCGCTCGCGGTCGGCGCCCTCATCCGGACGGTCGATGTACGGCGGCAGCGGCATATGGCCGACGCGATCGAGCAGTGGCAGCACCTCTTCGGCAAAACGCAGCTCGAACAGCGCGTCGTGACGGGCGACCATCTCGGCCTCGCCACCGCCGTCGATGACGATCGGCGTGCCCGGCTTGGGCGCCTTGCTCGAACGTACGTGGGCCAGTACCCGGTGGCTGTCGAGTACGCGCTCGACGAGGATCTCCAGCTTGCCGCCGCTGGCCTTCTGGCCGAACAGACGCGCCGGAATCACCCGGGTATTGTTGAACACCATCAGATCGCCCGGGCGCAAATGCTCGAGCAGGTCGGTGAACTGGCGATGCGCCAGCGCCCCGCTCGGCCCGTCCAGGGTCAGCAGCCGGCTGCTATGGCGCTGCGCCAGCGGATGGCGAGCGATCAGGGAATCAGGAAGCTCAAAGGAGAAATCGGCGACGCGCATGATGGTGTTCGGTTCGACAGGGCCGGAAAGTTTAGCCGAAATGGTGAAAATTGACCATGAAACCTGATTGACCAACGGTAGGCGCCTCTCTATACTTCGCCGCCACAAGCCCTGATGGCGGAATTGGTAGACGCGGCGGATTCAAAATCCGTTTTCGAAAGGAGTGGGAGTTCGAGTCTCCCTCGGGGCACCAAACGCAAAAAGAAACCGACCCTAGGGTCGGTTTTTTTGTGCCCGGCGACTCAAGCGCAAGCCACCAGGCGCTGTACTTGCCGGTGGATTTCCTCGCCGTGATTGAGCTCGGCAGTGCGCAGGTCAAACGCCGTCCGCAGGTTGAGCCAGAACTCGGGCGTGGTGTCCAGGCAGGTGGCGAGGCGCAAGGCCATGTCTGCCGATACACCGCGACGCCGAGAAAGAACGCCATGGATCGAAGTGGCAGACACGCCGAGCGCACGAGCCAAAGCGGCAGCGCTAACACCCATCTCGCTTTGGAAGTCCTCGCGCAAGAGCTCTCCTGGGTGGACCGGACGCATGGCGTCTTTGCAGGTCATGATGCACCTCAGTGAAAGTCCGTTGTTTCAACACTTACAGGCTTAGCGCATTGCGCAATGGATTGCCCGTCACTGCACCACCCCACACGCAATCCGCGCCCCACCACCACCCAACGCCTGCGGGTGATCGCTGTGGTTATCACCGCCGCCATGCACCATCAGCGCATGGCCCTTGAACTCTTCGGCCTTCAGGCGTGGCGCCAGGACCGGATAGCGGGCAGTGCCGTCGGCGCTGACATACAGGGCCGGCAGGTCGCCTTTATGCCCGGCATCGTCGTACGGGCCCAGGTGTTTTTTACTCTGTTGCGGATCCCAGTGCCCGCCTGCAGCACCTGCCGGCGTGGTCTTGCCATCGGCGGTTGCCGGTGCACAGGAAGGCTGTTCGTGCAGGTGAAAGCCATGTAGACCCGGCGGCAAGTCGCGCAGGTCAGGCGTGAGCAGAGTGCCGTATTGGTTCTGCTCGAGGGTGATGGTACCGACGGGGTTGGTGCTGCCGTCGGCGCCCACCAGGGCCAGTTCCACGGTCTGGGCCTGGGCGGCGCCCGCTGTTGCCAGGGCGGCAGTGAACAAGAGTGCTTTCATGGTGTTGCTCCTTGTGGGTCGATGCAGCCGAAGGGCACCTTATCAAGGTGACCCTTGGTCCGGCGTGGGGATTGCATTACCGGCTTTGTCGAAATGTGTAGGATCACTGTCCCCCTCATTTGCTGATCGAGTCGCGCCATGCAATTGACCCACCGCCCCGTCCAGCCCCACGACATCGCTGCCATCTGCTGCTTCCCCCAAGGCCCGGACGAGTTGTTCTACATGTTCCCCAAGGCCAGGTACCCGCTGACACCCGCGCAACTGAGCGATGCCATCGCCCAGCGCAGCGGCTCGACCGTGGTCGAGGGCGACGGGAGCGTGCTGGCCTTCGCTAACTTCTACAAGGCAGAGCATGGCGGCGTTTGCGCCCTGGGCAATGTGGTGGTGGCCCCCGCCGCGCGCGGCCATGGCGTGGCGCGGTATCTGGTGCAGAGCATGATCGAGCTGGCGCGCCGTCAGTTCGAGGCCCGTGAAGTACAGGTCTCATGTTTCAACAGCAACACCGCCGGGCTGCTGCTTTATCCACAGCTGGGCTTTAAACCCTTCACCATCGAAGAACGCCAGGGCCCCGGCAATACGCGGGTGGCGCTGGTGCAGATGAAGCAGACGCTGTAGCCCTTCAATCAGTTGCAACGAACCTTGAGCGCGCGGCGGCGTCCGATCCTGTGCATCCGCCGTTCGAGGTTCACCTGTGAAAGACGCCATTGCCCGCAAATACCGCCTGATCGTCAAAACCCTCGGCTACGTCGGCTGGTCGCTGTTCTGGCTGCTGATCTGGGACGTGCTGGTAACCATCGACTTCATGCTGTTCTTCAACAGCAAGTTCACCCTGCCCTTGATGCCGCTGACCCTGCTCGGTTCGGCGCTGGTGGTGCTGGTCAGCTTTCGCAACAGCAGCGCCTACAACCGCTGGTGGGAAGCGCGCACCTTGTGGGGCGGGCTGGTCAACAGTTCACGCAGCTTTGCCCGCCAGGTGCTGACGCTGATCGATGATTTGGATGACGGCGTCAACCCGATCAAGACGACATTGCTGCGCTGCTAACCCGCGAATACAAGGCCGGGCGCCTGGACAGCATTCGCCTGGCGCGGCTGGAATCGACCTTGGTCGACCTGTCCAACAGCCAGGGCGGCATGGAGCGCATCGCCAACACGCCCCTGCCCTACCCTTACGTGTATTTCCCGCGGCTGTTTATTTCGCTGTTCTGTTTGATCGTGCCGATCGGGCTGGTCGAATCGCTGGGCTGGTTTACCCCGCTGGCGTCGACCGTGGTGGGGTTCATGCTGCTGGCCATCGAGCGCATCGGCACGGATTTGCAGAGCCCGTTCCGGATCAGTGAGCATCAGATTCAGATGGATGCGATTTGTGAAACCATCGAAAGGAATTTGGAGTCGATGCAGCGGGATGCGCAGTGTGGGGAGGTGGTTGGCGAATCTACCCATTGACGTGCAATAGAGTGCGGGCGAATCAGAGTCTCGACGAAGCATGAGGGAGGGCCAGAAGATCAATCCCTAGCGCCCGGATGACCTTCAGCACAGTGTCAAAACGAGGCTTCGCACCGGGGGTCAACGCCTTGTACAGGCTCTCGCGCCCCAATCCACTGGCAGTTGCGATCTGGCTCATGCCGCGAGCCTTGGCGATATAGCCGAGGGCGCGTATCAGTTCGTCATGATCACCATCCGCCAGCACTTGAGAAAGGTACTCGCTGATTGCCTCATCGCTATCGAGCAACGCGGCCATATCAAACATGGTAAGTGACAAACTCATATCAAATTTCCTTGGCCAGCTTCCTGGCCAGTTGGATATCAACAGATTGCGATGACTTGTCACCACCTGCCAACAAAACAATGACTACACCGTCCCGAACCGTGAAATACACTCGATAACCCGCACCCACATCGATGCGCATCTCGGAGACCTGACCACCGACGGACTTCACATCTCCCAGATTTCCCGCCGTTACACGCTCTATTCGCCGTGCGATTGCCACCCTTGCACGCATGTCGCGTACGGAAATCAACCAAGAGGTGAATCTGGGCGTTTGCAAAACACTGTATTTCAAGGCTCACACCAATGTATCCCTTTGGATACAAGCAAGCAACCAGCAACCCACACCTATCATCGCCTGGCCAGAAATTTGGCCGGGTTATGCAGATGCCTGAAGATGGCAACAATGACACCGAGAGAAAGGTTGCTGGATACCGCTGCTTCGCTGTTTCGTGTAGTCCATTTCCCAAGCATAATCCCCAGGCACTTCAGCTGTTGCGCCTGAATCGCTAGCTGCCTAGTCTTGGCCGGTCGTTGCCAAATCAACGACCGGTTTTGACAGACCGCTGTTGATACAGTCGCACTGCTCTATGGCAGCTGTGCGTGGGGCACATTCGTGTGCGCCGGTTCCTGTATCACCGGTCTGTCAACCCACGTACTGCTGCCACCCTCCTGTTTGACAGCGGGTTTGTGGCGGCTCGACCGATACAGGAGCTGACCATGCTGAAAATAGTCCCCGATCCCCCGCTTCTCTCCACCGATTCCCCTCATTGCCTTGAAGACATCCTGGTTCATGCCGGCGAGCATCTGGCCTGTGCCCTGGCTGTCGGCCAGCAAGCGGTGTTGTTGCATCCCGATAGGCATGGGCAGGCGCTGGTGCGCACTGCCCTGCACGAGATGGAAACGGCGCGCTGGCGGGTTGAACAGGCGCTGGCCTGCGTTCAGGTAGCCCACTGATTACGAGCGCTTTGCGCTCGATCGCTGGCAAGCCAGCTCCCACAGGGTTCGGCGCATGCCGATCGTTTGTGGGAGCCGGACTTGCCGGCGATGGGCGGCGCAGCCGACCCGGGCATCCCCAGCGAACAGGCACTGGAGCACGCCTCGCTAGGCGCCAGCGAAGAAGACCCCACCCTGGCCTGGGCCGCGCACCTTCTGGGCGAGATGGCCAAGGCGATTGTCGATGACGTGGGCCTGGGTTTGCAGCAGGCCGAGCACGCAACAGGTAAAACCCAGTGAGGATTTCGCCCGCGCGGCCGTTATCCTCAAGGTAAGACCCTGCGCCCGAGGTAACGATGTTTCAACAATGGAGCGAAATGCTGCAGCTCTACAAACGCAGCCGCCCGAACTATTGGCACGCGATTCGCCACAATCCGCTGGCAGCGCACCTGTTGCCGACCTGGCTGGTGGTGCTGGCAATCTTTCTGGTGGTCAGCGCGTCCTTCAGCGTGCAACAGCACCCGCTGGGAGCGGTTACGGTGATGTTCAGTACCAGCCTGTGCATGTGGGCGCTGTTGCTGGCCCGTGAGTACTTTGTCGCCGAGCAGTTCAAAAGCCTGTATCAACGCCACGCCATCGCCAGCCAGCCGCTGCTGCAGCGCGACAGCTACCTGCGCTATGCACATTTCCTGCAGATGCTTGAACAGAACGCTGTCAGTGCGGCCCAGGCAGCAGACATCGCAGCGTTTGCGAAGATTTCCGAGAACCCGCCGAAGTCGTTGAATCTGACCCAGAACGCGATGTTCGTGGCGATCATGACCTTCCTCGCCACCATTGCCACCGAAAAGGCCAAGTTGACCGAGCTGTGGGCGTTCGGCAAAGGCAACCTGGTCATCCTGCTGACCTTCGCCGTCCTACTGGTGCTATGGCTCGGATTGATCGTGGTGCGCGATCACCTGCATTACAAGGAACGGATCATCCGCTACCTGGAATGGGCCAGCCATGATCTGCCCGCTCGTGAAACCCCTTGGAAATGAGACTCACTCTTATTAGTATGCGCGACTCGCGTGGGGCGAGATCAGGGTGGCGGGGGCTGTGGCCGTGGAGACGAATCAACAAAAGCTCAGCACGCTTTTTATCGGGCAGCGCACTGCCTTGATCCGCATGCTGTCGCGAGTCGTCGGCTGCGCCAGCCTGGCCGAGGACCTGGCGCAGGAAACCTATCTGAAAGTGGCTAAAGCGCTGAACACCCGGCCGATCGAGCATTTGCATCCGTTCCTCTACCAAACCGCCCAGTACCTGGCGTTCGATCACTTGCGCAGTCAACGAAGCAAGCGTCGCTTCGAAGACCCCTACGCGGATGAAAACCTTGTGGTGGAAGTGCCGACCAGCGCGCCTGGCCCGGACAGTCACGCCCAGGGCCAGCAACAGTTGCAACAGTTTCAGCAAGTGCTCGCAACCTTGCCCAAACGCCAGCAACAAATCCTGATATTGCATAAACTGCATGGCCTTGCCCAAGCTGAGATTGCCCAGCGCCTGCAGGTTTCTCTGAGCACGGTGGAAAAAGACCTACGCAATGCGCTCACTGCCTGCATTAAAGCCACCGACATGCAGACCGCCCATGACTGAAGCATCCCCCCCCCTCATTCCCGGCGAATCGGCCAGAGAGCAGGCAAGCTACTGGTTCGCCCACCGTGCCCAGATCGCCAGTGATCAGGCAACCTGCCAGCGCTTCGAGCAGTGGCGCGGTGCCGATGCAGAACATGGCGCAGCCTATGCCGAGCTGGAAGCACTGTGGAACAACCGCGCGTTCGAGCAGGCTCTGCAAAACCTGGAAGTCGATCTGGGGTTGCCGCCCGCGCCTGTCCAGCGCTCCAGGCGGCGCCCAGTGCGCCAATACCTGGCCACCGCCGCTGCCGTGCTGCTGATGCTCGGTGCCGGCTGGATGGCCGATGTGCCGATGCGCCTGCAAGCCGAGCACCTGACCGCCATTGCCCAGGTCGAACGCCTGGAACTGGCTGACGGTTCGCATATCGTCCTGGGCAGCAACAGCGCAATCAGCACCGCGTTTGACGGTCAATCCCGGCATATTCGCTTGCTGCGTGGCGACCTTTACATCGAAGCCTTTCACGACGCCGCGCGCCCGTTGATCATCGATACCGGCGAAGCCAGGGTAACGGTGGTCGGTACTCGCTTCAGCGTCAGCAAGCGTGACAAGCAAGTCACCGTTGCCGTACGCGAAGGCCGGGTACGCTTCGCCAACAACGCCGGTGACAACAACCTGCTGCTGGCCGGTAACTGGCAACAACTCAAGGCCGGGCACCTGCAACCTGCGCACCAGGAAGGCGGCGAACGGCAGATGGCCTGGATCAATGGCCGCCTGTCGTTCCAGGATGCGCCGCTGGCCGACGTTCTCAGCGAGTTGCGCCGCTACTACCCGGCGCCCATCCTGCTGTTCAACAGCACCGCCGCCACTCAGCGCGTCAGCGGCAATTACCAGTTGGATGAGCCCCTGGCGATTGTCCAGGCGCTGAGCAAAGTTACCGCCGCACAGGTCACCCGCCTGCCCGGCGGAACCCTTGTGGTTCGCTGAGCGACACCAGCCGATCACACCGGTGAAAAAAGTTTTACGGCTTTCGAGCTTTCAACCCGTCAAGGTTTTTGCGCTTGCAAATAATTCCTATTCAGAACGGGGCTCGCATGCACCTTCCAGCACTCCACCCAACCCACGCCCATAGCATCCTGGCACTGGCCATCTACCTGGCCTGTAGCAACGCCATAGCCGCCGAGATCATCGACACACCGATTGGCAACCAGGTGCTGAGCACCCACGATTTCGCCATTGCCGCACAACCACTGGCCAACGCCCTCGATCAATTGAGCGAGCAGAGTGGCTTGCAGATCGCCTATTCGGCAGATCTGGCCCAAGGTGTGCAGTCGTCCGGCGTCAGTGGCCAGATGACCAGCCAACAAGCGCTGGCCCAACTGCTGACAGGCACACAGCTGGGCTTCGAGCCCAACGGCGCGAATGCAGTCATGCTCGTGCGCCGCCCCGCCCCGGGTTCGGCACTGGAGCTGGGCGCCACCAGTATTATCAGTAACCAGCTGGGCACGGTTACCGAAGGTACGGGCTCCTACACCCCAGGCACTATCGCCACGGCAACGCGCCTGGTCCTGACACCCCGGCAAACCCCGCAGTCGATCACCGTCATCACGCGCCAGCACATGGATGACTTCGGCCTTAACAACGTTGACGACGTGATGCGCCATACACCCGGCATCACCGTCTCGGCCTTCGACAGCGACCGTACCAACTATTACGCCCGTGGTTTTTCCATCAACAACTTCCAGTACGACGGCATTCCCTCCACCGTACGCAACGTCGCCTATTCGGCGGGCAATACCCTGAGCGACATGGCCATCTATGACCGTGTCGAGGTACTTAAAGGCGCCACAGGATTGTTGACCGGTGCCGGGTCCCTGGGCGCCACCATCAACCTGGTGCGTAAAAAACCCACCGCTGATTTCCAGGGCCACGCCAGCGCCGGGATGGGCTCCTGGGATAACTACCGCAGTGAACTGGACCTCAGCGGGCCCCTGACCGACACCGGCAATGTCCGTGGCCGGGCGGTGGCGGCCTACCAGGACAAGAACTCGTTCATGGACCACTACTCGCGTAAAAGCTCGGTGTACTACGGCATCCTCGAGTTTGATCTGTCACCTGACACGATGTTGACCGTGGGCGGCGATTATCAGGACAGCAACCCCAAAGGCTCGAGCTGGTCGGGTAGCTTCCCGCTGATCAACTCCGCGGGTGGTCACAACAGCGTCTCGCGCGCCTTCAACAACGGCACCGACTGGAGCGGCTGGGAGCAATACACCCGCACCGTGTTCGCCACCCTCGAACATGAGCTGGGCGATGGCTGGGTCACCAAGCTGCAACTGGACCACAAGATCAATGGCTACCATGCCGCGCTTGGCTCGATTCAGTTCGACCAGCCCAAGCCCGATGGCAGCGCCAGTATCAATGCGCAGAAGTACACTGGCGAAACCACCAGCGACTCGGCCGATCTCTATGTCAGCGGGCCCTTCACGTTACTGGGACGCGAGCATGAGCTGGTGCTGGGTGGTTCGATCGGCACCTCGCACTGGAAAGGCAAGGGCTACTGGGACGTGACCCACCGCGGTCCCAACATTGTCGATTTCAATCATTGGAACGGCAACTTCCCCGAGCCTGACTGGGGCCCGGTGTCCCAACGTAGCGATGATGTGGTGCGCCAGACCGGCGCCTACATGACCACCCGGCTGAACCTCAGCGATGACCTGAAAGTTTTTCTTGGCGGTCGCGTCGTGAACTATCACCTGACCGGCCTGAACCCGTCCTACAAGGAGTCGGGACGCTTCGTGCCTTACGTCGGCGCAGTCTATGACCTCAATGACACCTATTCGGTGTACGCCAGCTACACCGACATTTTCATGCCCCAGGAAAGCTGGAACAAAGACCGCGACAGCAAGTTGCTAGAACCGGACGAAGGGCAGAACTACGAGTTGGGCCTGAAGGCGGATTTTTTCGAAGGCCGCTTGAACAGCAGCCTGGCCTACTTCGAGGTGCATGAAGACAACCGCTCCATGCCCGATGATGACTACAACAACCTGCAACCCACGCCACCCAACTACGCCTTCAAAGGCACCCAGGCGGTGACTAAAGGGTATGAGCTGGAGATTTCCGGGGAGCTCAGCCCGGGCTGGCAGTTGCAGGCCGGCTACACCCACAAGATCGTACGCGATGACAATGATCAAAAGATCTCGACCTTTGAGCCGGAGGACCAGGTCAGCCTGTACACCAGCTACAAGCTCAGCGGCCGCCTGGAAAACCTGACCGTCGGCGCCGGCGCGCGCTGGCAAAGCGTGGGTTGGCAATCGATCTACAACGCCCCTCTCGGGCATTACCAAGATATCTCTCAGGAATCCTACTGGCTGGTGGACCTGATGACCCGTTACCAGTTCAGCGAACACCTGTCGGCAACGCTCAACATCAACAACCTTTTCGACAAGTACTACTACACCAACGTCGGTTTCTATAACTCGGCGGCTTATGGTGAGCCACGCAATTTCATGCTGAGCACCCGCTGGGACTTCTGACCCGGGCACATCGCGGTAAACAAAGCCAGCGGACTGATCAAGCCCGCACAAACCGCTGCCTGAGCACTTCGCTCAAGGCATCGACCAGCAACACCAGTACCAGCATGGCGATGATCACCGTGCTGGCCTGGGCTTCCTGGAACAGGCTGAGGGTGGTGTAGAGCATCTGCCCCAGGCCACCGGCACCGACAAAACCCAGCACGCTGGCCATGCGGATGTTGTTTTCCCAGCGGTACAGGCTGTAGGCCAGCAACTGCGGCCAGAGGTTGGGCAAGGTGCCGAAGCAGAACGCTGTGACCTGGCTGCCGCCTTGCAGGCGAATGGCCGCAGCCGGTTCTGGCGGGGTGTTTTCCAGCGCTTCGGCGAACAGGCGGCCGAGTACGCCTGAGGTGTGCAAGGCCAAGGCCAGCGTGCCGGCATTCGGTCCAAGGCCCGCGGCCAGGACGGTCAAGGCCGCCCACACCAGCTCCGGAATCGCTCGCAATGCGTTGAGCAGCAGGCGCGCTACGCCTTGCAACGGCCAGCCAAAACGCCCGGCTGCCGGTAAGGCCAGTAACAGGCCGAGCACCACCGCAAGCAAGGTACCCAGCCCTGACATGGCCAGGGTTTCCAGTGCGCCTTTGCCAACCGCCCGCAGGTGATCGGGGCTCAGGTCGGGGCTGAGGAATCGCAGCGCGTAAGCGCCCATCTGCCCTAGCCCGCCATCGCCAAACAGCGCCTGCAGATCAAGGCTCAAATAAGCGAACGACGCTGCCACCGCCGCCAACAGCGCCAGCACCAGCGCCGTGTTGATCAACGCTCTCATGCCAGCCTCCCGCGCAGCAGACGACTGAGCTGGTCGGCCAGCCATACCAGCAGCAGAAACGTCAGCAGCATGCTCGCCACCTCTGCCCCGGCGAACATGCGCATGGACAGGTCGATCTGCTGGCCCAACCCGCCCGCGCCGACAAAGCCCATCACCACCGAGGCACGGATCGCGCATTCCCAGCGGTACACCGTGTAGGACACCAGCTCCGCCGCCGCAGCGGGCAGGATGCCGTAAAAAAACGCGCTCAAGCGGCTGCTGCCGGCCTGCAACAAGGCATGGGCCGGGCGCTGGTCGACCGACTCGAAGATCTCCGCGTAGACCTTGCCAAGCATGCCGCTGTAGGTAATGGCGATGGCCAGCACCCCGGCGGTCGGGCCCAGACCGACAGCGCGGACGAACAACAGCGCCCAGACGATCTCCGGCACGCTGCGCAGGAAGATCAACACGGCGCGCACCGGCAGACGCAAGGTGCGCGACCAGAAGCCCAGGCGCCCGCCCCGTGAGGCAGCGCGCAACGACAGCGCCCGGCTGGCCAGCAGGCTGGCCGGGATCGCCAGCAGCAAGGCCAGGGTCATGCCGGCGGTAGCCACTGCCAGGGTCTGCAAGGTGGCATCCAAAAGCAGCCGAAGGAAGTCAGGCTCATGGGCCGGCGGCCAGAAGGCGCTGACAAAATTGCCCATCTCGCGGCGGTTATCGGCCTGCAGCAACACCCCGGGGTTCAGCTCACTGAGGCGGATGCCCGGCCACAACAGGGCAATCGCCAACAGCGCCAGCAGCACCCTGGGCAGGGCCGCCGGGTCACGGCTATCGGCCTTCAGCATCGGGGAATCTGCAGGTTCAACGCCGGCAGCGGTAACGGCGGCGACACCAGATGTTCGTTGGCATACAAGCCATCGAGCATGTCGCTGGAGACCTCGCTCGCCGGGCGATCAAAGACGATCCGCCCTTCGCGAACACCAATCACCCGCGGGAAATGCGCCAGCGCCAGCTCTACCGCATGCAGGCTGGCGATCAGGGTCACGCCGCGCTCATTGGCATGCTGGTTGAGGGTTTTCAGGCTGTGTTCGGCCAGCACCGGGTCCATGGCCGAAACCGGCTCGTCAGCCAGCAGAATCTGTGGTTGCTGATACAGTGCCCGGGCAATGCCGACCCGCTGCAACTGGCCACCGGACAATTGCCCGCACTGGACAAAAATCTTCTCGGCCATGCCCAGGCTCGTCAGCACTTCGCGCACACCCGGAACGTCCGCCGGGTGCAGCAGATTGAGCAGCCCGCGCAAGGTGCTCCACTGCCCCAGGCGCCCGGCCAGCACCGCCGTCACCACCCGCTGACGCGGTGGCAGCGGCGGCGCCTGATGGATCAGGCCGATGCGCGCGCGCAGGCGCTGACGCGCTCCGGCCGACAAGCGCCAGGGCGCCACATCAAGCAGCTCGACGGTACCGGTACTGGGGGCCAGGGCAGTGCCCAGCAACTGCAACAGGCTCGACTTGCCCGCCCCCGAAGGGCCGATGATCGCCACCCGCTCGCCGGCGCCAATCTGCAGGTCGATGCCGTGCAGGGCCTGGACCTGGCCATGGCGCAGGCTGGCGCCGGTCAATCGGATGGTCATTTCAGCAGTTCGGCGGCGCGCGCGGCCTCTTCGATACCCTTGTAGTTGTCCGGGCTGGTTTCGATAAAGCGGCTGGCGGCCTGCAGGTCGAGGATGGCCTTGTCGGCGGGCTTGGCCGGATCGAGGTCGAGGAACGCCTGTTTGATCTTGTCTTTCAGTGCCGGGTCGAGGCTGCCGCGCACGGTCCAGTTGTAATCGAAGTAGCTTGGGGTGGTGGCGAACACCTTCACCTTATTGGTATCGACCTTGCCCGAGGCCACCAGCTTTTCCCAGACGCTGGCGTTGAGTACCCCACCGTCGGCCTTGCCAGCCTGGACCCACGCCGCCGTAGCATCGTGGGCACCGGAATAGGCGACGCGGCTGAAGTAGGTTTCAGGCTTGATGCCATCCTTGAGCATGAAGTAGCGCGGCATCAGGCTGCCCGAGGTGGACGAAATGGAACCGAAGGCAAAGGTCTTGCCCTTGAGATCGGCCAGGCTCTTCACATCCGGGTTGGCGGTGATGAATTTGCTGGTGAACTTGGCGTCCTGTTCACGCTGTACCAAAGGCGTGGCTGTCGGATCCTTGAGGTGCACCTGCACGAAAGTGAAACCGCCCAGCCAGGCCATATCCAGCTTGTTGGCGACCAGCGACTCGACCACCGCCGGGTAGTCTGCCACCGGCACGAACTCGACTTTCATCCCCAGCTTCTGCTCCAGGTACTCACCCAACGGCTTGAACTTGCGCAGCAGTTCGGTGGGTGCTTCGTCAGGGATCGCGCTGACCCGCAGGGTATCGGCCGCCTGGGCCAGGTAGGACGTGCAGGACAATAGCAGACCGGCAAACAGCGCCAGGGGACGTTTGAGCATGGGGATTCTCCGGTTCAATAGCGGGGAAAGGGCCGGCACGGGCCACCCCGGAAATTATAAGAGGCATCGGCGCAAAGGCCAGCTTTGCTACACTCGGGCCTTGACGATTTTTCGAGGTGCGTATGAGCGAGCCGATTCGCCTGACCCAGTACAGCCACGGCGCCGGCTGTGGCTGCAAGATCTCTCCGAAGATGCTCGAGGTGATTCTCGCCGAAAGCGGTACCCAGGCGCTGGACCCGAAACTCTGGGTCGGCAACGCTTCGCGCGATGACGCGGCAGTTTACGCCCTCGATGACGAACGCGGTGTGGTTTCGACCACCGACTTCTTCATGCCGATCGTCGATGACCCCTATGACTTCGGCCGCATTGCCGCCACCAACGCCATCAGCGATATCTACGCCATGGGCGGCGACCCGCTGATGGCCATCGCCATTCTCGGCTGGCCGGTCAATGTGCTGGCCCCGGAAGTGGCCCGTGAAGTGATCCGCGGCGGCCGTGCCGTGTGCGCCGAGGCCGGCATTCCCCTGGCCGGCGGCCACTCCATCGATGCCCCCGAGCCGATCTTTGGCCTGGCGGTAACCGGCGTGGTGCAAAAGCGTCACATGAAGCGTAACGACACCGCCACGGCAGGTTGCCGTCTGTACCTGACCAAACCCTTGGGTATCGGCATCCTCACCACCGCCGAGAAAAAGGCCAAGCTGCGCGACCAGGACAAGGGCCTGGCCCGCGACTGGATGTGCACCCTGAACACCCCCGGCAGCCGCTTCGGCAAGCTGGCCGCGGTCAAGGCCATGACCGACGTCACCGGCTTCGGCCTGCTTGGCCACCTGGTGGAGTTGGCCGACGGCAGCGGCCTGAGCGCACGCCTTGACTACAACGCGGTGCCCCGCCTGCCGAGCGTCGAGCATTACCTGGCCGAAGGCTGCGTGCCCGGCGGAACCCTGCGCAACTTCGACAGCTACGGCGACAAGATCGCACCCCTGAGCGATGAGCAGAAGCACCTGCTGTGCGATCCACAAACCAGCGGCGGGCTGCTGGTGGCGGTGACCCCGGAAGGTGAAACGGAGTTTCTCGCCGTCGCCGCCGAACTGGGCCTGAACCTGGCGCCGATCGGCGAGCTGGTGGAGCGACAGCGCCATGCGGTTGAGGTGCTTTGATGCGTGACAACTGCACCGACTACCGCCAGCTGTTTCTCAACGATGTAGCCATGATGGACCTGCGCGCCCCGGTCGAATTCACCAAGGGCGCCTTCCCCAATGTCAGCAACCTGCCGCTGATGAACGACCTTGAGCGGCAAAAGGTCGGCACCTGCTACAAGCAGCAGGGCCAGCAGGCCGCCATCGCCCTCGGCCATCAACTGGTCAGCGGCCAGACCAAGGACCAACGCATTGCCGCCTGGGCCGCGTTCGCCCGGGCCAACCCAGAAGGTTACCTCTACTGCTTTCGCGGTGGCCTGCGTTCGCAGATCGTCCAGCAGTGGCTCAAGGCTGAAGCCGGCATCGACTATCCGAAAGTGGTCGGCGGCTACAAGGCAATGCGCACGTTCCTGATCGAGACCACCCGGCAGGCCGTGGCGGAGTGCGACTTCGTGCTGATCGGCGGCCTCACCGGTACCGGCAAGACCGAAGTGCTACAACTGCTGGATAACACCATTGACCTGGAAGGCCACGCCAACCACCGCGGTTCCAGCTTTGGCAAGCGCGCCACCGGCCAGCCGGTGCAGATTGACTTCGAGAACGGCCTGGCCATCGATGTGCTGAAGAAACGCGCCCGGGGCATCGAGCAGTTTGTGCTGGAAGATGAAGGCCGCATCGTCGGCAGCTGCACGGTGCCGCTAGAGCTGTACCAGGGCATGCAGGGTTACCCGCTGGTGTGGCTGGAAGACAGCTTTGACAACCGCGTCGAGCGGATTCTCGGCGATTACGTGATCAACCTGTGCGCCGAGTTCGTTGCCCTGCACGGTGATGAAAACGGCTTCAGGCTGTTTGCCGAACGCCTGACCCGGAGCATGACCAATATCCTCAAACGCCTGGGCGGCGAGCGCTACCAGCGACTGTCGGCGTTGCTCCAGCAAGCGCTGCAGGAACAACTGCGCAGTGGCGCGGTGGAGCTGCACCGCGCCTGGATCAGCGGCCTGCTCAGCGAATACTATGACCCGATGTACGCCTACCAGCGCGACAGCAAGGCCCAGCGCATCGAGTTTGCCGGCGATCAGCGCGAAGTGCGCGAGTACCTGCGCGAGCGCGCCGCCCGGCGCTGATCTCAGGGCTGCAGCAATGCCTGCAGTTCGTCTGCCCGGTCCCGGGTGCTGCCGAGGATGCACCCGGCGCCATTGAGCTGGTCGATAGTGCCGCCGGTGAGGCTGTAATACAGGTTGCAGTTGGCGTCGCGGTACTTGATCCAGGCCCGCTGGGCCTCACGCAGCTGGGTTTGCTGAGGGCCTTCGAGAGCGGCCATGGCCTTTTTGTAGGCGCTGTTGAGGCGGCTGTCCTGGCGCTTGATCTCGGCGCCGTTGCAGTTGTTCATGGCCAGGGTGGACTCGGCGGTTTTCATGCAGGCTGTGTAGGCCGGGGAGTACTCGTCCTGGGCCTGGGCTATTGAGGAACCACAGACCAATAGGCCGATGAGCAAAAATGGGCGGTTCATGCGGCGGACTCCGTCTTGGGTGGGCGCGGGCTGATCGTGGTCGGCATGCTAGATGGCGCCCTTGTCGATCTGGACCGGCGTCGGTGGCTCGATCACTTTCTTTAGCTGAAAGTGCAGGCTAGGCGTCTGGATCGCGTAGACGATGGCAATGTTGAGCACGATTGCCAGGCCGCCATCAAGCCAGTGCCAACCCGGCATCTGCGCGCCTTTGACCCCCTGTCGGCACCACCAGGCCTGCGCTACGCAGAAGAAGCCGATCGATAGCAGCCAGACGTAATAACCGGGGCCAAAGCCGGTGACGTCGAGAAAACTGTAGCTGTGATTGTCTGGCAGACGCTCGACTTGCAGCGCGCTGAGCGCCAGGTACAGCGCGCCAAGGCCAAGCACCAGGGCCAGCCAGCGCCAGCGCCGGTGCATCAGGATCGCCAGCCCCAGCAACGGGTTGGCAAACCAGCCGTAGATCTGCATGACAATGCCCCAAGGCCCGAGCAGCAGCACCTGCAAGGCATGCAGAGAGCCGTCAGCCGACAGGTAGATGGCTTTGAAGCACAGGCTCAACAGGTACAACGCCAAGGTGATTGCAACGTAGAAACGGGCCATCAGTTGCCTCCACACTCAATGCACGGCGTCTGCTCGGGGACCGACCGAAACGGCACTTTACTCCAGGGCGTGAATGCCAGCGGCACACTGACTACGATGCCAGCGACCAGCACCCAGCCCGGCCAGCCCAGCAGCGGTACCCTGCTGCTACCCGCAGGTTCCTGGCGGTAGCGCCACTGGCCAAGGATGAACAGCGCCATCGCCAGCAACCACACGTAGTAACCGATCAGCAGCCCCGGACCGTTGGGCGAATCGGGTACCAGGGTCAAGTCGAACCAGCCCAGCGGCACCATCGAGCCACTGAGCAACAGCGCAGCGCACCCCAGGTACAGGGCCACCCGTGGTTGTTTGCGGTGCATCACCAGGGCGGCGAAATACAACGGATTGGCATACCAGAAGGCGCCGCCCAAGACCCCCAGGGCCAGGGCGTGCATGCCACGCATCACCTCGTGCTCACGGGCACATGCCTCAAGGAACAGGCAGGTCAGGTAGCAGGCGAGGCTGAGGGTCAGGTAGTTCAGGGGCACCAGTAAATCCATTTGGCTGGTCAAAGAGCGCGCGACAATAGCGCAGACTGCGCTGCCGCGCTTGAGTATTCAACCTTCCATTGGCGCCTGATCGAGCAGTAGCCCGTAAAGCCCCGAGTCCGACAGCTCACCGGCGACACACCAGCGCTGGCGCAGCAACCCTTCGAGCACAAAGCCCTGACGCTCCAGGGTGCGTGCCGAGCCGTGATTGCGTGGGTCGATTTCAGCCTCCAGGCGCCGCAGGTGCAGGCCGTGAGCCAGGTAGTCGATGAAACAGGTCAGCGCCTCGTCCATGAAACCACGGCCTTGGGCAGCACTGGCCAGGCAGTAGCCGATTTCACCGCGGCGCGAAGTGGGTTCCAGGTTGAACAATTGACTCATGCCGATCAGTTCGCCGTTGTCGCGCCGGTAGATGCCCAGCTTCAGCATCTGCCCGGCGGCATAGGCGGCGCGGTCTTCGGCCAATGCCGCCCGCGCCTCGGTCAGCGCTTGCCAGGGGCCGTGGTGCCAGAAACGCATGACCTGCGGGTCGGCCATGATAGCAAACCACGCTTCGGCATCCTCGAGCACCATCGGGCGCAGTTGCAAGCGCGGGCTTTCCAGGCACAGGTCAGCGGGAAAACTGTACATGCGGGTCACGCGGGACCTCCTGTCCGATTCATGAACCCGCCAGTGTAACCCTCAAGCCGCGCCTCAGGCGACTTCAGCACCCTCGTCCGGCCAGATCGGCTCGTTGGCCTCGAGCGGTGGCAGGCCATAGGCGGCGCGGGCCGCATCGCAGCTGGGGTTGGCTTCGCCATTGACCCAGGCCGCGTCGAACTCCCGGCAAGGGCTGGAGCGTTGTTCATACAAGGTGCAGCTCACACCTTTGCCAATCTCGCCTTCGAGCCCAATGCAGCGACAGGGCTTGCTGTCGGTGCCGATCATCGCCACGCGGCTGGGGCTGATCTGGACCACCAGATCGTCGGGCACGACACCACCCGCCGACGTGCACTCACCCCAGAAGAAGGACACACGGAAATACCCGCAGCAGGCGCCGCAGTTCAAACAAGGATTATGTTCGGACATGATGAGAGGGGGAGGTTGATTATCGTTATAGGGAGAAACCCGCCGCCATTCTATGCGTTGCCGGATGTTTGAGAAGGGGGGTATTGCAGAAATAAATCGCCGCTGACGGACGGTTGTTTCGCCGCGGCAATCCCGCTCCCACTGTAGGAGCGGGATTGACCCGCGATAACCTGTACGCTTACTTCTGGGCCGGCTTGCTACCTACGCCATCGGCCCTGAACATCTGCCGGATGCCGCGCACCGCCTGGCGGATGCGGTCCTGGTTCTCGATCAGGGCAAAGCGCACATGGTCGTCGCCATAGTCACCAAAGCCGATACCCGGCGACACGCAGACCTTGGCCTCGGCCAGCAGCTTCTTGGAAAACTCCAGCGACCCCAGGTGCGCGTACTCTTCGGGGATTTTCGCCCAGACGTACATCGACGCCTTGGGGTTCTCGACCATCCAGCCCAGCTCGTGCAGGCCCTTGACCAGCACGTTGCGGCGCTGGCGATACTGCTCGGCGATATCGAGCACACACTGCTGATCGCCTTCCAGCGCGGCAATGGCCGCGACCTGCAGCGGGGTGAAGGTGCCGTAGTCGTGGTAGCTCTTGATGCGTGCCAGGGCGCTGACCAGCTCCGGGTTGCCCACCATGAAGCCGATCCGCCAGCCGGCCATGTTGTAGCTCTTGGACAGGGTGAAGAACTCCACGGCAATGTCCTTGGCCCCCGGCACCTGCATGATCGACGGTGCTTTCCAGCCGTCGTAGACGATGTCGGCGTAGGCCAGGTCGTGGATCACCAGCACGTCGTACTGCTTGGCCAGGGCCACCACCCGCTCGAAGAAGTCCAGCTCGACGCACTGCGCGGTCGGGTTGGAGGGAAAGCCAAGGATCATCATCTTCGGTTTCGGGATGGTTTCGCGGATTGCCCGCTCCAGCTCGTTGAAGAAGTCCACCCCCGGAATCAACGGCACCGAACGCACCTGGGCACCGGCTATCACCGCCCCGTAGATGTGAATCGGGTAGCTGGGGTTGGGCACCAGCACGGTGTCGCCATGGTCAAGGGTGGCGAGCATCAGGTGCGCCAGGCCTTCCTTGGAGCCGATGGTGACGATGGCTTCGTTTTCCGGGTCGATCTCGACCTCGTAGCGGTCCTTGTACCAGCGCGAGATCGCCCGGCGCAGGCGTGGGATACCGCGGGAAGTCGAGTAGCCGTGGGTGTCTTCACGCTGGGCGACCTGCACCAGTTTCTCGACGATGTGCGGTGGCGTGGCACCGTCGGGGTTGCCCATGCTCAGGTCGATGATGTCCTCGCCACGACGGCGCGCGGCCATCTTGAGCTCGGCGGTGATGTTGAAGACGTAAGGGGGGAGACGATCAATGCGCGCAAAGCGGCGCGGCGAACCTTGGTCAGCCATGGCTTCCTCGAAGACGTAAGCGCCCGGAACCGTCCGAGCGACGTTGGCCACTGCGGTGGCCGAGGCAAACCATAGAGCCTTTGCCCGCCGGGTGTCCAGTAACTGCAGAAAAATACCTCGCCAAGCCTTTCTTTTGCATTACAGCCTTGACACCATAATGAGAATCATTTGTATCATATTTATTAATTAGCCAGCATTCAAAGGAACTGCAATGCTTTCCCCCCTCCCCCAGCACCTCCCGTTCACACCGACACTTCTTGCCATCGCGCTATGTGCCGCCAGTGCCGGGCTGCACGCAGCCACGCCAGAAGACGACACTGAACCTGTCGACGCTCATCACCATCATGTGTGGGAACTTGGCGAAACCCAGGTCATCAGTAACCAGCTGGGGACCATCACCGAAGGCAACGGCAGTTACACCCCGGGCACCATCGCCACTGCCACCCGCCTGGTGTTGACCCCCAAACAGACTCCGCAGTCGATCTCGGTGGTCACCCGCCAGTTCATGGATGACTTCAATCTCAACGCCATCGACGAGGTGATGCGCCATACACCGGGCATCACGGTATCGAGACTGGACAGCGAGCGCACCACCTACTATTCCCGTGGCTATTCGATCCAGAACTACCAGTACGACGGCATTCCCACCCTGGATAACGGCGTCAACGCCGCCGGCAACAACCTCAGCGACACCGCCATCTACGACCGCATCGAGGTGATCAAGGGCGCCAACGGCCTGCTTTCCGGTGCCGGCAAACCTGGTGCAGCGATCAACTTCGTACGCAAGAAACCCACCGCCGACTTCAATGCCCATATCGGTGCCAGCGGTGGCTCCTGGGACAACTACCGCAGCGAGCTCGACGTCTCTGGCGCACTCAACGACAGCGCCAGCGTGCGGGCTCGGGCTGTGGCCGCCTTCCAGGACAAACACTCGTTCCAGGATCACTATGAACGCAAGACCAGCGTCTACTACGGCATTGTCGAAATGGACCTGGATGACGACACCCTGCTGACGTTGGGCGCCGACTACCAGGACAACGACCCCAGGGGCTCCAGTTGGGCGGCCATCCCGATATTCAACAGCGATGGCAACCTGAACAAGGTTTCGCGTTCGTTCAATCCGGGGGCGCAGTGGAGCCGTTGGGAGCAATACACCCGTACCGTATTTGCCAGCCTGGAACGGCACTTTGCCAGCGACTGGGTCGCCAAGTTCGAGCTGAGCCACAAGCTCAACGGTTACCACGCAAGGCTCGGCTCACTCAGCGGCGGCGCCCCCAACCCTCGCACGGGCAGCGGCAGCGCCCTGTACTCGGGCAAGTTCACCGGCGAGACCAAAACCGACACCGCAGAGCTCTATGCCACCGGCCCTTTCGAGCTGTTCGGGCGCGAGCACGAGCTGGTGGTCGGCACCAGCTATTCGCGGGCCAGGTTCGATGCCAAGGCCTATGACGCGGCGGCGGGTTACAACAACCGGGTCGACAACTTCTACACCTGGAACGGCAACATTGCCGAACCGGACTGGAAGCTGTCGCGCACCGACGACCTGACCACCCGCCAGACTGCCAGCTACATCACTGCGCGTTTCAAGCCCACTGATGATCTGGCACTGATCCTCGGGAGCCGGTTTGCCAACTTCACCCGCTCCGGCGACAGCGATCAGAAAGAAAGCGGGCGCGCCGTGCCTTACGCGGGCGTGGTCTACGATCTCAATCCGACCTACGCCGTCTATGCCAGCTACACCAGCATTTTCAACCCGCAGTCCAGTCAGGATCGCTTTGGCAAGACCCTGGAGCCCAACGAGGGCGACAACTATGAAGTCGGTCTGAAGGGCGAATGGTTCGACGGGCGCCTCAATGCCAGCCTGGCCTACTTCGAGATCCATGAAGACAACCGCGCCGAACAGGACCGCAGCGGGCAACCGTCGCAGGTTCTGAGCCCCTATGTGGCGACCAAGGCCAAGTCCAAAGGCTACGACGCGGAGATTTCCGGGGAACTGGCCCGCGGCTGGCAGGTGCAGGCCGGTTATACCCACAAGGTCATTCGCGATGACGATGGCGACAAGATCTCTACCTGGGAACCGGAGGATCAGGTCAGCCTGTTCACCAGCTACAAGCTGCCCGGCGAGCTGGAGCGCATGACCGTTGGGGGTGGCGCGCGCTGGCAGGGCAAGTCATGGCAAGCGGTGAACAACCCGGTTCGCGGCCGGGAAGACTACACCCAGGAAGCCTACTGGCTGGTCGACCTGATGACCCGGTATCAGTTCACCGATAGCCTCTCCGGCCAGGTCAACCTGAACAACCTGTTCGACAAGAAGTACTTCACCAACGTCGGCTTCTATAACTCCTACTACTACGGCGACCCACGCAACGTGAGTGTCAGCGCTCGCTACGATTTCTAAGCCATGTCTCAGCGAATTTCCTGGTAGGACGATGCCTGCCAGGTGATAGGCGCTGCCAACCCGGCAGGCGGCATCAAGGTGCCGCCCTTCACCGCAGAGAAGCCAGCGCCCTGGCTGCCCAGCGAAACAGCCCGCTCGCCCTTCTCCGACTCCGTCACCACGGTGTAGGAATGCTTGCGCATTGCCTGGTACTTGCCGTCATCCCGGGCGAGCACCTGGTGATAGGCCTGCAGCTCTGGCTCGCCGAGGTTGAGCATTTTTTGCAGTTTCACCCCCCAACGGGTCAGGCAGACTTCAGCAAAATGCCGCACGATCAGCCCGGGCTCGGCCAAAACCTTGGTACCCGAGGTGCCGTCAGCGGCGGCGTTACCCACCAGCGTGGCGTGACGCCCCGGCACTGGGTAAATATGGCAACGGGTTACCGAGTGCGTCTTGGGAATCACGCAGGCAAAGCCCTTGGAGCGCTCGTCGCGGGAATAGAAGCCAACGTATTGCTTGACGTTCTCGCCAAGCTGCACCCGGTGAGCCTGAAAGTTCAACAGCCCCGGCACCGGATCGACGGCAAAGATGTTCACCGGAATATGCTTCAGGGTGCTATCAGCGAGCATGGCGTTGGCCAGCATGTGACAACTGACCCCGCCGCGGCTCCAGCCGACCAGGTTGACCTGGGTGGGCAATGGCCCGTCTTTGCGGAATATCTTGATGATTTGCGCCTGCAACTGCTGCGGGGTAATGATGCGGTCGCCGTAATGGTAGGTCCGCCAGAACCAGGAGCCGGTCTTCTCGACATCGTCGATGGGAATGCCGGCCGCCTTGAGCTGTTGGTACGCTTGCGCGCTCAAGGTTTTGCGCTGCCAGTCGAATGTGCCTTTGATGATGTGCAAGGCATGGCTGACGTTCTCTTCCCAGCCCTTGCCGAACAGGGTGCCGGAAAGCCCATAGGCCTTGGTCTTGATGAACAGCTCGTCGGCCTGCAGGTTGCCGCTGCCCGGCCCGTCGATAGCCACCCAATGGGCGAACTCCTTGCCCTGGTCGTTGGAGGCCAGGGTCGAAACCAGCTCGCCATTCCAGAAGTTGGGGTTGTTGTCGTCGAAACGGTGAGAGCCGGTGCCACAAAAGTAAACGGTCAAAACGCTCATGTCATGATCCTGTCGGGTTGAGGGTCACGACACGCTATCGCTGGCACTGCGCTCGCAGCAGGCGGAAAACCTCCCAGGCAGCGGGCACCGAAGCCGCTGCCCGGGAGGCACTACTCAGTAGACCTGAACCCGCCAGAGCTCACGCGAAGCCGAAGCCGGCGACATCGGCAAGCGACCATGCAGGGTCTGGTAGTTGTCGATCAGAACCAGATCGCCCTCGACCCACTCATGGGCGATCAGGCAATCCTCGTCATAAACCAGCGCATTGAGCTGCTCAAGCAAAGCCTGCTGGGCTTGCGCCTCGAACCCTTGCACTTCCTGGCTCAAGGTCTGCAGGGACGACTCGGTGCCTTCCTGGTAGCGCAAAATACGTTCACCGGTGCGCGGGTGCAGGTCCACCAGGCTGTAGCTACGCGGCGAGCCACCGAAGTAGGTCATGCGCGTGTAATAGGTAATGTCCACTGCCTGCCATTGCCGGGCTAGCTGGCTGCCGACCTTGCGCAGGGCATTACGGCTGTCGACGATGGTGGTCTGGCCTTCACCCGCCTGCGGCGCGGTCTTGCAATAGAGCATGAACTTGCTCGCGCAGAACTTCGGATCACGCTGCACCTGGGCATCGCTGGCCGGCAGCATGTTCAGGTCCCAATGCAGTGGCGTCTTCTCCAGCGAGTGCACTACGCCCTCGGGCTTGTCCGCCGGCTTGACCACATGCACCTTGCCGAAGGCCCATTGGTAGATGGTGCCGAAACGTTCGCAGTCGCGGGCGAAGCTGTCGCGGTCTTCGAAGGTGCAGCCGCGCAGGCAGACAAAACCGAAGGTTTCCACCAAGGCTTCGAGCAATTGCGTCGAGAAACGCTCAAAGCCCAGGCCCAGGGGATCGCGTACCAGCAAGCCGAACAACGGGCGCTTCTGGAGCTCGAATTCAAAGCCCTGCAGCGCCTCGCCGGTGGTTTCGTGGTACAGCCAGGGGTGCCCCTGGTACTGCACCAGCAGGTGCCGGTCGATATCCACTTCAGCCCGGGTGCGCAGCGTCTGGCTGCCATCCAGATGACGCACCGGCACCGCATGCCAGGGGCTGGAAACCCGTGTCAGGCCATCAGCCAAGGCCAGGGTGAACTTCGGCCCGGCATTGTCGTACTGATGCACCGACAGACGAATGTCATCCGGGAAGAAGCGATTGACCGCGGCATTCAGCGCTTGCCCGCGGAACATCATCTGATAGGCCTTGTAGCCGATCTGCAGCAGGTGCTCGTCTTCGCTCTGCCCCGCTTCGCGGCACAGACGCAGGTCGTTGTAGAGGTGGCTGCAGAGCTTGTCGTGGGCATGGCTGAGGGTCTCGTCATGGCGGCTCTGCGCGATCAGCGCCTCGACGTTCTTCCACGGCAGCCGGGCCTGCTTGACCAGCGTGGCGCGCACGGCATCGGCGCTGCTGGCCTGGGGGAACAGGTCTTCCATGCTTACCCAGTTGATCGTGTGGGTGGTGCACAACTCGCGCAGTGCCTGGTTGTAGGCTTTGCGCACGTCGTCGGGCACGCCGACGATATCGTTGAAGGTCGTGCCGTCACTCAGGATCGATACCACGCAACCTGGCGCGTGCAGCGCCGCGATCTCCTGGCCCAGCTGATCCAGACGCTCGATGGCCATGGCTTCACCGTAATCTGGCAGCACACCGAACGTCTGGTCGCGGGCATTCGGCGACTTGCACGGGAAGCCCGGCAACACCAGGCGTACCGGCGCCTGTTGATCGTAGAAGTGGGCAAGGCTGATGGCCAGGCTGGCCCGACCTGCCCTGTCGAACCGATCGTCGCTGTCCTTGAGCAGATAACCTGCCAGCACATCGCTGACCGCCTTGATCCAGGTGTCCTTGTGTTGCATGACCTTTCTTCCTTGAGAGGTGGTGTATCAGAGCGGGCTGGCAATAGCGCCAGCCACGCAGGTTGGGTTGGCCCGCTGCACGGCATGCAGCAGGTCTGCCGGTTGATCGCAGTACAGGTCCGCCGTCTGTGCTTGCAAGGCATAGGCCCGACCGTAACCCCAGGTCACGCCAGCGGCGTGCATGCCGGCTGCGCGTGCGGTCATCAGGTCGATGACGGTATCGCCGACGAACAGGCAGCGGGAGGGTTCCACCGCCAGATGCCGGGCCGCTTCCAGGGCAGCGTCCGGCTGGGGTTTGAGCGGGTGGCCACGGCGCTGGCCAAGAACGATTTCGAAGGTGTTTGAGGGGAACAGCTGCCCAGCCACCTGCAATGCCATGTCGTGGGCCTTGTTGGTGACGATGGCCATCGGCAATTGCAATTGGCGGCAGCCCTCGAGCATTTCCAGCACGCCCTCGAACGGTCGCGAGAACTGCACCAGGTGCTGCTGGTAGCAGGCGATGTAATGCGCATGCAGGGCCTTGTCATCGGCAATGCCCAGGCGCGCGGCGACACGCTCGAGCATCGCCCCGGTTCCACCGCCGACATAGGCGCTAATGGTCTCCCGTGGCAACGGCTGATAGCCCTGATCCTGCAGCACCCGGTTCAGGCACCAGACGATGTCCGGCAAGGTGTCGACCAAGGTACCGTCGAGGTCGAAAATCACGGCATCTGCCGTCAATGCTGGAAGCATCATTGCGCACTGGCGTAGTGGCAGGGGCGGCCCTGGCGGAACACCAGGCGGCTGTAGCGCTCGTCGATATTGCTGCGCTTGTCGAGCATCACCACCCCGCGGCGCTTGATCGCTACCGAGTGCCAGGGCGTACGCCACAGGTCGCTGGTGGGCACCAGGCGGATGCCGATCTTCTGTGACACAGCCAACTGCGGGTGAATCGACAACCGCAGGCACTGTGGGTAGCGCGCCTGCAACAGCGCGCTCCAGGCTTCGCTGCGCTGGATCACCCGTTGCGACGCCGGCTTGGCGATCTTCTTCACGGCGTTGAGGCTCATGCCGGCGAACTCGGCAAGCCCCGAGTAATCCTCGGACAGAAAACGGTGAATGCCGCAGTACATCAGCATCATGTGCGGCTCGTCCTGAAAGCGCTGGCCCAGTGCGATCAGCGACTGGCCGTACTCGATCATCAGCTCCTCGCGCATGGAGTCCAGGCAGCCCAGTTGCGGGTAGGCATCCTTGAGATCGAACAAGGCGAAGCTGTGCGGATAATGCTGCTCGGCGTAACGCTGGATTTCGTCGGTGTAAGCCTTGACGTGGGCATCGGGCACACGCACCAGGTCGGAAAACACGTAGCCGTCGGAACAGATGTGAATCAACGCGCCCGGTGCATACAGCGCCTGGATTTCAGCGCACAGGTGCTGCAGTTCGTCGATGGCGTGACGCTCGGCAAGGTCCGGCAGGTGGCTGAGGGTTTTCTGCCGGTTCGGCGACTTGCCCGGGAAGGCTGGCAGGACCATTTCGATGCGCTGGCCGGCCTCGATCGCGCTCAGGACTTTATCCAGATGCGGCTCGAGCACTTCAGCCGACAACTCGTCGTCCTGGCCCGGTGCCAGGCTGCGGCGGCGGAACAGGCAGTCGAGCACCTGCAAGGCGGTATCGAGGTGCGCAGAGGTATGGCGTTCGCGCAGCAGCGCGATGCACGCCCGTTGAGCAACGGCGTTTGGCTCGGTCATGGACAATCCCTTGTGTGGTCAATCACAGCCAGCATCCTCTGGCCATACGCAGATACTCCTTACCCGCGCCGCGCTAAAATCCGGCAAACCCCGGGTACTTGTCAACAGCAGATTCGGTCGTTATCAACGGTGCAGCCAGCACCTCATGAGGTGACTGGACTACCAGCGCTGCGCGCTCGATCGCGGGCAAGTCCCGCTCCCACAGGTTTGGCGGTGCTCTCAGACCTGGTACTGCCCCTGTGGGAGCTGGCTTGCCAGCGATGAGGCCTGGGGCACAAACAAAAACGCCCCAGGCTCTGCAGCCTGGGGCGTTTTTGTTACACGCGGATGAATCAGTGCGCGTAAGTCAGCAACAGCTCGGCCGGCACCTTGGTGTCCAGCGACATCATCACGCTCAGGGCAGTGATGGTGAAGATCGAGAACACGAACAGCTTACGTGCCCACAGGCGATCGTCCACTGCCTTGTAGCCGGTCCAGGCCATGTACAGCCAGTACATGCCCATGGCGGCGGCAACGGCCATGTAGCTCATGCCCGCGTAGCCGCCCAGGGTCAGCATCAGGGTCGCTACCAGGAACGCCACGATGTACCAGAGGATGTGCTTCTTGGCCACCAGGATCCCACGCTTGACCGGCAGCACCGGAATCGATGCGGCCAGGTAGTCGTTGAAGCGGAAGATCGCAATGGCGTAGGAATGCGGCATTTGCCACAGGCTGAACATCACCAGCAGGGTCAGTGCAGCCAGGTCGAAGCTGTTGCTCACCGCGCAGTAGCCGATCACCGGAGGCATGGCACCGGACAGGCTGCCCACCAGGGTGCCGTGCACCGATTTGCGCTTGAGGTACAGGCTGTAGAAGCCGACGTAGATGACAAAACCGATCAGGCCGAACAACGCTGCCAGGGCATTGGCCTGCACATACAGCAGGCCAAGGCCGGCCACCCCGAGCAGGGTGGCGTAGGCCAGCGCGACGTTCAGCGAGATCTGGCCCTGGACCATCGCACGGTTCTTGGTGCGCTCCATCTTGATGTCGATGTCACGGTCGATGCAGTTGTTGAACACGCAACCGGACGCCACCACCAGCGAAGTGCCAATCACCGTGGCCAGGAACAGCATGAAGTCGACATGCCCTTGCGCGGCAAGGAAGAAACCGCCTGCCACAGAAAGCACGTTACCGAAAATGATCCCCGGTTTGGTGATTTGGATAAAGTGCTTAACGGACATGTCGTCTTACCTCACTTCGCCATCATGCTGGTGTGGATGCTGAACATGATCCACAGCGACAGGCCGACCAACAATGCAATGACCATCGCTGTAAACAGGAAGGTCGACACGTTGGAGCGCTGCTCGGCGGAACGGTCCATGTGCAGGAAGTACACCAGGTGTACCACCACCTGAATGACCGCCAGGGCCACCACGACCATGATCGTGATGTCCTTCGGCATGCTTGGGAACATCACCAGGCCGAACGGAATCGCGGTCAGGATCACCGACAGGATGAAACCGATCACGTAGGACTTGACGCTACCGTGGTTGCCCTCGGCGTGGCTGTTATGTGCGTTAGCCATTTACAGAACCCCCAGCAGATACACAACGGTGAACACGCAGATCCAGACCACGTCCAGGAAGTGCCAGAACAGACTCAGGCAGCTCATGCGGGTCTTGGCGGTACCGGTGATACCGTGCTTGTTGATCTGGTACATCATTACCGCCATCCAGATCAGACCTGCGGTCACGTGCAGACCGTGGGTGCCGACCAGCGCGAAGAACGCCGACAGGAAGCCACTGCGCTGCGGGCCGAAGCCCTCGGCGATCAGGTGATGGAACTCATAGACTTCCATCGCGATGAAGCCGGCACCGAACAGGAAGGTGACAGCCAACCAGCCCAGCACGCCGCCCTTGTTGCCTTTGAACATCTGCAACATGGCGAAGCCGAAGGTGATACTCGAGAACAGCAGCAGTGCGGTTTCGACCGCGACAAAGTCCAGCTGGAAAATGTCGTGACCCGACGGGCCGCCGGCAAAACTGCCGGACAGCACCGCGTAGGTGGCGAAGAGCGACGCAAACAGGATGCAGTCGGTCATCAGGTACAGCCAGAAACCGAATACGGTCATCTGGCCCGAGTCGTGGTGGTGGTCGTCATGCCCATGGTCGTGACCATGAGCATGCGTGTCTGCATTGATTACATGACTGGACATTGATTAAACCCGTTCAAACGATTTGACACGTGCGCCATCCGGCGAACCGGTAGCCAGGCCCAGGGCCTTCATGCGCTCGCCTTCGATACGCGCCACTTCCTCTGCAGGAACCATGTAGCCCTGGTCGTCACGCGCAGCGTGAGCAACGAAGACAGCGATGGTGCCGACCAGGCTGGCAGCAACCAACCACCAGATGTGCCAGATGAAGGCGAAACCGAATACGGTGAGCAACGCACCCATGAACACACCGGTGGAGGTGTTGTTCGGCATGTGGATCGCTTCGTACTTGGCTGGAACCTTGTAAGCCTTACCGGCTTGCTTGGTTTCGTGCCATGCATCCAGATCAACGTTCTCAGGCATGCTGGCGAAGTTGTAGAACGGCGGTGGCGACGAAGTCGACCATTCCAGGGTACGGCCGCCCCATGGGTCGCCGGTCACGTCCATGTTGTCCTTGCGGTCGCGGATCGAGACGTACAGCTGGATCAGCTGGCAAGCGATACCGAACAGGATCAGCACGGCGCCGAACACGGCTACGTACAGGTAGGGTTCCCACAGTGGGTTGTCGGAGTGGTTCAGACGACGGGTCATACCCATGAAGCCCAGTGCGTACAGTGGCATGAAGGCCACGTAGAAACCGGAGATCCAGAACCAGAAGGCAGCTTTGCCCCACTTCTCGTTCAGGGTGAAACCGAAGGCTTTCGGGAACCAGAAGGCGAAGCCGGCAATGTAGCCGAATACCGCACCACCGATGATCACGTTGTGGAAGTGAGCGATTACGAACAGGCTGTTGTGCAGAACGAAGTCAGCACCTGGAACAGCCAGCAGTACGCCGGTCATACCACCGATCGAGAAGGTCACCATGAAGCCCAGGGTCCACAGCACCGGCGCGGTGAAGCGCAGACGGCCCTGGTAGATCGTGAACAGCCAGTTGAACAGCTTCACCCCGGTCGGAATCGAGATCAGCATGGTCGCCAGACCGAAGAAGGTGTTGACGCTGGCGCCCGAACCCATGGTGAAGAAGTGGTGCAGCCATACCGCAAAGCCCAGTACCGCGATCGCGCCCGAAGCGTAGATCATCGACTTGTGGCCGAACAGGCGTTTGCCGGCGAAGGTCGAGGTGACTTCCGAGAACACACCGAAGGCCGGCAGGATCAGGATGTAAACCTCAGGGTGACCCCAGGCCCAGAACAGGTTGACGTACATCATCGGATTGCCACCAAGTTCGTTGGTGAAAATGTGGAAATCCATGTAACGGTCAAGCGTCAGCAGAGCCAGTGCAGCGGTCAGGATCGGGAACGAAGCGACGATCAGCACGTTGGCCCAGGTGCAGGTCCAGGTGAAGATCGGCATGTCCATCAGCTTCATGCCAGGGGCGCGCATTTTCAGCACGGTGGCGAGGAAGTTGACACCCGTTAGCGTCGTACCGAGGCCCGATAGCTGTAGCGCCCAGATGTAGTAGTCGACACCCACGCCTGGGCTGTACTGGATACCCGCCAGCGGTGGATAAGCGACCCAGCCGGTCTTGGCGAACTCACCAACACCCAGCGAGACGTTGACCAGCACGACGCCGGACACCAGCAGCCAGAAGCTCAGGGAGTTGAGGAACGGGAAGGCAACGTCACGCGCACCGATCTGCAGAGGCAGGGCCAGGTTCATCAGGCCGGTGAAGAATGGCATTGCCATGAAGATGATCATGATCACACCGTGAGCGGTGAAGATCTGGTCATAGTGTTCGGGAGGCAGGTAGCCCTCGGAGCCGCCGGTGGCCATGGCCAGCTGCGTGCGCATCATGATGGCGTCGGCAAAGCCGCGCAGCAGCATGATCATCGCGACGATGATGTACATCACCCCGATCTTCTTGTGGTCGACCGAAGTCAGCCACTCGGACCACAGGTAGGTCCATTTTTTGAAATAGGTGATTGCACCGAACAACGCGAGACCGCCGAGCGCAATCATGGCAATGGTCACCATGACTATCGGCTCGTGATACGGAATCGCATCCAGACTTAGTTTACCGAACATCTCTTACTCCTCTGCCCCAGCAGCCGAATGCATAGTCACGTCCAACCCTTCGGTACCGGCCGCTGCTTTGCTCTGCTCTTTTTCGTGGACCGGCCGACCGCGGTTCATGCCTTCGTACTTGTCGACGATGGACTGGAACTGCTCAGGCGAGGCCACGCTGTACAGCGCGACTGGATTGTTTTCGCTCGTTTTGGCCAATGCCGCGTATTCAGCCGCATCCAGCTGTTTAGGCGATTGCTTGACTTCGTTCACCCATGCTTCGAAATCAGCCTGGGAGGTGGCGGTTGCCTTGAACTTCATACCGGTGAAACCAGCACCGCTGTAGTTGGCGGAGATACCGTCGAACTCACCGTTCTCGTTGGCGATCAGGTGCAGCTTGGTGGTCATGCCAGCCATCGCGTAGATCTGCCCGCCCAGGCCCGGGATGAAGAAGGAGTTCATCACCGAATCCGAGGTCACGCGGAAGTTGACCGGGGTATTGGCCGGGAAGACGATCTTGTTGACCGTGGCAATGCCTTGTTCCGGGTAGATGAACAGCCATTTCCAGTCCAGGGCGACCACGTCGATCTGCACCGGCTTCACGTCGGAAACCAGCGGACGATACGGGTCCAGCTCATGGGTGGTCTTGTAGGTCACATAACCCAGGGCAATGATGATCAGAACCGGGATGGTCCAGACCGCCACTTCGATCTTGGTCGAGTGCGACCAGTCCGGGGTGTAGGTGGCTGCCTTGTTGGAAGCGCGATACTTCCAGGCAAACGCCAGGGTCATGAAAATGACAGGAATCACCACCAGCAACATCAAGCCGGTAGCGATCAGGATAAGGTTCTTTTGCTCAATGCCGACCTGGCCCTTCGGGTCGAGCAGGGTCCAGTTGCACCCACTGAGTAAAAGCATGCCTAAAAAGGGCAGAATGCCAAACAGTCTGGGGTAACGCTTTTTACTCATCTCACGACCTCTAGAGCAGCTTGCTTCAATGCAATTTGTGTTTTGGTCGCCAACACTTCGTCCTGCCAAGCGTCAGCATTTATGGGATCGAATACGGTCATGCCTTGAGGCCAGCTGCGGCGGCTCGGCATAAACCGGGTATTACGGTGTTTATTGTTTTGACTTCAGTAGGCAACAGGCCTGTCTTCAGACCAATTCCATTTGGTGCGGGAAATCACGGAGGGGGGTCAGCCCGGCATCGCCGCAGGCGATGCTCGTCAGAGTCAGCGAAAAGAGCCTGGGCTCCTTTAATCCTGCGACTCGCAAGCGGTGCCGAACGGAAATTGGGGGCGATTGTAGATAGGTAACCAATCGTTGACTATGACTTATTGAGCAACAGTCCTTTACCGATTACGTAACAATAACGCCTAAAAAATCAGTTTCGCGACAGTTTGTCGCACCCCTTCCACTACCCCTGGAACGCCCGTTTTACAAGGGCTGGAACTTGATCAGGATCAAGTCTGGTGCGACAAACTTTGCAAATCTCATTGCGCAATGGACTTGCGTCAATACATGACTTTTGTCTAAGCCTGACGGCGATTGCGGTAGATGCCCAGGGGCACCAGAACGGCGGTCAGGATAAAGGCCACCAGGGCCCATTGCGCCAGGGACAGGCCCATGACCGGCGGGTACGGCGTGGAGCAGAAACCATCGACCTGGAACACCAGTGGCAGCACCGACGCCAGCGGCAGGCCGTCGACGATCGGTTGCAGGGTATCGATGCCGCAACTGACCGCTGGATTGGCCAGGATGTAGACATGATTACCGGCAGCGGCGATACCGCCGATGGCGCTGAGCACCACCAGGCCTTCGAGCACGGTCAGGCTGCGTTTGCCGGGCATGGCCGCACCGATGAAGGCGAACAGCGCAATGAGCAGCAAGGCATAGCGTTGCAGGATACACAGCGGGCATGGCGCCTCGCCGAGGACGATCTGCATGTACAGCGCCCCGCCGATCAGGGCCAGACAGATCACCCCCAGCAGTACCAGAAAGCGCCGTTCCCGATTCAGGCGCGATGTTTGCTCGTTCATTGCTGTTCCTTCGTAGACTGGATGGCTCGACTGCCGATGCGCAATTCTACACGCTGAAGCAGACCATAGAGAGCGGCAAAAGTGCCGCGCCAGGCCTTCGTGGAGAGAAGCGAAGAGCAGAATACTGATTTGCCACTATCTTAGTCCTGTGGATTACCCTATCATTAATACTGTACAAATAAACAGTATCGAATACATCGATTACCAAAGGCATGTGAGGTGATGAATGGCCGTCGAAGTGGTATACCGCAGCAGCCGCGACCTGGAGCGCTTGTTCATGGATAAAGCCGAAGCAGACCGTCACGACAAGATGCTCGAGCTGGCCGAGCTGTTGGCCGAGGTCCTGAAGAAAGCCGTGCCTTCGCTGAGCGAACAGCAGGTCGAGGATGCCGGTATCTATATGGCGAAAAACCGTGATGTGTTCGCCAAGGCCTTCAAGAGCCAGCCCGACGCCCTGTCCGAGTTGCTCAACGACAGCGCCGCCGAGTAACCGTCTTCAGTTGTAGATCAACTGCTCGGCCAGCATCTGCGCCACCCGCGCCGGCGAGCGCTTCTCGGCCTGGGCGTGGGCGAAGACTTCGGTCAGGCGCAAGGGGATACGCGCCAGGTGCGCGGTAATGGTGCTCAGGTCCTCGCCACGGTGCCTGAGCGCCACGTAGATCAACCCGCCGGCATTGATCACGTAATCCGGGGCATAAAGGATGCCGCGGCTTTCCAGCTGATCGGCCACCTGCAAGGTGGTCAACTGGTTGTTGGCCGCCCCCGCCACCGCCGCACAGCGCAACTGCATCACGCTCTGCCCCGTGAGCACCGGCCCTATCCCGCACGGGGCAAAGATGTCGCAGGGCGTGCTGATCAACATCTCGTTGGCCACCGGCCGGGCATTGAACTGCTCAATGGCCAGTTGCACCCGCCCTGGGTCATGATCACTGACCAGCAACTCGGCACCCGCTGCATGCAACTGCTCAGCCAGCGCATAACCGACATTGCCCAGGCCCTGCACGGCAATACGCAAACCTTCGAGGTTATCGCTGCCCAGGCGTGCCATCGAGGTAGCGCGAATGCCGGCGAACACACCCATGGCCGCATGCGGCGAGGGGTCGCCGGCAGCGGTGGTGCTGGTGACGTGCTGGGTAGTCTGGGCGATGCAGTCCATGTCCAGGGTCGAGGTGCCGCTGTCCACGGCAGTAATGAAGCGCCCCTGCAGGGTATCGACAAAGCGCCCGAACGCCTCGAACAAGGCTGCACGGTTTTCCACATGGGGGTTGCGAATGATCACCGCCTTGCCCCCGCCCAACGGCAACCCTGCCAGCGCGGCCTTGTAACTCATGCCCTGGGCCAGGCGGATGGCGTCGATCATGGCGCTGTCGTCATCCGGGTAAGCCAGGTAGCGGCAACCTCCCATGGCCGGGCCCAGGTGTTCGCTATGAATGGCGACCACTGCTTTGAGGCCGGTCGGCGGATCGATGCACAGGTGCAGCGACTGCGTGCGGGTGCTTTGCATGAGAGCGAACATCAACGGGCTCCTCGATGAGGT
This sequence comes from Pseudomonas sp. SBB6, assembly GCF_024213215.1. NCBI lineage: Bacteria > Pseudomonadati > Pseudomonadota > Gammaproteobacteria > Pseudomonadales > Pseudomonadaceae > Pseudomonas > Pseudomonas sp. SBB6. The sequence continues at coordinate 73,554 of NZ_JANAVH010000015.1, read as the reverse complement.
GCTGATCCCAGTATAGGTCGCGCTTTCACGCCTGATGACAACACTCGGACCACTGGACGAAAAGCCGCGCCAGCGCTACAACAGAAGCTTGAGCGGAGATTGTCATGAACCCACGTAGCGCCTGCCTGGCTTGCCTTGAACGTGACCCGGTCGCCTTGCTGGAAGCGGCACTGTGGATTGCTGCCGAGCACGATGAGAGCGTGGTGCCGGCGCAGGTCCTGGCCGAGGTTCAGGCATTGCAGCAGGAGGTCAGCGCCGGGCTGCCGATGCTGCCGCTCAGCGAACTGGCCCAACCCTTGTTGCGCCGCCTCAACGCCCTGGGTTTCCAGCAGGAGGAGTACCACCCCCTGCGGCCCCAGTCGGCGCTGCTCGACAAAGTCATGCAGCGTCGCCGCGGTCAACCATTGGCCCTGGCCCTGCTGACTCTGGAAATGGCCCGTGGCCTGTCGATCCCCCTTGAGGGCGTGAACTTCCCCGGGCATTTCCTCTTGCGGGTGCCGGGCGCCGATCACCTGCTCGATCCTTGTGGCGGGCGGCGCCTGTACCCGGCCGATTGCCGCGAACTGCTGGGCCGTCAGTTCGGCCCGCAACTGGCCCTGAGCGCCGACCACCTGCTGACCGCCAGCCCTATGCAGATGCTCCAGCGCCTGTCACGCAACCTGCGCCAGTTGCACGCCAGCCACGATGACTACCTCGAAGCCCTGAAGGATGCCGAACGGGTGTTGCAGCTGGGCCCGGGCACGGCTGCCGACTACATGGCACGCGCCACCCTGTATCAGCACCTGGAATGCCCCCAGGCCGAACGCTTCGACCTGGAGCACGCCCTGCTGCTCAGTGACGATCCAATCCAGCGCTTGCGCCTGACGGAACGCCTGAGTCATTTGCCACCGCCGTCGCCATCGGTGCATTGACCGCCTCGGCCGGGCTGCGCACCTGAATGATCAACAACGCTGCCAGCACCGCCGGAATCGCGCAGAAGAAGAATATCTGCTCGACCGGCAGGTGCATGGCCAACAGCAGGCTGCCGAACAGCGGCCCGAGGATCGAGCCAAAGCGCCCCACCCCCAGCGCCCACCCCGTGCCGGTGGCGCGCACCTGGGCTGGATAGAAGTTGCTGGTAAAGGCGTTGAGCGTCAGTTGCCCGCCGATGATGCAGAAACCGGCGGCGAACACGCAGACCACCAGCCAGCGCGGGTTGCTGTGGTTCAGGCCGACCAGCACGGTAAACACCGCCGCCGCCAGCAGCACGGCGCTGAGCAGGCGCACCTTGCGCTTGAGGCGGTCGGCGAACCAGGCCATGAACACCGCACCCAGGGTGCCGGCAAACAGGAACATCGAGGTCACCAGGTTGGCCTGATTCAGGGCCAGACCGCTTTCAAGCAGCAGCGAGGGCAGCCAACTGATCATGAAGTACAAAAGGATCAGGCTGACGAAGAAGGTCGACCAGATCAACAGGGTCGACCTGGCGTAGCCATCACGAAACAGCGCCACGACGGTGAGCTTGTTCTGGTTGTCTGCCATGGCCTGCGCACTGGCTGCAGGCGGCTGCCAGCCCGGGAGCATCTTCGCCGTGACCTTGAGCAGGCGCGCATAGGGCGGCGCATCACGCAGCAAGCGTGGCAAGGATTCGGGCAGGTACAAGGCCAGGAACGGAAACAACAGCAGCGGCGCAATACCGCCGGCGAGGAACACTGCCTGCCAGCCGAAGCTGTCGATAAACCCGGCAGCGACGAAACCGCCCGCAGCGCCCCCCAGCGAGAAACCACAAGCGGCCAGCGTGACCATCAGGGTACGCAAGCGCGGCGGCGCATATTCGGACATCAGCGCCATGGCACTGGGCATCGCCCCGCCCATACCGATGCCACACACAAAACGCGCCAGCATCAGGCTGTTGAGGGAGTTGGCGAACACCATCAGCACGGTCAGGCTGGAGTACAGCAATACACAGCACAGCAGCACCCGACGCACGCCAAAACGATCCGCCAGCGGCGTCACCGCCAGCGAACCGAGGGTCAGGCCCAGCAGGTTGGCGCTGAATACCGGCCCGAATGCGGCCTTCTCCAGGCCCCAGTCCTGGGCCAGAGAAGGAATCACATAGCCCAGCACCTGAGCATCATAACCATCGGTAACCAGCAATAAGGCGAGTAACAACAGCAATAACCACTGATAACGCGACACGGGCCGGGCATCCAGCGCCGTGCGAAAGCTGGCAATCTGATTGTGCATCGCAAGGTACCTTTTATTGTTATGGGTATCAGGTGCGGGCAGCGGGGTTTATGGCGTATCGGGCTGCCTCGACGGATGAGCCTGGGCGAACGCCGCATGTTGCTCGGCCAGCGCGGCGACCCGGCGAATGCGCGGGAAGCCACTGAGGTCGATGTTGAAGCGTTCGGCGGCATACAGTTGCGGAATCAGGTAGACATCAGCCAGCCCCGGCTCGTCGCCAAAGCAGAAGCCTTCATCGCCGATCAACTGCTCGACAGCAGCAAGGCCCTGGCTGATCCAGTGGCCGATCCACTGGTTGACCTGGGCGTCATCGTGGCCCAGGCCACGCAACTGGTTAAGCACACTGACGTTGTGCAGCGGATGAATATCGCAGCCGATCAACGCCGCAACACCACGGGCCTGGGCCCGCCGAAGCGGATCTTGCGGCAGCAGCGCCGGCTGTGGATAAACCTCTTCCAGGTATTCGATGATCGCTGGCGACTGCACCAGCACCTCACCGGAGTCGACCTTCAGCGCCGGCACCCGCCCTTGCGGGTTGAGGGCCAGGAAGTGCGCCTCGCGCTGCTCGCCCTTGAGCAGGTTGACCGGCAGTTGCCCGACCTCCAGCTGCTTGAGCGCCAGGGCAATCCGCACCCGGTAGGACGAGGTCGAGCGGTAGTAGGTAAAGAGTTCCATGGCCCTGCCCTCTCAGTGAGCCGCAAGGATCTTGCCGCGGCATTCGCCGAAGCCGATCGAGGCCACGCCATCGCGCTTGCAACGGGCGCGCAGGATGATCTCGTCACCGTCTTCGAGGAACTTGCGCACCTCGCCCGACGCCAGTTCGACCGGCTCCTTACCGCCCTGGGTGATTTCCAGCAGGCTGCCGAACTGGCCCGGCTGGGCACCGGACAGGGTGCCGGAACCGAACAGGTCGCCCGGTTGCAGCTGGCAACCGTTGACGCTGTGGTGGGCAACCATCTGCGCCACGGTCCAGTACATGCTCAGGGTGTTGCTCAGGGTCAGGCGATGGGCCGGCAGCTTCTGCTCGCGCATGCGCTCGGTCAGCAGCAGCACTTCCAGCTCGATATCGAAGGCGCCGTTGGCCTGGTCGCGCGTGTCGAGCAGGTACGGCAGTGGCTGCGGATCGCCTTCCGGGCGCGCCGGCTGGGCGCAGCGGAACGGTTCCAGGGCTTCGGCGGTGACCACCCACGGAGAAATGGTCGAGATGAAGCTCTTGGACAGGAACGGGCCCAACGGCTGGTATTCCCAGGCCTGGATATCGCGTGCCGACCAGTCGTTGAGCAGGCAGAAGCCGGCGATGTGTTCAGCGGCTTCGGCGACCGGGATCGAATCGCCCATGTCGTTGCCCTGACCGATCCAGATGCCCAGCTCCAGCTCGTAATCCAGGCGCGCGCACGGGCCGAAGCTCGGTTCGCTCTGGCCGGCGGGCAGGGTCTGGCCTTTTGGCCGGCGCACGTCGGTACCGGACGGGCGAATGGTCGACGCGCGGCCGTGGTAGCCGATCGGCACGTGCTTGTAGTTGGGCAGCAGCGGGTTATCGGGGCGGAACAACTTGCCGACATTCTTGGCGTGTTCGATGCCGACATAGAAGTCGGTGTAGTCGCCGATACGCGCCGGCAGGTGCAGTTGGCACTCGCTGGCCGGATACAGCAGCGGCTTGAGCGCGGCCTGGTGCTCGCTGTGCTCGCCGAGCAACTCCAGCAGGCGTTCACGCAGGGCGACGCGCGCACTACGGCCGAGGGCGAAGAAAGCGTTCAGCGCACCGCCGCGGGTGGCTTCAACCGCAGCGCGTGCCGGGCCGTCGAACAGACCGGCAGCCAGCACGGCTTCCAGGTCGAGAATGGCCTCACCGATGGCCACGCCACAGCGCGGCGCCTGGTCCTTGCGGCTGAAGATGCCCAGAGGCAGGTTCTGCAGCGGGAAGTCGCCGTGGCCGTTGGCGTGTTCGACCCAACTGCGGGCAAGGGCGGACTGATTCATGGGTTATCTCCGATTCGGGGTAAAGGTGCTCGGCAACGAGGCCCAGCAACTATCGTAGTCGGCCTGCAATTGCGGGCATTCGAGCGCATGACGGCTCGGGCGCAGCACCTGGCTGGTCTCGAACATGAAGGCCATGGTGTTGTCGATCTTGTTCGGTGCCAGCTCGACGGCAATGGCCTTGCTGCAGGTCTCGGCATCCGGGCCATGGGCGCTCATGCAGCTGTGCAACGAGGCGCCGCCGGGCAGGAAGCCTTCGGCCTTGGCGTCGTACTCGCCCTTGATCAGGCCCATGAACTCGTTCATCAGGTTGCGGTGGAACCACGGCGGACGGAAGGTGTTCTCGGCCACCATCCAGCGCGGCGGGAAAATCACGAAGTCGAGGTTGGCCATGCCTGGCACGCTGGTCGGCGAGGTCAGCACGGTAAAGATCGAAGGGTCCGGGTGGTCGAAGCTGACCGTGCCGATGGTGTTGAAGCGGCGCAGGTCATATTTGTACGGCACGTTGTTGCCGTGCCAGGCGACCACGTCCAGTGGCGAGTGGTTGAGTTGGCAGCCCCACAACTCACCGAGGAATTTCTGCACCAACTGCACCGGGCCGTCGATTTCTTCGTAATGGGCCACCGGCGCCAGAAAATCGCGCGGGTTGGCCAGGCCGTTGCTGCCGATCGGCCCCAGGTCCGGGATGCGCAGCGGCGCACCATGGTTTTCGGCCAGATAGCCACGGGCCTGGGCGTCGAGCAGTTCGACGCGGAACTTCAGGCCACGGGGCAGTACCGCGATCTCCAGCGGCTCGACGTCCAGCACGCCCAGCTCGGTGACGATGCGCAGGCGGCCCTGCTCCGGCACCAGCAGCAGTTCGCCGTCGGCGTTGAAGAACACCCGTTCCATGGAGCGGTTGGCGCAATAGGTATAGATGCTGATGCCCGCCGGTTTTTCACCCGCCGAGTTGGCCGCCATGGCCACCCAGCCGTCAATGAAGTCGGTCGCGTCGCTCGGGATGGGCTGTGGGCTCCAGCGCAGGCGATTAGGCGTCACCGGGCCCAGCGGACCACCGGCCAGTTGACGCTCCAGGCGTTCGAAGCGCGGGTGCAGGGCCGAAGGGCGAATGCGGTACATCCAGGTGCGGCGCAACTCGCTGCGGGCCATGGTGAAGGCGGTACCGGAAAACAGTTCGGCATACAGGCCGTACGGGGCTTTTTGCGGCGAGTTCTGCCCGACAGGCAGGGCGCCAGGCAAGGCTTCGCTGGCGAATTCGTTGCCGAAGCCGCCCTGGTAGCCGAGGACAGGGGTGTTATCGAGGTTCATCGAGCCTCCGGGCCCAGTGCAGGCCGGTCAATGGCAGTTGGCTGCAGGCCTTGAAGGGGGTGGCAGCGCTTCTGCGTTATTTTTATCGTAATCACATTACGCATAACGTAATTTGATTGACGAAGACCGTCAAGCTATAAAGACGCCCACTGAACTCCCCGGATCGACTCCACCATGGCCAAAGCCAGCTCCCCCGCCGACAGCTCCGGCAAACAGAAGGTCCGCTCGGCCGAGGTCGGTACCGACATCCTCAAGGCCCTGGCGCAATTGTCGCCGTCCACCTCGCTGTCGCGCCTGGCCGAGCATGTGGACATGCCGGCGAGCAAGGTCCACCGTTACCTGCAGGCGCTGATTGCCAGCGGTTTTGCCGAGCAGAACCCGGCCACCAACCACTACGGCCTGGGCCGCGAAGCCTTGCGCGTGGGCCTGGCCGCGCTGGGCGGGATGGACGTATTGAAAGAGGCGGCGCTGCCGCTGTCGCAACTGCGCGATGAGCTTAACGAAAGCTGCTTCATTGCCGTATGGGGCAACCAGGGCGCAACCGTGGTCAATATCGAGCCGGCGGTACGCGCGGTCACCGTTGTCACCCAGATCGGTTCGGTATTGCCCTTGCTCACCTCCTCGACGGGCCTGGTGTTCGGCGCCTACCTGCCAGAGCGTGAAACCATCGAACTGCGCGAGCAGGAGCTGGCCACTTCTGGACACCGCTTCAGCGACTACGAAGCCTTGTTCGCCACGATCCGCCAGCGCGGCCTGCACCATGTCCATGGCCTGCTGATGCCGGGCGTCGATGCACTGTCGGCGCCGGTGTTCAACGCGGTCGGCAAGATTGCCGCGGTGCTGACCGTGGTCGGCCCGACCTCCATCTTCCATGCCGACGAGCAGGGGCCGGCAGCGCAACGACTGTTGGCTGCGGCGAAGCTGATCAGTTGGCGTATGGGGTATGAGGAAGCGCCTGCGGGATAAACTTGTTTACACACGATCACAGTCTTTTATCAAGCCAGCGCTTAATCTGACCACCGGGCACTGTTACTAGAGTTGTAACAGTGAATGTCACAATCGGCTATTTTTCCTCACCGATCAGCGGCCTATCCTGAACGCACTTACACAGCAGCAGGCAACGTCCCAAGCCAGCTGTCTATTCCGGGCCTTTGCGGCGTGAACACCCCGCCCCCGCGACCTGTAAGCCCAGGTTCACCGACGTTGATTTTGAAGCTCCTTGATCTGCGTCTTACTTGGCCGCTGCACTGCAGCGGCCTTTTTTATGCCCGCGATTCAGTCGCCATCGGCGTCGTCAAAGTGAAATCGGTGCAACAATCGGTGAGCGATGGGCGCCAGGATCAAGCCGATGCTGGCGACGAACACCAATCCCACATAAAGCCCGTAACCGGCGAAGAACAACTTGCCACCGATGGACTCGGGGAGGATTACCGGCCCCACTCCGCCGAGCAGCAAGGTGGCATTGAACAGCGCATCATGCCAAGGCACATGCGGCTCGAAATACAGATGCCCGACCACACCAAACAGAATCGAGCCAATCAGCAACAGGCAGGCCGCGAAGCCGTGCCACATCAGGCGGTAGCCAAACTGTCGAGTAGAGATGACAGCGTCCGTTCTGGATTCGTACATCCACTGTGCTCCTGCAACCAGGGTGGCCGCCCAGCATAGGCAACTTCAGCCGACGACCACAACCTTGTGGCCGGTTCAGCCTTGGGGGTATTTCTGCAGGTTGGCCATTATCTGCTGCAAGGCTTCGAGGCTGTCCTTGGGGTGCACGGCGTTATCGAAACTGCCGATTTGCTGCCAGTTGGCGGCGATCTCTTCCGCTGAAAAGCCCTTGCGCGGGTCAAAACCGACGCCCAGGCTGCGCTCCCAGCGCACCTTGCCGACCCAGCCACCGCCCACTTCGTAGAGGCCGCCACTGTCCTGGCAATCGTCACTGCCCAGGTACACCACCAGCGGGCTGACCAGTTCCGGCTTGAGCTGTTCGAACACCTGCGGCGGAATCAGCCCTTCGGTCATGCGTGTGCCGCCGGTGGGGGCAATGGCGTTGACCAGGATGCCGTGCTTGCGCCCTTCGATGGCCAGGGTGCGGGTCAGTCCATACAGGCCGAGCTTGGCCGCACCATAGTTGGCCTGGCCGAAGTTGCCATAGATCCCCGAGGTCGAGGCAGTGAAGATCACCCGTCCCCAGTTCTGCTCGCGCAAGTGCGGCCAGGCGGCGCGGGTGACCTTGTAGGCACCTTCGAGGTGCACCTGGTAAACCTGCTCCCAGTCACTGTCCTCCATCTTGTGGAAGGTCTTGTCACGCAGGATACCGGCGTTGTTGATCACCACATCGACCCGACCGAAGCTGTCCAGGGCCTGTTCGACAATGCGCTGGCCATCGGTGACCGAGTCATGGTTGGCCAGCGCAGTGCCGCCGGCTTCGCGAATCTGCGCCACCACCCGGTCGGCGGCCGAGACGCTGGCGCCTTCGCCATGGGTCGAGCCGCCCAGGTCGTTGACCACCACCCTGGCGCCATGCCGGGCGAACAGCAGGGCATGGGCGCGGCCCAGGCCGCCGCCGGCTCCGGTGACAATCACCACTTTATCGTCCAAGCGAATCGTCATGCTCATTTCTCCAGCAGAACAAGGGAGGGATGCCCGAGTGTCGGCCAGCACTGGCTGGCACACAATCAAGCGGGCAGACGCTGAATGGCAGGCGATAAGGCCGGGCGATAATTGCGCACACCTGGCCGCTCAGGACCAGGCGACCTTCTGCGGCATATTCACCAGGGGTTGCTCGCGAAACGCCAGGTAATGGCGCAGCACCTGTACCGGTGCTTCGGTATGCGGATAGTGGCCGATGCCCTGGAGCATTACGGTGTCGGCGTTGGGCACCAGCTCCTGGTAGCGCTCAACCATGTGCGCGCCGGAAATCGGATCGACCGCGCCGTTGATCAGCCGCAGCGGCACACCTTCGGCCTGCAACGCCCCGACCCAGCGCTCACGATGGACAACCCGTTCAGGCAGGTAAGTGATCAGCTTGTGCAGGATTCGTGTACCACGGTTGGAAGCGACAAGGCTCCAGTAGTCGTCCAGTGCGCTTTCACTGGGATGGGTGCAGGGTCCGTAGATCTGGGTCACGTTGCGCACCAGGTCGTCTCGCCCGAACGAGCGCGCCACCAACCAACCCAGGCGGCTGAGCAGCAGTTTCTGGATCAGTAGCGGCCGATGACGCTCGGGAAACAGGCCGCCATTGAGGAATACGCAACTGGCGATTTGCGCACGGCCCTCATGATGGCGGGCGAGCAATTCCTGGGCGACGCTGCCGCCATAGTCATGCCCGAGCAAATGCACCGGCTGCTCGACCTGCAGGTGCGCCAGCAGCGCCTGCTGCAAGTCGGCCTGCTCCAGCAGGCTGTAGTCGTGAGACAGCGGCTTGGCCGAATCGCCAAAGCCGAGCATGTCACAGGCAATCACCCGAAAACGCTGGGTCAGGGGTGCCCACAGGTAATGCCAGTCCCAGCTGGCGGTGGGAAAGCCATGGATGAGCAGGAGCGGTTCGCCCTGCCCTGCGCTCCAGTAGCGGATGGCCAGGCCACGGAACGAGAAACTCAGGCCCTGGGTCCGCCAGACGCACAATGGAATCTCGGCCAAAGGCATCACAGTGGTCCCGGTAGGTTGTAGCGGGTCGTGTTGGGCAAGGCATCGGCTGCGATCATTGCAATCACCTCGGCACATTCGTGTGCTCTACTGACTCAACAGTCTAGTCAGGCAGGCCCTACCCGAGAGTTGCGTTGGCAGCCAGCTTATTGACCGTGGGAGTCAGCGCGTAAAATAGCGTGGTGAATCACAGCAGCAAGGTCAGCAACGGCGCGGCAAACAGGTTGAGCAGACCGGTCAGGACCATGACCAGGCCGGCCACCGAGCCCTCCTCGCCACCCACTTCATGGGCGCGGCTGACGCCCGCTCCGTGAGCACCGACACCAAACAGCGCGCCACGGGCCAATGGCGTGCGCAGCGGCAGGTACTTGAGCAGCACGCCACCCAACATCGCCCCCAACACTCCGGTAAACATCACGAATACGGCGGTGAGCTCCGGCACACCGCCCAGGTCCTTGGCCAGCGGCATGGCAAAGGGCGTGGTGATCGAGCGCGGCACCAGCGACAGACTGACCGAGCTGTCCAGTGCCAGCAGGTGCGCCAGGCCCCAGGAGCTGCCGATCGACGCTGCGCTGCCCACCAGCATACCCAGAGTCAGGGCCGGCCAGTGGCGGGCGAGCAAAGCGCGCTGTTGCCAGATCGGCACGGCAAAGGCCACGGTCACCGGGCCCAGCACCGTCATCAGCCAATGGGTATTACGCGCATACTCGGCGTAGGCGGTATGCAACGGCACGGCAATCGCCAACAGCACTGCCGGCACCAGAATCAATGGCGACAGCAGGTAGCGCCCGGTGCGCCGGTACAACCAGCGGCTGCCCAGATAGGCCAACAGGGTGATGAGCAGCCAGAACAGCGGCATCGGCTCAAGCGTCATGGCGCAGCCTCCAGCGGCAGACCCACTCCACCGTTACCGCCGTAACCACCATTACCAGCAAGGTACTCACGCCGATCACCAGCAAGATCCGCCAGCCTTCATCGCGCAACAGGCTGCCATAATCGAGCAGGCTCATCAGCGCCGGAATGAAAAACAACAGCATCTCGGCCATCAGTACCCCGGCACCCAGCTGCAACATGGCCGGCTTGAGCACGCCGGCAGCGAACAGCAGCAACAGCAGGGCCAGGCCAATGACCCCGCCTGGAATCGGCCAGGCCAACCAGGCGGCCAGCACACCACCGACCTTATAAAGAGCCAGCAACACCGCCAGCTCGGCGAGCAGGCGGACAAATCGGTTAAACGCAGGGGGTTTCATCGCGGGGGTCCTCTCAGGCCTTCATTTTAAAAGCCCGCTCCCCACGCCAAAAGCGAATTGTTAGACTGCCAGCTATTCCAGATTGGAATTGCGCGAATGGAATTCAAACAGCTACGCAGTTTTCTTGAAGTGGTGCACCGCGGCGGTTTTACCCAGGCCGCGCTGACCTTGCACATCAGCCAGTCCGCGGTGAGCAAGCAGGTCGCGCAACTGGAGCAGGATCTTGGCGTTGCGTTGCTTGAGCGCCAAGGCTCGCAATTGCACCTGACCGCCGCTGGCAAAATCGTCCTGGAACGCGGCGAAGCCATGTTGCGCCTGCGCCAGGAGCTGCTCAGCGAACTGGATGACCTCAGCCAACTGACACGCGGCGAGCTGCGCCTGGGCCTGCCGCTGCTGGGCAGCGATGCGCTGTTCGCCCGGTTGTTCGCCGAGTACCGGCGGCGCTACCCGAACATCAGCATCCAGCTGTTTGAAGGCGGCAGCCGCAGTGTCGAGCACGCCGTGCTCAGCGGCGAGCTGGAACTGGGCGGCAGCCTGACGCCAAACGACCCGGCCTTTGCCTACCAGCCGTTTTGCAACGAGCCCCTCGACGCCCTGCTGCCCACCGATCACCCGTTGGCGAGCGCCGGGCAGGTCAGCCTGGCGCAACTGGCCGACACGCCGTTCCTGCTCTATCAGCGCAGTTTCGTGCTCAATGATCGTTTGCTCAGTGCCTGCCTGCAGTTGGGATTTACCCCGCGCGAAGGCGGGCGCAGTGGTCAGGCCGACTTTCTCGCCGCGCTGGTGGCGGCGGGCCAAGGGGTTGTACTGCTGCCCAGCGTGGTCGCCCGTGGCCTGGAGCGGCCGGGGGTGGTGCGCCTGTCACTGAGCGAACCGACGGACCTGCGCTGGGACATTGCCTTCATCTGGCGCCAGGGCGCCTACCTTTCACGCGCAGCCCAGGCCTGGCTGCAGCTGCTGCGCGAGCAACCACAGCCGCAGTGATCAGCCGCGCAGTTTTTCCACCAACTGGGCAATCCAGGGCTCGGCATCGGTTTCCGGGGTGACGGTTTCGCTGGCATCCAGGCGCAGCATCGGCAGCACTTCTTCCAGGCCTATCTCGGCGAACAGTTCACGCAGTTGCTCGCCGCCGCCACAGAAGGTATCGCCATAGCTGGAATCGCCCAGGCCGATGACCGCGCCCTTGAGTCCACGCCACTCGGCGGGCAGCACGTCGCGAATGGCACTGTACAGCGGCATGAGGTTGTCCGGCAGCTCGCCCATGCCAGTGGTCGAGGTCACGGCCAGGAATGCCTGCGGGGCAAAGCCCTGGATGTCCTGCAGGGTCGCCCGGTTCGCGTGCCAGGCCTCGAAACCTGCTTGTTTGAGCAACTTCTCGGCGTGCCGAGCAACTTCTTCGGCGGTGCCGTAGACCGAACCGGAAAGGATCGCGACTTTCATAGAGGTTTCCGAAACTGAGTAAAAACGTAGGATACTAGCATCCGGCACTGGCAAAAGGCCTTATTCGGCTGCTGTACAGCGACGGTCAATCTACTAGAATCAGCCGACATGCCCGATCTACAGCCCTTGCGGACCTAACAAGATGATCAATGCCACATTGCTGCAGCGCATGATTGACGCCTCCAATGACGGGATCGTAGTGGCCGAACAGGAGGGCGACGACGACACCATCCTGATCTACGTGAACCCGGCCTTCGAGCGCTTGACCGGTTACGACGCCAACGACATCCTCTACCGCGACTGCCGCTTCCTGCAGAACGACGATCGTGACCAAAGCGCCCGGGCACTGATCCGCCAGGCGATCAAGGATGGCCTGCCAAGCCGGGAAATCCTGCGTAACTACCGCAAGGACGGCAGCGCATTCTGGAACGAACTGTCGATCACCCCGGTGCTCAACGAGGCCGACAAGCGCAAGTACTTCATCGGTATCCAGAAAGACGTCAGCCGCCAGGTCGAAGCCGAACAGCGGGTGATCGCGCTTGAGCGCCAGCTGGCTGAAGCCCGTGCGCGCATCGCTGCGCTGGAAGCCGACCAACGGTCTTAACAAACCCGCCGTTTGGTTGTCCATGACGGTGAAAGAACGCACTCACGACTGCAACTTCGAGTTCGACCATGCAAGCAGATGCCCTTCTGACCCAGGATGAACTGGACTTCATCCGCTCCATGCAGCACGCGCCCCAGCCCCACCCGGCTGAACCGCCGTCGCGCCTGATGGTCAATGGCGGCAGCGAAATCAAGAACCTGCTGACCCGTCTGATCGCCGACGAGCAGGTGACCCTGCAGGCACAGTTCAACAACCAGCAGATGACCTTCCCGCTGCAATTGGTCGAAGACGAGTTCCACGCCCTGCACCTGCAACTGGGTGTGCCGAACATCTATGAAGAAGGCGCCGTGGTCCGCCCTTGGCGCCTGACCCTTGAGCAGCCGGTGGCCCTGGAAGACGAACTGGGCTTGAGCACCGGTTTGTGGGTGCGGGAAATCTCCTTCAAGGGTGTGCTGCTGGAAATGCGCGAGCAACCCGAGCCACCTAAGCACTTCGAGCTCTGGTTCAGCCCCGATGGCGATGCCCCCATTGCCCTGCATGGCACCCTGCAACGGCGCACCGGCGATCGTCTGGCCGCCTACAACCTGGGCCAGAGCCTGCCGGCTGAAATCGAGCGCTTACGCGAGTACATCCTCCAGGCCCACCGTCGCGCCCACCCCGAACTGCACCCTTAAGAGTCCAGGTGACCGGCCAGGTATTGCTGCAACCGCCGGCGCATCAATCGCCCGTCGCTGCCCAGGCAGGCCACCTGCGATCCGATCAGGCTGTCCTGAGCCAGGTCTGCGGCCTCCCCCGCCAGCAACAACGGGCACTCCAACCCCAGCGCCAGGCGCGCCAGGCGCTTGGGCAAGTCACTGGCCGGTGGCAGGTTGGAAAACAGCACCAGGGCATGAGGCGTCATGCGCTCGCAGACCAGGCTCAACTCTTCCAATGGCTGGCCAAGGCCGAGCACGCTGATGGCAATTTCACTGGTGCCGAGCAATAGCGCTGCCACCAGCAACTCCAGCTCGCGGCATTGGCCGGGAATCGCCGCCAGCACCACGCGTACTTCCTGCTGCTCACGGGCCAGCTGCAAACGCTGCAACACCCGCCCGCGCAAAAAGTTGTCGAGAAACAGCCATTCGCTGGCCTGGCCAAAGGCCTCGTGGGTGCTGCGCAGCGCCTGCCAGACCGGCATGAGGATGTCCTGGAACACCACCAGTTGTGGATAACTGCTGAACACCTGGCCGTACAGTTGCTCCAGACGACGCTCGTCGAACGCCCTGACGGCCTGGCGCACGTGCGCCTGCCATTGATTGAAGTCGGCCAGGGATTCATCGCTGCGCTGCGGCTGGCTTTCGGCCTTGAGGTTCTGGCTTTTGGCGAGGATGCGCCCGACTTTGCTGACGGCCACACCGCGCTCGATCCAGCCAAGGATGCTGCGCACCTCGTCGATATCGGCTTGTGAGTACAAACGGTGCCCACTTTCGGTGCGCGTGGGCTGAATCAGCCCATATCGGCGCTCCCAGGCACGTAGGGTGACCGGGTTGATACCGGTCAGGCGGGACACTTCGCGGATCGGGAACAGTTCTTCGTGGTCGAGCTGATGAGTACTCAATGAAGGCTGGTCAGGTTCGATCATTGCCAGGAAACCGCGGGTTTATGGGCCAACAGCCATTCTACTCCGGCTTCTGCAAGCGCGACCATTGGCATTTCTGTCAGGTCGGCGACCGCCAGCACTGACGAGTCAGCCTATTTAAGGAATAATCCGCGCCCGATTCTTGCATCGATTCTTGCAAACAAACGAGTGCCGCCCACCACCCCGGGCGCCATTCAAGGGGCAGGTCTACCGGCCACGCCCAGTTGCCAGGAGATATACCATGTCTACCCCACCCGTAACCCTGATGGTTACCCGCCGCGTCGCCGATGGTCGCTACCAGGACCTGATGGCCTGGTTGCACGAAGGCGAACAGCTGGCCACCGACTTTCCCGGCTACCTGGGCTCGGGCGTGCTCGCCCCGCCGCCGCAAGGCGATGAATTCCAGATCATCTTCCGCTTCGCCAACGAGCAGACCATGCACGCCTGGGAACATTCGGCCTCGCGCAAGGCCTGGCTGGCCCGTGGCAACGGCCTGTTCGCCGAGCCGTCGGAACAGCGGGTCAGCGGCCTGGAAGGCTGGTTCGGCAACAACCCGGTACAGCGCCCGCCGCGCTGGAAGCAGGCGGTGGCGATCTGGCTGGCCTTCTTTCCGGTATCGCTGCTGTTCAATCTGCTGTTCGGCCACTGGCTGGGCGCGCTGGACCTGGTGCCGCGCATCCTGCTCAGCACCTTGGGCCTGACGCCGTTGATGGTGTACTTCTTCATTCCACTGTCGACCCGCCTGCTGGCCAACTGGCTGAACGCCAGCCCTGCCCGCCCGAGGCCGCAGGGCGCGCGCAATCCCGCCTAGTTCGGGTATGCTGGGGGTTATCCAAGCGAACCAGTAAAAGTTGACCGCCCCCACCATGAACAGCCCAATTCTTGTCACCGGAGCCAGCCAGCGAGTCGGGCTGGCGCTGGCCCTGAACCTGGCGCAGGCCGGCCATACCGTGGTCAGCGCCAGCCGCAGCAAAAGCCCCGAGGCCGAGCACCTGAACATCGTTCAGTTCCAGGCCGACCTGTGCCGGGAAGACGACCGCCTGGCCCTGATCGAGCACCTGCAAGGCCACTACGACGGCTTGCGCGCCATCGTCCACAACGCCTCGTTGTGGCTCGACGATGACCTGGCCAACCTCAACACCATGTTCAAGCTGCACGTCGAGGCGCCCTATCACCTGAACCTGGCCCTGGGCGCCCAACTGGCCAAGGTGGACAAGGCCGACATCATCCACATCTGCGACGAGACCTCCTCACGCGGCAGCGGCAGCCACATCGGCTATGCCGCCACCAAGGCTGCATTGCAGAACATGGTGCTGTCGTTTGCCGCCAAGTACGCGCCGAACATCCGCGTCAACGCGATTCTGCCGGGCTTGCTGATCCTCAAGGCAAACAGCGACGAGGCCTACCGCCAGCAAACCCTGAAAAAGGCCCTGCTGGAATTCGAACCCGGCGCCCAGCCATTGATCGATGCCGTGCGCTTCTTGCTCGACAGCCAGTACAGCACCGGCAGCAATCTGGTCATCAACGGTGGCCGCCACCTGAAAAACCGCCTCGCGGTAGACTGACCTACCGCTGACACGAGAACGTCCATGAACGATCAACAGAAACTAGAACTCGAAGCCGCCGCCTTCCGCCGCCTGGTTGCCCACCTGGACAGCCGCAAGGACGTGCAGAACATCGACCTGATGAACCTTGCCGGCTTCTGCCGCAACTGCCTGTCCAAATGGTACAAGGCCGCCGCCGACGAAAAACAGATCGAGCTGAGCATGGATGAAGCCCGTGAAGTGGTCTACGGCATACCTTACGCCGAATGGAAATCCCTTTACCAGCAAGAAGCCAGCGCCGAACAACAAGCGGCGTTCGCCAAAGGAAAGCCCCATGACTGATCTGAACACCCTGCGCGCCAGCCTGAAATCCGGCGAGCACGTCTTCGCCGACACCCTGGCCTTCATCGCCGAGCACTACGCCTACCAGCCACAAGCCTTCAACAATGGCGGCGTAGAGAATGCCGCCGGGCAGAACGAAGGTTCGTGCAAGACCCTGGGCTTGGCCCTGCTCGAAGGCCTGAGCGATGAAGAAGCCCTGCTGGCGTTCGGCGAGCACTACCGCTCGGTGCTGGCCACCCCGCAAGGCAGCGACCACGGCAACATCCGCGCGCTGATCGAACACGGCCTGGCCGCGGTCAAGTTCGCCGTGCAGCCGCTCAAGCGCCTGGCCTGATCAAACGCCCCGGCGTGCCTTCGGCCAATTGCCCGTGGCGCAGCCAGTGCAGGGCAATTGGCCACAGCCTGGGCTGGAAGCGGCTGTGGAAAAAGGCGAAATGACCGATGCGGTTCTCGGCGATATCACCTGGGGCGATGCGCAGGTGACTGTGCTCACTGGCCTGGAAGTACCCCAGTAAACGCTCGATGGCAGCAACCGTGCCGAATGGGTCGTCGGTCAGGCTGATGGCCAGGGTGTTCGCCTTGACCCGGGCGAACGGCAATCCATTCAGCCCATTCAGCGCCCGCCCGCTAGGGCGTTGCTCATAGCTTGCAGTGCGCGTGCTCCAGTCCTGCACAACCCCGGCCGGGGTGTCTTCCAGCCAACCCAGGCGCTTGCCGGGAAAGTAACCGAATACCCGGGTCAGCAGCGGCATCAGCACATGCCATTTGCCGAACAGTTGCCAGCGGCTGTCAGCGGCATAATCGCGCCAGTAGGCAAACTGAGCGCCGACCGTCACCAGCCGGCGCAGTTGATCGGCCGACGGTGCCAACCCCGCTGCACAGCCACCAAAACTGTGACCGACCACATCGACAGGCTGGCCAGGAAACTCGCGCCGGGCGCGTTGCAACATGGCTTCGAAATCCAGCGTGCCCCAGTCGGTCCAGGAGGCCTTGAAGTGGCGCATGGAGGCCGGGCGCGACTCACCGATGCCACGATAGTCATAGGTGATGACATCGAGGCCATGGGCAAACAGGTACTGGGCAAAACGGGCGTAATAGCTGCAGCGCACCGAGGTGGCGGCGTTGATGATCACCAACGGGCGCGTGGGGTCCGGCACCTGGTGGCGCCAACAGAAACCGCCAAGGGAATAACCGTCGGCGGTTGTCTCACGGAAGGCTTGCCCGCTGTTGCTGGCTACGGGCAAAGCCGGGAATGCTTCGAGACTGCTCATCGACCTCTGTCACGCCGAAGCCGCTACCTGCGGTGCAGGGACCTTGCGCAAGTCGCTCAGTCGCGAGCCATCGTAGCGGGTTTCGCGGAACAGGCGCCAGCGTCCGAACAGCCCATACACGTGCATCACCCGGCCCTGCTCGCGATAACCCATGCGCAGATGCAGCTTGAGCGCCGGGATATTGCGGGTTTCACAGACATCCACCACCTTGTCGCAGCCCTTGGCGCGCATGGTCTCCCACAGGCTGACCTGGGCATCCGCCGACAACCGAGTGCCAAAGTAGGCGCGGGTCATTTCGCCGCCGAATTCAAAGAACTCACCGGGCTTCACCGGGAAGGTGCAGCCGTAATAATGACGGTCGTGATAGTCGCGCATGCTGGCAAAGATGAACCCTACGGCATCGCCTTGTTCATCCAGGTACATGTGCCCGGTATGACCTTCGGCGGCCAGCTCGCGCATGGTCTGCACGCGGTCGCCAAAATAGCGGGCGAAGGCATCGGCGTTTTCCGGGGTGATATCCACCAGGCGTACCGCAGGATGGTCGCGCAGGTTGTGCGCAGGTACCGGGCTGACCAGGTCGCGTTCCATCCACAGCAACTCCCAATGGAAGAAGATGTAACGCTCATAGAGGGTTTTGAGGACTTTTTGCAGACCCTTTTGCCTGATCCGCTCTTTTAGTTTTTGCAGCCCACTCATGGTGCCTCCTGTCGAAACCTTGACGGTTTAAAAGGGCATGTAGAGAGTGGTATAGAACAGTGGCGGCGCGGGAGTAACAAAGGGCCAGAAATGGACTTGTTTCAAATTGTTTCAAGACTGAAACTGTTGCCGCACCCGGTTAAAAACAGGTGCAGCAACAAACACTTAGCAAGCGCTACTTACAGCTCGACGCAGTCGAACCGTACGTCGGTAGCTACATCGGCGTCATAGTCAACATCCTGACGCTCGAAACCGAACAGCTTGAGGAACTGCTTCTTGTAACCGGCGTAGTCGGTAATTTCGAACAGGTTCTCGGTGGTCACCTGCGGCCACAGGGCCTTGCAGGCATCCTGTACGTCGTCGCGCAGCTCCCAGTCGTCCAGACGCAGGCGGCCTTCTTCGTCCAGTGCCGCTGGCGCGCCATCGGCACGGTACAGACGGTCACGGAACAGGCGGTCGAGCTGATCCTGGGTACCTTCGTGAACGTTCTTCTCTTTCATGATCTTGAAGACCATCGACAGGTACAGCGGCATCACCGGGATGGCCGAGCTGGCCTGGGTGACCACGGATTTCAGTACCGCAACGTTGGCGCCACCACCGACCTTCTTCTCCAGGCGCTTGGCGGTTTCGTCCAGGTCCATCTTGGCCTTGCCCAAGGCGCCGTGCCAGTAGATCGGCCAGGTGATTTCAGTGCCGATGTAGCTGAAGGCCACGGTGCGCGCTTGCGGCGCCAGAACACCGGCAGCGTCCAGGGCGTCGATCCACAACTGCCAGTCCTGACCACCCATGACGGTGACGGTGTCGGCAATTTCCTGCTCGCTGGCAGGCTCGATGGACGCCTCGATGATGGTGTCCTTGTTGGTGTCGATGGCGGTCGACTTGTACGGCTGGCCAATTGGCTTGAGGGCCGAGCGTACCAGCTCGCCAGTCTGTGGCAGCTTGCGCACCGGCGACGCCAGGGAGTAGACCACCAGGTCAACCTGGCCGCCCATTTCGTTCTTGATCAGCTCGATGACCTTGGCCCGCGCTTCGTCAGAGAAGGCGTCGCCGTTGATCGACTTGCTGTACAGGCCTTCGGCCTTGGCGAACTTGTCGAAAGCGGCAGCGTTGTACCAGCCCGCAGTACCGGCCTTGGTCTCGGTGCCCGGCTTTTCAAAGAACACGCCCAGGGTATCGGCCTTGAAACCGAAGGCGGCGGTGATGCGCGCCGCCAGGCCGTAACCGCTGGAAGCACCGATCACCAGGACCTTTTTCGGACCATCCTCGCGCACGCCCTGCTTGCGGGTGGCTTCGATCTGATCACGTACGTTCAGCTCGCAACCGGTCGGGTGCGTAGTGGTGCAGATAAAACCGCGGACTTTGGGATGGATGATGGCCAATGTCTGTACCTCGTCAGTGAATTTGCTGAGGGAGCCGAATCGCGTGGACTCGAGGTTCCGTTTGCTGTGAGGGTGAGACTACACCCGCAGCGTTGCCGACACATCCGGCCCCCTGGAATCCTTCAGGGCGCTACTTTGTCACAGCGCGGAAAACTTCAGCAACCGCTGATCTCAGACCCGGAACGCACCGATCAGGCGCTTGAGCTCCAGCACCTGGGTCGACAGCTGGCGGCTGGCGTCCTCGGTCTGGTGCGCGCCCTGGGTGGTGTTTTCCGCCGCCCGGTTGATCTCGACGATGTTCTGGTCGATGTCGTGGGCCACCGCCGTCTGCTGCTCCACCGCCGCGGCGATCTGCTGGTTCTGGTCGACGATGCTGCCAATGGCGCCAAGGATGTTCTCCAGCGCCTGCTGTACCTGCTGCGATTCGCCAACCGTGCCCGAAGCCATCTGATGGCTGCTGTCCATGGCCTTGACTGCGGCCCCTACCCCACCCTGCAGACGCGAGATCATCTGCTCGATCTCTTCGGTGGACTGCTGGGTGCGCTTGGCCAGGGTGCGCACCTCATCGGCAACCACGGCAAAACCGCGGCCCTGCTCGCCCGCCCGGGCCGCCTCAATGGCGGCATTGAGGGCCAGCAGGTTGGTCTGCTCGGCGATGCTCTTGATCACTTCCAGCACCCGACTGATGGCCTGGCTGTCGCTGGCCAACTGGTTGATCACCGCCACCGACTGATCGATCTCGCCGGCCAGGCGGGCGATATTGCCTTGCTGGGTTTCCACCAGGCCACGCCCGCTGACGGTTTCCTGGTTGACGCTATGGGCGCTGCTGACTGCCGCCGCAGCGCTGCGCGCCACCTCCTGGGCAGTCGCCGACATCTGGTTCATGGCCGTGGCCACCTGCTCGATCTGCCCGCGCTGGCCACTGACCGCCTGGTTGCTGCGCGCCGATACCGTATGCACCTGTTCGGCCTGGCGCTCGACCTCGGCGACGGTATGGCCGACCTGCTCGATCAGGTCATGGATGCGCCGCACCGTACCGTTGAACACCTGGCCCAACTCACCCAGTTCATCGCGGCTGCTGGCCTGAAAGTTCACTGTCATGTCGCCGGCGGCTACCTTGTCCATCACCGCACCCAGGCTTTTCAGGGTATTGCGGGTCGAGGCGTAAAAACCGCTATAGAGGTAGACGATCAGCAGGAATACGGCCGCCAGCGCCGACACCAGCAAAATCATGTGCAACCGGTGCTCGGCCAGACGCTGTTCGAGCTGCTGGCCGAGAAACTCGCCAATGGCGGTATTGAGCGTGTAGGTCTGCTCCATCAAGCCGCTCATCTGCTTGTAGAACCCCGGCCACGGTGCATCGAGGGTGTCGGCCACCACGACCTGTTCTTCGATCAGCTCGCTGGCCTGCTTGAGCGACGCTTGGCTGCTGTTGCCCAGGCTACCAAGCCTGGCTTGCGCGCCGGGCTCGGTGGCCAGCGCCTCATCCAGGCGGATGGCATAGTCGGCGCCGAGTTTTTCCAGCTTCAACAACAGGTCATCGAAGCGCGCGCTGGAGGCCGAATTGACAAAGCCCTGGCCTAGCGAATACGAGCCGATGGCCCGCCCTTCGCCGAGCGTCTGGGTAACTTGCGGGGTCACCGTGGTCATCAGTTCGCTCAGCTGGCGGATCGCCGAGTCGCTGTCCTGGCTGAGCCCGGCCTGGCTGGCAATCACTTTGCTCAGTACCTGGGCTTGGCCCAGCAGCTTGTCGAACAGCGCCACCTTGCTCAACAGCGAGGTCTCGCTTTGGGCGGCTTTGAGGGTCTCGAGCATCTCGGTGCGCTTGTCATCGAAGGCCTTGGCCTGAGCCTCGTCACCGCTCATTGCAATCAAACCGGACAAGCGGCTCTGCACCTGTTGCTCGACGCTGGCGATCTGCGCCTCGACATCCTCGGCCTTGCCCGACTGACCGAGCACGGCGTTGATCTGCACCAGGTTGCCGAGGGTTTCCACGTCACCGCGCAAGGCCAGGCTGCTGCCGAGCAGTTCCAGGCTCTGCAACTCGGTACGGGTGGCATGGAACTGCGCATAGGAATCGCGGACCAGGTAGTAGTTGGTGACCAGCATGGGCAGGAAAAACAGAATACTGATCAGGCTGAACTTCATCCCGAAGCTCAGGCGGTTCATCAGCGCGATGGCCGGATACAACAGGCTCTTCAAGGGTGGTGCCCTCCGAATTCTTATTGTTTTTACGGTTCCTGCCTTTGCACCATCCTCTGTAGGAGCGGGCTTGCCCCCACAGTGGCACAAGGCCACCGAACGTATTCAGCAACACCTGTATAGCGCATATCGGATCGGGGGTTTGTAACTTAAGGTTAACCGGCGGCGGAGCGACCAACGGCCGCTCCGCGAAGGGCTTTAGCCGAGCACGGTCCACAGGGCGAAACAGGCGTACCAGAGCACTGCCGAGCGCAGCAGCAGCTCCCACAGGTTGTCGAGGCAGAGCAGGCCATCGGGGCCTGCCGACGCGTTGCCGGGCAGTTCAGCGGCGACGCGGCCGAGCGAGTCGATCAAGCCGGCCGCGCTGATGTGCCAGTTCAGCAGTTCGTGCAACATCACCCGGCTGACTGCAACGAAGTTGCCGACCAGGGCGAAGCTTACGCCCAGCACGCGCACCGGTGCCCAGTCAAAGGCGTGGCGCAATTGCAAGGCATGGTCGCGCAGCACAGGGGTACGCCCATGCTCGGCGGTCAGTGCCAACAGCCGATACGCCAGGGCTGCGGCCGGGCCGAGGAGGAAGTACCAGAAAATCACCGCAAAAAAGCTCTGGTAGGCCTGCCACAACAGGTTGCCCTGCACCCGCTCCAACAGGGCCTGGGCATTGTCGGCGGTCAAACCCAGGTCGCGCTCGGCCACATGCACCGCTGCTTGCTCGTCACCGCGCCGCCAGGCATCGCGAAACGGCCCTTGGGCGGCCTTGATGTCGCCCCGGCCGAGGCTGTAGATCAGCACCAGCAGGTGCACCGGCAAGGCCAGCAAGCCATAGGCCACCGGTTCCAGCACGTGCAGCAGCAAGGCCAGCAAGGCCACCGGCAACAACACCAGGATGGTCAGCACCCACCAGGGATGGCGCCTGCCGTCACGCTCCAGGCGCGTAAGCTCGATGACATAAAAACCGTCGCGTTGCAGACGCTGGCGCAGGGCCGAAAACTTCTCGAACCACAACACCAGCAACAACACCAGAAAACTCATGCTTCGTCCTCCTTGTCCTTGAGGCCTGCGCGGTAGCGCAGCCAGTCAAAAGCGCCACCGGGGTCGGTCTTGCGTCCCGGAGCAATGTCGCTGTGGCCCTGAATCCGTTCAGTGCCAATGGCCGGCCAGGCGTCCTGGATCTGCCGGGTCAATGCGTGCAGTGCCTGGTACTGGGCATCGGTGAAGGGCAACTCGTCAGTACCTTCAAGCTCGATGCCGATGGAAAAGTCGTTGCACGCCTCGCGCCCCTCGAAACAGGACACCCCGGCATGCCAGGCACGGTCCAGACAGGAGACAAACTGCGTGACCTTGCCGTCACGTTCGATGAGAAAATGCGCCGACACGCGCAGGTGCTTGATGCCTTCGAAATAGGGGTGCTCGCTGGCATCCAGCCGGTTCTGGAAGAACTCCTGGACCTTACCGGTACCAAATTGCGCCGGCGGCAGGCTGATGTTGTGGATAACCAGCAGGGAGATGACTTCGCCTTCGGCGCGGGCATTGCAATTGGGCGAAGGACAATGGCAGACGCCGGCGAACCAGCCAGTAGCGCGGTCCAGTTGCATAGAAAATCCTGAGACACGGGGGCACCGGCTCAGTATGCCCCGTGGTGGCTATAGTTGCATCGTTAAAACGCGTAGGAATCTAACGTGCCTGCGCCTGGCGCAACTGGCTGAGCACCGAGTCCAGTGCCCGGTCGAACAACAGGGTGTCGTCCAGCAAGCGTACATGGCCGCGGCGCAAGGCCACGGCCAGGGCCATGCGCGACCATTCGCGGACTTTGAGCCCGGTACGGTTGACGAAAATGAAACGGTCGGTGCTGTCGATCTGGGCAATCAGCTTGCAACGCTGCACTTCATCGTCGCCGATCAACTCGACCCAGGCGCCAATACGCAGACGCTCGACCTGCAACAACACCGGGTCGTCATCGGCCAGGCGCACCTGGGAAGTTTCCGGCTCGCCGCCTTCGGGGGCACGCAAGACGATTTCATCGAGCACCAGCACCCGTTCGCCGGCATTGACAGGGATAACGCGCCCGCCCACCACCGGGGTATCGAACAGCTGCACATGCAGGGATTCGAGCTGGGCGAAGAACTCGCTGGTGGCAAAGGGATCGAACGCGGCGCCGGCCAGGCCATCGCGCAACGCCTTGAGTAGCCCCGGCACCAGTTCCAGCAGGCGCAGGCGTGCCTGCTCTTCACTGTGCGGCTGCACGCTCCAGATCAGTTCATCCATGGTTTCCAGCGCTTCAAGCCATTGGCGGGAGGTGTCGCCGTGTTTGAGGCAGGCGAGCAACAGCACCTGGCTCCAGGCCTGTTCGAGAAAGCGCACCACCACCCGCGGCAACGAACGGCCAAGCAGGCGCCGATTGAGTTCCTGCTGCACCCGCTGACGCGCCAGCGCAGTACGTGCGCGGCCTTCCTCGGCATCGCGGGTGCGCTGCTCAAGCAACTCATTGCGGCGCCGCTCGTCACTGCTGAAGGCAAGAAACTCGGCGAGCAGCGCCGAGAAGATCGCCGGGTCGTCGACAAAGTCGCTGAGCAGGCGCTGAACGATTTTTTCCACCCGCAGGTACAGGCTGTCACGCTGGCAATCATCGCTGGCTCCCCAGCCCATGGCCGCCGTGGCAATCTCGTTGAGCAAGCGCCGGGCCGGGTGGTTGCTGCGGCTGAAGAAGCTCTTGTCGAGCACCGCCACCTTGAGCATCGGGATCTGCAGGCGACCGATCAGGGCACGCAGCGAGTGCGGTAGGTTGCGATCGCCAAGGATGAACTCGAAGAGCATGGCAATGAGGTTGATGACATCCTCGTCGACCACCTCGATCTTGCGGTAGGTGCCGCTTTTGACGCTGACCCGGGTCAGCAGTTGTTGCAGCTGTTGGTGCAGGTCGAAATCGTCGCTCTCAGACGTAGGCGGCACGTAGTGCTGCAGGTGCGAGAGCAGGCGCAACAGGTCACGGGTGCTGATCGCCTGCACCTGCTCGCAGGCCTCAAGGCGCGGGGCAACACGCCCGCGTACCGGCGAGAGCAAGGCCTGCAGCGAGGCGAACACCGCCTGGCCGTTGGCATCCAGCGGGTTGCTGTGCGGTTTGCTATCGCCCTGGCTGGCCGACGGCTCGCGTTCGGCCAGTGGCCGGTCCTGAGCCCGGCGCCGCGGCACGGCTTTGAGCTCGGGCAGCACGCCGGTGGCGATCAACAACTGGTTGGCTTCGCCGTACAACGGGTCGGCATCCTGCAGCACATAACGCTCGAACAGCTTGAGAATGATCAGCTTGACCTTGATCCCTACTCCCAGGCTGCGCCCGGCGCGCAAAAAATAATCACAGAGCATCGCCGGGCCCAGCGGGTTGCGCGCATCGTCCAGCGTCTGGCCTACCAGGGCGCCGAAGCGCAAGGTCAACTGGTTCAGGGCGATGCCGTCGCGCGCCAGTACCCGCGCGACCATGGCATCCAGGGCCACGTTGCGCTCCAGCTCATCGTTGGCCACCAGGGTCAGAGGGTCGTAGGCATCGCTACGCAGGGCCGGCAGTGCACCGGACTGGCCGATCTGCACGAAGGCTTCGTAGAAGTGGTCGAGATAGCCGCGCTCGATGTTCTTGCGCTTGAGGCGCAGGTCGCGCATGGCTTCGAAAAAAATGTTCTGTTCGACATTGTTGGCGGCCTTGTCGGCCATCTCGAACAGCGTATCGTCAGCGTTGTCGAATAACGCCTGCAGGCTTTGGCGCAGTTGCAGCGCGGCCTTGTCACGTACCTGAAGAAGCACCACGGGCAGACGAGCGAGGGGCGCATTGTGCGCCTGTTCGGTGATGGCCTTGATCGGCACCACCTTCCCGTCGTTGTGCATCCTGGTCTCCTTGCCGGTTCGATTTTGAGCGTTTAAACGTTCGTCAAAGCTATGACGCCAAATACAAGGCGCATTATCGAGTAAAAGCCCTTCACTCGCCAGTGCACGGCACGCCGCTGCTGATAGACCCAGGCCCAGATAAAAAGCTCATTCGGCCTGACCAAAGGTCAAGCATTGGCCACCCCTGCAGTGATTGCTGCAAGCGCAGGCTGCCCTGCCCTATAATCCCGGGCACTTAGCTTGTGGAGCCCGCCATGCCGAATTTACGCCTCGCCGACCTGACCGCCGAAATCGAAGCCAACGTGCGCCGTGCGTTACTCGAAGACATCGGCAGCGGCGACATCACCGCCCAGTTGATCCCGGCCGAGCGCCTGGCCAAGGCCACCATCATTACCCGCGACGACTGCGTGATTGCCGGCACTGCCTGGGTCGATGCGGTGTTCCGTCAGCTCGACCCGCGGGTGGCGGTGCACTGGCAGGTCAAGGATGGCGACCGCGCCAGCGCCAACCAGGTGCTGTTCAACCTTGAAGGCCCGGCGCGTTCGCTGCTCAGTGGCGAGCGCTCGGCGCTGAACTTCCTGCAGATGCTGTCGGGCGTTGCCACGCACGCGCAATTTCTCGCCGACAAGGTCGCCGACACCCAGGTCAAGTTGCTCGACACCCGCAAGACCCTGCCCGGCTTGCGTCTGGCGCAGAAATACGCGGTCACCTGCGGCGGTTGCCACAACCACCGCATCGGCCTGTACGACGCGTTCCTGATCAAGGAAAACCACATCGCCGCCAGTGGCGGTATCGCCGAGGCAATCACCGCCGCGCACCGCATTGCCCCAGGCAAACCGGTGGAGATCGAGGTGGAAAGCCTGGACGAGCTCAAAGAGGCCCTGGATGCGGGCGCCGACATCATCATGCTCGATGAGCTGAGCCTGGACGACATGCGCGAAGCGGTGCGCCTGAATGCGGGCAAGGCCAAGCTTGAAGCCAGTGGCGGCGTGACTGAAAGCACCCTGCGGGTAATCGCTGAAACGGGTGTGGACTACATCTCGATCGGGGCGATGACCAAGGATGTCAAAGCAGTGGACCTGTCCATGCGACTGAGCCTCTGAGGCTGACTGCAGGCACAAAAAAACCGGCCATCAGGCCGGTTTTTTGTTGGATCACAGCAGGGCTGCATACATCGACCCTGTGGGAGCTGGCCTGGCCAGCGATCGAGCGTGAAACGCTCGCAAAATCCTCAGAGCGCCGCGTTCTGCAGGCCGTCCAGGTAGCGCTCGACATCCAGCGCTGCCATGCACCCGGCACCGGCCGAGGTGATGGCCTGGCGGTAAACGTGGTCGGCTACGTCACCGGCAGCGAACACACCTTCAACGTTGGTCGCGGTGGCGTTGCCGTCACGGCCGCCATTGACCACCAGATAGCCGTCTTTGAGGGTCAGCTGGCCTTCGAACAGCGAGGTGTTCGGGGTGTGACCGATAGCGATGAACACGCCATCGACCTTGATTTCGTCGAAGCTGCCGTCGTTGTTCTTCAGGCGCGCACCGGTGACGCCCATGTTGTCGCCAAGCACTTCGTCCAGGGTGGCATTGAGCTTCAGCTCGATCTTGCCTTCGGCCACGCGGGCGTTGAGCTTGTCGACCAGGATCTTCTCGGCGCGGAAGGTCTCGCGGCGGTGAACCAGGGTGACCTTGCTGGCGATGTTGGCCAGGTACAGGGCTTCCTCAACAGCGGTGTTACCCCCACCGACCACGGCCACCGGCTTGTTGCGGTAGAAGAAACCGTCGCAGGTCGCACAGGCGGAAACGCCCTTGCCCATGAACGCTTCTTCCGATGGCAGGCCCAGGTAGCGAGCGCTGGCACCGGTGGCGATGATCAGTGCATCGCAGGTGTAGGTGGCGCTGTCGCCCTTGAGGGTGAACGGCTTGCTGGCCAGGTCAACGGCATTGATGTGGTCGAACACCACTTCGGTCTCGAAGCGCTCGGCGTGTTCCTGCATGCGTTGCATCAGCGCCGGGCCGGTCAGGCCGTGGGCGTCGCCCGGCCAGTTGTCGACTTCGGTGGTGGTGGTCAGCTGGCCGCCGGCCTGCATGCCGGTGATCAGCAGCGGCTTGAGGTTGGCGCGCGCGGCGTACACGGCAGCGCTGTAACCGGCAGGGCCGGAACCGAGAATAATCACTCGCGAATGACGTACTTCAGACATGTCACACTCCTGTCGAGCGGGCGTTCAATTGCCCGCATCGTATCGCCGGGATCACCGGCTGGAATAAAAAAGAACCTGCGAAGCACTTGGGGAAGGCTTTTGGCCGCAGGTCCTGAAAAACGTTGAATCGCAGCCTTACAGGCTGGCGGCGTTCTCGGCCAGGTAGTCGGCAACGCCCTTGGCGTCAGCCTTCATGCCTTTCTGGCCAGGGCGCCAGCCGGCCGGGCAGACTTCACCGTACTGTTCAGTGAACTGCAGGGCTTCGACCAGGCGGATCATCTCGTCGACTTCGCGGCCCAGCGGCAGGTTGTTGACCACCTGGTGCTGGACAACGCCTTGCTGGTCGATCAGGAACGAGGCACGCAGGGCCACGCCGTCATCGTGCTCGATACCGTAGGCACGGGTAATCTCGTGCTTGACGTCGGCCACCATGGTGAACTCGACCGCGCCGATACCGCCCTTCTCGACCGGGGTGCTGCGCCAGGCGTGGTGGGTGAACTGCGAGTCAATGGAAACACCGACCACTTCCACACCCAACTCGCGGAACTTGTCCATGCGATTGTTGTGGGCAATGATTTCCGACGGGCAGACAAAGGTGAAGTCCAGCGGCCAGAAGAACAGCACGACGTATTTGCCGCGCAGGGAAGAAAGCTTGAAGCTGTCGACGATCGAACCGTCGCCCAACACTGCCGCCGCATCGAAATCAGGGGCTTGCTTGTTGACTAGAATGCTCATGGAAACTCCTTGAAAATCAGAATTCGAAGGCGTTGAAAAGATGTGCGCACTTTAGCGAGGTGGCAGAGATTAAGGAAATATCCTTAGACAATCCACCTTATAGGCCTGCTCTATTTATCAACAAAAGCGCTCGCGGTTTATCTATGAAGCCCTGCCCGGGATGCTGCCGAGGTTTTGTTACAGCCCGTTTCTCGCTCTGCACCGCGCTTTCGCCAGACGCGCAAACTCGGTAAGGTCAGCGCGTTTGCCTTTTCCCGGAGCCTTCCCCTTTATGCAAGCCCCTGTCCTCTCTGGCCCACAGTACCTGCGCGAAGGGCTGAAACTGGTCCTGAGCCCGAGCCTGCGCCTGTTCGTGTTGCTGCCGCTGGCGGTCAATCTGCTGCTGTTCGTCGGCCTGATCTACTTTGCCGGCCATCAGTTCAGCCTCTGGGTCGACTCGCTGATGCCCAGCCTGCCGAGCTGGCTGAGCTTTCTCAACTACGTGCTGTGGCCGCTGTTCGTGGTTTTGGTCGGGCTGATGGTGTTCTTCACCTTTACCATGCTGGCCAACGTCATTGCCGCGCCGTTCAATGGTTTCCTGGCGGAAAAGGTCGAAGTGGTGGTGCGCGGCACCGATGACTTCCCGGCCTTCAGCTGGGCGGAGCTCATGGCCATGGTGCCACGCACCCTCGGCCGCGAGGCGCGCAAGCTCGGCTACTTCCTGCCACGGGCGATCGGTCTGTTCATCCTCTCGCTGATCCCGGTGGTGAACATCATCGCCGCCCCGCTGTGGCTGCTGTTCGGTATCTGGATGATGGCTATCCAGTACATCGACTACCCGGCGGACAACCACAAGATGAGCTGGCAGGACATGCTCGCCTGGCTGCGCGAAAAACGCTGGCAGAGCCTGGGCTTTGGCGGTTCGGTGTACCTGGTGTTGCTGGTGCCCTTCCTCAACATCCTGATGATGCCGGCCGCAGTGGCTGGCGCCACGCTGTTCTGGGTGCGCGAACGCACCTGAACCCTGGCCGCGTAGCCGCCCGGCTACGCGGTGCCTTGATCAGTTCGACAGCTGGTTGGAGAACTGCCCTACCGCATTGACCACCTTCTGCGCACCGTCCTGAATCTCGACGATCACCGTACCGGTCTGCCCGGCCAGGGACAGGCCCTGCTCGGCCTGGCGCTTGCTGCTGTCGATGATATCCACCGCCGCCTTGGCCAATTGCTCATTCTGCTGCACCACGCGAGCGATCTCTTCGGTGGCGGTGCTGGTGCGCGAGGCCAGTTGCCGGACCTCATCGGCAACCACGGCAAAGCCGCGCCCCTGCTCGCCGGCACGCGCGGCTTCGATGGCGGCGTTGAGGGCCAGCAAGTTGGTCTGCCCGGCGATGTCGCTGATGGTCTTGATGATCGAACCGATCACCTGCGACTGCTTGTCCAGCGCCTCGATGCCTTCGGCGGCTTCCTGCATGTAGGTTTCCAGGCCGCGCATGACGTCCACGGTCTGGGTCACCACCTCGGTGGCCTTGCGTGCACAGGCGTCGGTTTCCAGCGAGGTGTTGTAGGCGATGTCGGCTGCCAGGGCTACGGCTGTTTCCTGGTTGACCTGATCGGTGATCACCGTGGCGAACTTGACCACTTTGTAGAGCACGTCGTGGGCATCGATGATCGGGTTGTAGGACGCCTCCAGCCATACCACGCGACCATGGGCATCAATCCGTTTGAAGCGCTCGGCGACGAATTCACCACGGCGCAGTTTGTCCCAGAAGGCCTGATAGGCCACCGAGTTGTACTCCTCAGGCTCGCAGAACAAGCGGTGGTGCTTGCCCACGACCTGATCGAGTTTGTAGCCCATGGTCTGCAGGAAGCGGTCGTTGGCGGCCAGCACTTCGCCGTTGAGGTTGAACTCGATCACCGCCGTGGAGCGCATCAGCGCCTTGATCAGGCTTTCGTGCTCGCGGGAGGTTTCGATGGTGCGGGTCAGGTCGCTCGAATGCAGGGAGAAGTGCTTGAGCCGCCCTTCGCTGTTTTTCACTGGCTGCAGGATCGAGCGCAACCAGGCTTCCTGACCATTGCCGCGCAGCAGGCGGAAGGCGCCATTGAGGTGCTCGCCACGGGTGATGGCGTGCTTCATGCGCTGGTAGAAGTCGAGCTGTTTGACGTGCGGGGGAACGATTTCCTCGATGTTGCGACCAATCAGTTGATGGCCGCTATAGAGCATCTCTTTTTCGAAGTTGCTGTTGACCGATTCGATGCGCCCTAGAGGGTCGAGTTGTAACACCAGCATCTCGCTGTCGAGGCTGCTTTTGACCTGTTCCATGGACTGCAGGTCTTCACGCAGCTGGAGGATTTCTTTCTTGAGTTTGCTGTTGAACATGACGCTCTCCCGGAGCGAAACCAGTCATTCGAATGCCTCTGCATCGGCTGCTTGCCAGGCAATCTTGAGTCACTTGCTGGGAAATATTTAAGCGCTGAAAACCGCCGGTAATCAGGCGTCATCGATCTGTCATTTATTGGTCACAGAGCGGCAATCCGGGCGGTCGACACTGGCTTCATGAGCACACCGTCCCTGCATGTCACCCTGATCAGTGAAACCTTTCCACCGGAAATCAACGGCGTGGCCAATACCCTTGGCCGCCTCAGCGATGGCTTGCGCTCGCGCGGTCACCGGGTCGAGCTGGTGCGCCCGCGGCAACTGGCCGAACAGCCCTCTGCCAGCGATGAAAACCTGCTGCTGTGCCGGGGCTGGCCGTTGCCGGGGTATCCGGGTTTGCAGTGGGGCCAGGTGTCGATGCACAAGTTGATCCGCCGCTGGCGCCGGCAACGCCCCGACGTGCTGTACATCGCCACCGAAGGCCCGCTGGGCCTGAGCGCCCTGCGTGCGGCACGGCGCCTGGGGATTGCTGTGGTCAGCGGTTTTCACACCAACTTCCAGCAATACTCCAGCGAGTACGGCCTGGGCCTGCTGGCGCGCCTGCTGACCCACTACCTGCGCTGGTTCCACCGGCGCACCCACACCACCCTGGTGCCCAGCCTCAGCCAGCGCCTGGAGCTGGAACGGCGCGGCTTCGATAACCTCAGCCTGATGGCCCGCGGGGTCGACAGCCAGCTGTTCAACCCGGCACGGCGCAATCAGGCGTTGCGTGAACAATGGGGCCTGGGCGATGACGATATCGCCTTGCTGCATGTCGGGCGCCTGGCCGCCGAGAAGAACCTCGGTTTGCTCCAGCCGTGCCTGGAGGCCCTGCAGCAGCAGTATCCACAGCGGCGCATCAAGCTGATCGTAGTGGGTGACGGGCCACAGCGCAGCATGCTTGAACAACGCCTGCCGGGCGCAGTGTTCTGCGGCGCCCAGCGTGGCGAAACGCTGGCCGAGCACTATGCCTCGGGGGATGTGTTCCTGTTTCCCAGCCTGACCGAAACCTTCGGCAATGTGGTGCTTGAAGCCCTGGCTTCAGGCCTGGGCGTGGTCGCCTACGATGAAGCGGCAGCAGCCCAGCACATCCGCCACGGGCACAGCGGCGCACTGGCCATGCCGGGTGACGAAGCGGCCTTTATCGATGCCGCCGCCTGGTTGCTGGAAGAGCCGGAAACCCTGCGCCGGGTGCGCCTCAATGCCCGCCAGCACGCCAGCCGCCAGGGCTGGCCGGCGATTGTCGAGCAGTTCGAAGCGCACTTGCAGGCAGCCTGCCGCCAGGGCCAGGGCAACGTTGCGCGCCCGAGCCCGGCAGCACTTGCAATCAAACCAGAGTCGTCAACGCCTCACGGCTGAACGGCAGGATGTCCTGCTCGCGGCCATCACGCACTTTGGCTGCCCAGTCTGGGTCCACCAGCAGCGCGCGGCCGACCGCCACCAGGTCGAACTCGTCGTTGTTCAGGCGCTTGAGCAGGTTCTCAAGGCTAGCCGGCTGTGCCACTTTGTCGGTGGCGACCATGAACTGCAGGAACTCGCCATCCAGGCCGACGCTGCCGACGGTGATGGTCGGCTTGCCGGTGAACTGGCGAGTCCAGCCGGCCAGGTTGAGGTCCGAGCCTTCGAACTCCGGCTCCCAGAAGCGCCGGGTCGAGCAGTGGAAGATATCCACGCCGGCGTCCACCAATGGCTGCAGGAACGCGCCGAGGGCGTCGGCGCTCTGTACCAGGCGGGCGCTGTAGTCCTGCTGCTTCCATTGCGAAAAACGGAAAATGATCGGGAAGTCCGGACCCACCGCCGCACGCACCGCCTGGATCAGCTCGATGGCAAAACGCGAACGGCCGGCCAGGTCGCCGCCGTATTCGTCCGTGCGCTGGTTGCTCGCCTCCCAGAAGAACTGGTCGATCAGATAGCCGTGGGCGCCGTGGATCTCGACGCCATCCATGCCAATGGCCTGGGCATCACGAGCGGCCTGGGCGAAAGCCTCGATCACCTCACGGATATCTGCCTGGGTCATGCCGTGCACCACGACCTGGCCGTCCTTGAGCTTCTCGCTCGGGCCATAGCCCGGTACGCTGGCATCCGGCTCGGTGCCCAGGCGGCGCACGCTACCCACGTGCCAGAGCTGTGGCACGATGCGCCCGCCTTCGGCGTGCACGGCGTCGACGACGTTTTTCCAGCCGGCCAGGGCGTCTTCCCCGTAAAAGCGCGGCACATTCGGGTAGCCATTGGCGGCTTTGTGGCCGACCGTGGTGCCTTCAGTGATGATCAGGCCGACGCCTGCGGCGGCGCGGCGGCGGTAGTATTCCACCACTTGCGCGTGCGGTACGCCGCCAGGGCAGAAGGTACGGGTCATCGGTGCCATGACCACCCGGCTTGGCAGCTCGAGGGTGCCCAGTTGGAAGGGAGTAAAGAGTGCGTTGGCGGACATGGGGCGCTCCAGAGGATAGGGAATGCGCCTGAGGATAGGGTGAGCCGTTCGGGTGGCCCAGTACTATTGATCTGGGTGATTGAACAGCATCGCGGGGCAAGCCCGCTCCTACAAGGGTGTAGAAGCGGGCTTGCCCCGCGATGGGGTTAGGCCAGAGCCTTCTCGATCGCCTGCACCACTGTCGGATCATCCGGTGCGGTACGTGGCGAGAAGCGCGCCAGCACGCGGCCGTCCTTACCGACCAGAAACTTCTCGAAGTTCCAGGTGATATCGCCCGGAAACTCGGCGCCTTCGCCCGCCAGCAAGCGATACAGCTGATGACGGTCGTGACCGTTGACTTCAAGCTTGCTGCCCAACGGAAAGCTCACGCCGTAGTTCAGGCTGCAGAACTTCTGGATTTCTTCTTCACTGCCCGGCTCCTGCCCGGCAAACTGGTTGCACGGCAGGCCCAATACGCTGAAGCCTTTGCCCTTGTACTGCTGATAGAGGTTTTCCAGCGCCGCATACTGCGGGGTCAGGCCACACTTGGAGGCGACATTGACCACCAGCACCACCTGGCCCTTGAACGGCGCCAGAGGCAACTCCTGGCCATCCAGTGCCTGCAACTTCAGGTCGTGAAATGCACTCATGACGTACTCCCCTTTCCAGATCCCGGTTGCCGCTGCGGGCTGCAATCAGTAAAACCAGCCCATTAAAAAGGCGCCCCTGCCAAGCCGTCTTCCCCTGCTGGAGCGACGGACTTGCCCGGGCGCCTTCGCGACTCTCTGAGCTTAGCGCAGAAAATCAGTGGTGATGGCCACCTTCGCCATGGACGTGGCCATGGGCTACTTCTTCTTCGCTGGCGTCACGCACGTTGACGACCTTGACCTTGAAGTTCAGGCGCTGGCCAGCCAGTGGGTGGTTGCCGTCGACGGTGACGTCGTCGCCGTCCAGGTCGCGAATGGTAACGATCTGCATCTGGCCATCCGGCGCCGAAGCGTGGAACTGCATGCCCACTTCCAGCTCGTCGACACCTTCGAACATGCTGCGGTTCAGGGTGCTGACCAGCTCGGCCAGGTATTCGCCGTAGGCGTCTTCCGGCTCGACGGCAACGTCCAGCTCGTCACCGGTGGTTTTACCTTCCAGGGCTTTTTCCAGGCCCGGAATGATGTTGCCTGCGCCATGCAGGTAGACCAGCGGAGCGCCGCCGGCGGAGCTGTCGATGACCTCACCAGCGTCGTTGGTCAGGGTATAGTCGATGGAGACAGCCTTTTTGGCGGCGATCAGCATGGGGCGAGACCTTTTGCATAAGAATGTAGAACGAACAAGTGTAACCAAGGCCTCGCCTGAAAGCGAACGCAACCCGGACAAACGGGTTGCCGGATATTTGCGACGGGTGCGCTCGGGGGGTCGATAGCGATACCCTTGGCAATTGATTCTTTTGCACAGCTCATTTCGAGAAGCTCGCATGCAGACATTTTTTATCGCGCCGACCGACTTTGGCGTCGGCCTGACCTCCATCAGCCTGGGCCTGGTGCGCACCCTGGAGCGTGCCGGGTTGAAGGTTGGCTTCTTCAAGCCGATTGCCCAGCCGCACCCGGGCGATACCGGCCCGGAACGCTCCACCGAACTGGTTGCCCGCACCCATGGCCTCAAGCCACCGCAGCCGCTGAGCCTGGCCCATGTCGAGCGTATGCTGGGCGACGGCCAGCTGGATGAACTGCTCGAGGAAATCATTACCCTCTACCAGCAGGCCTGCATCGGCAAGGACGTGGTGGTGGTCGAAGGCATGGTCCCGACCCGCCACGCCAGCTACGCCGCGCGGGTCAACCTGCACCTGGCCAAGAGCCTGGATGCCGAAGTGATCCTGGTGTCGGCACCGGAAAACGAGGTGCTCACCGAGCTGTCCGGGCGCGTCGAACTGCAGGCCCAGCTGTTTGGTGGGCCACGCGACCCGAAAGTGCTCGGGGTAATCCTCAACAAGGTGCGCACCGACGAGGACATGAGCGCCTTCGCCGCGCGCCTGGTCGAGCATTCGCCGCTGCTGCGCGGCGGCGACTTCCGCCTGCTCGGCTGCATCCCCTTCCAGGCCGGCCTCAACGACCCGCGCACCCGCGATGTGGCCGAACTGCTCGGTGCCCAGGTACTCAATGCCGGCGACTACGAAACCCGGCGGATGAACAAGATCATCATCTGCGCCCGCACCGTGGCCAATACCGTGCCGCTGCTCAAGCCCGGCACGTTGGTGGTGACCCCGGGGGATCGCGACGACATCATCCTCGCCGTGAGCCTGGCGGCGATCAACGGTGTACCACTGGCGGGCCTGCTGCTGACCAGCGACAGCAAGCCCGACCCGCGCATCCTCGAACTGTGCCAGGGCGCGCTGCTGGCCGGCTTGCCGGTCCTGTCGGTAAGCACCGGCTCGTACGACACCGCCAACCAGCTCAACGGCCTGAACAAGGAAATCCCGGTGGATGACCGCGAGCGCGCGGAACTCATCACCGATTTCGTCGCCAGCTACCTGGACGCCGACTGGCTGCACCAGCGCTGCGGCACCCCGCGCGAGCTGCGCCTGTCGCCAGCCGTGTTCCGCTACCAGTTGATCCAGCGCGCCCAGCAGGCCAACAAGCGTATTGTCCTGCCCGAAGGCGCCGAGCCGATGACCGTTCAGGCCGCCGCCATCTGCCAGGCCCGCGGTATTGCCCGCTGTGTGCTGCTGGCCAAGCCCGACGACGTTCAGGCCGTGGCCCGCGCCCAGGGCATCAGCCTGCCCGAGGGCCTGGAGATTCTTGACCCGGACCTGATCCGCGAGCGCTATGTCGAGCCGATGGTCAGCCTGCGCAAGAGCAAGAGCCTCAATGCGCCGATGGCCGAACAGCAACTCGAAGACCCGGTGGTGATCGGCACCATGATGCTGGCCCTGGACGAGGTCGACGGCCTGGTGTCGGGCCTGGTGCACTCCACCGCCAACACCATCCGCCCGGCCCTGCAACTGATCAAGACCGCGCCGGGCTGCAGCCTGGTGTCGTCAGTGTTCTTCATGCTGTTCCCCGAGCAGGTGCTGGTGTACGGCGACTGCGTGATGAACCCGCACCCAACGGCCCATGAGCTGGCGGAAATCGCCCTGCAGAGCGCCGACTCCGCCGAAGCCTTCGGTATTGCCCCGCGGGTGGCGATGATCAGCTACTCCAGCGGTGATTCGGCCAGTGGCGAAGAGGTCGAGAAGGTTCGCGAAGCCACCCTGCTGGCCCAGGAAACCCAGCGCGGCCTGCTGATCGACGGCCCCTTGCAGTACGACGCTGCGGCCAACCTGGACATCGCCCGGCAACTGGCGCCCAACAGTCAAGTGGCCGGCCGCGCCACGGTGTTCGTGTTCCCCGACCTGAACACCGGCAACACCACCCACAAGGCTGTGCAGCGCAGCGCCGATTGCGTAAGCCTCGGGCCGATGCTGCAAGGCCTGCGCAAGCCGGTCAACGACCTGCCACGCGGCGCCCAGGTCGACGACATCGTCTACACCATCGCCCTGACCGCCATTCAGGCCAACCGCTCACTGGATAGCTGAACATGCTCGGATTGCTACCCGCGCCACTGCGCGGGGTTATCGCCTCGTTGCTGCTGGGGCTCAATACCATCGTCTGCTGCACCCCGTTGTTTATCGTCAGCCTGTTCAAGCTGCTGCTGCCGTTTGCCGCGGCGCAGCGGCTCACCGATGAACTGATGCGCCACATCCACGAAGCCTGGATCAGCAACAACAACGCCTGGATCAACCTGCTGGGCAAGGCCCGCTGGCAGGTCGAAGGCCTGGCCGGGCTGGATTACCAACACAGCTACCTGGTCACCAGCAACCACCAGAGCTGGGTCGATATCCTGGTACTGCAGTACGTGCTCAACCGCCGTATCCGCCCGCTGAAGTTCTTCCTCAAGCAGGTACTGATCTGGGTGCCGGTGATCGGCCTGGCCTGGTGGGCGCTGGGCTTCCCGTTCATGAAGCGCTACTCCAAGGCGTACCTGGCCAAGCACCCGGAAAAGGCCGGCAAGGACCTGGAAACCACCCGCCGCACCTGCGCCAAGTTTCGCGGCAAGCCGACGGCAATCTTCAACTTCGCCGAAGGCACGCGCTTCACCGAGGCCAAGCATCGCCAGCAGCAGTCACGGTTCAAGCACCTGCTCAAGCCCAAGGCCGGCGGCATTGCCTTTGTACTGGATGCCATGGGCGAGCAACTGCAGTCGATCGTCAACGTCACCATTCATTATCCGAACGGTGCGCCAGGCTTCTGGGACTTGCTCTGCGGGCGGGTCAGGCACATCGTCGTGCACTTCGAGAAACTGGCGATTCCGGCCGAGTTTCTGGGCAAGAACTACGACCAGGATGAAACCTACCGCCTGGCCTTCCAGCAATGGATCAACCAGCTGTGGAGCGACAAGGACGCCTTGCTGGAACGGCTGCGACAAAACGCCGACAGGTGATTTGCCAGACAGCATCTATGCTCACTTCCTACGATGTTTTTCATTAGCCATCACACGGAACGTAAGCCTATGAAACCACTGCGCCGCTTTGCCCATGCTTTTGCTGTTGTTTCGCTTCTGTCTGCAGCCAGTTTCACGGTGCAGGCAGAAGAGAAGCTGATCGACGCTGTCGCCACTGAGGATGTGGTGGATACCAAAGTCCTTGCCATTGACCTCGATAAGCGCATCGTTACGGTGGCAGGGCCTGAGAACTCTGAGGTGCCGATCCAGCTGAGCGACAAGGCCAAGGACCTGCATAATCTCAAGGTCGGTGACCTGGTCAACATCACGGTCAACCGCTCGGTTGCTACCGTGCTCGATACCACCGTTGGCGGTGCACCGGGCGTGAGCAAGGAAGCCGGGGTGATCCGTGCCACCAAGGACAACCCTAACCCCGGTGGCGAGGCATTCCGGCAGATCAAGGTCACCTCGAAGATCACCAAGATCGACCTGAAAACCCACGAAGTCACGCTGATGCCACCTGAAGGCCCGCAAAAAGTCGTGAAGGTCGAAGATCCTGAACTTCAGGAGCGCATGAAGAACCTCAAAGTCGGTCAGTCTGTGGTCATCGTTTATACCGATGTGCTGACAATCACTACCAGAAGCCCAAGCTGAGTCGCCTGACCTACCGTATCGCCGGCAAAGCCGGCTCCCACAGTTAATCTGGGCACACTCCGGACCTGTGGGAGCTGGCCTTGCCAGCGATCGAGCGCAACGCGCTCGCAACTCAGGCGCCGCCTGGCATCCTGATCACACGGCTCTCCAGCCCATCAAGCAACGCATCAACCAATGCCTTGGCCATTTCATGGGAATGCAGGGTCGCCTGAAGAAACCCTCGCCCCGGCTCACGGGTATGCTCGACCGCCAGCGGTCCAGTCAGGCTCGCGCATTTCAAATACAGCGACGCATGCACCAGCGCATCTTCGACATTGACCCCGGCGCGCACGGCGAATAACTGTGGATGACCGGCATCGCAGAGGCCGAATGGGGTTTCTGTGGTTTCGAGAAGGTGGAATTCAGGTGGGTCTGGAACGATCTTTTCATGATGAAGCTCCTGATGTTAAGGGAGCTGCACCACCTCTGTCGCCAAACAGAAATGGTGGCAGCTGTACGCAGGTTGGCGAACCGAGACATCAGGACAACCCGGCAGGGCCGAAGCCCTCCCGCGCACAACTGCCATAACGACTGACGTCATGGAAGCAGGATGATGTACTCGGGTCGCCAAACCCGATCGCTGATACATCAGCGACCCGGTGAGCCTAGTGGCGTACTTCCCCCGGAGCAATCATCTGCAGGGCGACAGAATTCGTAGGATAGGTCCTAGGACGCTCAAACTACCAGCCCAAGGCTGTTGCAGGATGCTAACCAGGCCTCTGCGGGAGCTGGCTTGCCAGCGATGAGGCCACTGCAGGCACAAAAAAGGGGAGCCAGGCTCCCCTTCTTACATCTTGCAACTTACTGATACTGCTGCCCGGGAATCGGCTTGAGGTTGACCTCTACCCGACGGTTCTGCGCGCGGCCGTTGGCGTCGGCGTTGCTGGCGATCGGCTGGTCCGGGCCCAGGCCACGAGCACTGACGCGGCTGCCATCGACACCCTGGGAGGTCAGGTAGGTGACCACCGATTGTGCACGACGCTGGGACAGGTCCATGTTGTGCTGGCGGCTGCCGGTGCTGTCGGTATAGCCGACCACTTCAATGGTGTTCTGGTTGAACTGCTTGAAGGAGTTGGCCAGGTTGTTCAGCGGCGAGTAGAAGCTTGGGGCGATGTTGGCCGAGTCGGTGGCAAAGGTGATGTTGCCCGGCATGATCAGTTTGATCTGGTCGCCCTGGCGTTGAACCTCGACACCGGTGTTGGCCATGCTTTCACGCAGCGCGGCTTCCTGCTTGTCGGCGTAATAACCATAACCTGCGGCAGCAGCACCCACGGCGGCAGCGCCGATCAGCGCACCTTTGCCGCGGTTGTTATGGTCGATGGCAGCACCGGCAATGGCACCGGCCAGCGCGCCCAGGCCGCCGTACTTGGCAGTTTTGCTCATCCCTGTGGAGCCCTGCTGCGCCTGACCCTGGCTGTCATACGGGTTGGGGCTGGCACAACCGGACATCAGCGCGGCAGCGGTAGCGACGATAATCAAACGACGCATGGTGAACATGGACAAGCTCCTACTGTAATTCGAAAGTGCAGCGGATCTGATTCGGATCTATGCCAGCCTTGGATTGCAGCAAAGCAGAAAAATTCCCTGAAACTTCACGCGCGCACGAACGGGTTCTGGCGCATCTCATCACCCAGGCGGGTATCCGGCCCGTGTCCGGTCACCACCGTCGCCTCTTCATCCAGGCTGTACAAGCGCTGCTTGATGGAACGAACGATAGTCGCCTGATCACCACCCCACAAATCGGTGCGACCAATCCCACGACGAAAAAGCGTATCGCCTGCAATCAGCAGCTTGGCCTCGGCGAACCAGAAACTCATCGAGCCCGGCGTGTGCCCCGGGGTGTGCAAGGCCACGCCACAGCCGCAGGCCAGCTCTTCATCATCGGCCAGCCAGCGGTCCGGCGCCGGCACCGGAGTGTAGGGCACGCCGAACATCTGGCACTGCATTTCCAGGTTGTCCCAGAGGAACTGGTCGTCCTTATGCAGGTGCAGGGTGGCGCCGGTCTTCTCCTTCAACTGCCCGGAGGCGAGGAAATGATCCAGATGCGCGTGGGTATGGATGATGCTCACCACCTTCAGGCCATGGGCATCCAGGCGGGCGAGGATCTGCTCGTGATTGCCACCCGGATCGACGACGATGGCCTTTTTGCTGATCGGGTCACCGATGATGGTGCAGTTGCACTGCAACGGGCCGACGGGGAAGGTTTCGCGGATCAGGGCGGGTTTAGCCGGGTTCATGGGTGCAATCCTGTGGAGCAAAGGGTGGAGTGTCGCACAGCCTTCCACCTCCGGCGACGGCGCTCGTCACTTCACCTCAAGGCGATACTCGCGATCCGCACTCAAGCCAGCACACTGCGTACCAAACGTCCCCACCGACACCACGAAGCGATAGACCCCCGCACGTTGCGGTGTGCCGACCAATGTCGCGTCAGGCCTGCGGCCCTGGTGCTGCAGTGTCAGCCCTGGCGGTAAGGGTGCGGCATAGAAGCCACTCACCGGCGAACTGCTAGCGATGAGCGTGATCTGCGCATGATAGGGCTGCCCCACCCTCGCCAGCGGCAAGGCTTCAGGGGAGAGCGTCGGCTGCGCACGCAAAGCGCAGCTGATCAGGGTAATCGGGTACAGGGCAATCTGGCATCCACTCAATGGCAGCAACAGCCCGGCCAACAGCCCGCGGGATAACCATTTCACGGCAAATAGAGCCTGAAAAGCCCCCCGCCCAACACCCCGCCGTTGGCAATCTCGATTCGCCCCTTGACGCCGTTGCGCTCGTGCAGAGCGGCAATCCGCGCCGCGAAGTACAACCCCAGGCCGGTGCTGCCGCTCTTGCCGTCGATACCCTGCACATACTCCTGCTGACGCTCGAGCATGCGCGCCGGGAAGCCCGGGCCGTCATCGTTGATGCTCAGCAGCAGTTGTTCGCCTTCGTCGCTGACGCTGATCAACAAGGTATGCCCGGCATAACGAATGGCGTTGTTGAGGATGTTGGCCACTACCGAGCCGACCAGTTCGCGGTCGAAGAAACCCAGCGGGCTTGCGGTTTCAATGCGCCAGCTGGCGAGGATGTCGCGGTGCTGCAGCAGGTTCTGCTGGGCGGCCAGCTGGGCTTCGATGAAATCGTCGAGCTCGTGATAATCGGGGCACATGGGCAGTTGGTTGACGCCCAGCTTGTACAAGCCCAGCAACTGCACCAGCATGCCGTTGAGGTGGCTGAATTCGTGCTCCATCACCCCCTGTTCGCTGCCGCTGCGCAACGCTTCGGGCAGGCGCGTCAGCCACTGGCTGTGGGCCTGGGTCAGGGCTGCCAGGGAGTTCTTCATGTCGTGTACGGTGGAGGCGATCACCGTGGAGAAATCCAGCCCCTGGTTGTCCTGGTTCATGCGCCAAAGGCCCGGATGTGCAGTTTGCGGTAGCGATCGTAACGGTTGTCGCTTTTCGGGATGCCGGTCACGCTGCTCAGGCAGGCGCGGCACTCTTCCATGATCGCCGGCGGTGGTGTCTCGCCACCGATACGCAGCAGCGCCTGCGCGCTGTTGAGGGCGATGCTGATGTTCTTCGGCTGCAGCGTCAGGGCCCGGCGGAACTGCGCCAGCGCTTCGCTGAGCTGGCCGGCCTGGTAACTGCGTACGCCCTGGCGGTTGAGGTCGACCGCTTCGGTCACCGCGCCCAACACGTTCGGATCATCGGTCAGCTGTGCCACGCTCTGCATGACCTTGGGGTCGTCACCGTAGGTCTCCACGCAACCCTTGAGAATCGAGGTGCCGGCAGCCTCCTGACCGAGCTGTTGCAACTGCGTGGCCACCACCAACGCGGCTTCCACCGAGAAAAACTGGTCCATTTTCTCCAGCCGGGCCATGGCCTGTTCGGTCAGCTTGGCGGCGGTTTCGGCGTCGCCGGCCTGCTGCAGGCTGGCGGCTTTCATCAACCGTGCGCGCACCTGCAGCCCCTGGTCTTCGACGTTCTCTTTGGCCACTTCGCTGAGCACGGTATTGATCTCGACCCGGGTACGTGCATCCAGGCCGTTGCCGGCGTTCTTGTTCATCAGCGCCTGAACCAGCCCGAGGTTGCTCTCCGGGTCTTTGTAACGCGAGCTCTGGCCCTGGTTGACGGCGTGCCGGTAGGCCTTGGACGAGGTGTCGTAGTCGTCGTTGCTCAGGGCCAGCTTGCCCAGCATCATCTGCCGGCGTACGGCCAGCGGCGAGAGGCGCACGGCCTCCTCCAGCACACCCTGGGCGCGCTTGCTTTCACCCAGGGCCACCAGCACCTCGGCCAGGCCATCGTACAGCCCGGGCATCATTGGGAAAGCCTTGAGCGCTTGTTCGTATACGCCCTGGGCCTGGGCCAACTGGTTGCGCTTGTACAACAGGTTGCCCAGGGCGGCATAGGCCCAGGGCGTGGCGCGGCTGGCGATGATGGTGGTGAGGAACTTCTCCAGCTCATCGACGCGGTTGAGGTCGCGCAAGGCATCGGCGCGATAACGCAGGCACAGCGGCGCGAAGCGCGGGTCCTTCTTGCACAGCTCGGCGCAGGCCGCCAGCACCTCGGCCGGACGGCCGCGGTCCAGGGCCTGGAGGATCGGCTTGAGCAAGGTCTTGCGCTGCACCAGTTTTTCCAGGCGCTGAGCCAGGCCGATGCGGTTGAACGGCTTGGTCAGGTAGGCGTCGGGCTCGTGCTCCAGGGCGCTGAGGACAATCGCCTGGCTGCTTTCGGCGGTGACCATGAGGAACACGCACTCATGACTGATCAGTTTGTCGAGGATCAGGTCCTCGAGCACCTGCTGGCCGTTCTTCTTGCCATCGCCCAAGTGGAAGTCTTGAAGGATAAAGTCGTAACGTTTCTGCGCGCACATGCGCAGTGCCTGCTCGCCACTGTCGGCGGTGTCGACATCGCGCACGCCCAGTTCGCGCAACATCGAGCGGGCCGAGCTGCGAAAATCGGAGAAGTCATCGACAATCAGAAAGCTTTTTTGGCTGTAGACCTGCATCCACGAAACCTGTCATGGCAAATAAAAAAATAGACGCAGAGGCACCTTCACGGACAGGCTCGGCTTCGCGGGTAGATTCGCTGCGGCAATGAATCGGGCCGCACTCGCAGAGTATCGGCCACACAGGGCGATAGCTTGAGGCTTGTGCTGCGCATATTTGGCGCACGATCGTACCAGTAATGACGCAGTTAATAGCATTAAGCCATCATCATTTATGCCAGACGCAGAGTAAAGCGCCGCAGCCCTGTTGCGGGCAACGGTGCTTGAGGTGACGATACATACCGCCCCGTCTCACCACTGTCTCAAAATGAGACGGAGCATCCCGGCGACACACTGCCAACCTTGCCCGACAGCGCCTGAAAACAGGGACTTCGCCACTTTGGCACAAGCGTTGCGAACACCCGGCACTCACTCACAACAATGAGGTTTGCCATGTCCACCACTGCCCCCCTGCACCCCGACGTCGAAGCCTTCATTCGCCGCGCCCCACGCATGCTGATTGGCGCCGACTGGGTCGACTCCAGCGATGGCGCCCGCCTGACCCTGCGCAACCCGGCCAACGGCGAGAACCTCTGCGAGGTGCCCGCCGCCACCCCGGCCGATGTCGACCGCGCGGTACACGCCGCCCGCCAGGCGTTCGATGACTCCGCCTGGAGCCGCACCCGCCCACGCGAGCGGCAGAACCTGCTGTGGCGCCTGGCCGACCTGCTTGAACGCGACGGCGAAATCCTCGCCCAGCTCGAATGCCTGAACAACGGCAAGAGTGCCGTGGTAGCCCGGGCCATGGACGTGCAGCTGTCGATCGACTTTCTGCGCTATATGGCCGGCTGGGCCACCAAGATCGAAGGCAGCACCGTCGAGGTGTCGATGCCGTTGATGCCCGCCGATCAGTTCCACGGGTTCGTGCGCCGTGAAGCGGTCGGCGTGGTCGGCGCCATCGTCGCCTGGAACTTCCCGCTGCTGCTGGCCTGCTGGAAGCTCGGCCCGGCCCTGGCCACCGGCTGCACCATGGTCCTCAAGCCTGCCGATGAGACCCCGCTGAGTGCTCTGAAACTGGCCGAACTGGTACTGGAAGCGGGTTACCCGGCGGGTGTCCTCAACGTCGTGACCGGCACCGGCCTGGTCGCCGGCGATGCCCTGACCCGCAACCCGCTGGTCGACAAACTGACCTTCACCGGCTCCACCGCCGTGGGCAAGACCATCGGTAAGATCGCCATGGACTCCATGACCCGGGTCACCCTGGAACTGGGCGGCAAATCACCGACCATCGTCATGGCCGACGCCGATCTGGCCAGCGCCGCCGCCGGCGCCGCCAGCGCGATCTTCTTCAACCAGGGTCAGGTGTGCTGTGCCGGTTCCCGCCTGTACGTGCAGCGCAAGCATTTCGACAATGTGGTGGCCGATATTGCTGGCATCGCCAATGCCATGAAACTCGGCAATGGCCTGGACCCCAGCGTGGAGAT
The DNA here is from genome assembly GCF_024213215.1 of Pseudomonas sp. SBB6. Classification (NCBI taxonomy): domain Bacteria; kingdom Pseudomonadati; phylum Pseudomonadota; class Gammaproteobacteria; order Pseudomonadales; family Pseudomonadaceae; genus Pseudomonas; species Pseudomonas sp. SBB6. Next base: position 28,836 of record NZ_JANAVH010000015.1, on the reverse strand, counting down.
GGGACCGCTGATTTCCGCGCGCCAGCAAAAGCGCGTCTACGACTACATCGAGCAAGGCCGCAGCAGCGGTGCGACCATCGCCTGCGGTGGCGAGCAATTCGGCCCCGGTTACTTCGTCAAGCCAACGGTGATTGTCGATGTCGACCAGCGTCACCCGCTGGTGCAGGAAGAAATCTTCGGCCCGGTGCTGGTGGCCATTCCGTTCGATGACGAAGCTGACGCGGTGCGCATGGCCAACGACAGCCCCTACGGCCTGGGTGCGAGCATCTGGTCCAACAACCTGGGCGCGGTGCACCGGATGATCCCGCAGATCCGCTCGGGCTCGGTATGGGTCAACTGCCACAGCGCCCTCGACCCGGCGTTGCCGTTCGGCGGCTACAAGATGTCGGGGGTCGGCCGGGAAATGGGCGCAGCGGCCATCGAGCACTACACCGAGCTCAAGTCGGTGCTGATCAAGCTGTAACCCTCAGAGTGGCAATGCGCTGTTGCTGGCCGCGCTCGCCCAACGGGCGGTCGAGGCCAGCAGGCGCTGGATCAAGGCCGCGTCTGCTTGAGCTTGCGGTACAGGGTTGCACGGCTGATGCCCAAGGCCTCGGCTGCCGCAGTGACATTGCCACCATGGCGCTCCAGGGCCTGGCGAATCAGCACGCTCTGACTGTCGCGCATGCGTGTGCTGGGCGGCTGGGCGCTGTCGCGCAATTCGTCGAGCAGGTTGTCGGGCAGATGATCCAGGCCCAGTTCCTGTTCACCGGCTTCACGCATGGCCAACAGCAAGCGCAAGGTCATCTCCAGCTGACGGATGTTGCCCGGCCAGTGATAGTCGGCGAACAATGCACTCAGTTCGCTCGAAAGCTTGACGCTCTGGCCTCCGAGGCGATCAAGCAGGCTGCGCACCAGCGCCGGCAGGTCTTCGCGCTCTCGCAGCGCGGGCAACTGCACGCTGATGCCGTGGATACGGTAATAAAGGTCTTCACGAAACTGCTGGCTTTGCACTTGGGCCTTGAGGTCGCGGTGGGTGGCGCAGATCAGCGCGATATCCAGGTCTTGCTCCTGGCCTGCACCCAACGGCGCAACCTTGCGTTCCTGCAACACCCGCAGCAGGCGGGCCTGCAAGGCCAGCGGCATATCGCCAACTTCGTCAAGAAACAGCGTACCGCCATGGGCCTGCTGCAGGCGCCCGATCATGCCGCCGCGACGCGAGCCGGTGAACGCCCCTTCACGGTAGCCGAACAGTTCCGACTCGATCAGGCCTTCAGGGATCGCCGCGCAGTTCACCGCCACAAAGGGTTTGTCGGCGCGCGCGCTGTCCTGATGCAGGGCGCGCGCTACCACTTCCTTGCCGCTGCCGGTCTCGCCCAGCAGCACCACCGGCAGGCCGTTGGCCAAGCCCTGACGCGCCATGCGCAGGGCCCTGGCGTGGCGGCTGTTGCCGGCGCCAAGGCGCTCCAGGTCCGGCTGTTGAGTGCTTTGCCGAGGCGCCCGCGCAGCTGGCACGGCAACGCTCAATGACCGCTGCGGCACTTGCAGGGTCTTGTAGAAAAAACCACCCTTGGCTGTCTCGATGCTTTCGACGTTGCCTGGTTGCACGCGTGCCAGCCATTGCTCCAGACGCATGCCGAGCAGGCTGTCGCAACGCTGGCCGAGCAGCGCCTCGCGGCGGCTGCCGAGCAGTTGGCAGGCCTGGTTGCTGGCGGCCAGGATACGCCCGTCCAGGCCCAGTGCCAGCAGGCCTTGCCAAGGGGAGCCGAGGTATTGCCGGCGGCTGTGAAACGCCAGCACGATCTGCTGTGGGTAACTGTTGTTGAACAGCTTGCCCTCAATCTGGCTGACCGCCAGGGCGAGCAAGGCAGTGCGGTCCTGCAAGCGGCCCAAGGGCCCTTGGCGGGTCAGGTCGAGCACGCCGAACAAATCACCTTGCGGGCAGTGGATCGGCACTGAGGTACAGGAGTAATCGCTGAGCCGTTCGAGAAAATGTTCACCACAATCGATCTGCACCGTGCGCGCCTCCACCAGCGCCGTCCCCAGGGCATTGGTGCCGCGTTCGGCTTCACTCCAGCGGGTACCCGGGGCAATCCCCGCCTCGGTGCTGTGGCGCACAACGTCGGCCGGGCCTTCAACGGCCAGGATGGTCGCATCGGCGTTGGCCAGGATGATCAGGGCGTCCTGGCCCTGATGCCCGCTCAAGTAATCGAGTTCCGCAGTGGCGGCATCGAGCAGCAGGCGGTTGTTGGCGAGTAACAGATCGAGGTTGGCCACCGGGGCCAGGCCGAGGTCGTGGTGACTGTGCACACCGACGCCATGATCAAGGCTGCGGCGCCAGGAGGCGTCGATTTCGGCACGCAACACGCCTTCCGGCACCTGGCCGTCCACCGCGAGTATTTCCCGGGCTCGGCGTGTACTGGGAGGGAGTGCGATCGTTGTTGTTTGTTGCGGGCTCATCGGCTGCTCCGGATCGGTATCCCGATTCAAGCAAGTCCCACGCCAGCAATGGTCGTCGGGGCAAGCGGCTCCCATCCTTTTACGTCAAGGACGGTTGCGCTGCAATCACCCGGTGTCACTATTGCAGCATCCCCAGGGCCTTGGCCCGGGCCACCGCCTGGGTACGGCGCTCGACGCCAAGCTTGCTGTTGATGTGGCTGGCGTGGGTTTTCACCGTGTGCAGGGAAATGAACAGGCGCTCGCTGATTTCCTGGTTCGAGCAGCCTTGGGCAATCAGCTCTAGCACTGCCATCTCGCGGCTACTCAACGATTCGTTGCCAGCCATCGATTCGACCGATTCAGGCGTCGGCAGCAACCCCAGCAAGCTGCTTTGGGCGGCCCCCTGAGGGTGTTGCAGCAACTGCTCACGCAGCCATTTCGGGTGATCCTGCAGCAGGCGCTGGAAAGGTTGCAGAACACCGCCGCGCGCGGACTCCAGGGCCAGGCCCAGCAGGTCTCGCGCCTGCGCCTCGTTATTGCTGGCCAGCAGCAGAACCATCCACTGGCACAGCGCAGTGACGCAGAGCATCTGCCCGCCGCTGGCCTGGCCGCGCTCCACCAGTGCCTGCAAGCGGCGCCCGGCCTGTTCCAGACGACCTTGGGTGCGTTCGAGCAAGGCCTGCTGCAGTTCGATATGCAGCGGCAACAACGGGTGGAACTCGGGAGCAGCCGCCGCTTGTTCGCCACCGTAGGTCTGGCCCAGGCGCAACAGCCAGGACTCGGCCAGGTCGGTGCGGCCCTGGGCCAGCCACAGCTCGCACTTGACCAGGGTGATCATCGCCAGATAGAAAATCGGCGGCACGTCCCAGATATGCATCAGCCGCTCGGCTTCGGCAAGCTCGGCAAAGGCTTCGGCGAAACGCCCTTCGCGGCCATCCAGCGAAGCGATCACGCAATGGCCGATCAGTACGCTGATGTCGCGACAGGCGCGCGCCTCGATCAGCCCGGCGCGCAGGCGGCTACGGCCGGTTTCCGGTTGTAGCCGTGCCGCCAGCAGGTAGCCCTCGTACAGGGTCAACCGCGCTCGTGCCGCGTACAGCCGTTGCGCCGACAAACCCTGCAGGCGCTGCAGACCCTGGCGCACTTCATCCAGGGCGCGCAGCACCTCACCACGGGCATGCAGTACCCGCGCGCGGTCGTAATGGGCCAGGGCTTCGAACAAGGGATTGCCGACCCGCTGGGCCAGCTCCAGCGCTTCGCGGTTCCAGCCGCGGGCACGCCAGAAATCGGCATCGGCGATGGCCAGGTTGGACAAGGTCGACAGGCATACCAGACGCTGCCCATAGCGCTTGAACGGCAAGCTGTGCAGCGCTTCGGAGCAGTATTCGAGGGTGCGCTGGCGGTCGCCGCGACCACGGGCAATCACCCCGCTCAACGCCAGCCACTGGGCCAGCATGGATTTCTGTGCGGTGGCTGAAGGCGCCGGCAAAAAACGGCTCAGGTGGCTGGCCAGCTCTTCGGCGGCATCCAGTTGCCCGGCCAGGCCCAGGGCCCAGCTGTACAGCACGATCAGCCGCGGCGTGCTGATCAGCAGGCTGTCGGGCAGGTCCATCTTCCAGCGCAGGAGCATGCCAACGTTCTGCTCGGCCAGCAGCTGCTCTTCGGACAGGTTCTGCACCAGGTTGGCGGCCACATCCAGGTGCCCGGCACGCAAGGCTTGCTCGACGGCTTCGTCGAGCAGGCCCTGGCCATGGAACCAGCGACAAGCGCGCAGGTGCAGGCTCGACAGCGGCAGGCTGGCCTGGCGGGTGCGCAGCAGGTCGGAGAACAAGTGATGATAACGGAACCAGCGCCCGTGCTCGTCCAGCGGCACCAGGAACACCTGGTGTGCCTGCAGGTAACGGAGGATCTCGGCACTGTCATGGCTTTCGCGCAGGGCATCACAGAGCTCGGCGCAAAAGCGCTCCTGGCAGGCGGTGTCGTAGAGAAACCCCTGCACTTCGGCGGGCAGCATCTCGATCACTTCTTCAAGCAGGTAGTCGCGAATCAGCCCCTCGCCGCCGTGCAGGGCCTGAGGCAAGGCACTGTCGGCCCCCGCCTCGTTGGCGGCCAGCAACCAGAAACGCAAACCGGCGACCCAGCCATCGCTGCGCTGGATCAGGTTGTCCAGCGCCTGTCCGCGCAGCACGCTGGGTTGCTGGCCGAGCACGGCGAGGGATTCATCGGTGGTCAGGCGCAAGTCCTGCTCATTGAGTTCGAGCAACTGGCGCGACAGGCGCAGGCGCGCCAGGTGCCAGTCTGGCCGCTGCCGGCTGGTCACCAGCAGCACCAGGCCAGGCGGCAGGTGATTGAGGAAAAACTGCAGGCAGCGATCGAGCACCGGGCCCTGGGCCAAGTGGTAATCATCCAGCACCAGCAGCAAGGGGTTGTGCGGCTGCAGGTGCCGGGCCAGCTCATCGAGCAGGCCGTCGAGCCATTCCTCGAAGGCAAACGGCTGATGCCGCTGGCGCATTTTCAGCAGGCCCAGGGCCTGGCCGCCAAGCGCCGGGCAGTACTGCTGCAAGCCTTCGAGCAAGCGCTCAAGAAAGCGCCCGGGGTCGTTGTCGCGCCGGCTCAGCCCCAGCCACAGGCTGCTCCAATGGTTGGGCAGCCCCTGGCAGAACTCCACCGCCAATGAACTTTTACCGAAGCCTGCCGGTGCGTTGACCAGCAACAAGCGCCCACCGAGCCCCGCGTGCAAACGCTGGCACAAGCGTGCTCGCGGTACATAGCCCTCGGGCAATGGCGGACGAAAGAAGCGGCCCTCCAGGACGCTCATGGCCTGGCTGGCGAACCCTTGCGTACGGGACAGATCAGTCATGGCCGGCTCGTTCTAGTTAGGGAATCTTCGGCAGTACGGATCAAGGCAGACTAGCGGGTTAAACCGCACATTTGAAGATGATTGCCCCTTTATGCCGAAAAAAGACTACAACAAAAAACGACAAACCTGAGCGGGTCACGCTGCGCAAACAGAAACGCCCCGGCAAGCCGGGGCGTTCTGGGAGATCACACGGAGGTTTTAAAGCTTAGCGCACACCTTCCTGGCGAAGCGCGGCAGGCTGGAAGTCAGCCTTGGAGGCAGTGAAGCCAAAGTCGTAGGCTCTCTTTTCCTCGTTCTTCATGCCCAGGGCCAGGTAACGACCCGATTGCAGGTCGTAGATGGCTTCCAGGGTGTACCACGGCACCTGGACGTTGTAGTAGTCCTGGGAGTGGGCCTCGGACACGCGCCACAGCTGGTTGCGGCCGTCGTACTGGTCGATCACCGCGGCTTGCCAGGTGTCTTCGTCGATGTAGAAGTCACGCTTGGCGTAGATATGGCGCTGGCCCGGTTTCAGGGTCGCAACCACATGCCATACCCGGCGCAGCTCGTAACGGGCGAGGTCCTGGTTGATGTGCCCGGCCTTGATGATGTCGGCGTACTTGAGCTTTGGATCGTCAAGCTTGTAGCTGTTGGAGGCAATGTACAGCTCTTTCTTGCCTTCCAGCTTCCAGTCGTAGCGATCCGGCGCACCGTTGTACATGTCCAGGTTATCGGAGGTGCGCAGGCCGTCGGCAGCAGTACCCGGGCCGTCATAGGAAACCTGTGGCGCAGCCCGTACCCGACGCTGGCCGGCGTTGTAGACCCACGCTTTGCGAGGCTCTTTGACCTGGTCCAGGGTTTCATGCACCAGCAGTACGGTACCGGCCAGACGCGCTGGCGCCGTCACCTTCTGCTTGAAGTAGAACAGTACGTTGCCCGGGTTGGCCGGATCGTAGTCTTTCATCCGGTCACGGAAGACGAACTGGTCCTGGAAGTACACCAGGCTGTACGAGCCGTTTTGCTGCGGCGTGGCCTGGGTTACCAAGCGGGTCACGCTGCCGCCACGGTAGCGGGTGATGTGGTTCCAGATCACTTCCACGCCGCTTTTCGGAATCGGGAACGGCACGGCGTTGTCGAAGTTCTCCAGGCCGTTGCCGCCACCGACCAGGTTGGTGCTGGTGGCGTTTTTCTTGATCGCGGCAAACACCGCATCCGGCACGGTAGAGCCGCGGTGGGTCGGGTACACCGGAATCTTGAAGGTGTCCGGGTAGCGCTTGAGCATGGCGACCTGGCCTGGGGACAGTTTGTCCTTGTACTGGTCGACGTTCTGCGCGGTGATGGTGAACTTCGGTTGCTCGGTGCCGTACGGGTCGGCAAGGAAGCCCCTGCCATCGACGCTGCCGACATCAGTGGACAGCGGCTTCCAGGCGGTGATCGAACCGTCGGCATTACCGGCTTTTTCCGCGCCCATCGGCGTCAGGCTCGTGCCCAGCTTGGCCGCCTCGTCGGCGGAAACCGCCGCCATGACACTGGTCGCCAACAGGGACAGGCCCAGTACACCGGCTTGCAGCAGAGTCTTGGTTGTTTTCATCTTCATGGTCGTCCTGAATCCGAATTCTTAGAAGTTCACGCCGAAGCTGAGGGCGATGAAATCGCGGTCATCCACGGTGGTGTACTTGCCGTCGAAGAAGTTGGTGTACGACAGGCTGGTGGTGTAGGTGTTCTGGTACTCGGCGTCCAGGCCCAGGCTGATCGCCTTGCGCCCTTCCTCGAAGTTGCCGCCAGGGCCTGGCGAGTAACCGGAGACGTCATGGGACCAGGCGATGTTCGGCTTGAGGTTGACCCCGGCGAACACGTCGTTGTAGTCCCAGATCGCCCGGGCGCGGTAGCCCCAGGAGGTGCTGGTGGTGTAACCGTCGTTTTCGCACTTGCGGCTGCGGTTGTCGCTCGAGGTGCCGGGGCCTGCGCCAGTGATGGTGCCACTGTTGAGGATCTGCGAGCAGGTATCGAAACCGCCGGTTGCCGGCAATGGACCAGGACCGTAGACCGGGTCACGGCCATAACGCACTTCGTGAGCGCTTTCCAGGCCACCGACATGGGTCACGCCCAGTTCACCCACCACCGTCAGACGGCTGGCGCCCATGACCTGGTCGAAGAAGTGCGTCAGGGTGGTCTGGAACTGGGTGATTTCCTTGCGCCGGTAACCGTGCAGGTCCTGGCCAGGGGTACCATTGAGCAAAGAGGCGTTAGCCAGGGTCCCGCCAATTGGACGCACACCTGCAAACAGGATGTCGGTGGTGTTCAATTGCACCGGCGCGTTCGGCCGGTAGCTGATCTCACCGCTCCACGCGGTACCGGTAGGCAGGGTGGTGGAGAAGCTCAGGCCATACAGGCGGATGTCTTCAGGGTACTCGACGAAGTACTGCGAGTTACCCGCAACGATCAGCGGCGCCAGTGGCCGCAGGGATGCAGGCAGGCCGGCCAGCCCGCCGAAGACCGAAGCCGGGGCGCCGGTGGCGCTGAAGATCGGCGCACGGCTGTGGTAGTTCATGAAGTAGGCGCCGAATTCGGTGCCCAGCGGGTCGTACATGTAACGGAAGGCCACACCGAACTGGCCGCTGTCGCGCGCATCGCGGTCCGGGCCACGGCGTACCATCACGCCTTCTTCGTTGATGTCCACCCCGCGGGTGGCGAGGAACTGCTGGGCAGCGCCCGGCACCGTGCGGCTGCTGTTGAGCACGCGCAGGTTGTCGGTACAGCCGTCGGCAATGATGTCCGGCTGGGAGAAGAAGGTGCCGCAGTTGTCGACGACGGTCTGGTCCCATTCGATCTGGTAGAACGCTTCGGCCGAGAGGTTGTCGGTCAGGCTCTGGGACACATAGAACATGTTGACCGGGATCAGGCCTTCCTTCACCTCGGCGCCCGGGCGACGGAACGCGGCGACGTCGATCGGGTTGATCGAGTTGATGCCGCCACCGATGAAGGTACTTTCACCCCAACTGACCACCTGCTTACCCAAGCGCACCGAGCCCGGCTGATCGGCGATGGAATAGTTGTGATAGACGAAGGCGTCGAGGATCTGCCCACCGGACGATTGCGCGCCCTCTTTGCGGTTGGAATCGCTGATGTCCTTGAACTCGCGATGCTCGTCCTTGAGTTCGAAGTCGTACCAGTACTTGCCACGGACGAATACCCCGGTATCGCCGTACTTGAGCTCCAGGTCATGGATGCCCTTGAAGATCTTCGAGAAGGTTTCACCGCGCTTGAAGTTCAGGTGGCCGTCATCGGAGGTTTGCGACAGGCCCTTGCCGCCGTTGTTGACGCCGATCAGGTTCTTGTTCGGGTTGGCTGTCGACCAGCTCGCCCCCACCGACAGCGACGAGTCGAACGAGCCTTCGATTTCACCGATGTTGAAACTGACGCCGAATGCAGGACCGGCGAGCGTAGAAGCGAGGCTGACGGCCAGGGGCAGTTTCGCCCGGCGCCAGAACAGATTTGCTGATGTCATCGACGCTACTCCATGTACTTTATTTTTATGGCAGTGAGTCCTTTGCAGAAACGCATCGGTCGAGCGGTGTGAGCGCACCTTTTGCTCGAGCGAGTGGCTGGGCACATGCATGTGCGACCCCCGTTCCTGAAAATCCCCTGAGCCGACTATAGCCAGCAGGTTGAACTGCTTGATCCCTCTAAAGTGTGATTTGCATCCCAACCCCTCTGACGTGGTCTGCATGACCGGCCACTACGCTGACAGGGGGAAGAATGGCTGAATTTCGTTATTTGACAAGGCAGCCATGCGTCTGGCGTGCGGGTCGCGCCCGAATGGGCACGACCTGCCAGATTTTACAGGGTCGAGAGGAAGGTGCTGTTACTGGCTTGCCATTGGCTGATATCCACGCGGATTCGCTTCTTGTCGAGCTTGCCGACGCTGGTCTTGGGAATTTCAGTAACAAGGGCGATCTGACTGGGGATTGCCCACTTGTTGATGTGCCCCAGTTCCACGAACGGCTTGAGGTGCGCCTTGAGCGCCTTGGCATCGATGCTCTGGCCTTCGTGGATCACCAGCAGGGCAAACGGCCGCTCGCCCCACTGCGGATCGGCGACACCGACCACTGCCACTTCGCGGATCGCCGGATGACGGCTGATCAGGTCTTCGAGCTCCAGTGAAGAGATCCACTCACCGCCAGTCTTGATCACATCCTTGATGCGGTCGCGGATATCGATCACGCCCATGCTGTCGAGGGTGGCGACGTCGCCGGTGTGCAGCCAGCCGCCGTGCCAGAGTTCGGCGCCCTTCTCGGCCTCGCGGAAGTAGCCCATGGTCAGCCACGGCGCCCGCAATACCAGTTCGCCCTGGGTTTCGCCATCGGCCGGGAGGAACTTGCCAGTACCGTCGACGATCGCCGCCTCCACCAACGGTACCGGCACCCCGGCCTTGATCCGGTAGGTGATGCATTCATCTTCGCTACCGGCCAGCAATTCGTCGTTGAGGTGGGCACAGGCCACCAGCGGGCAGGTCTCGGACATGCCGTAGGCTGCGGTCAACTGGATGCCATGGGCCTTGGCCGCCTCATACAGGGCGCGGTTCAGCGCACTGCCGCCGATGATGATCTTCCAACCGCCAAAGTCCTGCTGCTGGGCGCCCTTGGCGTTGAGCAGCATCTGCAGGATGGTCGGTACGCAGTGCGAGAACGTCACCTGCTCCTTGCGCCACAGCTCGCACAGCATCTCCGGCTCGTAACGCCCCGGGTAAACCTGCTTGATGCCAAGCATGGTCGCCACGTAGGGAATACCCCAGGCGTGGACATGGAACATCGGGGTAATGGGCATGTACACATCGTTGCTGCCGAGCAGGCGCACGCTGTCGATACTGCCGGTGACCGACGCCGCCGCCAGGGTGTGCAGCACCAGTTGCCGGTGGGTGAAGTACACCCCCTTGGGGTTACCGGTGGTGCCGGTGGTGTAGAACGTGGTGGCCACCGAGTTCTCGTCGAAATCGGGGAACTCGTACACCGGGCTGGCCGCCGCCAGGAGTTGCTCATACTCACCGACCAGGTTGGGCAGGTCGGCGGTTTTTTGCTCGCCATCGGTCAGCAGCAGGGTTTTCTCGACCGTGGTCAGTTGCCCGGCGATAGCCTGGTAGAGGCCGACAAAATCGCTGTTGACCAGCACGAAACGGTCGTCGGCGTGATTCATGGTGTAGAGGATCTGCTCCGGCGACAGGCGCACGTTGATGGTGTGCACCACCGCGCCGATCATCGGGATGGCAAACATGCATTCGAGGTAGCGATGGCTGTCCCAGTCCATCACCGCCACGGTGTCACCGGCCTTGACTCCCGCCGCGGTGAGCACGTTGGCCAGCCGCGCGATGCGTTCGTTGAGGGTCAGGTAGCTGTAGCGCAGTTGATCGCGGTAGACGATTTCGCGGGTTTTCTCGTAGCGACTGCCCGACAGCAGCAAACGCTTGATCAACAGCGGAAACTGATAGGCGCCCTCGGCGGGAGGAATGACGCGAGTCTGCAACATAGGAGTCCCTTTTCTAGAGTGCACAAGCTAAACAAGACATGTCCTACTCTAGAACGCCACAGCAGCGGCCAAATCAGCCAAAGGAATGATTTGACCGGCGCAGGGACCAGCGGCGTTTAACCATCACTGTCAGTGCATCTCGGTGAAGGCAATCTTCACGCCCAGGGCAATCAGCACCGCCCCCATGCTGCGGTCGAACCAGTGGCCCATGCGCGCAAAGGCGGCGCGCACCCGCTGCTGGCTGAACAGCCTGGCCACCAGGCAGAACCACAGGCCGGTGGCCAGTGCCAGGTAGACGCCGTAGCCGGCCTGAACGGCCAGCGGTGTTTGCGGGTTGATCACCACGGTGAACAGTGACAGGAAAAACAGCGTCGCCTTGGGGTTCAGGCCGTTGGTCATGAAGCCTGCGACAAAGGCGGCACGCGGCGTGCGCTCGACCGTCGAGGCCTGCACGGCGTCACTGCCAGGCGCCCCAGGGCGGGCGCGCAGGGCCTTGAAACCGATATACAGCAGATAGCCTGCTGCCAGCCATTTCAGCGCGTTGAACAGCATGATCGACTGCGACACGATCAAGCCGATACCCAACAGCGAATAGCCCACATGCAGGAAAATCGCCGTACCGACACCGCAGGCCGTCCAGGTGCCGGCGCGCCGGCCGTGGGTAACACTCTCGCGTACCACCACGGCAAAGTCCGGGCCGGGGCTGGCCACCGCCAGCAGATGAATCAACGCGACAGTCAGAAATTCAGCCCAGTACATGGGGGCTCCTTGCGGCAAAGAAGGCAATCGGGGGCGCTACATTACGCTTTCGTCCTTTCGGGCAACAGTCTCTGGTAGGAGCGGGCTTGACTCTCCTCCTGAGGGCAGGGGTTAGCCTCAGCGCTTTTGCCCCTGGACCTGCCTTCGATGAGTAAACGAATCCTGGTGATACTCGGCCACCCTGCGCACAACAGTTTCTGCGCCGCGTTAAGCGACAGCTACATCAATAGCGCCCGAGATGAAGGCCATAACGTCTGCCTGCTGGCGCTCGGCAACCTGGCCTTCGACCCGATCCTGCATGACGGTTATCAACAGGTACAACCCCTGGAGCCCGACCTGCTGCACGCCCAACAACTGATCAGTTGGGCCGAGCACCTGGTGTTCATCTTCCCGGTCTGGTGGGGCGGCATTCCGGCGTTGCTCAAGGGCTTTCTCGACCGCATCCTGCTGCCCGGCTTTGCCTTCAAATACCGCAGCGGCTCGCCCTTCCCCGAACAACTGCTCAAGGGTCGCAGCGCCGACCTGCTGGTGAGCATGGACACGCCGCCCTGGTATTACCGCTGGGTCTATCGCATGCCGGCCCTTGAGCAAATGCGCCGCACCACCCTTGGCTTCTGTGGAATCAGGGCCAAAAAGACGTTAACGTTTGGTCCTGTCATCAGTTCGAGCGAACGGCAACGCGAAACCTGGCTGCAACAGGCGCGCGCACTGGCTCGCCGGCATTAAAAGGACGTTCGATGTACATTGGCAAAGCCGCGCAGTTGTCCGGGGCGACCATCAAGAGCATTCGCCACTATGAGCGCATCGGCCTGTTGCCGGCGCCCAGGCGCCAGGGGAGCTATCGCCTGTATGACCAGCAGAGCGTCGCCCTGCTGAGCCTGATCAAGTGCGCGCAAAAGCTCGGTTTCAGCCTCAAGGAAATGCAGGCGCTGGTCGGCAATGAGCAGGCCGGACTGCCGATGGAGCGCGTGCGCCAAGCGATTGCCGGCAAGAAAGCCCAGCTGCAGGCGCAGATCCAGGCGCTGCAGCAACAACATCAAGGCCTGCTCGAACTGGAAAGCAGCGTTGAGCACAGCCATTACGATTGCTTCGTCTAAAACGCCTGAGCCCTCACAGGAGTCATCCTAATGTCCACCACCCGTCGCGCCGTGTTTCTCGACCATAGTTCCCTGGACCTGGGTGACCTGGCGCTGGATCGCCTCAAGGCCTGTTTCGATGATTTGCAGCTGTATCCGGCAACCGCTCCCGAGCAGGTCGCCGAACGCCTGCAGGGCGCAACCGTGGCGATCAGCAACAAGGTCATGATCGACGCCGCCACCCTGGCGGCCTGCCCCGAACTGAAGCTGATTCTGGTAGCCGCCACCGGCACCAACAATGTCGACCTGCAGGCGGCGCGCGCTCAAGGTATCGTCGTCAGCAACTGCCAGGGTTACGGGACCCCGTCAGTGGCGCAGCACACCCTGGCCCTGCTGCTGGCCCTGGCCACCCGCCTGAGCGACTATCAAAAGGCCGTCGCCGATGGCCGCTGGGGCCAGGCCAAGCAGTTCTGCCTGCTGGACTTCCCGATCGTCGAGCTGGAAGGCAAGACCCTCGGCCTGCTCGGCCATGGCGAGCTGGGTGGCGCCGTGGCGCGCCTGGCCGAAGCTTTCGGCATGCGCGTGCTGCTCGGCCAATTGCCCGGCCGTCCGCCGCGCGAAGACCGCCTGGCGCTGGATGAACTGCTGCCGCAAGTCGACGCCCTGACCCTGCACTGCCCGCTCAACGAGCACACCCACAACCTGATCGGCGCCCGCCAACTGGCCCTGCTCAAGCCGGGCGCTTTTGTGATCAACACCGCCCGCGGCGGGCTGATCGACGAGCAGGCCCTGGCCGATGCCTTGCGTGCCGGCCACCTGGGCGGTGCAGCCACCGATGTGCTGAGTGTCGAGCCGCCAGTCAATGGCAACCCGCTGCTGGCGACAGACATCCCGCGCCTGATCATTACCCCGCACAGCGCCTGGGGCGCGGTCGAATCACGCCAGCGTATCGTCGAGCAGTTGAGCGAAAACGCCGAGGCGTTTTTCGCCGGCAGCCCGCGTCGCCAGGTCTAAGCCAGGCCCGGCTCTGGTAAACTGCGCCACTTTTTTCAGGAGTCGCCGTCCATGGACCCGCGCAGTGAAGTGTTGCTTCGTCAGGCTGATCTTTTCCAGGGCTCGCTGTTGCTAGCCGGTTTGCCTGCCGACGACCTGCTCGGCAAGCTGCCAGCGGCCCATGGCTGGAGCTGGCATGCCGGCGATCATGCGGCGCTCGATGCGCGCTTCGCCGGGCGCAGCCACTTCGGCGTAGAAGCACCGGCCCAGGCCTTCGACGCCGCCGTTGTGTTTTTGCCCAAGTCCCGTGACCTGGCCAATTACCTGCTCAACGCCCTCGCTTCGCGCCTGGCCGGCCGCGAGCTGTACCTGGTCGGCGAGAAACGCGGCGGCATCGAGGGCGCGGCCAAGCAGCTGCACGCCTTCGGCAAGCCACGCAAGCTCGACAGCGCCCGCCATTGCCAGTTGTGGCAGGTCACCGTGGAGCACGCACCGCAAGCCAGATCGCTGCAAAGCCTGGCCGAGCATTTCGAACTGGCGCTGGCCGATGGCCCGCTGCAGATCGTCAGCCTGCCGGGTGTATTCAGCCACGGCCGCCTGGATCGCGGCAGCGCCCTGCTGCTAGACAATCTCGATCAGTTGCCGGTCGGTGATGTGCTTGATTTCGGTTGTGGCGCAGGCGTGCTCGGCGCGGCCATCAAACGCCGCTACCCGCAAAGCCGCATCACCTTGCTCGATGTCGATGCCTTCGCCGTCGCCAGCAGCCGCCTGACCCTGGCCGCCAATGGTCTGGACGGCGAGGTGATCAGCGGCGACGGCATCGATGCCGCACCGCGCGAGCTTGACGTGATCATCAGCAACCCGCCGTTTCATACCGGGGTGCACACCAATTACCAGGCTTCAGAAAACCTGCTGCGAAAATCAGCCGATCATCTGAAAAAAGGCGGAGAAATGCGCCTAGTGGCCAATAGCTTCCTGCGCTACCAACCGCTGATCGAAGAGGCCCTGGGCAACTGCCGGATCCGCGACGAAGGGCAAGGCTTTCGCATCTACCAGGCAACACGCGGTTAAAATCAGCGCTTGCCGAAACGGATTTGCCTAGGCAGAATCCGCTCCGTCCTAGGGGAGTAGTCTCCCGCGAGCACCCAGCTCGCCCGGTACGCGTCAACATACTTGGTCCACAGACCATGGCGCGTGCGACCCACGGTCCGCACAGACGGACCCAGGGTTTGACAAGACCTATGACACGAACACCTTACCCGGGGCGGGAAGGCTGTACGTGTCATAGCCGTGTCGACCCGCCCCCGTAGGAATCCTGATGCTGGAATCATTGCTCGTCCCCACCGCGATCGTGGCCCTCGCCGAAATTGGCGACAAGACCCAATTGCTCGCGCTCATCCTTGCCGCCCGCTTTCGCAAACCCTGGCCGATCATCGCCGGCATCATTGCTGCGACCCTGGCTAACCATGCGGCTGCAGGCGCGGTCGGCGCCTGGGTCAGCACCTTCTTCAGCGCCGCCACCTTGCACTGGATTCTCGCGGCCAGCTTTGCCGCCACGGCGCTGTGGACGCTGATCCCGGACAAGATGGACGATGACGAAGCCAGCACCGCCCGGCGCTTCGGCCCGTTCCTGACCACCCTGATCGCGTTCTTCATCGCTGAAATCGGCGACAAGACCCAGGTCGCCACGGTGATGCTGGCGGCACAGTATCCGCACCTGATCATGGTAATTATCGGTACCACCTTGGGTATGTTGATTGCCAACGTACCGGTGGTGCTGGCGGGCAACTTCGCCGCCGAGAAACTGCCACTGACCCTGATCCGCCGCCTGGCTTCGGCCGCGTTCTTCGTCCTGGCCGCTGTAGCGGTGTATTCGGCAATGCAGGTCAGTGGCTGGATAGGCTGATCGGTGGTGACTTCATCGCTGGCAAGCCAGCTCCCACAGTGCTGGCGTACACCGCCCTCTGTGGGAGCCGGTCTTGCCGGCGATGGGCCGCAGCGCGGCCCCGGCTATCGCTTACTTGCGGGCCTGCTCGTACAACGGCATCACCTTCGGAATCGCCGCCTGCAACGACGCCTGGCGGCTCGCCGAGGCCGGGTGAGTGCTCATGAACTCCGGCTGCGAACCGCCCGAGGCCTGGGCCATCTTGTCCCACAGGCTGATGGCCGCATTCGGGTTGTAACCGGCACGGGCGGCCAGCTCCAGGCCGATCAGGTCGGCTTCGTTCTCGTTAGCCCGGCTGTTGGGCAGGGTCAGGCTGTATTGCACCACGGTGTCGGCAATTGCCAGGCTGTCCTGGCCCAGGCCCAGCAAGGCTCCCGCGCCCTGGCGGGCCATCTGCACACCATAGGCCTTGGACATCGCTTCACGGCCATGCTCGCGCAAGGCGTGGGCGATTTCATGGCCCATCACCGCGGCCAGCTCGTCATCGGTCAGCTTGAGTTTGTCGATCAGGCCGTTGTACACGAAGATCTTGCCGCCAGGCCCGCAGTTGGCGTTGAGCTCGTCGCTCTTGATCAGGTTCACTTCCCAGTTCCACTGCGCCGAATCCGGGCGGAATTGCGGTGCCTGGGCAATCAGGCGATTGGCGATGGCCTGCACGCGCTTGGCATTGGCGCTGCTCTTGTCGAGCACACCCTTGCTCGAAGCCTCACCCAGGGTTTGCTGGTAGGACTGGGCGTACATCTGGTTGACTTCATCGGTCGACAGCATGCTGAACATGTATTGCTTACGCTCGACACCCACGGCGCCGCCGCTGGTGGTGTTCACCGCCTGGCAGCCAGCAAGCAGGACGCTGGCGCTCAATGCACCGATTACAAATGACTTACGCATGAAAACACTCCCTTCGAACATGCCGCGTATCCTAGGCCGACTCGGTTGAGCCCGCCATATCCCTGATGAAGATTTCTCCAGACGGTGCTCATGCTTTCGCCCCGCCGGGCCGATAACGCAAGGCAGACGCCTTTCCTTGCGCTTGGAGCCCCCTCATGAAGTTCCGGTCGATCCAGTTTTCCGTCGCCGCCCTGGCTGGTGCCATTGTCCTGAGCATTGTTGCCGCTCTGGTGCTCTACGCCGTGTATGCCGGCGAACGCACCCAGGAACTGGTGCAAACCCGCACTCAGCAGCAGTTCGAGGCGGTGATCGAGCAGCGCCTGACCGCCCTGGCGCGGACCCAGGTCAGCGAAATCCAGCGCGGCCTGGAAGCGCCCCTGCTGATCGCCCGCGGCCTGGCTACCAGCAACGCCATGCTTGGCATGCAGGACAGCAACGGCAATGCCCTGCTGAAGATCGAACGTGAGCAAATGATTGCCCTGCTCAAGCAAACGGCGCTGACCAACCCGCTGATCCTGGGGACTTACCTGGGCTGGGAGAGCAATGCCCTGGACCATGATGACGCGCGCTTCGTCGGTACCTCGGTCACCGGTATCGACAGCGCCACCGGGCGCTTCCTGCCCTGGTGGTTCCGCAACGAAGACGGCAGCCTGGGCCTGGACAAGCTGGCCGACGTCAATGACCAGACTGTCCTCGCCACCGGCGTGCGCACCAGTGAGTACTACCTGTGCCCACGGGAGTCGAAGAAAGCCTGCGTTATCGACCCGGCGCCTTACAAGGTAGGCGACAAGGTGGTGATGCTCGCCTCGTTCGTCGAGCCGATCATGATCGACGGCAAGTTCCAAGGCATTGCCGGCGCCGACCTGTCGGTGAACTTCATCCAGGAACTGCTCAATACCGCCGACCGCCAGCTCTATGACGGTGCCGGCGAACTGGCTCTGGTGTCCGGCAACGGCCGCCTGGTGGCCTTTACCAAGGACCCGGGCAAGTTCGGCGAAAAAGCCAGCGACGTTCTCGACGCCAATGCCGCCGGCACCCTGGCGCAACTGAGCGGCGAAAACCTGCACTACGAAGTCGACAAGAGCGCTGGCCGCATCGAGCTGTACCTGCCATTCAAGATTGCCAATACCGACGCCCGCTGGACCCTGCTGCTGGAGCTGCCGATCAGCGCAGTGATGGCCGATGTGGAAAAACTGCAAGGCGACCTCAGCGCCCAGCGCAACACCGACATCACCGGCATGACCCTGGTAGGCCTGGGCATCGCCGCGCTTGGCCTACTGGTGATCTGGCTGCTGGCCCACGGCATCGCCCGGCCACTGCGGCAGATGGTGGCGATGCTCGATGACATCGCCCAGGGCGAAGGCGACCTGACCCGCCGCCTGAGCAGCGACCGCGCCGACGAACTGGGCTCGATCGCCAAGGGCTTCAACACCTTCCTGAGCAAGCTGCAGGCGATGATCAGCCAGGTGGTGGCCTCGGTGCAAAAGGTCAGCGACTCCTCGGAGCACACCGCCGACATCGCCATCCGTACCAACCAGGGCGTGCACAAGCAAATGGCCGAAATCGACCTGGTGGCCACCGCCGTGCACGAGATGACCGCCACCGCCCAGGACGTCGCGCGCAACGCCACCCATGCGGCCCAGGCCGCCAGCAACGCCGATCAGGCCGCCCACCAGGGCCTGGAAATCGTGCGCAACACCTCCCATTCGATCAGCGCCCTGGCCGAGGAAATCGGCCGCGCTGTCGGCGTGGTGCAAACCCTGGCCCGTGATAGCGAGAACATCAACGCCATCCTTATCGCCATCCGCGCGATTGCCGAACAGACCAACCTGCTGGCGCTCAACGCCGCGATCGAGGCGGCGCGCGCCGGTGAACAAGGCCGTGGTTTTGCCGTGGTGGCCGACGAGGTGCGTAACCTGGCGCAGAAAACCCAGCAGGCCACCGAAGAAATCCAGCAGATGATCCAGCAACTGCAGCAGGGTACCCGCGATGTGGTGCGCGTCATGGAAGACAGCCAGGGCAAGACCGACGACAGCGTGCAGCAAGCGGCGCGCGCCGCCGAAGCCCTGGAGAGCATCACGCAGGCGGTATCGGTGATCAACGACATGAACACGCAGATTGCCAGTGCTGCCGAAGAACAGAGCGCGGTAGCCGAGGATATCAACCGCAACGTGATCAATATCGGCCAGGTGGCCAACGAAGTGGCGGGCGGCGCCGATGAGTCGAGCACCGCCAGTGCCGAGCTGACCAAGCTGGCCGAGCAGCAGCGGCGGTTGATCAATCAGTTCAGGGTGTGAAGCCTATCGCGGGTCAAGCCCGCTCCTACACAGTGCTCAGCTGTGGGAGCGGGCTTGACCCGCGATGCTTCTAGGCCGGGGTCAGACACTCCGGCCCATTGAGCTTGGGATCGTTGACGAAATTGGCCAGCACCCGCTCGCGCAGCGGTGCCTGGCCGCCCGCCAGCAACTCGTACAAACGCGCCGGCGGGGTCTGGGGATCAAGCCACGCCGCTTGCCCGGCGGCATCAAGAATCAGCGGCCGCCGCTGGGTCATCGCCGCCTGGGTCACCACCGCGGTACTCAGCCAGACCTGATCCTGCACCGGATACGCCTCCCAGATCGCGGCAAAAAACAACGAGGAGCCCTCCCCCGGCGTCAGCCAGTAGGGGCGCTTGCGCTGGGTGCCACGCCATTCGTAGAAACCGTTGGCCGGCAACAGGCAGCGGCGCAGGCGAAAGGCCTCACGGAACATCGGCTGTTCGGCCAAGGTCTCGGCCCGGGCATGGGCCGGGGTGCGTGACAAGTCGGTGAGCCAGGCCGGAGTCAGCCCCCAGCGCGCCCGCGCCAACTCCATCTGGCCATCGTCGAGACGGCGCTGGATCAGCACCGAGGCGCCGGGGGAGATGTTCCATTGCGCCTGCTGGTCACTGGGAAATCCCGGCAACGCAGCAAAGGCGGGAGACCAGCGAAACAGCGCATAACGTCCACACATGAGGGGCAAAAACCTAGCAAATCAGGGTTCCGGGGAGGTTCTCCGGTTCGTCGCCCACAAGTGGCTGGGCGCTATTGTACGCGGCGATCAGCTCGCGTGCGCAGCCGGCCTGCTCATCGGCCACCGCCAGACCCAACAGGCCGTGCATTGGCAGGTCGCCCATGGCGCCCATCAGGTCGCGGCCGACCAGGTGCACGGTGATGCCTTCACTGGCGAGCATGCCGATGAGCATTTGCGCTTCCAGCAGGCTTTCAGGATCGTAGATTCGCTGCATCAGTCATTCTCACCATAAACGTCCAGCATCCATTCCTCTCCATGTACTTGCAGCACGAACCTGATCGGCTTGCAGCACACCTGGCAGTCCTCGATGTACTCCTGATCGCCACCGGACAGGTCCACTGTCGTCTCGACTTCTTCACCACAATAAGGACAATCGTAGATCGCTGTCTCCAGCATCGCGGCCTCCCGAGTGACTTGTGCGTATAATTGCCGGTCTATTTACAGGCCCTGAGTGTGTCTGAGCCGTTTTTCAGACCCCGGCCCTACCTATTACCCTAGCCGTTTCCAACAAGAGAGCATGATGGGCGAATTCGATGCCATCCGACCGTACGACGACGCTGAAGTCCCTGCCGTTCTGGCACGGCTGCTCAGCGATCCGGCATTCCTCGATATCCTCACCCACTTCCGCTTCCCGCGCACGGCCGGGGCCTTCGGCTGGCTGCTCAAGCCGCTGATCGCCCGGCGCCTGCGCAAAGAGTTTGCCGGGGTCAGCTGCGTATCGACGCTGCAGGACAAGGTCGAATACTACGTCGACCACACCATCGAGCGGGCAACCGACGGCGTGACCTACACCGGCGTCGAGCAGCTCAAGGCCGGTACCGCCTACCTGTTCCTGGCCAACCATCGCGATATCGTCATGGACCCGGCGTTCGTCAACTATGCCGTGTACCACGCAGGCCTGCCGACCCCGCGCATCGCCATCGGCGACAACCTGCTGCAAAAGCCGTTCGTCAGCGACATGATGCGCCTGAACAAGAGCTTTATCGTGCATCGCTCGATCAGTGGCCGCCGGGAAAAGCTTGCCGCTTACCAGTTGCTGTCGGCCTACATCAACCATTCGATCCGCAATGACTGCCAGTCGATCTGGATCGCCCAGGCCGAAGGCCGGGCCAAGGATGGTGATGACCGTACCGATTCGGCAATCCTGAAAATGTTCCATATGAGCCGCAAGGACGAGCCGTTCGGCGCAGTGATCCAGTCGCTGAACCTGAGCCCGGTGTCGATCAGTTACGAGTACGACCCGTGCGACCAGGCCAAGGCCCGCGAGCTGTACATTCGCGCCACCACCGGCACTTACAGCAAGGCGCCAGGTGAAGATGACGTCAGCATTGCCCAGGGCATTACCGGCTACAAAGGCCGCGTGCACATCAACTTTGCCCCGCCGGTGAGCGAATTCGTCGAGGACACCAAGCAACTGGCAGCCGAGATCGACCGGCAGATTCTGGCCGGTTACCGGTTGTTCCCGGTGCATTATCTGGCGTATGCGCAGTGGACCGATGCCGACCCGGCGCTGGCAGTACCGGTGGCGGCCAAGGTGTTCCCGGCCGATGAACTGGCCCGTGCCCAGGCCGAATGGCAGCGCCGCCTGGACGCCTGCCCGGCCGAGCATCGGCCGTTCCTGGTGCAGCAGTATGCGACGCCGGTACGCAATCAGTACCGGGTCAAGGCGGGGTTGGCGCTGTAAATTAATCGCGGGGCAAGCCCGCTCCTACAGGCTATGTAGGAGCGGGCTTGCCCCGCGAATGGCTCACACCCAGGTACTGAACCAGGACAGCAACAAGGCCAGTGCCAGGAAGGCGAAACCGAGGATGTAGTAAAAACGGTTGATGCGCAGGCTCATGCCATCGACCACCGCCTCATCGGCGGCCATGCCCGCCAGGGTTTGCGCCGCGCGGCGCCGGGCACTGTGCAGCAGCAGGCCGCCCGGGCAGGTCAGCAGCAGGGCCAGCAGGTTGATCAGCTTGGCCGGATGGGCGGCAAACAGCCCCCAGATCACTTGCAACGACATCGCAAAACCTCAAAAAGAAGTACATCGATACTTTCGACACGGCGGGCATTCTACCCAAGCGCCGCACCCGTGCCTGCCCTTTGCGACCAACGACGATTAATTCGCAGCGTCACACGCTCGTCATCTGGACACGCCACTCTATCGGCCGTCGCCACCCACCGGAGCTTGTCATGCTGCACGCCGAAAACCAGGACCGCCTCTACCTGATCGCCCAGAGCGACGAGCAGCAGGCGCTGATCGACGGCCTGGCGTTCAACGTCCAGGACCGCCAATGGCTGGTGTACTGCGCCCTGGGCGGACATGCCCATGATGACCTGCCCGAAGTCGACGGCCCTACCGGCATCAGCGTGCTGGATTTCTACGTCGAAGCCGCCTGAGCGTCCAGAAACGCAAAAGCCCGATGCCTACCCTGCAGGCATCGGGCTTTTTACTGTCGGGCTTATTCGCCGAGGATCTGGCCGACGGCCTGGTCCTTGAACAGACGGGTCAGGGCGTCGCTCAGCACATCACCCACCAGCTTGGTGTTGGTTTCCTGGTTCGGCGCCATGCCGAAGCGCTGATCGAGCGAGGCGCCGTAACGGCCGCTGTAGCGACGGTTGGCATTGGCCACGTCAGCCTTGAAAGTCGCACCGATGGTGGCTTCGGTCACGTACATGCCTTCTTTTGGCGACTGGTACTTGAGCTCGGTCAGGGTCACGGTCAGTTGCGGCGCGTTGTAGGCATTCGGCGTCGGCGTGAAGCCCAGCAGCCGCACAGCCGCTTCGGCCTGGGCCTGCAGTTTTGGCAGGATATCGTTGCTGGCCACCGTGATGGCACTGGTTTCCGGGTACAGGCCGCCACGAGTGCCCAGGGTTTGCGAGGCGCGGCCATCGACTACCTTGACCACCACCGGCTGGCCATGACCGACCGGCGCCAGCTGAGCGGTGAGTTTCGGTTGCGGGCTGAGTTGTTGCGGGCTGTGGGCACAACCGGCCAGGGTCAGACTGGTCACCGCGATCAAACCGAACAACAAACGTTGCAACATGCTCATCTCTCCAGAATAGGCAGCAAAGGCCGCTAGTATAACCAGCACAAGGCAGCCCAGCTATCGGCGTGCCATTAGTGAATAAGACAGGCGTGCCCAGCCCCGGTTCGCTGTCACAATCGTTTCATCACTGCACGGTTATCCTTGCCTCAGTTCTTCACAGGGATACCTCGCCATGTCCTCGCTCCTGGCCTTGCTGTTCAAACGCAATCCGCAACGCTGCTTCGCCCGCCTCGACGCCTTGGGCCATTGCCAGGCCTTCAAGCAGTGTGCGCAGGCTCCTTCGACCAGCGGCTGGGTGGAAATCAACGAAATTCGCCTGGCCTGGCTTAACCGCCCGCTGCCCGCCAGCGCCCGTGTTTCAAAGCGTGTCAGCGGAAACTGGCTGCAACGCAGCCTCGCCGCCTGAGTTTTGCCTCAATAAAAGTCGCTAATAAAGAGCTTTTCTGCCCGCGACATCGCTATAATCTCCCCCCGATTATAAGGACGTCTCCTGATCGGGCCTCGCAGTACCGCCAATGCCCAGCATTGCGCATCCCCCGCACCGCCCACAGAGAGCCTTCCACACAGGTCTTGCACCAGCCAGTGTGCCTGCGTCATTCGGCCCTCTGCTCTGCCTGAACCTGCCGGGTCTGCCATCGCGCAGTCCATTTTGAGGTTCACGTCTCCAAAAGAGCGTGAAAAAACGGGTTTTCACAACTTCACGAGAGTGTGGCGAGCAATGAACAGTCTGGCATGTGCAAAAGCACCTAAAGTGTCCCGAACAGCCCTGAACAGCTGGCAACAGCGCTCATTTGCAATGGGTGCCTGAAACCGGTCCATAACGCACGACGGATACCTTGACCATAAGTCGAATTGCCGCACCGGCTGTAAAATGCGTTCATAGGCAACGCAAAGCCCGGTTGGTGGTGTCCGCTGAAGTTGCAAAAACTGCGAAGAATCGGACATGGCGATCCTGGCAAGCCAGGGATCCTATGCTGTCAATTTGGTGCTGAAGATTTTGGAGACGCGTTAATGGCGCAGAACGAAGCAGTCGATGTAGTACTGGTAGGGGCAGGCATCATGAGTGCCACCCTGGCCGTACTGCTCAAGGAACTCGACCCGGCGATCAAGCTGGAAGTCGTCGAGTTGATGGATTCGGGTGCCGCGGAAAGTTCCAACCCGTGGAACAACGCCGGGACCGGCCATGCCGGGCTGTGTGAACTGAACTACACGCCACAGGCCGCCGACGGCAGCATCGATATCAAGAAAGCGGTGCATATCAACACCCAGTTCGAGGTTTCCCGGCAGTTCTGGGCTTACCTGAGCAAAAAAGGCGCGTTCAGCTCGCCACGGGCGTTCATCAACCCCGTGCCGCACCTGAGCTACGTCGAGGGCGAAAAGGGCATCAGCTTCCTCAAGAAGCGCTTCGAGATGCTCAAGCAGCATCATGCCTTCGCCGAGATGGAATACACCGAAGACAAGGCGCTGATGAACGAGTGGATGCCGCTGATGATGCCAGGTCGCCCCGCCGACCAGCAGATCGCCGCCACCCGCGTCATGAAAGGCACCGACGTCAACTTCGGCGCGCTGACCAACAAGTTGCTCAAGCACCTGGCCAACGCGCCCCAGGCGCAGGTCAAGTACTGCAAGAAGGTCACCGGTCTGCGCCGTAACGGCAGCGGCTGGACCGTCAGCATCAAGGACGTCAACAGCGGCAGCAGCCGTGAAGTCGACGCCCGCTTCGTGTTCCTCGGCGCCGGTGGCGCGGCCTTGCCGCTGCTGCAACTGTCGGGTATCGAAGAGAGCAAGGGTTTTGGCGGTTTCCCGGTCAGCGGCCAGTGGTTGCGTTGCGACAACCCTGAAGTGGTCAAGCGCCACCAGGCCAAGGTCTACAGCCAGGCCGCGGTCGGTTCGCCACCCATGTCGGTACCGCACCTGGATACCCGTGTAGTTGACGGCAAGACCTCGCTGCTGTTCGGCCCGTATGCCGGCTTCACCACCAAGTTCCTCAAGCACGGCTCGTTCCTCGACCTGCCGCTGTCGGTACGCATGGGCAACATTGGCCCGATGCTGGCCGTGGCCCGCGACAACATGGACCTGACCAAGTACCTGGTCAGCGAAGTGATGCAGTCGATGGAGCAGCGCCTGGAGTCCCTGCGCCGCTTCTACCCCGAAGCCAAAGCCGAGGACTGGCGCCTGGAAGTGGCTGGCCAACGCGTGCAGATCATCAAGAAAGACCCGAAAAAAGGCGGCATCCTGCAGTTCGGTACCGAACTGGTTGCGGCCAAGGACGGCTCCCTGGCCGCCCTGCTCGGTGCTTCGCCAGGTGCTTCGGTGACCGTGTCGATCATGCTGGAACTGATCGAGCGCTGCTTCCCCGAGCAAGCCAAAGGCGCCTGGGCTGCCAAGCTCAAGGAAATTTTCCCGGCCCGGGAAAAGGTCCTGGCCACCGACGCTGCCCTGTACCACAAGATCAGTGCGTACAACGACGAGGCCCTGGGCCTGGTCGAGAACAGCCCGGCGCAGAGCTACGCGTAACCTGCCGGCATAAAAAAACGCCCTTCGGGGCGTTTTTTTATGGACGCTGTTTTCAGCTGCGGGCCTTGTCGATGATCTCGATGTAGTCGGCGGCGTTGCGCTGATCCTTGATGATCTCGACAAAAGTCTGGCCGTGCTCGTCTTTGCCGTCCAGGTCAAAGCCAGCCTCGACGAAGAAGCCGACATAGCGCTCGAAGTCATCGATGCGCAGGCCGCGGTAGCCCTTGATCAGCTTGTGCAGCGACGGCGAAGTGACGTTATCAGCCGGCTCGTACTGGAGGAACGACTTGACGTAGTCGTCGCTGATCTCATCACCAATCACTTGCTTCTTGTCTTTACGCATTGCCGACTCCAACTGAACCATCACGGACATTTTCACGGGTCGGCAGTTTACCCCCGGGCGGCGCCGGCACTCAACGCGCGCGTACGCTACCGGTGTGCAGATCGGCCCAGATGTGACCATTGGGGTAGCTGAGGAACTGCACATAGACAATATCGTTGCGCAGCAGATCGAGGATGACCCGGTACTGGGCCAGCGGGTAGTTCAGCGTCAAGGTCTTGCTCTTGTCATCGAACACCGGCTTTTTCAGGCTTTTGCTTTCGGCATCGAAGCTGATCAACACCTGGCTGACGGTCGCGCCCTTGCTCAGCGGCTTGCCTTTGAGGCGCAGGATCAACGGTGAGGTCACCGGGATAGGCTGCTGGTTGGACTGGCGCTGGTTGCCGACCACTACGGAGTAGCTGGTGACCTGCAACAGCTGCTGTGACTCAGCAGCTTCCTTGCGCAGCCCAAGATCATCGGGCGGCAGGAACTGGCTATGCAGGGGCGCCGCGGCCAGCGGCATGCTCAGCAGGAACAACAGGGGGAAGATCGCACGCATGTCAGGCTCCTTGGGGGCAGCCTGGCACTCTAGCATGGGCCGATGATCGCGGGGCAAGCCGCTCTCACAGGTTATGTGGGAGCGGCGCAGCGGCGCCTCGGCTTGCCCCGCGATTGGAAGTCAGAGTCCTTTAACCGCGTAGATACCGTTGGCGTTACGCCAGTAACCTTTGTAGTCCATACCATAACCGAACACGTAGCGGTCGACGCAGCTCAAGCCGCAGAAGTCGGCCTTGAGGTCGGCGCTGGCCTTGCGATCATGGTCCTTGTCGATCAATACGGCAGTATGCACGGCGCGGGCACCGGCGTGCTTGCAGAAGTCGATAATAGCGCTAAGGGTATGACCTTCATCAAGGATGTCGTCGATGATCAGCACATCACGATCAATGAACGAAACTTCCGGCTTGGCCTTCCAGAACAGGTCACCGCCGCTGGTCTGGTTGCGGTAGCGGGTGGCGTGCAAGTAGGACGCTTCCAGCGGGAACTGCAGATGGGTCAGCAGCTTGCCGGCGAAGATCAGGCCGCCGTTCATCACGCAGAACACTACCGGGTTGCTATCGGCCAGCACTTCGGTGATCTGCGCGCCCACGCGGGCGATGGCTGCCTCGACTTCGGCTTCGGTGTGCAGGCAGTCAGCCTCGCGCATGACTTGACGGATGTGCTCGAGATCGGCGGACATGGCGCTCTCCAAGGGGCGGCAATTGAGAAAAGCGGGCAAAGGTACGCATCCCGTCGCATCAGATCAAGCATTTCTGGACTAACGTCCAGTAAGCCTGAGGACATGCATGGCTGAATAGATTAATCTAGCGCGGTTTTTTTGCCCGCCCCCCCCCCGGAGCCTTTCCCTATGCCTACCCGTGAGATCCGTCACCCGCTGATCCGCCACAAGCTCGGCCTGATGCGCCGCGCCGACATCAGCACCAAGAATTTTCGCGAGCTCGCCCAGGAAGTCGGTACGCTCCTGACCTACGAAGCCACCAAAGACCTGCCCCTGGAAAGCTATGAAATCGATGGCTGGTGCGGCAAGGTCCAGGTCGAGAAAATCGCTGGCAAGAAGATCACTGTAGTACCGATCCTGCGCGCCGGCATCGGCATGCTCGATGGCGTGCTCAGCCTGATTCCGGGCGCCAAGGTCAGCGCCGTTGGCGTGGCCCGCAACGAGGAAACCCTCGAAGCGCACACCTACCTGGAAAAACTCGCCCCGGAAATCAACGAACGCCTGGCACTGATCATCGACCCGATGCTGGCCACCGGCGGCTCGATGGTCGCCACCATCGACCTGCTGAAGAAAGCCGGGTGCAAGGACATCCGCGCCATGGTTCTGGTCGCCGCGCCCGAAGGCATCGCCGTGGTGGAGAAAGCCCACCCGGACGTGCAGATCTACACCGCCTCGATCGACCAGCGCCTGAACGAACACGGTTACATCATCCCTGGCCTGGGCGATGCCGGTGACAAGATTTTCGGCACCAAGCAGAAGGACGCCTGAGCATGCAGGATGAGTTCAACGACCCGCTCTGGCGCCAGGCTGTCTCTGGCGCGCAGATGCTCTTCGTCGCCTTCGGCGCGCTGGTACTGATGCCGCTGATTACCGGCCTTGACCCCAACGTCGCGCTGTTCACTGCGGGTCTGGGAACTCTGCTGTTTCAGGTGGTTACCGGTCGCCAGGTGCCGGTGTTCCTGGCTTCGAGCTTCGCGTTCATTACCCCGATCATCCTTGCCAAGGGCCAGTTCGGCCTGGCCGAGACCATGGGCGGGGTAATGGCAGCAGGTTTCGTCTACACCTTCCTCGGCCTTGCGGTAAAAATCAAAGGCACCGGCTTTATCGACCGCCTGCTGCCGCCGGTAGTGATTGGCCCGGTGATCATCTCCATCGGCCTGGCAATGGCGCCGATTGCCGCCAACATGGCCATGGGCAAGGCCGGTGACGGCACCGAGCTACTGCCCTACAGCACCGCCATGATGATCTCCATGCCGGCACTGCTGACCACCCTGATCGTTGCCGTGTTCGGCAAAGGCATCTTCCGCCTGGTGCCGATCATCGCCGGCGTGCTGGTGGGCTTTGGCCTGTCGTTCTACTTTGGCGTGGTCGACACCGCCAAGATCGCCGCCGCGCCATGGCTGGCGCTGCCGCACTTCACCGCACCAGCGTTCAACTGGCAGGCGATCCTGTTCATCGTACCGGTGGCCCTGGCGCCGGCGATCGAGCACATCGGCGGCGTGATTGCCGTCGGCAGCGTGACCGGCCGCGATTACCTGAAAAAGCCCGGCCTGCACCGCACCCTGCTCGGGGACGGCATCGCCACCACCACTGCCGGCCTGTTCGGCGGGCCACCCAACACCACCTATGCCGAAGTGACCGGCGCGGTGATGCTGACCAAGAACTACAACCCGAAGATCATGACCTGGGCGGCAATCTTTGCCATCACCCTGGCCTTCATCGGCAAGTTCGGCGCGCTGCTGCAGAGTATTCCGGTACCGGTAATGGGCGGCATTCTCTGCCTGCTGTTCGGCTCGATCGCGGCGGTAGGCATGAACACCATGATCCGCCACAAGATCGACCTCAGCGAGGCGCGCAACCTGGTGATCGTTTCGGTGACCCTGGTGTTCGGAATCGGTGGCGTGCTGATCGGTAGCGGCACCGGCCCCGATGACTGGGGCCTGAAGGGCATCGCCCTGTGCGCAGTGGTGGCTATTGCCCTGAACCTGCTGCCGGGTAACGACAGCTGGAAGAACAAGGCGCTGGACGATCAGTTGCCTTGATCTGATTGCTTGATGGGGCCGCTGCGCGGCCCATCGCCGGCAACGCCGGCTCCCACAATGGCAATGCATGCCATCTGTGGACTGCCCCCAAGAAGTTGGACACCAATCCAACCCTTGGGGGAGTTATGAGCAAGTACTCAGAGCATTTCAAG
>NZ_JANAVH010000014.1:0-131554 GCF_024213215.1 Pseudomonas sp. SBB6 | reverse complement strand
CAGCGTGCCGGCGCCATCGGCGCCAAACGCCGAGGTGAAGTTGGCAGCGAAGTTCTGCGTGGCGTTGGTTGCCAGTAAGGTTTCATCGACTGTCAGTATCGGCTCGGTGCCAGTGGTGTTGATGCTTGGGCCGTCATCTTTGAACACCAGGTTTTGCCCGATGTTGAGGGTGGCTTGGGCACTGTCGCCGTCCTTGTCGGTCTTGGTTGCCGTCAGGGTGACCAGGTTGTCCGAGGTCAGGCTGGTGGAGTCATCCGGATTGGTGGTGTTGGGATGGACCACGGCGCGGAGCTGGTCAAGGGTGACGTCACCGTTGGCGGCGACGCTGACGGTGAACACCAATTGATTGGTCGTGGCCGTACGGCCTTCGACCACGCCGCTGTTGAGCGACAGGTTCACCGCCTCATTAGTGGCCGTGTCGGTCAGCCCGGAAGCCCCGACTACCACGCCCAGCGCATAGGTCAGCGTACCGGCGCCATCGGCGCCAAATGCCGAGCTGAAGTTGGCGGCAAAACTCTGCGTGGCGTTGGTTGCCAGCACCGTTTCATCGACTGTCAGTATCGGCTCCGTGCCAGTGGTGTTGATGCTTGGCCCGTCATCCTTGAACACCAGGTTTTGCCCGATGTTGAGGGTGGCCTGGACGCTGTCGCCATCTCCGTCGGTTTTGGTTGCCGTCAGGGTGACCAGGTTGTCCGAGGTCAGGCTGGTGGAGTCATCCGGATTGGTGGTGTCGGAATGCACTACGGCGCGGAGCTGGTCGAGGGTGACATCACCGTTGGCGGCGACGCTGACGGTGAACACCAGTTGATTGGTCGTCGCCGTGCGGCCTTCCACCACTGTGCCGTTGAGCGACAGGTTCACCGCCTCATTAGTGGCCGTGTCGGTCAGCCCCGAGGCACCCGCTACCACACCCAGCGCATAGGTCAGGGTGCCGGCGCCATCGGCGCCAAACGCCGAGGTGAAGTTGGCGGCGAAGTTCTGCGTGGCGTTGGTTGCCAGCACGGTTTCATCGACCGTCAGTATCGGCTCGGTGCCAGTGGTGCTGATGCTCGGGCCATCGTCCTCGAAGATCATCTTCGAGCCGATTTCGGCGGTCGTAGTCGAGGCTTGGAGCAGCTTGAAACCACCGATATCGAAATCGGCGTGGTTATTGCCCTTGGCGTCGGTGGCCGCGCCGTTCTCGATGAGCACGCGGTTGTGGTCTGCCGTTGTGGTGTATTCAATCTTGTAGCCGGCTTTAACGCCGGTGATGGTCGCAACCCCGGAAGCAAAGCTGATGACAATGGTCGGATCATTCGCCGAGCCGTCCGAGTTCTCGATCACCAGCCCGGTGCTGATGTTGATGACGCGAACATTGCCGATTGCAACCGACGCATCCCCCACATAGCCGTTGATGAAATTCGCGCCAGGTTCCGCAGCGGTACTGAATGCGCTGATTTTTACCACCGCGCTCTTGCCGCTTTGCAACTGCACGACGTCGAACGTGGCCGACCTCGTATTGAAGACATTGGTGAAGTCGATGTTGGCTTCAACATCTGCTTCGTTCTGATCCAGGTTGGGAATGGTCACATTCTGCCGGGCACCGGTGACGAACGAAAAGCGGATACCTTCCTGTTCAACAATCATCTGGTTGTTGGTGCCGAAGGTGGTCGGGCCACCTGCCTGGCTGGTATTGATCGTATCGCCAGTCGTTATATTGGCACCGCTCGACTGGTCGGCGGGATTCTTGCCGGTGGCGATAATGGTCGGGTCCGTGATCCGCAAGACCCCACCGTCGTCGACAACGGTCGGGTTCACCGTCGTGAACATCAGGAACAGGTTTTGCCCGGAAGGCGCATTGGCCAGGCTGAATACCAAGTCCTGGCTAGCACCGATGAACACCTTGTTCAGCAGGTTGAGGGCATCGTCCGGGTTACTGGCGTCCGGATGCTTGAGCGGCTGGTATTCCACGGTCCAGATCTTGCCGCCGGTGACCGGCGATCCGCTTTCTTGAATGTAGGCCGCGAACACGATCGCGCCGGCTGGCCCCCCGGCTCGGCCCAGCAGGATGTTGTTGTTGGTATCGGTATAGAGAAGGATATCGGTGCCATTGAGGGTATCGAGTCCGCTGTCCAGGCCATTGAGCGGTGCGCCCAGGCTGTCGGTGAAGCTGACATCGGTAACGCTGGCTCCAGGTGCAGCGGTGATGGTAAATGCATCGCTGCCCGTGTTGCCCACCGCCCCCGTATAGCCACTCAAGGCTGCACCCGATGCGGTACCGGCCCCCAGCGCTGTCAAGCGGGTAGCGAAGACCGAGGGCAGCGCCGTCAGCAGAATGTCATTGTCGTCAGCGTCTCCCGCAGGGCTTGCGGTGGCCGTGCTGTTCTGCAACCCGGCGGTCTCGTCCAACGAAACGTTCACCCCCGTCGCCACGACACTCAGGGTGCTGGCCACGGTGATGGCAGTGCTGGCGGGGGCGGCGTCTGTCTGGTTGGTGGAGGCGAGCGTGATGGGATACAGGCCGGCATCAGCGTCATCGGTAAGGTCGCTCGTCGGCGATGTGATTTTTTTGCGGATAGTCATAGCGTTCTCCCGAGCAAGCCCAGCCACAGAGGCCGGAGCGTGGACCTTTACTGCTAGATGCCATCACTGTGAACAAGCGTCGGGAGTTGCGCATCGGCCGATACTCCCAGGCCGGATGGGAGTTTCAGCCTACCTGGGAGGGCAAACGAGATGATCTGGGAGCACGCTACCGATCTGGTTGGTGAATTCGGCGTTCCTCCCCCTGCGAGGTTGATCGTTTGCGGGTTTCAGGGGCTGTCGAGGGTAGTCCGACTGGGAATCGTTTTTTTACAATTCATAGCATTTTGACCTTTCTGCGCTAACGTCAATTAACAACGACAGTTATTCAAACCAAAAGAGCAATCCCCTCTCGGGATCGCCAGACGAACAATAGGTGTGAGCAATCTGTAACAACCAGACCTAAACCAGACAAGGAAGCAGTGAATGAACAATGATTACGTGCAAGTACTCAAGCGAGCTGCGTGGACTTTGGTTTTCACTGGATTACCTGCCAGCATGGCCCTGGCAGCCCCCGGCAACTGTTCAACATTGGCCCCCCTACCCGCCGTCCTCGAAGTCGGTGAAGGCATGCAAACGGTGATGGGCTCGGAGGTGGCCATCACTCGATTGGCTGTCGGCGATCCGAAAATCGCCGACGTGCACCTCAATAACAGTAAGGACTTCCTGGTGACCGGCATTGCCCCCGGCGCTACCAGCCTGATGGTCTGGACCGCATGTTCCAGCTCACCTCGCCAGAGCATGGTGTTTGTCCAGGGCAAAGGCGCCGGTTCGCTGGTGAGCACGGTGATGCCGCCCTCGGAAGACCCTCTGCTGCCCAGCCAGGTACAGACCGACATCCGCTTTGTCGAAGTCAGCCGTACCAAGTTGAAAGAGGCCAGCACGTCGATCTTCGGCAAAGGCGGCAGTTTTCTGTTTGGCTCCCCCGGCACCGTCCCTCTGGTGACCGTGTCGCCCGGCCAGCTTGGCAACACGGCAGCCCGTATCCCGCTGGATAATGGCAGTTTCAATATCGGCTTCGGTGGCGGCAACGTGCTTGGCTTGATCAACGCGCTCGAAGGCAGTGGCTTTGCCTACACCCTGGCGCGTCCGAGCCTGGTGGCGTTGAGTGGTCAAAGTGCGAGTTTCCTGGCCGGCGGCGAGATACCTATCCCGGTCCCCAGCAGTGGCAGCGACACGGTCACCATTGAATACAAAGAGTTCGGGATTCGCCTGACCCTGACGCCAACCATCATTGGCCGCGATCGAATCGCCTTGAAGGTGGCACCGGAAGTCAGTGAACTTGACTATGAAAATGGCGTGAGGATCCAGGACTTTATCGTTCCCGGGTTGAGGGTGCGCCGCACTGACACCAGTATTTCTCTGGCAGACGGCGAGAGCTTCGTGATCAGCGGCTTGATCAGTTCGACCAATACCTCATCGGTGAGCAAGTTTCCTGGCCTGGGCGATGTTCCGATTCTTGGGGCGTTCTTTCGCGACTCCACCATCAGCCGCGAGGAAAAGGAGCTGCTGATGATCGTGACCCCGCGCCTGGTACAACCACTGGCGGCGAATGCCCGACTGCCTTCGTTGCCGGGCGAAAAACTGCGTAATTACGACCCGAACTGGTTCCGTATGTATTTCCTCGAAGACGGTAACTTCGACAGGCTCAGCGGCTTGTCGAAATGAGCACCAGGACATTGCAGGAGCACAGCATGAAGACAATGATTGCGGCGTTGGGACTGGTGATGCTCAGCGGCTGCGCCACCGACGGTGGCGCACGATGGTCGGGCATGGGCTCTGCCTCGTGCGCCAAGCCGAGCCCGGATCAGGAACTGTCGCTGAGCATGGCGGATGACATGATCAGTGACGGCAAGTTGCATGCAGGCTTGGCCAATTTGCAGAACCTGCCGCCTGATCTTGCGGCCGTGCGCCTGCGCAAGGCCAAGATCTACCGCATGCTTGGGCAAAACGAGGCCGAGCCGCTGTATCGCAGTTTGCTGGGGACTTGCCTTGCCGCCGAGGGGGAACACGGCCTGGGCCAATTGGCCGCCGCGCACACCGACACCGAGCAGGCGCTCAAGCATTTGCAGCGGGCCGCGCAACTGTCCCCCACTGACGAGAAGATTCGCAACGACCTGGGCGTGGTCTACCTCAAGCAATTCAAGCTCAAAGAGGCCCGTTTCGAGTTCATCACCGCCATGGAATTGAAGCAGTCCGATCAGTTGGCGGCCGTCAACCTGGTGACCTTGCTGATTTATCAAGGTAACTGGAAGCAAGCCTCGGAGTTGGTCAGTCGTATGGGCTTGAGCCCCGAACAAGTCAGCGAAGCCCAGGTACGCGCCGAAAAACTCAAAAGCTCGGCCAAGGCTGTAGCAGTGCCCAGTGATCGGGTAGCAACGGTGCTCGATCCGTCGCCATCCGGTGTCAATCCGCCAACAACGCAGAGGTAGTGATGAAACAGAACATACTCAGCTGCCTGGGACTGTTGCTTCTTCCGCTCGCAGCCCAGGCCATCGAACCCGGTCCTTCATCGCAACAACAGCAGGAAACCGAACACTGGTTACTGCTGCAGTCTCGCGGTCAGGCCGTTTCGCCTATCCCGCAAACAGCAGCGGCCAGCGAGCGGGACCTGAGCCTGCAACGCTGGCTGGAGAGTTACAAACATCCCATCCCCCCGTTCTACAAGGAGTACTCCGGCTCAAACAGGAAGTAACCCATAACGACAAGGGGCCTCTGCCTCCAGCGGGTAAACCCGCTGGAGGCAGAGGCCCCTTGTCGTTGAGGCTTGCCCTCCTCTGCTTACAACTTCCCGAAGACCTTGAACACACCAATGATTGCGGGGCCGATCGCCACCAGGAAAAAGCTCGGCCACAGGCAGAAAATCAGCGGGAACATCAGTTTTGTGCCGATCTTAGCCGCTTTCTCTTCCGCCAACTGGGTGCGCCGGTCGCGAAACTCTTCAGCGTAGATACGCAAGGTAGCCCCGACGCTGGTACCAAAGCGGATGCTCTGCGCGAGCAAGCTGACCAGCCCGCGAATGTCTTCCAGGCCAGTCCGTTCGGCCAGGCGCTTGAGCGCTTCGGTACTGGGGATCCCCGCGCGGACTTCGGAGTTGACCAGCGCCAGCTCCACGGCCAGATCGGGTTGGCTGACCGCCATTTCCTCGGATACCCGCTCGATCGCCTGGGGCAAGGCCAGGCCCGATTCCACACACACCACCATCAGGTCCAGGGCATCCGGGAAGGCGACAAGCAAGCGGGTCATCCGTGCCTGTTTGCGCGCGTTGACGTAAATGGACGGTGCCAGCCACCCCACCCCCAGCGCCACTAGCAGCACGACCATACCGACGAGCAGCGACAGTTTTGGAATCAGCGGCAATGCCAGCACCGCAAGGCCCACCATGGCCAATGGCGACAACAGGCGAATGGCCCAGTACATCTGCACCGCTGCGTGCGAGCGATAGCCGGCATGGGTCAGCAGCGTTCGGGTCGTCGAGGGCTGGCCTTGCTCTACCGAAGAAAAGCGCTGGCCGACTTGCTCCAGCAACAGTTGCAGGTTGCTGGGCGTGCTTTGCCCGAAACTCTCCCCGCCATGACCGCGTTTAATCAGCAAAAGACGCCGCTGTACCGGGTCTTGCAACCCCTGCACCAGCAGCACCAGCGTTGCCACCGCGAGCACTACGCTCAGGCCGATGGCCGCCGCGAACAACAGGCGCGCCAGTTGCTCGTCGCCCACCACACTGTTGATCAGACTCAGCAGATAGTTCATGACCCCCTCCTTGACACCTGGCGATGTTCAAACCTGGATGCGGATGATTTTGCGGATCCAGAAAATCCCGATCAGCATCGCCACAAATGCCCCGATCACCATTTTCTGGCCCAGGGGCTCGTTGAGCAGCATCGGCAGGTAAGTCGGGCTCGACAGCACAATCGCCGCGGACAATACAAAAGGCACGGAGACCAGTATCCAGCCCGACATGCGCCCTTCGGCCGACAATGTCTTGATCTTGCGTTGAAACCGAAAGCGCCCACGAATCAGGCTGCTCAACCGTTCCAGTACTTCCGTCAGGTTGCCGCCGGTTTCGCGGTGGATCAGCACCGTTGTCACCAGCATCATCACGGTCATGCTCGGCATGCGTTCGAGCAGGCCCAGCATGGCTCGACGCACATCGTTGCCGTAGTTGATATCGGCGAACGTCAGGCCGAACTCATGGGCGACCGGCCCCTTATGCTCCTCGGCCACCAACTGCAGGGTTTCGTTGAACGGATGACCGGCACGCAACGCCCGGCACATCGCATCCAGTGCATCGGGCAGGCCTTCCTCGAACTGGGCGAAGCGTTTGCCACGGTCACGGGATATCTTCAGCACCGGCAGCCAGAACGCCAACATGGCCGCAGGGACGGCCAACCACCAGAGTTGGCTGAACAGCCAAACCAAGATCCCGCTTGCCACCGCCAGGACCACCCCAAGCAACAGTACCCGGTAGGCGCGGTAGTCATGCCCGGCTTGCTCAATCATCTGGGCCAGCGACTCCATCGCCGGCAACTGCTCCAGGCGGGCTTCCAACGGTGACAAGCGGCGCAGGTATTTCTGGCGCAGCACCGACTGCATGTTCGCCTGGTTACTGGCGGTTTCCAGCAGGTTCAGGCGGCTACGGATACGCTTGCGTACCTTGCTGGCCTCACCAAACACCGGAACCGCCAAGCCCTGGCTGAGCAGAAACATGGCAGTGAACACCATGCCGAGGAACGCCAGAATAAATTCACCGGGGATTTGGTTCATGTTTATCCCTCCATCCAGTCAGGCCGAAACAGGCTGAGCGGCAGCTCGATACCGCGCCTGGCGAGCACATCGCGAAACGCCGGCACCATGCCGGTGGGGCGAAATTCGCCGAGGACTTCACCGTGCTCACCGATACCGTTGCGCACGAAGGCGAAAATCTCGGTCATGGTGATGATTTCTCCCTCCATGCCGTTGATCTCCTGGACGCTGACCAGGCGCCGTGTGCCATCCTCCTGACGCTCCAGCTGGATGACGACGCTGAGGGCCGAGGCTATCTGCTGACGCATGGCCTTGATCGGAAAGGTCGCACCGGTCATCGAGACCATGTTCTCGATCCGGCCCAGGGCGTCGCGCGCGGTGTTGGCATGGATGGTGGTGAGCGAACCGTCGTGCCCGGTGTTCATCGCCGTCAACATATCCAGCGCTTCGGCGCCACGCACCTCGCCGATCACGATGCGGTCAGGGCGCATACGCAGGCTGTTACGCACCAGTTCGCGCTGGCTCACCTCGCCCCTGCCCTCGATATTCGCGGGACGGGTTTCAAGGCGCACCACATGGGGCTGTTGCAACTGCAACTCGGCCGAGTCTTCGATGGTAACGATCCGCTCGTTGTGCGGGATGAAGCTGGACAGCACGTTGAGCATGGTGGTCTTGCCACTGCCGGTACCGCCCGAGATCAGCACATTCATGCGGCCGCGCACGATTGCCTTGAGCATCAGGGCAATGGAGGGCGTCAGGGTGCCCATCTTCACCAGGCTCTCAGTGTTGAGCAGGTCGACGGCAAAGCGCCGGATCGACATGCTCGGCCCGTCGATGGCCAGGGGCGGGATGATGGCATTGACCCGGGAACCGTCTTTGAGCCGGGCGTCCACCAGCGGTGATGACTCATCAATGCGCCGGCCCAGGCTGGAGACGATACGGTCAATGATGTTCAACAGGTGGTGATTGTCGCGAAAATGCACATCGGTTCTCTGCAACTTGCCAAACCGCTCGACATACACTGAGTCAAACCCGTTGACCAGGATGTCGGACACGCTGTGGTCGGCCAATAGCGGTTCCAACGGGCCAAGGCCAAGCACTTCGTCCGTGATCTGCTTGATGATCAATTGACGGCTGCTGGAACTGACCGGCGCCGAGTGCTCGTCGAGCAGGCGCTGACAGATCTCGCGGATCTGCCGCGTCGCTTCGGCAGGTTCCAGGGAATCGAGCAATGACAGGTCCATGACCTTGAGCAGTAACTGGTAGATCTTCTCTCGCCACTCGGTCTCCACCGGGTTGAGCTTGGTCCGGGTTTCGTAGAGCACGTCCGGTATGGCGGCCTCCCAGGCCATGAGTACACTGACGCAGTTTTCACTGTCGGCCTGTACATTCTGCTCGTCTGCCGGAGCATTTTTGCCGGAATGCTGACGCAGGCGATTACGAAAGTCGCTGAGCATGGCTTACCCTCCGAACAAACGGCTAAAGGTACGTTTAAACAGCCCCCGCTCGCTGGCCACCACCCCGATCAGGTTCTGGTTCAGCTCACGCATGGCTAAAGTCACGGCTGCACGCGGCGCGTGGACCTCCAGCGGTACACCGCTGTTCTGGCTTTCACTGACCACCGAATAGTCGTTGGGGAGCTTTTGCACGTCGGTGCAGCGCAGGGCCTCGGTAATGTCCTTGAGGCTGACCGGCGAGGTTTTGTTGTAGCGATTGACCACCACCTGCAAGCGATTGCCCTGCACACCCAGGTCGTCGCGCAGAATGCGTGTCAGGCGCGTGCCGTCTTTCAGGTGGCTGAGGCTCTGTTGCATCACGATGTAGATCCGGTCCGCCTGCTCCAGCGTGACGCCCGTGAGGTGGTCGATTTGCCGCGGCAGATCCACCACCACCCAGTCATAGGTACTGCGCGCCAGCCGCAACAGGCTTTCCAGTTGTTCCAGGCGAACATCCTGCGACAGGCACAGTTCACCGGTACGGCCACTGAGGACATGCAGGGTCGGGCTGAAGTGGCTGCAGAAACCGCGCAAGGCGATGCTGTCCAGCTCGTCGACCTGTTTCAACACTTCCATGTGGCTGTGTGTCGGCAGTACATCCAGGCAGTGGGCCACCGTGCCGAACTGCAGGTCCAGGTCCAGCAGCAGGGTTCTGCCACCGCGGATGCTCAGCTGATGGGCCAGATTACAAGCCAACATGGTGGCGCCCGATCCGCCCTTGGCATTCATCACCGCCACCAGCTTGCCACCTGTGCCCTGTTCGGCATGGACCTCCAGCAACATGCGGTTGATGGCCGCCTGCAGGTCGTCAGCCGCCACTGGCTCGGGCAAGAAATCCCGGGCGCCGGCCTGCATCGCCATGCGCATGCCTTCACGCTCATCCAACGGGCCGCAGACCAACAATGGCGGTCGCTCTTTGAGCGGATGCTGCAGCAGGGCCGCCAGCTCCTCACGCCACAAGTGGCTGACCCGCAACAGCAACAGATCAGGCATTTGCTCCAGCCCATACAGCGGGTCGGTGTGACCGTTGCTCACCAGGCGCGTGTTGACGTTCAGGTTGGGCAGGCCCTGGCTCAACGTTTTCAGATGGTTCAACGCCGCCACGTCACGTCCACTGATCAATAGGCGCATGCCTGTTTTTTCAGTCACGCTGGCGACGGGAGCTTCTTTGGTATTTAGCATGGCGTAATCTCCGGGGTAACTCCCGCCTCGGGTTGCCGACCGAGGCTTTCACGCGGCACGGTCGACCTGTATACCGGCAGGGTGAACCCCCCACCGAACCCGGGAATCAACAGCTTGAAGGTGAAGTTGCTCAGTTGTAACTGGATATAGCGAATGGCCCGAAAGCCGCTGGCGCCGCTGAGGTCGCCGGGGCTTGCGACCACCGCACCGTCCTCGTCCAGGTAGACCAGGTTCAGGTTGGCCGTGGCCAGGTTGCCGATCAGACTGCTCGTACCACTGTTAGTGGCCGCATTGAAAATGGCCCGACGCAAAATCACCGGATCATGGATATCGCACACCGCCGCCAGGCGGGCACCGCGGCGAACGCTTTCATTCAGTGCGTTGACGGTGAAATACAGTCGGCCCATTTCCAGCACGCCGAACAGCAAGGTGAAAAACACCAGGCTGGTAATCGCGAACTCGACGACATACACACCGCGCATGCGCTTGAGATTCATCATAAGGCCCTCATCACCACGGTAGAGGTCAACGTCAGGCCAAGCGGTTCGCTCTGGCCATAGAACGCAGGGATTGCGCTACCGATCACCGGCAAAAAGGTGTAGTCGATACTGACCTGGACGTGATCAGTGCCCACTACCGTCACCGAGACTTTTCCGGTGCTCAGCCCCGGTACCACCGCCGGGTAGCCGTTGGGGTTGGCCGGCACGCCGTACACCGCAACGCTCTGGGCCTGGGCGCGAAGCGTGTCGCTCACTTCGACCTTGCCCAAGGTTGCATTCCAGGCCTGGCCGGCGACAAAACGTCCGGCATCCCGACTGGCTTGCATCAGGCTGTTGTACTGGAACAACATGCGGCCGAACTCACCGAAGGTGAACAGCAGCAGCAACAGCAGTGGCAGCGTAATCACCATTTCCACCATCGCCAGCCCACGCTGGGCCTGCGGCGTCTTGCGTCCACGGTGTCCCATAAGGCCTCCTAAGAGTCGGTACTCGGTGTCTGGCTGTTATCGATATAGGTTTTGTACAACTGAATGATCTGCGGGCCTGCGTCGTTGACAGGATTGGGGCCGGGCACATTGTCGCCCTCGCACTGTTTGACGAACTGGCCGAATATCTGCGCCGAGTTGCCCTGTTGATTTGCCGGTTGCATCACGTAATAGCAGCCGAAGCTCAACACCGGAATCGACGACGCCCCGTCGTTCTTGCCAGAGCAATCACCGATCACCACTTTCAGAATCCGCCGCTCGAACGCGCCGTTGCCCAGGCAGCCGCCACCTGTGCCGGCAACACAAGCGGCAGAGGCCCGTACCCAGTCGTTGTAGTCGTACAGGGCTTCACCAGTGGCCGTAACCAGGTTGCCATTGGTGGAGGTGATGGTCTGATTGTTGTACTGGATCTGTTCCGGTGTACCGGTGTACGTCAACGACTTGGCGTTGACCGCAATCACCAGGTCCGGCGGATAGTCCGCAGCGCTGAGGCCACCTGAATATTCGTTGAAGCGCGTATTCAGGCCTTGAGAGGCAGGCCCCACGGTGTTGCCCGGTTTGGTCAGGACGTTGTCGCCGACGCTATTGCACTGATTGATGCCGCCCGCCAGGCCTTTCCTCACGGTGTTGCCACCCGAGCCGAAGTCGAGCAGCTGAAAATTGCCGGGGCCGATTGCCGAACTGTTGTTCGCCGCCGTTTTCAACACTTGCAAATCACCGAACTTGAACCCCCAGAACATCCCGGTAGCGGGGTCGTTCTTGCTCGGGTCGCCACACACCATCAGCGGCGTGATATCGCACGGGCTGGCAGGGCTGGGGCCGGCGGTGGCCACCGCGGCCACGGCCTTGTTCGGGGCAACGCCATCGCCGATCGCCTTCAACATGCCCCAGAAAAAACCGCTCAGCGGGTAATTGGCGACCGATACCCGTACATAGCTCGCATTGGCCGGGCCCGGAAAGGAAAAAGGCCCATAGACACTGGCAGACAGCTCTACCGTGGCGAAGCCGGAAACATTATTGCCAACAGCGCTGGCCAGTTCCTTGTTGCCACTGGCGTTGGCATTAAGCGTCAGTGTGCCCAGGGCAGCGGCTTGCGTGAGGCTGGCCGAGCCGGTTGCACCGTATACCTCGCTGAGGGTCTTGGCCCCGCTCAGGGCTGCGGCATCGACAGCATTCTGCAGCCGCGCCTTGTTTACCAGCATATGGCCGCCGTCCAGCGCCAAAGCCCCCATCACCAGGATGGCGGCCATGGCGATCACCGCCAGCACAATAATGGTTCCGCGCTGTTGCCCTGGAAACGCACGGAGTGGTTGGTGGATACGTGCTCTCATCATCAAGCCCTCCAGAGTTCTGCCGACCTTGATCTGCCGGGTGCCGTCGCCCACCACCGCCAAGCGGCGACGCTACCTGGTGGGCGATGCCTGCAACGGTTGCGCCTGTCAGCTACAGAGTGTTCACGCGTTTGACTTCGATACCGCGGATCAGCGTGATGCCACTGACGCCAGATCCGCCCTTGCGCTGGACGATCTGCTTGACCGGTGGCACTGGCGCAACCTGGGCCAGCTCCACCGGCTTGGTGACCGGTAGCTTGTTGTTGTCCAGTGGATTGCGCAGGGCCAGTTGCAGCTTCCCGTCCGTCATGCCCTTGACCAGCAGTTCCGCTTCGTCGGGCGTCATTTCCAGGGTGACCGCACGTACCACCACCGGCTGGGTCTTGTCGGTACTGGCGGTCTGGTCCACTGCCAGTACCCGCAAGTCCTCCAGAATGGTGCGGGACTCGGCGTTACCGGTATTACCTGTCTGCTTGGTCGCCAGGACATCGACCCGATTACCCGGCAAGAGGAACCCGCCCACCCCCACCACATCATCCACACGTACCGAAATCGCACGTTTGGTGGGTTCGATCAGCGAGGCCAGCGTGCTCCCGCCCAGGTGCTCGGCCAGACGCGCACCGCGCACGATATCGCCGTTCAACATGGAGAATGTGGCGATCTTGCCGACGACCTTGTCGATGGCGTCGAAGGCATCGTCGGGTACCGTGTCCTTGGGCATGCGCACCAGCGTCACCTGCTGCGCCTCGACCATTTGCCCGAAAGCGATTTCCACGGTGGCCACCACCACGTTCTGCTGATTATCGTCGGGGCTGGCGTTGAGTCGGGCACTGAGCCAGGTGTTGGCCATCCACGCGGCGCCCAACCCCAGGATCACGGACAAGGCAATCAAGATGAAAGTACGAGAACTCATGGCGGTGTCTCCTTATCTATCCCAGGAAGTCGAGCTGTACGAAATAGTTGTGCCATGCCCACTCCAACTCCTGCGGCGTCAACGGCCCGGTGCCGCCCAGGTAACGCTGGCGGTCGAGGGCCATATTCAACAGGTCACGTGGGTGGCAAGGCACTAGCGGCATGTTTTCAACGCCGTAGAGTTCCTCAAGCACGTAATGCAGTAGCTGCGGGTCGTGAGACATACCCAGGCGCTCGCTTTCCTGGCGCCAGATCCGTTCGTATTCTTCGGGTTTCAGGTAACCGAACTGCAGCTTGTAGCCAATACGCCGTAAGAACGCTTCGTCGGCCAGCTCCAGCGGATTGAGGTTGGTGGAAAACACCAGGATCAGGTCGAACGGCAGCTCACAGTGCCGCCCACCGCCGAGGTTAAGAAAGTCACGTTTCTCCTCCATCGGCACGATCCAGCGGTTGAACAGCTCGGCCGGCGACATGCGTTGACGCCCCATGTCATCGATGACAAACAGGCCATTGCTGGCTTTGAGCTGCAACGGAGCCTGGTACTGACGCGTGAAAGGGTCGTAGCGGACATCCAACTGCTCCATGCTCAATTCGCCGCCGGTAATGACGATCGGGCGTTCACAGCGCAGTAGCCGGCGATCGATCCCTTCATCGAGCAGCAGAGCATTCTGCAGCTCATCGTCGCCACCCAGGCGCCGGTGTACCTGTGGATCGAAAATCTCGATCACCGCATCGTTGATCGCAATGGCATGAGGTACCCAGATGGTTTCATCGAACAGGCGTATCAAGCGGCTGCTGACATAGGTTTTGCCAGTACCCGCCGGCCCGTAGATCATGATCGCGCGGCCGGAATTGAGCGCCACACCCAGTTGGTCGAGCATGCTCTGCGCCAGGACCACCCCGCCAAAGGCGTGTTGCATGTCTTGGGCGTTGATACGACCGTGGTGAATGGTCTGCAGCTTGAGCAGCGCGCGATAGCTACTCACCGGAAAAGGTGCCGCACCGATATACCCGCTGCGCGCCAATGCATCACGGGCGGCGCTGCGACCGCGTTCAGTCAGCCCGTAGCGCAAGGCTTGACCACCGGTTTGCCCGAGAATTTCGACACGACCGTCCTTGCGCAGGAAGGTCAGTATTTCTTCAAGTACCGCGCCTGTCAGGGCCAGGCGTTCCACCAGCCGCGACATGTCCAGCACACCGGCATCGTGCAGATGCTTGCAGACCAGATCACCGAGCAAGTTGTCCGCCAGCCCGGTTTCACGGATGGTGCGTGGCTGTGGCGCCAGCCGCTGCACAACTTGTTCGCGCTCATCGTGAGTAACGCTGCTGCTGTTGCTGATGGCGTACATAGTGTTCTCCTGACCTACTGGCCGAAGGGCAGCCAGAAGACACTGGTCAAAGTGCCGAGCAGGACTGCGACTGAATAGGGAAAGGGCTTGCCTGCCACTTCATCAACCGCTGGCGAGAAATAGGCCCTGGCTTTCAACATCAGCCAGTAGCGGCCCATGGTCTGCTGTACTTGACCGCGGACGAGGACAATCAGTATTCCGCATAGACCGCCGGCTATAAGGCTGAACAACGCGGTCCACAAGGCATCGTGAGGAGTAAGAAAGGCGCCGACCATGGCCATTAATTTGACGTCACCGGCCGCCATCCCCCCAAAGGCATACATCGGGAGAAAAACGGCAAAACCGATCAGCATGCCCAGCGCCCCATAACCGAGCCCGATAACACCCAAGGTGTAAACCTGGCCGGCCAAGCCCAGACCCAAACCCAGCAAGACCAAGAGGTTGGGAATGCGGTGATGGCGAAGATCGCTCAGCACCGCTATACCCAGCAGCCCCAGCAACGATGCAATAGCGACTGATTGCTCCATGCTCATGACTGCAACCCTCTGTGGACGGTGGGGTGTTAGCAAGTGGTGCCTTTGACTGCGCAGCCCAGGCTTTTAATGGCTGCACTGACGTTACCGCCCAGGGTGACAAATGCGGCAACAGCGCCCAGCGTTATCAACCCACCCGCCACCGCATACTCCACAATGGTCAGGCCATCTTCGTCTTTGATGAACTTCACTACCGAAGTCTTGATCGATTGCAGATTCATTTTGCTCACCTCATTCAGTGTGTTTTCTTAATAGCAGCACTTCTCGTACTGCCTGGGTGAACATTAGTCAGAAGCACAACGCAGGGGTTAGGAGTTTTTTGCTCAACGCTAGGAGTTTTTTGCGAGTTTTTTGCGGTATTAGCCGCGCAAGAAAAAATACTAAGCACACCGTCTTAAATCCTAACGCACGCGATCAATAGGGAATAACTTACATAACGTTGCAACCTAATCGCAGGCGAAACT
The DNA here is from genome assembly GCF_024213215.1 of Pseudomonas sp. SBB6. Lineage (NCBI taxonomy): Bacteria > Pseudomonadati > Pseudomonadota > Gammaproteobacteria > Pseudomonadales > Pseudomonadaceae > Pseudomonas > Pseudomonas sp. SBB6. The sequence goes on along the minus strand of NZ_JANAVH010000014.1, from coordinate 116,000 downwards.
CGGTCGCCTCCCGCTACCCTGCAAAGACCCGAAACAGCGCCAATACGCCGAGAAACAAATCTCGCAGAATCGGTCTAAGCAAGCGCTTTCTTATCAGGATTTGATCTGCTCACAGGCAACACAACGACGATACTGGTCAACGAGGAAGAAATATCAGGAGCGGGGCCAGGACAGTGAAGTCTGACGCGCCAAGAGACTGGATTGTTGGGGGGCTCGGCACGCAGGCCTTTAGCCTGCGGCGCCACGGCTGAGAAGACTCCACCTTGTCCGAACGGGATCATGGTTAACCAACCAGGCAGAGTCCATATGATGCGTTTTTATCCTCGCGACACGTCCCTCAGCCTGCGGCAAGGTGTTCGTCGCCGCCACGGCCCAGAGGCTAGCAAGCTGCTGGCGCTCTGGGCGGGGCCGACGATGCGCGTTGTGCCGCTAGCAAGTGGTGCCTTTGACTGCACAACCCAAACTGGTAATGGCGGTGTTCACGTTACCCCCCAGTGTGACGAAAGCGGCCACGGCGCCCAGTGTAATCAAACCACCCGCTACCGCATATTCAACAATCGTCAGGCCTTCTTCGTCCTTGATGAATTTCAGCACCGACGTTTTGATCGATTGCAGATTCATTTTACTCACCTCATCTAAGTTCTATTGGCCGAGGCGGAGACTTAGTGTGCCGCCTGTTTGCATCCTAGTCAGGAGACCTAACGAGGGGTTAGGAGTTTTTTATTGATTACTAGGATTATTTTGCAGCACTGCCTGCCCGGCGAGGTTAAGAAAACGAGAAACAAGGAAGGAATGAGAAAATGAAACCTGAATCGGCCAACTTGCCATTTCTGCTGTGGTTCGATCGCACCCGGGATCGATCGGCCGAGGCGTTGGTAGCGCATTTTCGCCCGACCTGTGAATGTCGTATCGCCAAGAACGCCGCGTTGTCCGAGCTTGCGGGTGAGCGCCAGCCAGATATGGTCTGCATCCACTATGACCGCCCCGACATGCCTGGCCTCAACCTGCTGCTGGAGATCAAGCACGCGTCCCCCTCGATACCGATCGCCATGTTCACCGTACAGCACTCCGAGGAGCTTGCCGTATGGGCCATGCGCTCACGTGTCTGGGAGTACATCGTGCTGCCCCTGTGCAACAGCGAAAAAGGCCGCTTTCTGCACGCGCTGCAGCAACTCTGCGAGCTGCGCCGCAGCACTCACTTCCCCAGCAAGAAGCCCCTGATCGAACATGGTCCGTCGCTGCCGGACAGCATCCGGCTGACCGCAGAACACCACAAGCACCAGGCACTCAGTAACGTATTGCTCTACATCGACCAGCATTTACGTGACAGCATCGACCAGAAAGAATTGGCAAAGCGCTGCGGCATGACCACCTTTCGCTTCAGCCGCCTGTTCAAGGAAGTCAATGGCCTGGGGTTCATGGAGTACATCCTGAGCAAACGGATGGACTATGCCAGGGAGCTGCTCGACAACAGCCAGATGCCCATCACCAGCATCGGTTACGAAGTCGGATTCAAGGACCCTTCTTATTTTGCCCGTGCCTTCAAGCAATTCGTCGGGTGTACACCTAGCGAGTACCGGCAGCTCCCTCGAGCTGAGAGCTCCGGGGTAGAATCGACATCAACGGAAGAACTCTCGGAGGTCGTCGAAAGCCTGCGGCTGGGTGCCAAACGCTGACGGATGGCTACGTGCCATTAGCCCGTTTGTGCTAATCGACCCTTCTCTTTCCCGGCGCTATATTCCTCTTCACCCCAGTGTTCCCCAGTGCCGCAGCGTTGCCGCGCGAGGGATCGCCGTGCCTGCAACAACACAACAACACCAAGGAAGAAGCGCCATGAAACCTGCATTCAACACGCTCACCCTGCTCAGCGCCCTGCTCGTCGCCCTCGCCGGCTGCCAGACCATGAAACCCAACGAAGATCGCCTGAAAACCACAGCCCAGACGACGATCGGCGAGCCGGTGACCAAGATTTCCAACGTGCGCAACGACAACAGCGCCACTTACTTCATCGCCAGCACCGCTTCAGGGGATTACAACTGCGAGCTGCCCAGCGGCGTCATGATCGGGATCGCTTCGATGGGCATGGGGATGAGCGCCCACTGCTACAACAAGAACAGTGGCCGGCCGCAGAATCCGCTGCAGCGCTATTGATCCTCAGCTAAACCGGTTCTGTGCGGGCTTCACGCAACGAGCGCAAGGTCGCGCGTAACTCGGCCGGGCGCACCGGCTTGGACAGAATCGCGATCTGGCGGTCATGCAGGGCCGCCTGGATCCTCTCCACCTCATGCCCGGTGAGGATCAGTGCTGGCACCGCCCTGCCCCGTTGCGCACGTAGCTGGTCGATGCACTCGATGCCGGTGGTCTGGTTGCCCAGGTCATAGTCGGCGACGATGATGTCGCAGTCGCTGAGCAGGTCCTTGCCACTGGATTCGGCCTGCACTTCGCAGCCCCAGCGTTCAAGCAAGGCTTTGGTGGCCAGCAGCACGTTGCGGTCATCCTCCACCAGGCACACTTTCAGGCCGGTCAACAAGCCGACCTGGCTCGCTTGCTCTCGGGTGATCGGCTGCCGGGGTGCTTCAACCCTGCGCAAGCCCAGCAGGCTCACCGCCGTGCCATGGCCGACCCGCGAACGTATCGCCACCTGCATGTCCATCATCCGGCCCAGGCGTCTGACGATCGACAGGCCCAGGCCCACGCCTTCAACGTCCTTGTCGCGTAACTGGCGCACGCGGTAGAACTCCTCGAAGACCTTGGGCAATTCGTCGGCATCAATGCCGCAGCCCTGGTCATAAACGACAATGGCCAACCCGTCACCACGCTTGCGCACACCGATCAATACCGGCCGCTGCGGTGCGTACTTGAAGCAGTTGGACAGCACGTTCTGGACCATGGTGGCCAGCAGCGCCGGGTCAATCTGCACCCAGTGCTCGGCCACCCGCAGGCGCAGTTCGACGCCGGCCCAACGCGCCGCTTCGGCGTTCTGGCGCACCAGGTCGTGGAGCAGATCAGCCAGCTGTACGCATTGCAGGCGGGGTTGCAGGCGCCCGTTGTCGAGGGTGTACAGGTCGAGAATCGAGCGAAACAGTTGCGCGACGTTGAGCAGCGAGCGGTCGATGTTGTCGACCAGGCGTCGCTCCTCCTCGCCCAGGCGCGCTTCGCGCAGGCAAGCGGTGAACAGGCCGATCGAGTGAATCGGTTGGCGCAGGTCGTGACTGGCCTGGGCCAGAAAGCGCGACTTTTCCAGGTTGGCGGCGGTCGCTTCTTCGGAGGCCTTGCGCGTGCGCTCAAGCAACAGGTGCGCGTACATGGGGATGACCGTACTGGTGATCATCAACATCAGCACCATGAACGGTTGCGCCTGCCAGTAAGGGGTCAGCCGGTAAACGCAGAGCAATGCCAACAACGCCAGGGCGGTGGCGATCGCCAGGTATCGCGAGCCATAGCGCATGCCATTGCCCAGGTTGACCCAGACCATCACCGCGTACAGCGGCAGCGCGGCCTCGCCACCCACCACCAGGCCGTAACAGGTGCCGGTGTAGTCCTGGACCATGCTGAAGATACGCCGGGCCGGATAGTTGCCCGGCCAGCGCACGATGACCTGGCGCAGGACGATCGACAGCAGCAGGAACAGGACGATGTAGATCATGATCGGCAGGTACGTGTTGACCTGCTGCCCGGGCAGAAAACCCAACACGCTGATATAGACCATGGCAAGGCCGGCGACAATGATCCGCAGGTTGGCCTGGTCGAGCTCGGTATTTTTCTCGAACTTCATCGGGAACATCCTTGTGCGACAGTCGTCATATCCAGTACGTACACCGGGCAGCGTCCGTGCCCGGTGGTAAAGTAACACGCCTGTAAGGAACGCCAGGCCCAGGGAGGCACTCGACATGGCATGCCGGATCATCATAGCTGACGACCACCCGCTGTTTCGCGAAGCGATGGTGGGGACTGTCCAGCGCCTGTTACCTGATGCGCTGATCGAACAAGCCGGGGATTTCGACAGCGTCCTGGCACAGGTTGCTCGCGGCGCGGAGCCCGACACCCTGCTCCTTGACCTGCGCTTCCCCGGGCTTACCTGCATCACTCAGTTGGTCGACTTGCGTCAACAGTTGCGCCGCACCACCCTGATTGTGGTGTCGATGGTCGATGACCCGGAGCTGATCAGCGAAGTGATGGCCGCCGGTATCGACGGTTTCATTGGCAAGAACATCGCCCCCGACGAGATCGGCCAGGCGATTCTGGCCATTCGCGAAGGCGAAGTGCTGGTGCGTTTTGCTCCGTCCGGGTTGCTGCCGCTGGACACCAGTGCAGTGGCCACCACCCTGACCGCGCGTCAGCAAGAGGTGTTGCGCCTGATCGCCCAGGGCAAGACCAACAAGGAAATTGCCCGCGCGCTGGATATCTCGCCCTTTACCGTGCGCATTCATGTGTCGTCGTTGTTGCGCACCCTCAACGTGCCGTCGCGGGCCGCCGCGGTGAAATACGCCGTCACACCATAGGGGCCGGCTTGCCCCGCGATTTCACTACTGAAGCCCAGGCTCGTCAGGCTTTCGTCCGCTGTCGCAGTGTGAATGCCCAGCGTTTTTTTATCGCCAGCAAGCGTGAACATCCGCCCACCGACTATATTGATAAAGCCGCCCGCTGCGGCAGGTGGGAAGCGCAGCCGTCCGTTTTTTCCACACCTTGGGACATCACCATGGTCTGACATCGAGACGGCGAACATGCTCTCCAGTCAATCCTCCAGGATCACGCCTGAATCGACACCCTCATCACCGCCACTCAAATTCAACCTGAGCTGGGGGCTGCTGGCGATTGTAATGACCGTTGCAGCCGGCGTCTTGGCTCACTGGCAACCACCCTACCCTTACCCGGCCACCCCCGTTTCCGAGCGAAGCTGGGTGGACCAACTGCTGTACCCCCGCGAGGCGAATGGTGAGTTGCGGCTATGGCAACCCGCCCGCAAACTCAACTCCATCGCGGCCTCCGCAAATGGGCAATACCTTCTGGCTGTTGGCGACAGCGGCGCCGCCCTGTTCTCTGACGATAGCGGCAAGCATTGGCGCAGCCAGGTCAGCGGGTTGACCAAGGACCTGACATACGCGTGGATCTCCGATGATGGCAAGCAAGGTGGCGCCGTCACATTCTCGGGTTCGGTCTATGAGATGCGCCCTGACAGCGGCACCTGGACACCAGATACTCGTTCATCTGGAATTCCGATAGGTCCTCCGCAGCTCCCATCACCATCGCCGTACTTTAATAATCGTTCACCCCGCTGGCCCCAAGGCATGCCACCCGGAACACAAATAGAAAGGTCTCTGAGCAAGGACGCCTCGCAAACCTCCAACGATAGTCCGTGGGGGCTGGTGGTTTCTCCAGTGCCTACCGACTGCAAACACGCATGGGCCATTGGCGACTATGGCAGCATCGTCACCAGCGAGGACTGCGGGAAAACCTGGAAGGTTAAGGCCAGCGCATTGCCTGGCAGCCTCTTCGCCATAACATTCCTGGCCGATGGCAAACGCGGCTGGGCGGCCGGGTACGCTGGCGTGTTGCTGCGAACCACCGACGCGGGTGAGCACTGGCTGCCGACCGTCACCGGCATTCACTCCACTGTGACCTCGATCATGTTCCTCGAAAATGGCCACGGATGGATGGCCACGGAGGATGGGGAATTGCTGTCGAGCACGGATCTAGGGCGCTCCTGGCGTTTGCTGAAACCACAACCACAACCCCAACTGCCAGGGCTACGCTGCGTCCACTTTCAAGCGGATGGACTGCGTGGCAGGATCAGCAATGGCGAGGGGGCGTCCTTGTCTACCACAGACGGCGGCTTGAAGTGGAAAAGTGTTGCCAGGGACAAGCCTGCGGACGTGCACACCATGACGTTCTCTCCAGACGGCCTGAAGGCCCCTCCCAAAGCAAAGGACGGGACGATGGTGTCCAACGATTGCGGCGCTACCTGGCGCTTGCAGCCCACGCCTGATGTCCAGATGACTGCAACCGCGACCTACAGCACGGGCAACGGCCTTGGCTGGATGGCGGGCGAGGACGGCCAGATGATTGCAAGCGTCAACGGCGCGGCGCAAAAAAGCTACTCGCCGGCACGCTCCACGCGCTTGGCCATGTGGTTCAGTGATGCCAACAACGGCTGGGCCGTCGGCCTGCACCCTGCCCTCACGCGCACCCGGGACGGCGGCAAGACCTGGGCAATCGTGCCCACTCCGATTCAATACTCCCGCTACCCTGCGCCGTGGTTCTGGGCCTCGCTGCTGCTGATCGCCTGGATGTGGATGCGTGCATTCCAGACCCGGCCGCCCCCCGTGGAGGATGGCGTCGCCACCATGGCCGCGTCGGATGCGCCAACCCAAGACTTCTGCCAAGACCGCCTGCGCTTCGGCCCACTGGCCAAAGGCATTTCGCGTTTTCTGCGCAACGAGGCCACGGAGCCGCCGCTGACGCTCGCTGTTTCCGGCGACTGGGGTACCGGCAAGAGCAGCCTGATGACGTTGATTTGCAAAGACTTGCAGAACAACGGCTGCCGCCCGGTATGGTTCAACGCCTGGCACCACCAGAAAGATGAGCAGTTGCTCGCGGCCTTGCTCAGTGCCGTGCGCGAGCAGTCGCTGCCTTCCTTTTTCGAACCGAGCGGGTGGATATTCCGCTGGCGACTGCTGGTACTACGCACGAAAAGGCATTGGTTCGTGGCCAGTCTGTTGGCACTGTCCGCGGTCTGGTTGGGGGCCTACCTGTCGGCTCATGAGGCAGGTCAATGGCAGTCGCTTTCGACACTGCTCGACAAAGCCTCGGCGCCCCAGGACGACGGGATCACGCTGGCGTTTCTCGGATCGCTGAATCTGGGGCCGCTGGCGGCGAAACTGGCAGGGCTGGTTACAGCGTTCGTTGCCTTGCGCAAGACGCTAACCGCTTTCGGCGCGGATCCGGCCGTGTTGCTGTCCAACTCGGTAGAGCAGTTTCGACTCAAGGAAGCGAATGCCCTGACCAGCTTCCGCTCACGGTTCGCCAAGGAGTTCGAGGAGGTCACCCAGTGTTTGCCTGGGCGCTTGGTGGTGGTGATCGATGACCTGGACCGTTGTCGCGCAGAGGCTGTCCTGGAGGTAATGGAGGCCGTCAATTTCCTGGTGTCGTCAGGCAAATGCTTTGTTATCTTTGGCATGGCCACCAACCGGGTACAGGCGGCGCTGGCGTTGTCCTTTGAAAAGATCGCCCAGGAAATGACCGAACTCGACAGCTCTAGCCAAGCGCCGCTCACGGCTGAGGCAAAAGCCGAGTTGGAACGTATGCGGCGACGCAAATACGCCCGTGACTACCTGGAAAAGCTGATCAATCTGGAGATCGCAGTACCGGATACTCCCAGCGACAAACCGCACTCCTTGCTGGAAGAAACCGCAGCCGACTCAACGCCACAGACGGCCCTTTTCAAACGACTGAAGATTGCAGTCACTACGGTTTTTTGTCTTGTTGCACTCGGCTATGCATGGCATTCAGGCCAGCACTATCAACTCCCGCTTGCCTCGGCGCAAGCTTACGAAACCACGACAAACAAAACAGCTGCGACACCCCCTGCCAGCGTACCCGACGACAACAAACAAGGCAGCTCCGCACTGCCTGAAACCAATCTTGACAGCACCGTCACAGCCAACCCCTTCCCGCCGAACGAAGCGTTGGATACGCGTAACGATATCGCCTTTACGGTGGTAGCGATCATCGTGCTGCTGGTTACCACGGGTTTGACCTATGCGCTTTTGCGTTTGCGCCGCACTCTGTACAGGGTGCAGGACTCACCAGCGTTCAAAGCGTCTCTGGTGGCATGGTCGCCCTTGGTCCAGAAGCATCGCAGAACACCTCGAGCGCTCAAGCGTTTTGCCAATCGCTTGCGTTACCTGGCAATGCTGCAGCAGGCCCAGCGGTTTGATCAGTCCGGTTGGGACATACTGCCAAGGCGTCTAAGGGAGTGGCTAGGGCTGACAGTAGCATCCGGATCTTCGGCGGCCGAAGCCAGTATCGCTGAACACCGGATCGTGGCCCTGGGCGCGCTCTATGAGGTGTTCGGTAGCGACTGGAAGAACTGCGCCAAAGACCATCTCCCCGAGAGTGAACTCGCCGATCTGGCCAAGGTGTCGATCAAGGCCTACTGTGCGCCAGGCCTGGGGGTCACTTGGCCGCCCTCGGAGGAGGAGATACAGCGTTTTGCCCAATCATTGGCTGGGGTGCGTATTCCTTCTTGATAGCTTTTTCCAACGAATCTCGGCCTCATGGGCAGGGCCAGATCGAACGCCAGTGTTCGACCTGGTGAGGCCCCTCCCCCCGCCATCACCGCACCCAGCGTGACTCGCTGTTCTGCAATGCCGTGGCAATGGTATCGAGGCGGTTGTCCGGCAGGGTCTCGGGCAGCAGATCGGTGCCGGCGCTGACGAACAGCTGCGCATGGGCATTGCGTAACTCGGCATAGGCCAGGTCGCGCTTGAGTTGGGTCTGCAGGTTGTTGAGCTCGCCCTGGATCAGTTCCAGCTCTCCGATGTTCTGGGTCTGATAGCGGTTGCGCAACTGCTCGGCGATTTCCCCGTCCAGGGTTGCCAGCTCTTCGCTGGTGCGGAACTGCCGGGTCGCCTCGTTGAAGTTGGCGTTGGCCACATACAGTTGTGCCAGGACCGCCATCGACATCGCCTGGCGCCGGGCTGCCGCTACATCCTCGCCGGCCTTGGCAACCTTGATGGCGGCCGGTGCCGAGAGCACGTTGAACAGGTTCCAGGTGACCTTGACGCCGTAGTCCGCCCAGCTCTGATTGACCAGGAAGGAGTTGCTGTCGTAATGCCCGCCGGCGGAAAACTCCAGGCCCGGCAGCAAGCGCAACATGGCCTTGCGTGTTTCCGCTGCGCTGATGCGTGCCTGGTAATCCTGCTCGCGCAGTTCCGGCCGACTGGCCAGGGCCTGCTGCTCAAGCTGGGCGAAATCGCCTTTGAACTGCGGCAGCGCATAGCCCTCCTGCGGCGCCAGGCTGAAATCGGCGTTCAACGGCAGGTTGATCAACGCCGCCAGTTCGGTCTTGGCCAGCGACAAGGCGCGACGCTGCTCTTCCAGCTGGCGGGTCGCTTCGATCAGCGCACGCTGATAGCTGAGCACCTGTACCGGGTCGCCCAGGCGCTGCGCACTCATGTGCTGGCTATTGCTGCGCGCCTCGGCGATGCGCCCCATGAGGCTGTCGATCTGGGTCAGCAGACGCTGCGCCGCCACGGCGCGCCAATAGGCCGAGCGTACATCCTGGGTGATGGTATGGATGACCTTGCGCCGGCGCTCCTGGAGAATCAGGCGCTGGTCGGCCTGCTGCTTGGCGCTGACATAGCTGACACCGAAGTCGAGGACGTTCCACACCATGGTCAGGTCGGCCACCTCGCGATCGCGGTCCTGGGAGGTCGAGGGTTCCAGGGACTGGGTACCCGTTCGCACACTCTGGCTGCTGGACGCACTGACATTGTTACGTCCGGCATAACCGGCTTCCAGTGCCATGCGCGGCAACATGTCGAAGCTCGCCAGGTCGACCTGGCGCTTGGCCAGCGCTTCTTCCATGACTTTCAGTCGCGCCTCGAGGTTGTACTTCACCGCCCGTGCCATTGCCTGATGCAAGGTCAGCGGCCCCCTGAGCGGTTCCTGGTCCTTGAACATCGCGCTAATATCGGCGCGTGCACGGTCCTCACTGACCTGCCTGTCTATCGGCTGGCTGGTGACCGCACAGCCGCTGATGGCGAATGCCAAGACGCTGACCCCGAGCAACTTGTGGTTTTTTTTCATCCTTGGGCCGCCCCCTGGTACGGCTCGATCTTGAAAGTGTTGGTGCCGTCCATCATGCCCGCGGTCCGATCTGCGTCGGTTGCGCCAGGGCCAGGGCCAACTCGCGTACAGGACGCTGGTCGGCCTCGTTCAGTGCATGCAATTGCTGACCCAGGGTCGGCGCCCCGGAGACACCGCGGCCATCACCGCCGCGCCACTGCTTGCCATCGAAGACGCTCATCTGGACCTCCTCCGACGGCATTTGCCGGGTGAAAATAGTCGAGAAGCTGCTACTGCCAAACACCCCGCCATCGCCACCGCCAAAACCCAGGAACCCCGTGCCCGTGCCCTCGCCAGGATTGTTGCTGCTGGCAAAGACCTGGGCGATGAAGCTCGGTGCGCTGGCGCCGTTGTGTATGAAGAGGCGACCCAAGGGGGCGATGCCGCTGCCCAGCGTGCGCACCTCGAACAACGGCGTCGGCAACAAGGGTGAGGTCGTCGGCTGCGTTGGCATCAGCGGTACTTGTGGTTGCGCCAAGGTGCTCGAAGGCACGGTGCTCGGCTCGGGGACCTTGACCCGGTACTCAGGATCCCCGGCGTCCTGCGCATTGATGACATAGGCCGGCCCCGTCAGCGACACCGCCAATGCATTGCCGGCCTGGTCCTGAATGCCGCTTCCCAACGCATTCAGGCGCAGGCCAAGGCTGCCCTGGCCACTGATACTGGCCACACTGATCCGGTAGGTCCGGGCATCGACTTGCACCAGCGATTGCGGGCTACCGCTGGCACTGCCGGTGCTGGTCACACTGAAATCGCCGACGTCCACGCCGCTGACGTCTTCGTCGAAGGTCAGGGTAAAGCTCAGGGTCGGTTCCGCCGTCGGCGAAGGGCCATCGAGGCTGATTGCGCCTGGACGCGGCGCACGAGCATCAATCAGCACGGCATCGGTACTGGCGACGTTATTGAGCGCAGCCTCCAGATCATTGCCCAGGGCATCGCGCAAGCTGCCACCGTTGAGATCGATGAGCGGCCCGACACTGATGCCGTTGTTGCCTTGCTGGCCGCTGCTGACGGTCATGCGGAACACCAGGGCAGTGCTGCCGGAGCCGGAGAGGTAGTCGGCATAGGCGACCCGGCCGTTGCCCAGGCTGATAGCCAGGCGCGGCAAACCGTCGGCGGTATCGACCAGCACGGCTTCGTCCAGCTGCACGGTGAAATCCAGGGTCTGCCCGGCGACATAGGTGCCGTTGGCCGGAACCTGCACCGCCGTCACCGAGGGGGCGACCCGGTCGATGCTATAGACACTGCCTTGCAGGCCGGCACTGAGGTCGTTGCCGGCACTGTCGACGATAGCGGTGCCGCTGCCCTTGAGATCAAGGCGCAACGTGCCGAGCCCGGCGAGGCTGTCGACCAGTACGGTGTAGGTCCACCCGTTGAGCGCAGTCACGCTGGCGATACGTCCGCTGGCCGTGCCGCTGAACACCAGCGCGAAGTCGGGGCTGTCGACGCCGCTGACGCTTTCATCGAAGGTCACGGTGTAACGGACCGAACTGCTGGCGATCGGGCTGACATCGACCCGCACGATATCGGCAACCTGGGGTGCCAGGGTGTCAACCCGCACCGACGAGGTACTGCCAAGGTTGTTGAGCGACAGGTTCAAGGTATTGCCCGCTCCGTCGCGCACGGCCCCGCCGTTCAGGTCCAGGCTGCCCGCCACGCCAATGCCGTTGGCGTCGTTGTTGCCGGCCTGCACGGTGTACTGGAACAGCAGCGCGCCGGTGCCGGAGCCTGACACATAGGTTGCATGGCGGGTCACGCCACCGATGTTGAGCAACAAGCGTGGCGTCCCCCCGCTGGTATCGACGATCACCGCTTCACTGGTATTGACCGTGAAGCTCAGTACGTCGCCACTGTTATACGCGCCGGCGGCCGGTACCGAGACCGTGGCCACGCTCGGCACCACGGCATCGATCAAGACGCCGCTGGTGCCGGGCACGCCGTTGAGTGTGGTACCGGCGTTGTTGCCGAGCCCATCGCGCAGGGTTGCGCCGTTGAGCTGGAGAGTACTAGCGACAGTGATGCCGTTGCTGTCCAACTGCCCGCTGGCGACGGTCAGGCGGAACACCAGGGCGGCGGTACCGGAACCGGACAGATAGTTGGCGTAGACGGTACCACCGCTATCGAGGGTAACGGCAATACGCGGTGTGCCCCCGGTCGTATCGACCACGACGGTTTCGTCGAGGTGGACGATGAAGTCCAGGTTCTGCCCGGCAACGTAGTTGCCGTTGCTGGGCACCTCGACATGGGTGATGCTCGGCGCGACCCGGTCAATGCTGTAGACAGCGCCAGCCAGGCCACCGCTCAGGCCGTTGCCGGCGGCATCGGTAATAGCGGTGCCGCTGCCATTGAGGTCCAGGCGCACGCTACCCACCCCGCTCAGGCCGTTGACCAGTACCGTGTAGGTATGGCCATCGACCTGGGTAACACTGGCGATGTTGCCGGCAGCGCTGCCGCTCAACACCAGGGTGAAATCGGCGACATCCACGCCGCTGACGTTCTCGTCGAACGTCACCGTGTAGCGGACCGAGTCGGCAGCGCTCGGGCTGGCATCGACGCGCACGATGCCAGTGGTTTGCGGGACGACGGTATCGACCAGCACCGACACGGTGCTGCCAAGGTTGTTGAGCGTCAGCGTCAGCGGGTTGCTCGCCGGATCGCGCACGGTCGCGCCGTTCAGGTCCAGGCTCGCCGCCACGCTGATACCGTTGCTGTCGTTGTCGCCGGCTTGCACGGTGTACTGGAACAGCAACGCAGCGCTGCCAGAACCTGACACATAGGTTGCATAACGGGTCACACCACCGATGTCGAGCAGCAAGCGTGGCGTCCCCCCGCTGGTATCGATGCTCACCGCTTCACTGGTATTGACCGTGAAGCTCAGCACGTCGCCACTGTTATACGCACCGGCGGCCGGTACCGAGACCATGGCCACGCTCGGCACCACGGCATCGATCAAGACGCCGCTGGTGCCGGGCACGCCGTTGAGTGTGGTACCGGCGTTGTTGCCGAGCCCATCGCGCAGGGTTGCGCCGTTGAGCTGGAGAGTACTAGCGACGGTGATGCCGTTGCTGTCCAACTGCCCGCTGGCGACGGTCAGGCGGAACACCAGGGCAGCGGTACCGGAACCGGACAGATAGTTGGCGTAGACGGTACCACCGCTATCGAGGGTAACGGCAATACGCGGTGTGCCCCCGGTCGTATCGACCACGACGGTTTCGTCGAGGTGGACGATGAAGTCCAGGTTCTGCCCGGCAACGTAGTTGCCGTTGCTGGGCACCTCGACATGGGTGATGCTCGGCGCGACCCGGTCAATGCTGTAGACAGCGCCAGCCAGGCCACCGCTCAGGCCGTTGCCGGCGGCATCGGTAATAGCGGTGCCGCTGCCATTGAGGTCCAGGCGCACGCTACCCACCCCGCTCAGGCCGTTGACCAGTACCGTGTAGGTATGGCCATCGACCTGGGTAACACTGGCGATGTTGCCGGCAGCGTTGCCGCTCAACACCAGGGTGAAATCGGCGACATCCACGCCGCTGACGTTCTCGTCGAACGTTACCGTGTAGCGGACCGAGTCGGCAGCGCTCGGGCTGGCATCGACGCGCACGATGCCGGTGGTTTGCGGGACAACGGTATCGACCAGCACCGAGGCTGTACTGCCCAGGTTGTTGAGCGTCAGCGTCAGCGGGTTGGCCGCCGCATCGCCCACGGTTGCGCCGTTCAGGTCCAGGCTGCCCGCCACGCCAATACCGTTGCTGTCGTTGTCGCCGGCCTGCACGGTGTACTGGAACACCAAGGCACCGCTGCCAGAGCCGGACACATAGCTCGCGTAGCGGGTCACGCCACCAATGTCGAGCAACAAGCGCGGCGTGCCTGCGGAGGTATCGACGATCACCGCTTCGCTGGTGTTGACCGTAAAACTCAGCACGTCGCCGTTGTTGTACGCGCCGGCGGCCGGTACCGAGACCGTGGCCACGCTCGGCACGATGGCATCGACCAATACGCCGCTGGTGCTGGGCACGCCGTTGAGCGTGGTCACTGCACTGTTGCCGACGCTGTCACGCAAGGTACCGCCGTTGCTGTCGATGGCACCGGCCACGCTGATGCCGTTGCTGTCCAGCTGCCCGCTGGCGACGGTCAGGCGGAACACCAGGGCACCGGTACCGGAACCGGACAGGTAGTTGGCGTAGACCGTGCCGCCGGTATCCAGGGTGATCGCCAGACGTGGTGTACCGCCGCTGGTGTCGACCAGCATGTTCTCGCTGAAGTTGACGGTGAAATCCAGGTGTTGGCCAGCGACATAGCTACCATTGGCCGGCACGCCGACACTGGCGACCGTCGGTACTACGCCATCGATGACGATACTGTCCTGGCCGGCGATGGAGTTGGCGCCACCCACGGTGGGCAGGGTCAGCACCGCGTCGTCGCTGTGCACGCTTTTGATCGTCGCGCCGTTGAGGCTCAGCGCGCCGGTGGAGGTGTAATCCAGATCGCTGCTCAGGTCGCCGGCCTGGACCACATAACTGAACGTCAGGGTCGTGCTGCCGGAGCCCGATACGTAGGACGCCAGGCGATCGACCAGACCGGTTTCCAGCAACAGGCTCGGTGCGCCGCCGGTGGTATCGACGACCACTGTCTGATCGAAGCTGACGGTCACGCTGATGACGTCACCGACCTTGTAGCCACCATTGGGGTTGCTGACCTGGACGTTACTCACCCGCGGATTGAGCGGGTTCACGTTCAGGTTGATGGTGTCGCTGTCGATCTGCGCGCCGCCGCTGCCACTCAAGCCCTGGTCGTTGCTGATGATCTGCAATGACGCCAGGCCGTTGAAGCCCGGTGTCGGGGTAAAGCTCAGGCCATTGAGCGCAGCGTTGATGCTGGCCAGGCTACCGGTGAAGACCATCGTCGCATCGGCCGTGCCGTCACCGCTGGTGAAGCTCAGGCCGGTAGTTGTGGAGAGCGTGATCAGGCCATTGGTGGCCACCAGCGTTACCTGCAGCGCACCGCCGCCGGCATCCACGTCACTGATGCTGATCAGGTTGCCGTTGCCGGTCGTGAACACCAGCACGCTGTCCTGGGCGAAAGACTGGGTGCCAGGCACCGCGTTGAGCGGCGCATCGTTGATGGCCGTCACGGCCAGGGTCAGCGTCGTGCTGCTCGCCTCGGAACTGCCGGTACCGGAGTTGCCGGGGTCGACGCCCGTGTTGCCGCCGTCGTCGATGGCCACCGTCAGGGTGACGTTGCCGACCGAGTTGGCGGCGGTGAGGAAGTTCACCTGGCTGGCGGCGATGAAGGCATTGATATCGGCCAGACCGCCCACCAGGGTCAGGCTGCCGGTGCCGGAACCGCTCACCGTAACACCGCTGCCGCTGGTTGCGTTCAGGCTGCCACTGGGCACCGAAAGGACGACCGTGACCGCGCCGCTGCCGGCGTCGACGTCGCTAAAGCTGATGCCGGTGATGGCGCCAGGCTGGTCCTCGTTCACGGCGATGCTGCCCGGCGCGCTGATACTCGGTGCGTCGTTGACCGCCGTGACCTGCAAGGTCGTGGTGGTCGAGGCCGTGGCGATGCTGGCGGTGTCGATACTCACCGTCAGGGTCACATTGGCGGTGGCGTTGCTGGCGGTGGTGAAGCTCAGGTTACTGCCGGCAATGAAGGTGTTGATGTTGGCGATAGTGCCGGTCAGTGTGCGGGCCGAGCCCGTACCACCGACCACCACCCCGCCGCCACTGGTGGCCGACAAGGTACCGGAACCCACCGTCAGGGTTACCGTGGCCATGCTTGAATCGACATCGCTGAAACTGATGCCGGTGACTGCGGTAGCGGTGTCTTCGCTGACCGACAGCGTCGCCGGTGCGCTGACCTGCGGCGCGTCATTGACCGCCGTGACGCTGACGGTCTTGGTCGCCACGGTGCTGTCCAGGCTGCCGTCGTTGATCTGGAAGCTGACCGTACGGTTAGCGGTGCTTGGCGCGTCGGACAGGTTGCTGTAGGTCACCGCGTGCAGGGCCGCCTGCCATTGCGCCAGCGTGGCCGAGGCACCTGCCGAGGTCAGGGTCAGGACGCCGCTGGCGGCATTGTAGCTGGCGCTGATATTGCCCATGGTCGCCGGGTTGTTGGTGAAAGCCAGACGGTCTTCAGCCGTCTGCAGGTTGCCGGTGATGCTCACTGTGGCACTGGCCAGGCTAAGGTTGTCGGAATCCGCCAAGGTCAGCCCGCTATCGATAACCACTGGCGTGGAGACGACATTGTTGCCTTCGGTAAACGCTGTGGTGCCGCCACTGGTGGTGACCTGCGGGGCGTCGTTGACGGCGGTGACGGTCACACTGGCCGTATCGCTGGCCAGCGAGAAGGCACCGCTGCCGCCGGACAAGGCGGTGTCCACCTTGGTGCCCTGCTGCCCTGCGGTCACGCCCGTCTGGTCCCAGGCGTTGTAGGTCAGGGTGGCCGTGGTGCCATTGGTGCCGTCCGGAACGAAACGCACTTTGTCGGTGGCCCGCAACAGCAGCGCGCTGTTGGCCGCCACGCTACCCATGGCGTTCCAGGTGCTGCCGTCGAGGCTGTACTGCCAGGTGCCGTTGCCGCTGGTGAGGCCGGTGACGGCGATGCCCTGCAGCGCGCCGCTGTCGACATCGCTGATGCTGGCCCCGACCACGCTGGCAACCGTCTGCCCGGCGTTGTTGATCGCACCGTCGGTCAACGGCGTGAGCGCAGGCGCGGCCGGGGTCAGCACCGGGGCATCGTTGAGTGCGGTGACGCTCAGCGTGGCCTGGGCGATGCCGCTGGAGAACGCGAGGCTGCCACCGTTGCTGCTGGTGTCGGCGCTATTGCGGGTGCTGTTGGTCGACGCCGTGCCGCTGCTCCGGTCCCAGGCGCGGAACGACAGGCTGACGTTCTCGCCATTGCCCTGGTCGGGCACATAGCGCAGGTAGCTGCTGCTCGACAGCAGCAAAGCGGCATTGCCCGTGACTGCGCCCACCGCGTTCCAGGTCAGGCCATCGGTGGAGTACTGCCAGGTGCCGTTGCCGCTACTGGCGGTCAGGGCAATCCCGGACAGCGCACCGGCATCGTCATCTGCATAGGTCAGCCCGCCCAGGATGGTCGAGACCAGCACGCCGGAGGTCGGTGTGTTCTCGTCGGTGCCGGGCAGTGCGTACGGCCCGCCGGACAGCGTCGGCGCATCGTTGACCGCCACCACCGTCACTGTGCTGGCGATCGCCAGCACCTGGGTGTCGACGCCGCCATTGCTGGTGCCGCCGGAGTCGCGGATGCTGGTCAGGGTCACCACCCGGCTGGTGGTGTCCGGGGCCTGGCTGGTGTTGCGGTAGGCCATGCCGTCGACCAGGGTCTGGGTCGCCGCCGTGGTGATACCGCCAACCTTGCTCAAGGTCACGGTAGCGGTGCTGCCGGTAATGTTCACCAGGTAGCTCATGCTATTGCTGGCGGTGGTGCCGGTCGTACCGTTGAGCAGGACAATGGTGGTGCCGTCGACCACCAGCAACTCGTCGCTGCCATTGCCCAGGTTGCCGACCGTGAGGATCAACTGGTCGATATTCTGCCCCGCCTCCAGCGCACTGACGGTGACGCCGCTGAACAGGTCCGCCGCGCCACCGCCCTCGGTAAAGGTCGGGTTGTTCGGCGTCGCCACTACCGTCGGCGCATCGTTGATCGCGGTGATGGCGACAGTGACGTTGGCATTGCTGCTGGTACCGCCGTCGCCATCGTTGACGGTGACGCGCACGGTACGGCTGGCGCTGGCGATGTCGCCGGTATTGCTGTTGCTGTAGGTCAGGTTGCGCAGCAGCGCTTCGACGATGGCGGGCGTCGCGCTGGCGTTGAGGCTGATGACCAGGTTGCTGCCCCCGGTACCGCCGGCAACGGTGCCGATGGTCACACCGGCATAGGTGATGTTGCCGCCCGATACGCCAATCTGGCCGGCACCCACGCCCTGGTTGCGAACATTGAGCACGTCCTCGCCCGCCACCCCGTTGCTGACGATCGACACGGTGACATTGCCGCCGTTGAAATCCGCCGAGTCGGCATCGCTGAGCGTGGCATTGCCGCCCAGGTCGATCAGCACGGCACTGCCGCCTTCGCTGAAGCCGACCGAGTCGCCATTGAGGTTGCCGACCACCGGTGCGGCGTTGGTCAGGGTGGTGAAATTCAGCGTGGTGTTGTTGCTGATGCCTTTGAAAATCGCGCCATCGAGGTCGGCGAAGGTCTTGCTGTCGAAGCGAATGGCGTAACCGGTACCCAGCGCCAGGGTGATCGACGGGTCGATGGTCCAGGTCGTGCCGGAACCGGTGATCTGCCCACTGCCTACCGCGATGGTCTCGACAATGGCGTTGTCGGAAGTCCGCACGATATAGAGGTTGCCGGTGCCCTTGACCACGCTCTCGTTGAAGGTCAAGACGATATTGGCCGTGGGCGAAACGTTCACCCCGTTGTCGCTCGGGGTGGAGCTGACCACGATAGGCGGACGGTCGTTCTGAATGACATAGGTACCGGTGGAGGTGTTGATCCCGGCATACAGGTCGACGTCACCGTCACCGTCGAAATCGGCGACCCGGTAGTTGGTGCCACTGGTGTCGGTCAGGGTCAGGCCGGCAAACGGTGAAGCGGCCTGGGTCATGAGGGTGAAGGTGCCGTCGCCATTGCTGCGCGCGTACTGCCAGGCCGTACCGTTGCCGCCGGTCTGGTAGAGGATGTCGGTATCGCCGTCACTGTCGAAGTCGCCCACCACCAGGCGCGCACCAAAGACCGGTGCCGGGAAGGTGCTGCTGGACTGGCTGCTGAAACTGCTGCCGTCGTTGCGATAGTAGTTGCCGGTGGCGCCGTTGACACCGGTAAGAATGTCCAGGTCGCCGTCACCGTCGAAATCACCGACCCGGTAGGCGTTGCTGTTGTGGTCGGCGAAGCTCAGGCCGGCGAACGGCGACACGTTCTGGGCCATGAGGGTGAACGTGGCATCGCCATTGTTGAGCGCATACTGCCAGGCCGAGCCATTGCCGCCGGTCTGGTACAGGATGTCGGCGTCGCCGTCGTTGTCGTAGTCGCCTACCACCATGCGCACGGCGAAACTCACCGACGGAAAGGTTGTATTCGGCTGGCTGCTGAAACTGCCACCGTCGTTGCGAAAGTAATTGCCCTGGCCGCCGTTGATCCCGGCCAGCAGGTCGATATCGCCATCGCCGTCGAAATCGTCGGCGAAAAAGTTGTTACCCGCGGTGTCGCCCAGGCTCAGGCCGGCAAATGGCGAGACGGCCTGGGTCATGAGGGTGAAGGTACCGTCGCCATTGCTGCGTGCATACTGCCAGGCCGTGCCGTTGCCGCCGGTCTGGTAGAGGATGTCGGCATCGCCATCACCGTCAAAATCGCCCGCCACGGTACGCACACCGAACAGCGGCGCCGGAAAGGTAGCGGTAGAACCGGAACTGAAGCTGGTGGCCAGCAGGCTCTGGTAGCCGCTCAACTGCGCACCCAGGGCGGTGCTTTGCAGCATCCCGTTGCTGCGCTCCAGGGTCCAGTTGCCACCCAGGGCCTGGGCCCCGGTGTCATCGGTGGAGGCCGCGATATCGGCCCCGGTCAACGCCGCGAGCTGATCGACGAACGCCAGGCCGGCGCTGTCCTTGCCGACGCGGCAGCCATACAGCATCAGGTCGCCATCGGCCTTGAGCGCCGAACCGATGCTTTGCAGGGCTGCGCTGTGCTCGGCCAGGTTGCTGCTGTCGAGCCAGACATTGCCCAGCTGCACGCTGCCCGATGCCCCGTGGGACAGCAGGTGGATGGCGTCCAGGCCGTCACGCCCCTTGAGGTAGTCGGCCATCTGTTGCAGGCCGTCCTTACTCGGGTCGAGGACCACCACCTCGGTGCCGGCAGGCAGGCCGTCCAATAACTGTTGCGAATCCTTGACCTGGCCATCGACGAACACCACTTCGTGGCGCTGCCCGGTCTGTTGGCTGCCGATATCGGCAGTGGCCGCCGCTGGCGGGGCGCTGTGCTCGGCAGAGGTGCTGTCCTTGGCCGGTTCCGCTGTCGCCTGGGCCATGGCCTCCTGGGCAACGACGGCCACGGAGGCATCGAACATGATCCGCGGCTCCAGGGCGAACAGCAACGGCGCCTGGCCGCTGTGCCCGGCTGGCTGGGTTGCCTGCGACGCCTGACGCTTGAATCGCTCGAGGAACTTCATGCTGCACCTCCTGCTGTGCAACCGCCCTGCTCACAGGCAGCGAATGGTGAAAAGTGGCGACGGCCCCGCCGGACCGCCGCCGGACCGCGCTGATTTAGTTACGCGACGGGAAGGTGCCTTCCAGCGCGATGATGTACGTGATGCCCAAATACGGATTACGGTTGCCGAATGGCTGGCCGCCGCCAGCCAGGCTCAGCGAGTTGGGTGCCAGGGTCACCGCGCCGCTCAGGTCCGAACCGTAGATGTTCATGGCGTTGCCGCCGGTATCGGCTGCACGCGCCAGGTACAGCGCTTCGCTGCCCACGTCGCTGGTACCCGTAACAGTCGAGACGATCTGCGCATGGCTATGACTCGGCAGTTGGTTGTAGGTCAAGGTAACGTTCTCGACGCCGCCGACCTCGCCCAGGTCGATTTGCGACAAGCTCGGCCCCTGCCCGGTACCGACCGCTGTGCGCCCACGCAGGTCCGGCAGGCCGAAGGTGTTCTGGCCGTTGCCGCCAAAGGCAGTGCCAAGGATCGAGAACAAGGCCGCGTTCTGCGCGATCGGCAGGATCTGGGCCTCGCAGATGGCATATCCGCGAGGCGCGAAATTGCCGCCGAACATCTTGATTTCACCGAGAAATGGTTCGCTCATCGGGCATTTCCTTACGTTGCGTTGTTGGAATGACGGGCCTAGCCGCAGACCGCCTGCGGCGACGATTGGCATTCGCGATGGATCACTGCTTCGAGGGTATGGCGCCCGTCTGCCTCAGGCATTACCGGCGTCATCAGCAACACCCACTCCTGCCCCGCCGGGCCGCCCAGTCGATAAACCGCCTGGGGCAAGATGACCGCGGGAGGCAAGGCGAAGACCACGGAAAAACATTCATAGCGGGCGCTCATCGGCGTCCCGTCGAGCAACTGCAGCAAGGTCAGCGGCAGCGCCTGGTCCGCGCCGATCCAGAGGACGAAGCCATCCGGGGCCGCTTCGGCCAGCTCGTTGCGGCTGGGGATGGCATAGAGAACCTGTTCACTCATGAGGCAATCCTGCTGGCAGAAGCCCGGGCTTGGCGGCGCATGCGCAGGTAGACACCGGACGTGTTGATGACCTGAAAACCGAACCGGGCATACAGCCGCTGCGCCGGGTTGTAGGGCTCGACCGACAACTCCACCGCCAGCCCATGGTCATCGGCGCGCTGCAGCAGATCCGTGAGCAAGCGGGTGCCGAGCCCCTGGCCACGGTAAGGCGGCAACAGGGCGATATCGATGAGGTTGAGCGCGGTCTGGCCCCAGAACAGGTAGAGACGGCCGCAGGCCAGCCCGTCTTGTTCGATGATGGAGAACTCGGCGTCGGGGAAATGTGCCTGGTAGTATTGGTGCTGGGCGTGGAACTGCTGGGCGAGAAAGGCCTCGATGGCCTGCGCGGACCAGCCACTGGGGGCCATTTCCTCGGTGCGGGTGCTGGCATAGAGCAGCCGCAGAAAGTCCAGATCGCCAGCTTCGGTCCCACGAAGAGACACCGCGAACTTCATCATGAACGCAAACTTCCCTGTTTGGTGGAACCGCCGTGGCCTGGAGCTGGATGATCGGCTGATCAGCGTGACATTAAACTGATGGCAGATTACTCCAACTGTCGGACAATCGCACTATCAAAATCCGCTTTCCCTTACACCGAGTGCGGCCATTCGTCGCCAGGCCGCTCCCAGAAGGGATTCGCCGCGGCCTTCAAGCACCACAAGCCCACGAACAGGGTGCGAAATACCTGCCTGCGCCGCCTCTTCCAGGCTAAAACGCACGCCGTATTGGGCCTGCAACGGCTGGGCCCGCTTCTGCTCATCGCGGCGCACGGCAATTGGCCCTTGCTGTTCGGACACCAGCGCTTCCTGATCAATATAGGCCACGCCCGTGGCGTCGACATCACCCAGGCTCACCTTTAACGAGGCACGCAACGGATCGTCCGCGACAAAGTGCCCGAGCGTCCCCGGCCGGACCCGCCATAAGTCGGCTTCGGCCAGGTAGCCACGCAGGCGCATGCCCTGCTCCACCACGGCAGCCAGCGGCAACTGCGCTGAGACCCAGCGGCCCGGAACGAGGTCGCCGACCAGGTCACGCACGATGCCAGCATGGGGCGCGCGCAGGTTCAGGCGTTCGCGCTGGGCCACCAGGCCGCGGTACTCGGCGACCGCTTCGGCCAGGCGCTGCTCGAGGATGCCGCTGTCGGCGGCGGTTTCGCTGCGCCCCGCCTGACGCCGCAGTTGCAGCTGGAGAATCTCGATTTCGCGACGAATGATGCGCAGGCGCGAGTCCAGGTCCGGGGACTCCAGCTCCAGCAACAGCTCATCCCTGGCCACCACCTGGCCGTCGTGGACCCGCACCTGGCGAATACGCGCCGCAGTTGGCGCATGCAACGCGCTGCTGCGCGATGCCTCAAGCATCGCCGGCACTTCGACGTCGCTGCGCCAGGGCACCAGCAACAGCGCCAGCAACCCCAGCAGGCCCAGCCCCAGCCACAGCACCCGCTGCGGCCGGGCATGCTTGCGCTGCTGCCACCAGTGACGCCACTCGCGCCAGATCGGCAAGCCGATGAACCAGGCCAGCTCCACCAGCATCAGGAAGATACCCAGGACCTTGAAGAACAGGTGATAAACCGCCAGGGCGATGCCGAAAAACAGCACTGCCCGCCATAACCACGAGGCATAGCCCCAGACCAGCAGGCGCCGACGCATGCCGGCCGACCAGGGTTCGGGCGCCGGCTCGCGGTAGCCGAACAGGGCTTCACGCAGGTGCCAGCGACACAGGGCGTAGGCACGCCCCTGGAGGTTGTCGACCGCCCACAGATCGCTGAGCAGGAAGTAGCCGTCAAAGCGCATCAACGGGTTGAGGTTGATCGCCAGGGTGGTGAGCCAGGTCGCGCTGGCGAGCATGAACGCCGCCGTGCGCCCTGCGCCGTCCGGCAGCAACGACCAGGCCAGCAAGGCGATGCAGGCCAGCAGTAGCTCGGCGAGCACGCCGCCGGCGCCGATCAGCAGTCGGCTGCGGCGGTCGCGCACGCGCCAGGCATCGCTGACATCGGTGTAGAGCATCGGTAACAGCACCATGAACGCCAGCCCCATGCTCGGTACCCGGCAGCCAGCGCGCTTGGCCATGTAGGCATGGCCGAACTCGTGACACAGCTTGGCGAAACCCAGGGCAATGGCAAAAGCCAGCACCCCGCCGAGGCTGAGCAAATGCGGAAACGTTGCGAGAAAGCGCTCCCAGTCGCGCACCACCAGGAACACCCCCAGCACCAGCACCAGTGGCAGACCATAACGCAAGAGCCCGGGCCCGAAACGCGCCAGCCACGGCCAGGTGCGATTGAGAAAGGCATCCGGGCGCCATAGCGGAATGCGGAAAAACAGGTACTTGTGCAGCAGTTGGGTCCATAACCCCTGGCGCTGGCTAGCCGCCTTGGCGGCGTAGCCTGCGCGCTGCTCATCGTCGTCGGGCGCAACCAGGTCGTGCCCGCGCAGAAAGCGCAGCAGCTCTTCCACGGCAGCCGCTGGCAGTGGCCCCCCGGGTTCGGCATTGGCGGCTGCCAGCACCCGCCGCGGATCGCCCAGCGCCCAGTGCCGCAACAGGCGCATGGCCGGTGCGCCCAGTTTGAAGTAGCGCCCGCGCAACGGGTCGGCCAAGGTCCACTGCGGCGCCCCGTCCAGCCCCGGCGCACTGGCCGAGAGCTGCAGGTCCTGGCGCAGGGCGGGCAGGCTCAAACCCCCACCGCCTGACGCAGCGCCGCCAACGGCCGGCGCAACAGGTACAAGGCCAGCGGGGCGCGCTGGCCGAAGAGTTTGGCCGTGCCGCGCAGGCCGATACGCGGTGGCGCATCGCTGAAGCTTGCGTCCAGCCGATAAGCCAACTGCCCGGCCGGTGTGCTCTGGGCCTGATAAGCGGCTCGTTGCAGGTGTGCGCTATGGCGGTGCAACGGATCGCTATCGAGAAACAGGGCTACCTCGGCGCCCGGCTCGAGGCTGATGGCATCAGCCACGGGCAGTTCAATACGTAACTCGGCCTGGGTCGGGTCGGCGATGTCCAGCAGGCGCTCGCCGGTTTGTACCGGCTTGCCGGTCCAGCGCTGGGCATCGGCGAATACCGCAATGCCAGCCCGCTCGGCACGCACTTCGGTGCGCGCCAGCAGGTCGCGGGCATAGTCGCGTTCCGCACGTTTCTGCTCGACCCGCGCCGCCAGCAGATCAAGCCGGGCACCGGACTCGGCATCGGAGAAGGCCCGCTGGGTATTGGCCTTGAGTTCGGCCTCGGCGACGCCGAGGGTGCGTTCGGCCACATCCGCTTGCGCCTTGAGGCTGGTGGCGTCAAAGCGCAGCAACAGCTGGCCGACGGCCACTCGCTGGTTGGGTTTGACCAGGAACTCGGCAATCACCCCATCCAGTGGCGCCGCCACCACCTGGCCGTTGCGCGGCACGACTTCGGCCGGAGCCAGCACCGACTGGCGCACAGGCACGAACAGCAACAGCAGCACGATGCTGGCAAGCGCCCAACGGGTCCGTAGCGGCCAGCGCAGGCGCCACGGCTTGCCAGGCTGCAAGGCCTGCCAGGCATGGCTGTAGCAATCTCCCAACTGCACCAGCAGGGCTTGTTCGGCCTCGCTCCAGGGCGTGTCGCGGGCCAGCCAGAGGCCACCGAACACCTCGCCTTGACGGTCCTTGAGCGGTAGCCAGAACGCTTCGGCCGCCGACAGTGCCTGCCAGTCCTCGCGGCTGGCCGCATCCAGCGCCGGTGCGAGCACCGGCGCAGCCACAGCCAGCTGCTTGGCGTTCTCCAGGCACCCGACCGCCCGCTCGATGAACGCCACGAACGGCGCATTGGGCTCGATCACACTAATGCCGGTAAGCGCCCGGACCTTGTTGGCGATCAGCAGCACGGCATGGCGGTAGCCGAACAGCGCCTGGCCATCGTTGACCATGGCGAACGCCAGGGCCTCGACGGTGGTAGCGGCCCGGGCCTGGCGCTCCAGGCCCAGGTAATGGGCCAGCAATTGTTCGAGCACACCCGGGGCCGGGGCGTTCATGGCTGCTCGGCGAAATGCGCGGTACCGCTCATTCCCGCCAGCAGCCCCGGGCTGTTGGCCGGCAGCGTGCCGATCAACAACAGGGTCTGGCTGCCTTCGTCAATACGCGCGCCAAGGCGCTTGACCGAGGCCTCCAGGGGTTTGCCGGTTTCGTCGGGGGTAAAGCTGAACCTCTGCTCCGGCTTGAGCCGCCCCAGCCAGCGCGAGGGCACCAACAGGTGGATTTCCAGGGAGCGATTGTCGACGATATCCAGCAGTGGCGCGCCACTGGCGACACTTTCGTGGGCCTGGACCTTGCGTGCGACCACCTGGCCATCGAAAGGTGCCTTGACCTGGCAACGCTGAACGTGCACCTGGTACACCTGCGCTTCAGCCTGGGCCTGGGCCTGACGGGCCTCGGCCAGGGTGACCTCGAAACGCCCGACGGAATTGAGCGCAGCCAGCTGCTGCTTGTTGCGCAGCTCTTCACGGGCGGCACGTACCGCTGCATTGGCCGCACTCTGTTGCGCCTGGTAGGCGCTGCAGTCAAAGCGCACCAGCACATCGCCCTTGGTGAACGACTGGCCTTCGGCATAGGGTATCTCCACCACCCGCCCGGCCAGTTCACTGGCCAACAGCGCCTGGGAGCGCGCCCGCAGCACGCCACGGACCTCACTGGCGGTGGAGGTAGCACCTTCGAGCAACGGGTCAGGGTCCGTCGCGGCCTGAGCCCATCCGCTGGCCATCACCAGCACCATCCACCACGCTGATCGCTTCATGTTGCTGCATCCTTGCGGTTATGGCCGGATGCTATCAATCTTTTCGGCCATCCGAAAGTCGGATGCCAGTTCGTCCGGCTGGACTGCATGCCCCTTCCCACCCCGACCAAGTGATCTTGAAATGCCACTTTGCTCTGCTAGCGTTAGCAGCGCATCACCGCATCCCCGCGTTCGCGGGCTGCAACCGCGGTACAAGGACGATAGACCCTCTGCCAACAATGATTGGAGGCAACAATGAGCGCAGTCAGCAGTTCGACCAATTTCGGTCATGGCTACCCCACCCCCGGTCCACAAACACCCAACGCACAGAAGGTGCTGGACCATGTGTTCTTCCTCTCCGAGTCCGCCTGGAAACAGGTCCGCGAAGAGGAGCATTTCGACTTCATCATTATCGGTACCGGCTTCTGCTCCCTGGCCTTCGCCGAGCGTATCCTGAGCAGCAACCCCAAGGCGCGGATCCTGATGGTCGAACGCGGGCCGTTCTTCCTCCCCGAGCACTTCCAGAACCTGCCGATCCCCTACCAGAAAACCCTCGGTGGCTTTTCCGAAACCTTCCCCTGGACCCTCTCGGCCCGCACCGCCAGCCAGCCACCGGGCAACATCGGCTGGCAGCACGGCATGGTGCCGTTCTTTGGCGGGCGCAGCATCATGTGGAGCGCCTGGTGCCCACGGCCGACCAAAGATGAAATGGCCTTCTGGCCCGAGCAGACCATCGCTGCCGCCGAGGCCCGCTTCGAGTCGGCCGAGAAGCTGCTCAACGTGATCCCGGCCGACAAAATCGACACCCAGCTCGACCCGCAAGTGTGCGCCCATGTTACCGAGCAGCGCCCGGTCTACGGCACCCTGCAGCTTGAGTTGCAGAAAATGCTCGAGCACAACATCGGCAAGATCGACTCGGCCACGCGCTGGCTACCGGCGCCACTCGCCGCCGCTGCCGATCGTGCTGGCGGCGTTGACTTCGCCAAGTTTTCGACCCCGGCCTCGATCATGGAACTGGCGGGCAAACAGGCCGACCTTGCCGCCGCCGGCAGCGGCAGCCCGCTGCGCATCATTACCGAGTGCGTTGTCGAGCGTATCCACCAGCAGGATGGCGTAGCCACTGCGCTGCAAACCTCGCGCGGGGTGATCAACATCGGCAATGCCAAGCTGATCCTGGCCATGGGCACCCTGCCGCCGGCGACCTTGCTGATGAACTCGTTCCCGCAGGTCAAGCGTGCCGGCGATCGCTTTACCGCGCACTTCATCACCTCGGTGGTGGCGCGGGTACCGCGCAAGGACTACCCGTTCGCCGCCAAGCTGGCCGAGCTGGAGCTGGCGGCGATCTACCTGGCCGGCAAGAATAAGGACAACGGCATGCAGTACCACGTGCAGCTGTCGGTGCTGTCTGATCGCGAGCCTGCAAAGAACGCGCAGAAAGCCGCGCGCTACATGCCTGACGTGGTGGCCACCGCATCCATGGCGCAACTGGAATCGTCGAAGGATTACCTGGTGTTCGTTTGCGCCGTGCTCGGCGAGATCGACTTCCGCAACCCGGAAAACCACTTCCACCTCAACGGCCAGGCCGACCCGACCACCAACGTCAACCTGCAGGTACTGGCCAGCGAAACCGACCGGCAAACCTGGGACACCATGGATCAAGGGACCTTCCAGATGATGGAACGGGTGTTTGCCCCCGAGGGCAAGGTCGAATACTGGCATGGCGACCCGAACCTGGGCCATTGGACCAGCGAGCGGCCAAGCATTCCCGAGCGCCGGGTGGCCGGGCTGGTGCACGAAGGCTCGACACTGTGGATTGGCGACAAGGACGAAGGCGTCGTTGGCCTGGATTACCGCCCCCATGGTGTGGAAAACGTCTACGTCACCGGCGGCGCGCTGTGGCCGGCCAGCGGTTCGTGGAACCCGACCATGACCATGGTGGCCCTGGCCCAGGACCTGGCTGACCAGCAACTGCACTGCATCAATGCCGTCCCCCCGCTAACCTCGGACCTGACCGAAGTCTGACCGAAGCCTGATCTGTAGGAGCCGACAACTCCTACAGAGCCTTCCCCCTCAACGCCGTCTTTCAGACGCTGCAGTGACGTTCGCGAATCAGCTTCTTGTTGATCTTGCCGACGCTGGTTTTCGGAATCTCGCTGACAAAGCGCACCAGCTGCGGGATCGCCCATTTATTCAGGCGGCCGCTGTCGACAAAGGGCTGCAGGTGCCAGCCCAGACCACCGGCAAGAACCCGCTGGCCAACCTCATGCAAGCCATCAAGGTCCCGGCTATCTGGCTGGTCAGCTTCAACGTGTTCATGGTTTACATCGTCTACTGCGGCCTGACCTATTTCATCCCATACCTGAAGGAAGTCTATGGCCTGCCGCTGGCGCTGGTCGGTGCCTACGGCATCATCAACCAGTACATGCTGAAGATCTTCGGCGAGCCGGCGGGCGGTTTTATCGCCGACAAACACTTCAAGAGCCCCAGCCGCTACCTGAAATGGGCGTTCCTGGCACTGCTGCCGATGATGGCAATCATCCTCCTGGTCCCCAAGAGCCCGGGTTTCATCTATGCCAGCATGGCCGCGACGCTGTCGTTCGCCTTTATCGTGTTTTCCATGCGCGGGGTGTTCTGGGCACCGATGGGCGAAGTCGGCATCGCCCCGCACATTACAGGTTCCGCTTTCGGCATCGGTTGCCTGATCGGCTATGCGCCGGGGATGTTCGCCTATGTCGGCTACGCCGCAATCCTTGACCACTTCCCGGGCCAGCAAGGCTACAACTATGTGTTCATCGCCATGATGCTGCTGGCACTGATCGGTATTGCCGTCGCCAGTCGCCTGCAACGACTGGTGCGCAACGCCGCCCCGGTTGCCGCACCGGCCGCGGCGTAGCGCCTGGGTTACATCTCGACCTGCGTGCCCAGTTCGATCACCCGGTTAAGCGGCAGGTTGAAGTACTTGAGGTTGCTGTTGGCGTTCTTGAGCAGGAACGCAAACAGCGCCTCGCGCCAGCGTGCCATGCCGATGCGCTTGGTCGGGATCACGGTTTCGCGGCTGAGGAAGTAAGTAGTCGCCATCGGGCTGAAGTCCAACTCATCGAGGTGGCACAGCTGCAGCGCGGCGGGTACGTCCGGCTCTTCGATAAAGCCGAAGTTGAGGTTGACCCGGTAAAAGCCCTCACCAAAGCCCTGCACTTCAAAGCGTTGCGCCGCTGGCACCCGCGGGCGGTCCTGGGAGACCACCGTCAGCAGTACCACCCGTTCATGCAGCACCTGGTTGTGCAAGAGGTTGTGCAGCAATGCATGGGGCACGGCGTCGGCGCGGGCGGTAAGGAACACGGCGGTGCCCTGCACCCGGTGCGGCGGCTGCGCGGCCAGGCTGCTGATGAACAGCGGCAGCGGCAAGGCCGACTCGTCGAGGCGCTCGACGATGATCTTGCGCCCGCGTTTCCAGGTGGTCATGAGGATGAACAAGACAATGCCGGCGATCACCGGGAAGGCACCACCCTGGAAGATCTTCGGCGCGTTGGCGGCAAAGTACAGGCTGTCGACCAGCAAAAAGCCCAGCAGCAACGGCACCGCCAGCCAGCGCGGGGTCTTCCACAGCAGCAAGACCACGGCCGAGGCCAGCAAGGTGGTGATCAGCATGGTGCCGGTCACTGCCACGCCGTAGGCTGCCGCCAGTGCGCCGGACGACTCGAAGCCGATCACCAGCAGCACCACACCGACCATAAGCGCCCAGTTCACCGTGCCGATGTAGATCTGCCCCTGTTCCTGGCTGGAGGTGTGCTGGATAAACATGCGCGGCACATAACCCAGTTGAATGGCCTGGCGGGTAAGCGAGAACGCACCGGAGATCACCGCCTGGGAAGCAATGATGGTCGCCAGGGTGGCCAGGGCGATCATCGGCAGCAGCGCCCAGTCCGGAGCCAGCAGGTAGAACGGGTTGCGTACCGCCTCGGGGTTGCCGAGGATCAGCGCGCCCTGGCCGAAATAATTGAGCACCAGGCCCGGCAGCACCAGCAGGATCCAGGCGCGGGCGATGGGCTTGCGGCCAAAATGGCCCATGTCGGCATACAGCGCCTCGGCGCCGGTCAGGGCCAGCACCACCGCACCAAGAATCGCCACGCCGATGCCCGGGTGCACGATAAAGAAGTTCACCGCCCAGGCCGGGTTCATCGCCAGCAGCACTTCCGGGCGCTGGACGATGCCATAGATACCCAGTGCACCGAGCACGCTGAACCACAGGACCATGACCGGGCCGAAAATGATACCGATGCGTGCGGTGCCATGCTTCTGGATCAGAAACAGTGCCACCAGCACCACCACCGCCAGGGGCACGACCCAATGGTCGATGCCGTCAAAGGCCAGTTGCAGCCCCTCTACCGCCGACAGCACCGAAATCGCCGGGGTGATCATGCTGTCGCCGTAGAACAGCGCAGCACCGAACAGCCCGAGCAGCACCAGCACCCTGCTCAGCCGTGGATACGGCGCCGCCGCACGCCGGGCCAGGGCCGTCAGGGCCATGATGCCGCCTTCGCCCTGGTTATCGGCGCGCAGCACAAACAGCACGTACTTGATGGTGACAACCCAGATCAGCGACCAGAACACCAGCGAGAGGATGCCGAGCACCCCGTCATGGTTGGCCTGCACGCCATAATGGCCGGCAAAGACCTCCTTGAGGGTGTACAGCGGGCTGGTGCCGATATCGCCATAGACCACGCCGGCGGCGGCGATCAACAGGCTCAGTGACGAAGTTTTTACGGGGGAATGGGCGTTTGCGGAGGTTGCGGCTTGGCTCACGGTCAGACGTCTCGAAGAAATGCCAGGGCAGTATCTCTTTCTGCGTAACGCGCCTTCGTAAAAAGTCCGTAAAATTTTTTTACATTTGTCGGCTGGCTGGACTGGCCACATCGCGGGGCAAGTCGAGTCGTCGCACCGCCGCTCCCACCGGATCTGTGGGAGCGGGCTTGACCCGCGATCGATCTACTGCCCGATCACAGTCCCTTCCCACGCGCCGGCACCGTCCTGCCGAGCAACCACCAGGCACTCCCCTGCCCCATCCGCCTTGCAGATCAGTGCGCCATCCCTGGCCCAGATCGCACTCTGCCCCGCCGCTTGCCAGCCACCCGTCTCGCCGCCATGGTTGGCAAGCATCACCATCATCTGGTGTTCGACGGCATAACCGGCCATCTGCTGGCTCTCGGCAACGATGCCCCTGTGGGAAATCAGCATCCCCGCTGCATAGACATCCGCACCGAGCCTGGCAGCATGAGCCGGGTGGCCGGGCTGCATGGCATCGGCGCAGATGGCCAGGGCCAGCCGTTGGCCCCCCAGTGGCAGCAGATCACCACCGCTGCCGGGGCTGAACACCAGGTCCTCGCCAGGATGCAGATGCTGCTTGCTGTACAGACCGACACTGCCGTCGGGGCGAAAGATCAGTGCCGCCAGCAACACCTGACCACTGCCGGGCACGCGCACCGGTGCACCGACCACGCTGTACATCGCCTGTTTACGGGCAAGTTCGCGCAACGGGTCCAGGCGCGGATCGTCCGAGCCCAGGGCCAGGTCAGGCGCGGCATCGAGCTCATAGCCGGTCAGCGACAGTTCCGGGAACAACAGAAACTGCACGCCCTGTTCGGCGGCCAACTGCATCATCTGCAGATGACGCTGCACATTGCCCGTAATGTCCCGGGCAATGGCAACGGTTTGAGCGCAAGCGACAGTCATTGTCATGCTTTCATCCTTAAGGAGGGGGTGTTCAACCCGTGAGCAAAGCACTCAAGTCCAGGCCATGCTCGCCCAGTGGCGGGCACCAGTAGTAGCCGCCGGTGAGCGGCCGGCTGAAGCGGTACAGGGCGTCGACCACACCGTCTTCCAGGCCGCTCATGCGTCGCAGCTGCACCTCGAAGGCATCGAAGGAGTGGCCGAAGGCGAGGAAGGCCAGGCCCGCGCCACGATCGTCGGCCCAGGGCATCGAACGACGGACGATAAAGGCCTCAGGGGCAAAGCTCTCCTGGGCGGTGCGCTTGACGTGAGCCGACTGTGGCGCATCGTCGAGTTCTTCGTTGTCGGCCTTGCGGCGGCCGATGATGTCGTCCTGCTCGGCTTGCGGCAATGCCTTGAAACAATTCAGGTCATGGCGCCACAGCTGGAAGGCGGCAAAGCTTGAGCCGTTCAGGCCCGGCACGTCGCTGGAGCGGATGGCGGCATCGATGGCGGCGTCTTGCACCGGGTTCTCGGTGCCATCTTCATAGCCGGTCAGGTCATGGCCGCTCTTGTGGCGGAAGGCATCGGTGGCGTCGACCAAGGTGAACGCCGGAGCCAGCAGTTGTTCCAGGTCCTGGCTGAGCAGCCACAGGTCGCCGCGGTCTTCACCGCGCAGCCACAGCCACAGGTGGTGCTGGGTGCAGGGATTGTCGACCGCCGCGGTCAGTTGCGGGAACTCGCGCAGACCGTCGATGCTGCGACCCAGCGCCTGCACCAACGGTGCGCCGAACCCGGCTACCACGCGGCTGCCATCGACCTGTTGCTGCAATGCATCGAGCACACCTGGCAGCGCGGCTGGCGAATGCAAGGTGAAGAACAGGTGGCGGGCCTGAGCGGGAACGGGGGCGGCGAGAATACCTGGCTGAAACTGCATCGGGAATCGGGTCCTGGGGCAAAAGCGGGATGCTACTGTTTGCCAGGCATAAACCGCAAGATCTGTAATGGATAGTGAAATCCTTGCCTACACTGGCGGACATCGCCTTTTCTACGAGTCCGTGCCATGACTGCATCGCCCTTGCTCAGTGCCTTCCTGCCCATTGCCCTGGGTTTCATCATGCTCGGCCTGGGGCTGACCCTGACCCTGGCCGATTTTGCCCGGGTGGTGAAGTTCCCAAGGCCGGTGCTGATCGGCCTGGCCTGCCAGATCCTGCTGCTGCCGTTTATCTGCTTTCTGATCGCCAAGGGCTTTGGCCTGGCGCCTGCGCTTGCGGTCGGCCTGATGCTCCTGGCGGCCTCGCCGGGCGGCACCACTGCCAACCTGTTCAGCCACCTGGCCCATGGTGATGTGGCCTTGAACGTGACCCTGACGGCGGTCAACTCGCTGATCGCGATCCTGACCATGCCGCTGCTGGTCAACCTGTCGCTGGCGCACTTCATGGCCGCCGACCAGGCCATCCCGCTGCAGTTTGCCAAGGTGCTGCAGGTATTTGCCATCGTCCTGGTGCCGGTGGCCCTGGGCATGCTGATTCGCCATCTGGCGCCGGGCTTTGCAGCGCGCATGGAGCGGCCGATGAAGATCATCGCCGCGCTGTTTCTGCTGTTTACCGTGGTCCTGGCATTGATCAAGGATTGGCAGACGGTGGTGGAGTATGCGCCGCTGGTGGGTGGCGCGGCTTTATTGTTCAACCTGCTGAGCCTGGGCATCGGCTACTGGCTGCCGCGCCTGCTGAAAATCCCCAAACGTCAGGCGATTGCCATCGGCATGGAGATCGGCATCCACAATGGCACCCTGGCCATTGCCCTGGCCTTGAGCCCTACCCTGCTGAACAACTCGACCATGGCCATCCCGGCAGCCATTTACAGCCTGATCATGTTCTTTACCGCGTCGGGGTTTGGCTGGTGGGTGAGCCGCGGGCATGAGCCCCTGACGGCAGGAGCGGCGCAGCAGCGCCCCGACTTGACTCGCGATTGACCGCAAAGCCTACCCTTCAGCGCGCGCCAGCCTGCCGACGCCTTTGCCCTGCGCCAGGCCGCGCGGCGGCGCACCATAGGTGCGGCGGAACAGCCGGCTGAAATGGGCCTGGTCGTAGAAACCAAGATCCAGGGCAATGGTGCTCAACGGCTGACCGGCCAGCACCCTGGGCAGGGCCCGTTCCAGGCGCAGCTGGGTCAGCCATTGCTGCGGCGGCAGGCCGCAATGGTTGCGAAAGCGGCGCAGCAACTGCCAGGGGCTGAGGCCGGCGAAGGCGGCCATCTCTTCCAGGCTTGGCGGCAGGTCCAGGCGCGACTCCAGCCATTCACGCAGTTGCCGCCAACGCAGCGGATCGAAACCCTGGCCGTGTTCGCCGACCTTGAGCGTCGACCCCAGCCCGAGCAACAGTGCCAGGGCCTCCCATAGCTGGCTCTGGAACGCCAGCGGGTCGCGTTGCCGGTGCAGGCCGTCGAGCAGCTGCTGCAGTTGCGGGTGGCGCAGCTGCAAGGCATTGAGGCTGGGCAGGCCCTGGCGGCCGTCGCTCAGGTCACGGCTGACCTCGGCCAGCCAGGCAGGGTCCAGGGTCAGGATGCGGATACTGTAACCTTGGTCATCGGCACTGGCGCCATCGTGCACATGCTCCGGCGCCATCAGCAGGATGTCCCCGGCCCCGGCCAGCTGCCGTGTGCCACCGGCGGCGTAACGCTGCTGGCCGGTGACGATCAGGCCGATGTGGTACTCCAGGTGAAAATGCCGGGGAAAGGCAAATTGCTGGTAGCGCGCATCGATCAGGCGCACGCCTGGATGCCCGGGGGCCTGGTGGACGACGCTATCCAACTAGCAGGCCGCCCGCCATTGGCGGATCTGGTCGAGGGTCGCGGTCACGCCACCACAGACGATCACCAGCACTTTCTGGTGCTGTTTGAGTTCTGCCGTTGGCGCATAAGCCAGGGCCAGGGCGGCACCGCAGGCGGGCTCGACCAGGATGCGTTGGTCCAGCAGGAACTGCTCGCAGGCTTCCAGCGCCGCCTGATCACTGACCACATGGCTGTACACCGGCCGCTGCTGGCTCCACTCGAACGCCCGCTGGCATACCTGTTTGGCCGCCAGCGAGGTCGCAACGGTATTGACACTATCGAGCGCCACCAGTTGCTTGCGCGCCATGCAGGCTGCCAGCGAGGCGGCGCCGGCGGTCTCGACGGCAAACACCGGCACCTGGCCCCAGCCGTTGCGCGCCAAGCCTTCACAGACGCCGGACAGCAAGCCACCGCCACCGACTGCGACCACCACGGCATCAGGCTTGAAACCGGTGGCGGCGACTTCGTCGATCATGGTCGCATGGCCCTGCCACAGCAGCGGGTCATCGAAGGGATGGATATAGGCGTCATCCTCGCCCATCAGCGACAGCGCCAGGGCATTGGCCTCGTGCCAGGCCTTGCCGTGCACGATCACCTCGGCCTGTTCCTGGCGAATCAGTTGCTTGGCCCGCTCGGTGGTGGTCTCTGGCACCACCACCGTCACCGGCAGGCCCAGAATGCGCCCGGCAACGGCCACGGCGATGCCGGCATTGCCGCCCGACGACGATACGAAGCGGCGCTTGCCCTGCTTGGCATAGGCTTCACAGGCGGCACCAATGCCACGCAATTTGAACGAGCCGGACGGCTGCAGCGCATCGAGCTTCAGCCAGATGTCCAGGCCACTGGCCAGGCTCAACGGGCGTGAGGCCACCAGCGGGGTTTCGATGTGCAGGCTCATAAGGTTTCTCCACTGGTCAATTCAACGATCAGTTCTATTTCGACACAGGCGCCCAGCGGAATCTGGCTGGCCCCGAAAGCGCTGCGGGCATGCTTGCCGCGCTCGCCGAAAACTTCTTCGAACAATTCAGAGCAGCCATCGGCGACCAGATGCTGCTGGGTGTAGTCACTGCTGCTGTTGACCAGGCATAGCAGCTTGACCACTTTGGCCACGCGGTTCAAGTCGCCGGTTGCGGCGAACAAGGTCGCGAGCAGGTCAAGGCCAACCCTGCGCGCGGCGTGTTGCCCGGTGGCGGTGTCCAGTTCACGGCCGAGCTGGCCAACCCAGGGGGCGCCGTTGTGTTTGGCGATATGACCGGAGATGAACAGCAGGTTGCCACTTTGCACCCACGGCAGATAGGCGGCGGCCGGCGGGCTGGGCGGCGTGAGGATGATGCCCAGTTGTTCCAGGCGCTGATGAGGGGATACGGACATGGCAGGTGGCCTTGAGGTGGGAACCACGCCAGCCTACTGCCAGAGGGATATTGAAATCTTGTATGAAATTGCGCTCGATCGCTGGCAGGTCCGGCGTGCACAGATCCCCTGTGGGAGCCGGCCTTGCCGGCGAAAATCTCAGCCGCGCTGCCGCGCCCGCAGTTGCTGCTTCAATTTGCGCAGCGGCGGCGCATACAAGAAACCGAACGACACGTTGTTATCCCGCCCCTTCAACGCATGATGCAGCATATGCGCGCGGTACAGGC
This sequence comes from Pseudomonas sp. SBB6, assembly GCF_024213215.1. NCBI lineage: Bacteria > Pseudomonadati > Pseudomonadota > Gammaproteobacteria > Pseudomonadales > Pseudomonadaceae > Pseudomonas > Pseudomonas sp. SBB6. The sequence continues at coordinate 80,012 of NZ_JANAVH010000014.1, read as the reverse complement.
GCTTGAGGTAGCGGTTGCGCGGCCGTGGCCGGAACGGCCAGTGCCGGTGAACGATGCCGTCATGGACGATCACATAGATCACCCCGAACGCCGCCACCCCCGCCCCCACCCACTGCAGCGGCGCATGCCCGGCCCGGCCCAGCGCGACCAGGGCAAAGGCGATCAGGGCCAAGGCCAGGAGGTAGACATCGTTGGTTTCCAGCGCCCCCAGGTGCGGCTCATGGTGCGAGCGATGCAGGAACCAGCCCCAGCCATGCATGATGTAGCGATGCGCCAGATAGCCGATGCCCTCCATGGCCGTCAGGGTGCAGAGAAATACAACAAGGTTGAGGATCATGCGCTCGAGTTCGCGTGAGTTGGCAAAAACGCCGCAAAGCCTACCACCTCGGCCCTACTCGCGCACCGTCACTGTCGCCGTGGTACCGGCGCGCAGGTTGGCCTTGCCGGCATAAGCCGGGTCGATTTCAATGCGCACCGGGATGCGCTGGGCCAGCTTCACCCAGGTGTAACTGGGGTTGATATTGGCCAGCAGGCGGTTACCGGGGGCGTTTTCGCGGTCAGTGATGGCGTAAGCGATGCTCTGCACCCAGCCCTGGAAGCGCTCGCCACTCATCAATGCGATATCTACCTTGCTGCCCTGATGAATGCGCGGCAGCTTGGTTTCCTCGAAGTAGCCACTGATATGGAACGAGCCGCTATCGACCAGCGCCAGCAGCGGCCCGCCGGCGGTGGCGTAATCCCCCTGGCGGGTCAGCAGGTTGGTCACATAACCGCTGACCGGCGCATAGATGCGCGTGCGTTGCAGGTCGAGTTCCGCCTGGGTCAGGGCGGCGCTGGCCAGTTGCACGTTGGCGCTGGCCAGGCTCAGGTTGGCCTGGCCGCGCATCAATTCGGCCTGGGCCACGGCAACGTCGGTACTGGATTTTTCCCATTCTTCGCCAGAGATGGCAAAGCCCTGTTTCAAGGTGCGCCGCCGTTGCTCCTCACTCTGGCGCTGCTTGAGCAGGGCCTGGCTGGAGATGATCGCCGCCTGGGCCAAGCCTTCGCTGGCCCGCGCCACCTCGATGGCGCGGCGGGCATGCTCAACCGCCAGGGCATAACGCTCGGGATCGATCTCCAGCAGCAGCTCGCCTTTGTCGACGTGCTGGTTGTCCGTCACCTTGAGGCTGACGATACGCCCGGCGACATCCGCCGACAGCGTCACCACGTCGGCGCGCACCCGCGCATCACGGGTCCAGGGCGCGCGGGTGTAATGCTCCCAGGCAAACCAGCCGAGCACCAGCGCCAGCACCACCACAACCAGGGTCGAGACCTGGGCGACACGTTTGTTCACGGTTCAGCTCCCCATGTACAGGATGATCAGCGCGCACAGGCAGGCGTACAGCGCGCCTTCAAACAGGGCCGGATGCCAGACCCGTTGCATGACCCCCAGCTTTTGCAGCAGCCAGAGCACGGCAATCAACAGCGGTATAGCCAGCAGCAACGCTTGGGCAATCGGCGGCAGGTAGACGCCGCCAATCTCGAAATCAATGGGCAAGGGCCGGGGCTCCTTCATCTGCGGGTTGAAGATAAGAGCTGTAGTGACGCAAGAAACCGGCGATCACCAGCAAGGCCACACGGATCCTGAACAGCGAGCGTAGCTGTTCGGCCGGCGCCTGCAGCTGTTCATCGTGCAGGTTGTCGAGGCGTTCACCCAGGTCCTGCAGGGTCTGCAATAAGGTTGGCAGCACCACCGCGGTACGCCCGGCAATGTACCGGCCAGTATTGCGCAACACCTGCTCAAGCTGGGTGCGCATTGCCTCTGGCAGCAACGGGTTGGTCTTGCCTTGCTCCTGCAGCTGGCGCAAGGCCACGCCCAGGGCCATGCACGCCAGGTTGACCTCGAACAGCGCCCGCGAACGCGCATCCGTTGTCGCCGGCAGCAGGCCGATAATCAGAGTCAGGCGGTCGACCATGCGGCTTTCGAAGGCGAACTGGCGTTCATCCGAGGCCGGGCCCTTGAGCAAGGCATACACCTGTTCACGGGTTTGGCGAAACAGCCGTTCGATGCGCAGTTGCGGGTTGAACGGGAAAATCCACGCATACACCATCAATGACAGCGCCGCGCCACAGACATAAGCACCGGCGAATTCAAACCACTGCATCGCGGTGTTCTGCCAGGCGCCGATGTTCTGCGGGCCGAACAGCAAAAAGCTCGACAGGCCCAGGCCCATGCCAATCCCTGCGGTCATCGGCCCCGACAACCCTACCGCCACCACATAGAGCAAGGGCACCAGCAACAGCGCGAGCATTTCGAAGTCGACCACCTGCGGGATCAGCCAGAACTGGTACAGCGCCGACACCACCAGCGCCAGGCCCAGGCCACGGGCGTAGTTCTGCGCGGCCATGAGCGGGCGCGGAAAGGTCGCCATCAGCGAGCACAGAATCCCTACCAGGATCATGCCGGCGCGGGCGCCGTCCCAGGCGGTCTCGATCCAGATCAGCCCGGCAGCGACCAGGGCGATAAAGGCGCGGCTGGCATTCATTGCCGCCAGGCGCCAGTCCAGGTGCAAAGGGTTGGTGCGTCCTTGGCGGTACAGGCAGTCGCCGGCACGGCCTTCCTGAATGGCATCGCTGAGTTCAAGCATTTCGCCCAGCTGTTCAAGCAACCGCGCCTGCTCCCAGCGCAAGGCCCAAGCCAGCGAGCGCAGTGGGGTTGGCAGGTCGCTTTGCAGCTGCTCGGCTTGCAGCGCGGCCTGGTCGAAACGCCGCTGCAGGGCACTGAAATGCTCGCGGGCCGGTGCCGGCAAGGCACGGCCCTGCTGCGCCAACTGGTCGAGAAAGGCCAGCTCATCGGCCAGCAGGCGGCTGATGAACTCCGGGTAATCGCCTTGCCAGCGCTCGGCGATCATCAGCTTCTGGTTACGCAAAACCGTCAGCCGCGAGCTGAGCAGCACCAACTGGTTGCCCAATAGCTGCACCAGGCCGTTGGCCCCGCGCAAATGCGGCGCATCGAAGTACAGGTGCCGGCGCAGGCCTTCCAGGGCGCTGATCTCACCAAGGATCTGCATCTGCCGCTGGCTGAACTCGGCAGCGCTTTCCTCGCCGCGAATCGCCGCCGCAGCATGGCTGGCCATCAGTTTGATCAGGTTGTCGATCTTGGCAAAGTACCCCGTGGCCACCGCCTGCGGCCGCGCACTGAGCAGGCTGACCGCGCACACGCAGGCCACCGCCAGCAGGGTTTCGGTGACCCGGGTAATGGCCAGCATCAGGGTATTGTCCTGCTCGGGGATCGCCAGCATCGCCACCACCACGGCGGTAAAACCACTGAGCACGAAGGCATGCGAGCTGGTGTAACGCAACAAGGTGCCGCCGGCGGTACACAGGGCCAACCACAGTGCCAGGGTGATGATGAACGGCAACGGCGCCTGCGGGAACAGCGCCATGATCAGCACCGCCACCGCCGCCCCGAGGGTGGTGCCGACCACTTGGGCGAAGCTGCGTTGCAAGGTCATGCCGCCCAGCGGCTGGCTGACGATGAACACCGCCATGATCGACCACTTGGGTTGGTCCAGGTCGAAGATGAACGCCAGGTACAAGGTCAACAGGCAGGCGACGATGGTCCGTAGGGCGAAGCGCAGGGTGTCTGCCCCCGGATGCAGCACCAGCCGCCAGTAATTGATCAATGGTTGCACACCGGTCTCTCGAAAGTCCTTTCTGCGAACACTAGCCATAGAAGCGCTCCAGGGAAAGACCACGACATGACCCAGAGCGTTGCAAATCCGGAACGATAAACCGCTATCAAACAACAAATGTCATGTTTTTACCCTTGACCCTGCCGGGCCCGAGGGTTAGTTTCTCGCCCGCATTTTTGCATGCCTACACAGGAGTCCTGCATTGGACAGTAGCTCTGGTCGATTGCGACAGGTTCACACGGCGCGCTAGTTCAGCAGGTTGCTTCTGCCACTGGCACGCCGAACACGGCGGTTAGTGGCGATTCGCATCCCTTGCGGATGACAAATCCTCATTCTCCCTCCCGCACACCTGGCACCTTCAATGGTGTTGAAGGTTCGTGGCCCTGCGCATTCTCTTTGTTCACGTGCATCACTTTTGGGGTCGATGCCAAAGCGGCGCTTTGCCGTGGATTCGAGGTTTGCTATGGATTGGAAAGTATTTCTGCTGCGCGTCACCGTCGCGCTGGTGCTCGGGGCGCTGATCGGCGCCGAACGTCAACTGCGTCAGCGCCTGACCGGCCTGCGCACCAACGCGCTGGTCAGCACCGGCGCCTGCCTGTTCGTGCTGATGACCCAGGCGGTGCCGGGCATGGCCGCGACCGATGCCTCGCGCGTTGCCGCGTATGTGGTCTCGGGCATCGGCTTTCTCGGCGGTGGCGTGATCATGCGCGACGGCCTCAACGTGCGCGGCCTGAACACCGCCGCCACGCTCTGGTGCACCGCGGCCGTTGGCGTGCTGTGCAGCCTGGGCCTGCTGCTGGAGGCCGCGCTGGGCAGTTGCGTGGTGCTGTGCGCCAATATCCTGCTGCGCGACATCGCCCAGCGCCTGAATCATCAGGACGTGCTGCCAGCCAACGAGGCCGAGCAGCGTTTCGAGGTGCGTATCACCTGCCGCGCCGAGGACGAGATCCAGGTGCGCAGCCTGATGCTGCACAGCTTCGGCAACGGCGGTCTGCGCCTGCAGTCGCTGCACAGTGAAGACCTGGCCAACCCGGCCAAGCTGGAAGTGCGCGCCGAACTGATGGGCAGCCCCGATGCGCCCACCCAGCTTGAACGCCTGGTCAGCCGGGTGAGTCTGGAAAAAGGCGTGAGCTCGGTGCGTTGGCAAGTGCAGGAGCTCACGGCCGACTAACGGCGATCAACGGCAGGCCCGCGAAAACATGCTCAGTGGCAAGTAAAATCCGCTGCAGCACCCAGCTGATCAAGGGGTATCGTGTAGCAAAATAATCAGCCAGAGGTGCACTGTGGCGTCCTATACCTTGCGTCAGTTGAAGTACTTCGTCACCACCGTTGAATGCGGCAGCGTCGCCGAGGCGTCGCGCAAGCTGTACATCGCCCAGCCGTCGATCTCCACGGCGATCAAGGGCCTGGAAGACAGCTTCGGCGTACAGCTGTTCATCCGCCATCACGCCCAGGGCGTTTCACTGACCCCAAGTGGTGCACGCTTCTACCGCAAGGCCCAGGAACTGCTGCGCATGGCCCGCGAGTTCGAACAGAACGCCCTGGCCGACAATGACGTGGTCTGTGGCCAGATCGACATCGGCTGCTTCGAGACCGTTGCCCCGCTCTACCTGCCGCGCCTGATCGCCGGCTTTCGCCAGCGCTTCCCGGGCGTGGAGATCCGCCTGCAGGACGGCGAGCAGCAAGAACTGGTGCAAGGCCTGACCGGCGGGCGTTTCGACCTGGCGATCTTCTATGAGCACGACCTGGACAGCACCATCGAAGTCGAAGCCCTGACCGCCCCGCAGCGCCCCTATGCGCTGGTGCCGGCCGGCCATCGCTTTGCCGGGCAGGCCCAGGTGTCGATCCGTGACCTGGCCCTGGAGCCAATGATCCTCCTCGACGTGCAGCCCAGCCGAACCTATTTCGTGAGCATTTTCGAAGAGCTGCAACTGAGCCCCAACATCGTCTTCAGCTCACCATCGATCGAGATGGTGCGCGGCATGGTGGGCCAGGGCTTTGGCTTTGCCCTGCTGGTGACCAAGCCCCATGGCAACAGCACCTATGACGGCCAGGAAGTGGTCTGTGTGGAGATTGCCGAGGATGTTACCGGATCGGCACTGGTGGCCGGCTGGCTCAAGCGTGCGCAACTGACCAAGCCTGCGCAGCTGTTTGTCGATTACTGCAAGGAGCAGTTTGCCGCCTGGCTGAACTGAAGCACTCATCGCCGGCAACGCCGGCTCCCACAAGGAATCGGTGTACACCTGACCTGTGGGAGCTGGCTGTGCCGGCGATGCAAGGCAAAGCCTTGCCAATCAGCCTCAGCGCGCAGCCCAGGCGTTAAAGCGCTGCTCCAGCTCCTCGCCATGGTCCACCCAGAACTCGGCATCCACCGCCCGCGCACCGGCCAGGTTGGCTTCAGCGGTCGGCAACTGCTGCTGGACAGTCGCAGGCAACAGCTTCAAGGCCTCGCGGTGTACCGGCCCGTACGGGATCTGCTCGGAGAACACCTTCTGGCTCTGCGGCTGGCTGGCAAAAGCAATGAAATCCTCGGCCAACGCTTTGTTCGGCGTGCCCTTGACCACCGCCCAGTACTCCGGGTCGTACAGGCTCTGCGGCCAGACGATGCTGAGCTTCATGCCCTCCTTCTGCGCCGAAGCAATCCGGCCGTTGTAGGCTGCGCTCATGACCACGTCGCCGGCGATCAGCCACTGCGCCGGTTGCGCGCCGGCTTCCCACCACTGGATATTGCCCTTGATCTGGTCCAGCTTGGCAAAGGCGCGGCTGACGCCCTCGGCGGTGCCGAGCACTTGATACAACTGCTCGGGCTTGACGCCGTCGGCGAGCAAGGCGATTTCCAGGGTGTACTTGGCGCCCTTGCGCAAGCCGCGCTTGCCAGGGAAGTCGGCTACGTTCCAGAAGTCCGCCCAGGAGCTCGGCGCCCTGGCCAGCTTGCCGTTGTCGTAGGCCATGACCATCGACCACACATAGGTGGCCACCCCGCATTCACTCAGGGTGCCCGGCACGAACTGCGCCGGGTCGCCGAAGCGCGCCGGATCGAGGCGTTCGAACAGGCCCTCGTCGCAGCCGCGCAGCAGTTCCGGGCTTTCGACTTCGACCACATCCCAGCTGGTATGGCCGACATCGACCATGGCCTTGATCTTCGACAGCTCACCGTTGTACTCGCCGGCAACCACGCGTCCTGCACCGCTGGCGTTGAAAGGTTGGAAGTAGGCCTTGTTCTGGGCCTGCTTGGTGGCACCGCCAAAAGAGATGACGGTGAGGTTCTGCGGCGCAGCCGACACGGCGCTGCACAGCAAAACCAGGGCAAAGGGAACACAGCAACGCAAGGATCTGGACATGAAGCGGTTCCTCTAATAGGCCGACGCGCCCGCACGCGCCGGCCGCTTATGGGCTTACAGGCGACCGAATTCGCGGGCGGTACGGTCTACGGCGGTACGGGTCTTGTCGACCAGTTCATCGATGTCGGCGTGGCTGGCCACCAGGGCCGGGGCCATGATCATTCGGCCCAGGGTCGAGCGGATGATCAGGCCTTCTTCAAAGCCGAGGGTGCGGCAACGCCAGGCCATGTCGTTTTCGTTGGCGAAGCGCTTGCGGCTGGCCTTGTCTTCGGCGAACTGCAAGGCGGCGACTAAACCTGCGCCCTGCACCTCGCCAATCAACGGATGGTTGCCGAACACTTCGCGCAGGCAGCGCTGCAGGTACGGGCCGGTCTCGTGCTTGACCCGGCTGACGATGCCTTCGTCGCGCAAGGCCTTGAGGTTGGCAATCGCCACCGCCGCCGCCACCGGGTGGCCGGAATAGGTCAGGCCGTGGGCGAACACCCCGCCCTGCTCCACCAGCACTTGCGCCATGCGCTTGGAGAGAATCAGGCCGCCCATGGGGATGTAGCCGCTGGTCAGGCCCTTGGCGATCGACAGGGTGTCGGGCTCGAAACCAAAGTGCTGGTGGGCGAACCACTCGCCGGTCCGGCCAAAGCCACCGATCACCTCATCGGCGCACAGCAGCACGTCGTATTGACGGCAGATGCGCTGGATTTCCGGCCAGTAGCTTTCGGGCGGGAAGATCATGCCGCCAGCGCCCTGGAACGGTTCGGCAACGAAGGCAGCAACGTTCTCGGCGCCAAGTTCGAGGATTTTCTCTTCCAGCTGGCGCGCCGCGCGCAGGCCGAATTCGGCCGGGGTCAGGTCGCCTTCGTGGGCGAACCAGTACGGCTCGTCGATGTGTGCAACATCGGGGATCACCCCGCCCATGTCGTGCATGAACTTCATCCCGCCCAGCGCCGTGGCGCCCAGGGTCGAGCCGTGGTAGCCGTTCCAGCGGCCGATCATGATCTTCTTCTGCGGCTGGCCGAGGATCTGCCAGTAGCGGCGCACGGTACGGATCAGCACCTCGTTGGCTTCGGAGCCGGAGTTGGTGTAGATCGCGTGGCTGTAGTGCGCCGGCAACAGGCTGAACAGCAGCTCGGACAGCTCGACCACCGCCGGGTGGGTGGTGTGGAAAAACATGTTGTAGTACGGCAATTGCTCAAGCTGCTGGCTGGCGGCCGCGGCCAGGTCCTTGCGGCCATAGCCGAGGTTGGTGCACCACAACCCCGACATGCCGTCCAGGTAGCGTTTGCCGTCGTTGTCCCACAAGGCCAGGCCTTGGCCACGGACGATCACCCGCGGGCCTTCGGCGTTCAGTGCCTTCTGGTCAAGAAAGGCATGAATGTGGTGCGCAGCGTCCGCGGCCTGGTAATCACCGGTGCTACGGACAGGTTTCTCTTGAGCGGTCATTGCGAGTCTCCTTGCGGGTTTTTATCGTGTTGAGTGCCGAGTGCGCGCTCTAGCGGCTCCGGCTTGAACAGCGGTTTGCCCATCACGCCCTTGATCCACAGCACGGCGATGATCGAGACGATCAGCAGCACCAGGCCTGCGTAGGCAAAAATCGAAAAGGTCATGTCCGGGCTAGGCGAGACGTTCCAGATCGCAAACAGCATGCCGGCGATGCCGAACAGCTGCGGCAACGGGTAGTACGGCGTGCGGAACGGCCGCGCTACCTGCGGGTAACGCCGGCGCAGGGCAATGACGTTGACGTGGGTGATGATGTAGGCCAGCAACCAGGCCAGGGCGGCGGACAACAGCAGCTGGTTGATGGCATCGGCATGGTCATGCATCAGCAGCAACGGCAGGCCGGTGACCGCAGCGATGAACAGCACTGCCACCCAGGGCGCACCGGTGCGCTTGCCCTGGCGCTTGAACACACCGAAGGCCTGGCCGTTGCGGGCCATGCCCAAGAGCATGCGCGGGATCGCCGCCAGCGAGCTGTTGAGGGTGCTGCAGGTGGCGGTAATCGCGGCGGTGACCAGGAACACCTTGCCGGCCTCACCGAAAACGGTGGTGGCGAACAGGTAGTGCGGCAGGCCGTTGCTGGCCAGTTCCGCCTGCGGCACGGTGAGCAAGGCACCCAGACCGTACAGGCTGATGATCACGAAGATGATGGTCAGGCCGAGCATCATCGACCCCGGGATGTTGCGCTCCGGGCAGCGGGTTTCTTCTACCAGCGGGCAGACGAACTCGGCGCCGACAAAGCCCCACACCGCCATCGCCGTCAGGGCGATCACTCCCAGGCCCAGCGGGTTCCAGTGGGCACTGTCGAACAGCGCCGGGTTGGGCGCAGCGATATCGCTGTTCATCGCACTCAGGCCCATCACCAGCAGCACCACGGTCATCACCACCGCCAGCACCGTTTGCAGGCGGGCGAAGATGTCGATGTTGAACAGGTTGAGCACGGTAAACAGCGCCAGTACCCCGAGGGCCACGGTCAAGGGCGGCATGGCGTGCGGGTAGACCTTGTCGATGATGAACTCCATCAGCAACAGCTCGGCCGACAGGGCGAACATCGCCACCACCACATAGCCGGAGAAGGTCGCCAGGATCGCCGGGAACTGACCGATGGCGACTTCGGTGTAGCTGCTCAGGCTGCCGGCACGGGGGATCATCAGCGCCAGTTCCGAGAACGAACAGGCGTAGCTCAGGGCCAGCAGATAGGCCAGGCCCAGGGGCACGATAAAGCCCAGGCCGGCGATGCCGACGCCTTGCAGCATCAGCACCATGACGCCCTGGGACACCACCAGGCCGATGGCCACCGCCAACAGCGCAGTGAGACCGAGTTTCTTGCGACTAGCAGGCGGCGCCAGGGCGCCGGTTTGCACGCTTGCATTGCTGTTCATCGATTGCTCCGAGTTGTTGTTATTGGAAGAACAGAGTTGTTGCCTGTGCTGGCCTCATCGCTGGCAAGCCAGCTCCCACAGACCCTCAGCCACGCAGCTGAATCCAGGTGGTTTTAAGCTGCGTGTACTTGTCGAACGAATGCAGTGACAGGTCGCGGCCAAAGCCCGACTGCTTGCCGCCGCCAAAGGGCACGGTCACATCCAGGGCATCGACGGTATTGACCGACACCGTCCCGGCATTCAGCCGCCGGGCGACGCGGTGGGCGCGGTTGAGGTCGTCGGTCCACAGCGAAGCCGCCAAGCCATAGATATGGTCATTGGCCATGGCCACTGCCTGGTCCTCGTCATCGAACACGCTGACCGCCAGCACCGGGCCGAAGACCTCTTCGCGGGCCAGGGTCATGTCGGCAGTGACGCCAGTAAAAATCGTCGGCTCGATGAAGTTGCTGGAGCCGTCGAAGCTAAGTTGCCGTCCGCCACAGACCAATTCGGCGCCCTCGGCCTGGGCCTGCTCGATGTAGTGCATGATCCGCTGCGCCTGGCGAGAGTCGACAATGGCCCCGGCCCGGCTCGCCGGGTTCAGCGGATTGCCCGGTAGCCATTGGCGTGCCTTGTCGATCAGGCGCTGGATGAACGCATCGGCAATCGAGCGCTGCACCAGCAGGCGCGAATTGGCCGAGCAGACTTCACCCTGGTTGAAGAAGATCCCGAACGCGGCTTTCTCGGCCGCCAGGTCCAGGTCCTGGCAGTCGGCAAACACCAGGTTCGGGCTCTTGCCACCGCATTCGAGCCACACCTGCTTGAGGTTCGACTGTGCGGCGTACTGCATGAAGTACTTGCCGACCTCGGTGGAGCCGGTAAACGCCAGGGCATCGACGTCCATATGCAGGCCCAGGGCGCGACCAGCCTCCTCGCCCAGGCCCGGCACGACGTTGAGCACCCCCTGGGGAATACCGGCTTCGATCGCCAGCTCGGTCAGGCGCAGCGCCGAGAACGGCGATTGCTCGGCCGGCTTGAGCACCACGCTATTGCCCGCGGCCAATGCCGGGGCGAGCTTCCAGGCAGCCATGTCCAGCGGGAAATTCCACGGCACCACCGCACCGATCACCCCCAGCGGCACGCGGGTGATGGTTGCCAGGGCATTGCTGGCAGTCGGCGCTACCTGGTCGTAGAGCTTGTCGAGGCTCTCGCCGTACCAGGCGAACACATGGGCGGCGCCGGGCACGTCGATGTTCCAGGCATCCATCACCGGCTTGCCCATGCTCAGCGAGTCGAGCAAGGCCAGCTCATCGCGGTGCTCCAGCATCAGTTGCGCAAGGCGCAGCAGCACGGCCTTGCGCTCAGCGGGTGCCATCCTGGCCCAGGGGCCGTGTTCGAACGCCTGCCGGGCGCTGCGCACGGCAAGCTCGACCTCGGCCTGGCCGCAGGCGGCAACCTCGGCCAAGCGCTTGCCGGTGGCCGGGTTGATGACCTCGAATCGCTTGCCGCTCAAGGCCTGGCAGGCCTCGCCGTCGATAAACGCGCTGTCGATCAGGCGCTGTTGTTGCGCCAGGTTGGTCCACTCGTTGAAATCCTTCACCGCAGGCTCCTACTTGTTATCAGTTGTTGGCGAGGTACTCGGCCAGGCGCTCCATCAGGCGGTCACAGGCCGCCATCTGTTCGACGCTGACAAATTCATCCGGCTTGTGGCCCTGCTCCATGCTGCCCGGCCCGCACACCACGGCCGGGATCCCGGCCTGGTCGAACAAGCCGCCTTCGGTGCCAAAGGCCACGGTGCTGAAGGCGTCGCTGCCACACAGCTGCGCGACCAGTTGCGCCGCCGCGCTCTCAGGCGCGGTGGCCAGGCCCGGGTAGGCGGAAAGCGGCTCGAAGCGAATCGCCGTGTCGGCCTTGACCGCTTGCATGGCCGGCAACAGCGTTTGCTGCGCGTAGCGTTGCAGCTCGTCCACCACCGCCTGCGGCGCGAAGGCCGGCAAGGCGCGCACCTCAAAATCGAAGCGGCAAGTGGCCGGGACAATGTTCAGCGCCGTGCCGCCGTGGATCACCCCGACCTGCACGGTCGAGAAGGCCGGATCAAAGCGTGCATCGTGATGCTCCGGCGCCGCCAGGCGCTGGCCGATCTCGCCCAGGCGGCCGATCAAGCGCGCCGCCTGCTCGATGGCGTTGACGCCATAAGGCGCATAGGCCGAATGGCACGGCGCACCGTGCACGTGGCAACGCATGGCCAACTTGCCCTTGTGGCCGAGCACCGGCTTGAGCTCGGTGGGCTCGCCGACCAGGCACAGCGCCGGTTGCGCGATGCGCTGGGGCAACAGCTCCAGCAGGCTGCGCACGCCCAGGCAGCCAACCTCCTCGTCATAGGAGAACGCCAGGTGCACTGGCCGGCGCAGGGGGCTTTGCAGAAACAGCGGCACCGCCGCCAGCACCGAAGCCAGGTAGCCTTTCATGTCGGCGGTGCCACGGCCGTACAGCTTGCCGTCGCGCTCGGTGAGGCTGAACGGCTCGACCGTCCACGCCTGACCGTCCACCGGCACCACGTCGGTATGCCCCGACAGCACCACCCCGCCCGCCACTGCCGGGCCAATGCTGGCCAGCAGGTTGGCCTTGGTCCGCTCCGTGTTGTAGGTCAGCTCGCAGCTCACGCCCAGGCCGTGCAGGTAGTCGCGGACGAACTCGATCAGGGCCAGGTTCGAATCGCGGCTGACCGTGGCAAAGCCGATCAGCCTGGCCAACAATGCACGACTGCGCAGCTCACTCATCGCCCGGCACTCCGTAGCTCGGCGCCAGGGTCGGGTTGAGGGCGCGGGTCAGGTAGTCCTGCAACTGCGGCTGGTAAGCGGTCCAGAGTTTGTTCAGCTCGCCAATGGGGTTTTCCTCGGCCCAGTCCACGCGCAGGTCAACGATCGGCCAGAGCAGCTCGCCGACCACCGACAGCGCCGCCGAATGCACCGCCCCGGCTTCGCCGCCGGCGTCCTGGCCGGCCTGCAGCGCGCTCAGCAAACGGGCGGCCAGGCAGCCCTCGCTGTTCTCGAAAACCTCGACCATGCGCTCGATCACCGCGCTGTTGGCCAGCAGGTTGCCCGCCGCCACGCATTGCTCACCGGCCACGGCGTTATTGATGCCCAGCGCATGGTTGCCGCTGAACAGCGCCGTGCGGCCCTGGGCATCGACCACCGCCACCTGGCGGTACTGGCTGTAGCCGTTGCGCGTCAAAGCGCGGTCCAGGGCCTGGTGTGGCGCCAGGCCTTCGTCGAGGCCATCGAGTATCTGCGGGCCGAGGGCCGGCAAGGTGATGTTCTGGCTCGACACCGCACCGACGCCGCTGCGCAGCCACGGGCAGCGGGCGCCGACGGCGATGCTCGAGGAGCTGATGGCAATGCCCAGCTGGCCGGTGTCGGCACAGCGGCCAACGATGGAAAAGGTCATGGCGCGCTCCTTATTCGGGGATGACCGCAATCACGTCAATTTCCATCAGCCACTGCGGCTGGCCGAGGGCGCTGACCACCAGGCCCGTGGAGATCGGAAACACGCCCTTGAGCCATTTGCCGACCTCCTGGTACACCGGCTCGCGGTAGCGCGGGTCGATCAGGTAGGTGGTGGTCTTGACGATATGGCTGAGGTCGCTACCGGCCTCCTCCAGCAACTGCTTGACGTTGCGCATGGCCTGCTCGGCCTGGGCCCGTGGATCACCGAGGCCGACCAATTGGCCATTGAAGTCGGTGCCCACCTGGCCCCGCACATACACGGTGTTGCCGGCACGCACGGCCTGGCACAGGTCGTTGTCCAGGGTCTGGTTGGGGTAGGTGTCTTTGGTGTTGAACATGCGAATACGGGTATGAGTAGGCATCAACGGGCTCCGATCAGGCTGACAGGTTGGCTGGACGCTTCGCGCTCGGCTTGGCGCTGCGCGGCGTCGCGGTAATTGAGGTAGGTGCGTTGCTTGGCAATGTGGTCGGCGATGTGCTTGGCGTCGTGCCACACGCCCCAGATAAACGCCGAGCCGCGCCGCGACAGCCATGGCAGGCCGACGAAATAGACCCCCGGCTCGCTGGACACGCCGCGCTGGTGCCGGGGCTTGCCGTTGTCTTTGAAGGCGTCGACCTGCAACCAGCTGTAGTCCACCGAATAGCCGGTGGCCCAGATGATGGTGCTGACGCCGGCCTTGGCCAGGTCGAGTTCGAGAATCGGCTGGGTCAGGCACTGCGGGTCGGGGAGAATCTCCCGCGCTTGCGGTTCTTCCGGCAGGCTCAGGCCATTGCGAGCGATATAGGCGTCGGCGGCATCGAGCAGCGCCAGGTAGTTTTCGTCACCGCGGGCGATGTTCTCGGCCAGGTTCGCCTCGAAACTGACCACGCCATTGTCAAAGCCCTTGGTCAGGCCGACCAGGGTCATGCCCTGCTGCGCCAGCCTGCGAAAATCGACCGTATGGCCGCCGCGCGCACCGCTGACGGCGATGGTCACGTGCTCCTTGCCCGGCTGCATGGTTTCGGCATCCCACTCGCCGAGCACGCCCAGCCACCAGCAGAAATCACGGTTGCGGTAGGCCCGTGGCGGCCGGTCGTGGGCACCGACCGAGAGGTACACCTGCTTGCCGGCGCGTTGCAGTTCATCGGCGATCTGCACCCCCGAAGAGCCGGCACCCACCACCAGCACCGCACCTTCAGGCAGCTGCTGCGGGTTTCGGTACGCGGCCGAGTGCATCTGCAGCACGCTCGACTGTTGCGCGGCAATCGGCGGGATCACCGGGCGCTGGAACGGGCCGGTGGCGACCACTACCTGCTGGGCTTCGATCACCCCGTCGCTGGTTTGCACGGTGAAACCCGGGCGGTCACTGTTGCGCACCACCTGGGTGACATCGACGCCGGTGCGGATCGGCGCGTTGAACGTGCGGGCGTAGGCTTCAAAGTAGTCGGCGACCTGGTCCTTGCCGGCGAAGGCGTCCGGGTCCAGGCCCTCGAATTCCAGGCCCGGGAAGCGGTCGTGCCAGGCCGGGCCGTTGGCCACCAGCGAATCCCAGCGGCCAGTGCGCCAGGCTTCGGCAATGCGCTTGCGTTCCAGCACCAGGTGCGGCACGCCCAGGCGGCTCAGGTGTTCACTCATGGCCACACCGGCTTGCCCGGCGCCAACTACAAGCGTATCGATCTTGGTTTTATGGGTTGTCATGTCTGCGCCCTACTGAGTTGTCCCACGCGGGTTGCCGTGGGAGGGTGTAGGACGCATTCTGGGAGCGCGCGGGAAAACGCGAAATTATGATTTTTGTGGTTGTTAGAGAGTAAAAAACTGGGGCTGCTTCGCGCTCGATCGCTAGTATGTTTCTGGTGTTAGTCCAAAAGTGCCAAAAGGCCCACCTGTTGCGGATCGGCCGATGATTGACGACACTGCAGCTTTACCCTGCACAGTTGCCGTCATGTCCCTGAACATTCGCCTGGCCCGCGTCGAAGACGCCCCCCTGCTGCCCGCCATCGAGCGTTCGGCGGCGCAATCCTTTATCGATCATCACGGCCTTGAATGGATTGCCCAAGGGCCGGTCATGAGCACGGCTGAGCACCTGGCCTTTATCGATCAGGGCCATGAATGGGTGCTGGTAGACCCACACGATCAACCCCTGGGGTTCCTCTGCGCCACGCCGTCGGGTGCCGACCTGTTCGTTCATGAACTGTCGGTTGCCCAGCACGTTCAGGGTCAGGGCCATGGTCGCAGGCTGATCAACACGGCCTGCCAGTGGGCCCGCGAACACGACTTTCAGGGCCTGACCCTGACTACGTTCGCCCAGGTGCCCTGGAACGCGCCCTTCTATGCCCGCCTGGGTTTCGCGCTACTGACCGAACAGCAACTCAGCCCGGCCCTGCACCAGCAATTGACCCGTGAACAGTTGCAGGGGCTGACCGGGCGCTGCGCCATGCGCCTTGATCTTCAGCCGTTGTCCTGAGCCTGCTCGCCGGCGCGTTCAGCCTGGCGCAGTTGCGCTTCCTGCTTGCCAATCAGCTGCAACTGGCGGCGCAGCTCCGAGACCCGTTCGGCCAGGCTCAAGGCCAGGTCCTTGTTCTGTTTCTCCAGTTCGTCACGTGATCCGCTGAGCTGCGCAAGCTTCACCTCCAAGCCCTGGATCTGCGCCTGCTGACGCTCGCTCTGGGTCTTGAAGCCACGCTGGGCCTCCTTGAGGGTGCGGATCTGCACCAGCAAGCCTTCGTTGTCGCGGTTCAGCCGGGTCAACTCGTCCTGTTTGACGATCAGGGTCTGCTGCAACTGGCGCACTTCCACCTGCAGCAACTGCACCTGCGCCTCATGACGGCGCTGATCCTGATCACGCTGTTCGCGGCTGGCGTTGCGGTAATGCTCAAGGGCGTCGCGGGCATGCAGGTGCTTGTCTTCCAGCGAACGGATCTGCTCGTCCTTGTCCGCCAGACGCAGGTTCAGCTCGCCGACGGCCTGGTTGAGGGTGGCGTTACGCGTCTGCTCGCTTTGCAGGGTGCTGCGGGCGGTGGCCAAGGCTTCTGACTCGCTGGCCAGTGCCGCTGCCTGGATCTCGTGCTGCTGTTGCAATGCAGCCAACGCCTGCTGGCTGATCTGTACTTGCGCGAGCAACGTCTGGCGCTGTTGTTCAAACGCGCTACGGGCTTGCTCGATGCACGCCTCGCCCTCCTCCCGCAACTGTTCAGCCAGTTGCTCGACCAATGTCGCCAACGTGCCACTGAGGTTTGGCGTGCTGGCAGGCACGGCGGGCTGCAGGCTTTCCAGCGCTTTCAGGTAACGGTGAATGGTGGTTTTCGAGCCGGTATTGCCCAGCTCGATACGTACCGCATCGATACTTGGATGCTCGCCACGGGCCAGCAATGCTTGCCGCGCCTTGTGCACTAATGCCTGGTTGATGCCGCCACGGGCCATATGAGCTCCTACGATTTCGTACTGTGATACGTACCATGTATTTACATACTATCTCATCGTTTAGTTCTTTGCTCGATGCACCTTATCCTAAGATAAAATAATCACGGCTTATCGCATCTAAGGCGCTAAAATGCCGAGTAAAAGTGCCCGGGCGGTACGACAGGCGAGGAACCAGGCGATGAATACGATCGAGCGCTATCTGCAGGCGGCGGTGCGCGACAACACCCGGCGCAGCTATCAGGCGGCGGTGGAGCACTTCGAAGTGAGCTGGGGCGGTTTTTTGCCGGCCACCGCAGACAGCATCGCCCGCTACCTGGCCGACCACGCCCAGAGCCACTCGATCAGCACCCTCAAGCAGCGCCTGGCAGCGCTGGGCCAGTGGCATGTCAGCCAGGGGTTTCCCGACCCGACCAAGGCGCCGCTGGTGCGGCAGATGCTCAAGGGCATTCGCACCCTGCATCCGGCAGAGCCCAGGCAAGCCGCACCGCTGCTAATACAGCATCTGCAAACCGCGGTTGCGGTGCTGGAAGGTGAAGCGACCCAGGCCCGCGCCCGGCACGATTTGCCTGCGCTACTGCGCGCCAGTCGTGACAAGGCCTTGCTGTTGATCGGTTTCTGGCGAGGATTTCGCGGTGATGAACTGGCGCGCCTGCAGGTCGAGCATATCCAGGCCCAGGCAGGCGTCGGCATGACGCTCTTCCTGCCGCGCAGCAAGGGCGACCGCCAGGCGCTCGGCGTGCGGCACCGGGCGCCGGCGCTCAAGGTCCTGTGCCCGGTGCAGGCTTACCTGCAGTGGATCGAGGTGGCGGGCATCGCCCATGGGCCGGTGTTTCGCAAGCTCGACCGCTGGGGCAACCTCGGCGAACAGGCACTCAACAGCAACAGCTTGATCGCTTTGCTGCGACGCATCCTTGAGCGCGCAGGTGTTCCGGCAGCTTTATATACCGGTCACTCGCTGCGCCGCGGGTTTGCCACCTGGGCCAGCAGCAATGGCTGGGAGCTCAAGGCGCTGATGAGCTATGTCGGCTGGAAGGATGCCAAGTCGGCGCTGCGCTATATCGATGCCTCGGTGTCGTTTGGCGAGCTGGCGCTGCTCGAAGGTGGCAGCACCGCTGGGCTACTGACGGATCAGGCTTAAAACAGAGAGTGAAGGTGCCGGCCTCATCGCGGGGCAAGCCCGCTCCCACAGGTCTTGCGGGCGCAATTCCACAAGCGGGCAATGTCGCGGGCCCGCGCCTGGAGCAAGGCGGGTGCATTGGCGCAGGCCGCTTCCAGGGTCATCGGGCCACTGGTCAAGGCAAATGCGGCGTCGATGCCGTGGGCATACAGCTGCTCGTAGCCCTCGCCCAGGGTGCCGGCAATCACCACCACGGGTACGGCGTGACGCCGCGCTACCCGGGCCACGCCGAACGGCGTCTTGCCGCGCAGGGTCTGGGCATCGAAGCGGCCTTCACCGGTAATCACCAGGTCAGCGCCCTGCACCGCCGCCTCGAGACCGGCCAGTTCGGCCACGACCTCAATCCCGGGACGGAAGGCGGCCTGCATGAAGGCTTTGGCGGCGAACCCCATACCGCCGGCCGCGCCACATCCGGGAAAATCACGCACGTCAGTGCCCAACAGTTGCGCGCAGTGATCGGCAAAGTGACCCAGGGCCTGGTCGAGGGCTTGTACCTGCTCGGGGCTTGCGCCTTTTTGCGGACCGAAGATGGCCGACGCCCCATGGCTGCCACACAGGGGGTTGTCGACATCAGCGGCGACTTCCAGCTGCACCTCTGCCAGGCGCGAGTCCAGCGCGCTGGCATCGATGCGGGCTAGCCGGTTCAACGCCAGCCCGCCTTCAGCCAGAGGCTGATTCTCAGCATCAAACAACTGCAGGCCAAGCGCACGCAGCATACCGCTGCCCGCATCATTGGTCGCACTGCCGCCAATGGCCAGAATGATCCGCCGGGCACCGGCGTCCAGCGCCGCGCTGATCAGTTGCCCGGTCCCGTAGGTGCTGCTGCGGCAGGCATCGCGCTGGCCCAGCGTGAGCAACTGCAGGCCACTGGCGGTGGCCATTTCGATAATCGCCGTGTGACTGTCGCCCAGCCACCCCCAACCGGCCTCGACCGGCTCCCCCAGTGGCCCCCGCACGCACTGGCTGCGCAGCTCGCCAGCACAGGCGGCAACGATGGCCTCCATGGTGCCCTCGCCACCGTCGGCCATCGGGCACTTGACCAGTTGCGCCTGCGGCAACACCTGGGCAAAACCTGCAGCGATGGCATCGGCGACGCCTTCGGCGCTGAGGCTGTCCTTGAACGAGTCGGGGGCGATGACGATTTTCATGGGGATTCTCCTGATCCAGATGCCTGCATGCTGACAGTTGGGCCTTGATTGTTCGTCAGTCGAATGCACAAAAACCGCCGGCCTTTGTTTGGCACTTGGCCAAAGTCGAGTCAGCTACCGGCCGGCAGCAATTGCAACCCCAGGTACAGGCTAAGCATCCCCTCCAGCCGCAGCGGGTCGACTTCACTCAGTTCGGCGATGCGTTCCAGGCGGTAGCGCAGGCTGTTGCGATGAATGCCCAGGGCATCGGCGCAGGCCTGGCTCTGGCCATCATGGGCGCACCAGGCACGCAGGGTTGCCAGTAACTGGCCGCTGTTGTCCTTGGCGCGAATCCGCTGCAGCGGCTCGAGCAGCTCATCCAGGGCGTCATCGTTGCGGTGGCGCCACAGCAAGGCCGGTAGCCGATAGCGGCTCAGGGTCAGCAGGCGCTCGGCTGGCAGCACTTCACGCCCATAAGCCTGAAGGTCGCGAACCCGACGATAACCACGGCGCAGCTGCTCCAGGCTTTGCGCCGCCGAACCTGCGGCCAGGCGCTGGACCTGCCAGCCGTGACGCTGCAACCGATCCAGCAACTTCGATTCATCGAGCACCACCGTGGCGGGCCGGCACCATAGCAGTGATTGCCGCGCCGGGCTGACGCACCAGCTGTCCGGATAACGACTCATCAACCAGCTGGCCAGCGCTTCGGCTGCGGGCCCGGCATCCAGTTCGAACAGGCAGGGAATACGCGGCAGCTGTGGCTTGAGCCCCAGTTGCCGGGCCTCATCGACCAGGCGCGGCGAGTCGCCAGAGCCTCCCAGCAACAAGGCCAGCAAGTCATCACAACGTTGCCGCCGCCACTGTTGCTCGACCTGCAGGTGACGCTGGGCCAGGAGCATTTCGGCGGTCATGCGCACCAATTCGCCATAGGTGCGCAACTGCTGCGGATCACCGGTCAGGCCAAGTACGCCGATCAGCCGCCCGTCGAGAAACAGCGGCAGGTTGACCCCGGGCTGCACGCCCTTCAGGCACTTGGCCGCTTCCACGTCGAGCTCGACGATACGGCCGTTGGCCAACACCAGCTGCGCACCCTCGTGGCGGGTGTTGATGCGCTCCGGTTCGCCGCTGCCCAGGATCAAGCCCTGGCTGTCCATGACGTTGACATTGCACGGCAGGATCGCCATCGCCCGCTCGACGATGTCTTGTGCCAGGTCATGGTCCAGTTCGAACATGGGAGGATCCTTGTTGTCGCAATGATTGGTCCGGGGCACAGCAGGCCAGGCGAAATGCTGTGCAAAAGCACAAAGACAGCCACGGCCCGCTCACCGAGACTCGTCGCAGCAGCCGCCTTGACGCAGGTTGCGGCGATAAACATAACAACAGAGAGAGAATCATGTCATACAGCCCTGCCCCTGACCAAGGCCAAGACGTCACCCGCAATGCGCTGTATCGGCGCATTACCCTGCGGCTGATTCCGTTCATCTTCATCTGCTACCTGTTCAACTACCTGGACCGGGTCAACGTCGGCTTCGCCAAGCTGCAGATGCTCGATGCACTCACGTTCAGCGAAACCATCTACGGCCTGGGTGCCGGGATCTTCTTCATCGGCTACGTACTGTGCGGCCTGCCCAGCAACCTGGCGCTCAATCGCTTCGGCCCACGGCGCTGGATCGCGCTGATGATGATCGCCTGGGGCACGCTGTCGACCTGCCTGCTGTTCGTCACCACGCCCATGGAGTTCTATGTGCTGCGCCTGTTTACCGGCGCCGCCGAAGCGGGCTTCTTCCCCGGCATCGTGCTGTACCTTTCGCGCTGGTTCCCGGCGGCCCGCCGCGGGCGGATCATGGCCCTGTTCATGTCGGCGATCCCAGTGTCCGGGCTGCTCGGCGGGCCGTTCTCGGGCTGGATTCTCAATCACTTCGCCGCCGGCCAGCATGGCCTGGCCGGCTGGCAGTGGATGTTCCTGATCCAGGGCCTGCCCACCGTACTGCTGGGCTTTCTGGCTATTTTCCTGCTCAGTGACGGCTACGCCAAGGCCAAGTGGCTGAGCCCTGCTGAACGCCAGATCATCGAGGCCGACCTCAAGGCCGATGCCGCCGGCAAACCGCTGACCACCAGCGACAGCGTACTGTCGGTGTTCGCCAACCCGCTGATCTGGACCTTCGGTTTCGTCTACTTCTGTATCCAGAGCGGGGTTTACGCGATCAACTTCTGGCTGCCGTCGATCATCAAGAACCTGGGCTTCAACGATGCCCTGCTGATCGGCTGGCTGAGCGCGATCCCCTACCTGCTGGCCGGGGTGTTCATGCTGCTGGTCGGGCGCTCGGCTGACCTGCGCAACGAGCGTCGCTGGCATTTGGTGGTGCCGATGCTGATGGGTGCCCTGGGCCTGCTGATTGCGGTCAACTTCGCCCACAGCCCGGTGATCGCTATCATCGGCCTGAGCATCGCCACCATGGGCGCCCTCACCGGCCTGCCGATGTTCTGGCCCATGCCCACCGCGCTGCTGAGCGCCGGTACCGCGGTGGCGGGCCTGGCGATCATCAACTCGGTCGGGCAGATGGCGGGGTTTCTAAGCCCGTACCTGGTCGGGTTCATCAAGGACCAGACCGGCTCCACCGATGCCGCGCTGTATTCGCTGGCGGGGTTGATTGTGTTTGGCAGCCTGGTGGCGTTGCGGGTTTCGCGGGTGCGGGCTTCCGGGACGGTGGCTGAGCCGGCGAACTGAGGTAACCCCATCGCGGGGCAAGCCCGCTCCTGCAATATGTGGGAGCGGGCTTGCCCCGCGATGCTTTAAATCGGAGGTGGAACTGTGTAAAACAGATCGAATTCCAACCGCGAAGGGACTTTCGATCATGATCTACCGTCCTCTGGGCCACAGCGGCCTGCAGGTGTCCGCACTGACCCTGGGCAGCATGATGTTCGGCGAGCCGACCAGCACCGAAGACTCGCTGCGTATCATCGACAAGGCCTGGGACCAGGGCATCAACTTCATCGATACCGCCAACGTATACAACGCCGGGCGTAGCGAAGAAATCGTCGGCGAGGCCATCGCCCGCAACCGCCAGGACTGGATTCTCGCCTCCAAGGTCGGCTTCGGCCCCGCCGAGGGCCTGCCCAACCGCAGCGGCCTGAACCGCAAGCATATCTTCAATGCCATCGACGCCAGCCTGACCCGGCTGGGCACCGATTACCTGGACATCTATTACCTGCACCGCGAAGACCATAGCACCCCGCTGGAGGTCAGCGTCAGCGCCATCGGCGACCTGCTGCGCCAGGGCAAGATCCGCCACTGGGGAGTGTCCAACTTCCGTGGCTGGCGCATCGCCGAAATCTGTAACCTGGCCGAGCGCCTGGGCGTGGCCAAGCCTGTGGTCAGCCAGCCGCTGTACAACATCGTCAACCGCCAGGCCGAGCCCGAGCAGCTCACCGCCGCCGCTTACCATGGCCTGGGCATCGTGCCGTTCAGCCCGTTGGCCCGTGGCGTGCTCAGCGGCAAGTACAGCCCCAACGCCAACCCCGATGCCAACAGCCGCGCCGGGCGCCAGGACAAGCGCATCCTGGAGACCGAATGGCGGCCCGAATCGCTGGAAATCGCCCAGAAGATCCATGCCTATACCCAGGCCAAGGGCGTCGGCATGGTCGAGTTCGCGATTGCCTGGGTGCTCAACAACCAGCTGATCAGCTCGGCCATTGTCGGCCCGCGCACCGAAGCCCAGTGGGACACCTACAGCGGCGCCCTGGCGGTGAAGATCACGGCTGAAGACGAAGCCTTCATCGATTCGCTGGTCACTCCGGGCCACGCCTCGACCCACGGCTACAACGATGCCGCGCACTTCGTCAGCGGGCGCCTGGCGCGCTAAGTTCGCTGCCGAGCAGGTGGCTGATGGCAGCTTTGAGCCTCATCGGCCGCACCGGCTTGTGCATCAGGGTGTGGCCTTGTTCGCGCACTTGCTGCTTGAGCTCGTTGCTGTAGTTGGCGGTGATCATCAACGCGGCCAGCGGCACACGCCGTTGGGCGTTGATCGCCGCCACCGCATCGACGCCATTGCGGCCGTTGTCCAGGTGATAGTCGGCGATCAGCAGGTCGGCGTCGGCGCGGTCGGTCGCCACCTGACGCACCAGGTCCTGTTCGCTCAAGGCGGTTACCACCTCGCACCCCCACTGCTCCAGCAAGGTGCGCATCCCCGCACAGATCGCCGCGTCGTTATCCAGCACCCAGATGCGTGCGCCCTCCAGGCGTTCGCGCAGCGGCTCACTGAGGTCAGGCTCCACCGCTCTTTGCGGTGCCCGTTGGCTTTGCGGTACGCCAATGGCAAACACCGAGCCTTTGCCGGGCACTGAACGCAACTGCAGGCGGTGGCCGAGAATCCCGGCGATTTTGTCGACGATCGCCAGGCCAAGCCCCAATCCGCGATCCTGGTCCGGACGCTGGATATCACCACGCTTGAACTCCTGGAAGACTTCCTCACGGCGGTCCTCGGCGATGCCGATACCGGTGTCCCAGACTTCGATCCACAGCACCGCGCCACGACGCCGGCAGCCAAGCAGCACGCGTCCACGCGGGGTATAGCGAATGGCATTGCTGAGCAGGTTGCGCAGGATCCGCGCCAACAACTGGATATCGCTGTGCACGCTCAGGCGGCACGGCACGTAATCCAGGCGCAGGCCTTCACTGGCGGCGGCATGGGCATATTCGGCGGCGAGGTTGTCGAGCAGGTCACTGACCGCGAAAGTCGCCAGGTCTGCCTTGATCACCCCGGCATCGAGCTTGGAGATGTCCACCAGGGTGCCCAGCAGGTTCTCGACATCATCCAGCGAGTTGCTGACGTTGCGCACCAGCGCCGGGTTGGCGCTGCTTTGTTCGAGCAAAGCGCTGGTGAACAGCCGCGCAGCGTTCAAGGGTTGCAGCAGGTCATGGCTGACGGCGGCGAGAAACTTGGTCTTCGACAGGTTGGCCTGCTCGGCCTCCTGTTTAGCCTTGCTCAGTTCGGCGGTGCGTTCACGCACGCGCACTTCGAGGTTCTGGTAAGCCTGGTGCAAGGCCTCGGCGGTGCGCCGGCGCTCGGTAATGTCGCGGATCAGCACGAAGATCCCGACCACCTCGCCATGGGCCAGGCGATTGGGCACGTAGGAGCGCAGCATGTAACGTTCCTGGCCGTTGACATGGGTTTCGGCGCATTCGAATGTCACGCTTTCGCCGGCCAGGGCCCGCTGGATGTAGCCCTCCAGGCGCTGATAGTGCTCAGGGCTGTGCACCTCGCGCAGGCTCTGCCCAAGCATCACCCCCGGCGGCCAGCAGTACCACTGCTCGTACACCTTGTTGGTGAACTCGTAGACCAACTCGGCATTGAGGTAAGCGATCAAGGCCGGAACATGGTCGGTGATCAGGCGGATCCAGCGCTCGCTTTCGCTCAGCGCTTCTGCGTGCTGGTAACGCTCGGTGATGTCGGTGAAGGTGTTGACGAAGCCGCCGGTGGGCAGCGGGTGGGTGCGGATCTCGAGCATGCGGCCATCGAACAGGCGTTGTTCCCGTTCATGCACGCAGCGGCCATTGCCGTCACGACTGGCCGGGGTCAGCAGGGCCAATTCGCTGTCGGCGATCACCTCGGCAAAACTGCGGTGCGCAGCGATCGGTGCCAGGCCGCTGAGTTCGAGAAAGCGCCGGTTCCACAATTCCAGCACGCCATCGGCATTGACCATGGCCACGCCCTGGGAAAGGTTGTCGACCGCCCGTTGCAGCAAATAGGATTTCTGCGCCACCGCCTGCTCGCGGCGCCGGGTTTCGCTGTGCTTGACCTCGGTGATATCAGTGAACAGCATCACCCGTCCGCCGTCGCGGGTCGCCCGCTCGCTGACCTGCAGCCAGCGTCCGCCTTGCAATCGGTACAGCAGGTGATCGTCATTGGCGCCGCGTTGCTCTTCGCTGAACAGGCCGCTGCTGTGCATCAGGCGCTTGACCTCGGCCAGGCGCATGCCGCTGATGATGCGGATACGGCTGCCTGCCCAGAACGCCTTGAAGCGGCTGTTGAACAGCACGATGCGCAAGTCCGGATCGAACAGCACGAAAGCGTCGGAAATACTCTCGATGGCATCGACCAGGTACTGGTGAGCGGTCTCGGCGCGCAAGCGCGCATCGCTGAGCAGGTGGTTGCTGGCCTTGAGTTCGACCAGGGTCTGGTTAAGGGCATCGGTGCGTTCACGCACCTGCTCGGCCAGCACCACCGAATGCTGAAACGCCGCATAGGAATCGTCCGGCCGCGCCGCCCCCGACTCCAGGCGTTCGATCAGTGCGGCGTTGATCCGTAGCAGCTTATGGTTGGCCCGCTGCAGCTCGGCCAAGCGCTGGTCACTGCTGTCGCTGGCCACGGGGCCGTCCGATGGCAACGCCGGTGAAGGTCTGGTTGATGTGCATGCCATTGAACTGTTCTCCGTAGGAGTTAAAGCCCAGCACCCGCTGGCGGCGCAGGAAACTGCCGACTTCGGCCAGGCTGTCGCTGCCTTCCAGCTCCAGGCGGCGCAGGAAGCAATCGCAACCGATGGCCAGCAACAGCGGCCCGAGGCGCTCCCGCAGCCCGTCGAACAGGCCTTCAAGGTTGGGCAACAAGGGGCCGGGACGCATGGCGGTGAGGACGATGCCGTTTTCTACCGCGCAGTAGAAGCTCAGGCTCAGGTCCTCGTGGACCTGCTGAATGGCACGTACGTAATAGCGCTCGTTGATCCGCACCGCCAGCGGGTGGGCGGCGAAGGTACGGTGGTTGATCTGGCTGACCGGCACACCGATCAGTTGTGCGTATTCCAGCGCGGCAGGCTCGGCATTGAGCTCGTAGACCCGGCGCAGGTTGCGGTCGGCGCGGGTGACCACCAGTTTCTCCGTGCGTGGTTCGATGTGATGGGTGGTGAACACCTCGAAGTCCAGCCAGGTATTGACCAGCAACACCACGGCGGCGCCGCTGCGAAAAGCACCGTCGAAATAGACGTGGGTGTGGTTGAGGTAATTGTCATCGCCTGCCGAGCCGCCAAAATGCGGAATATCGCCTAGCGCTGCACTGAGCGCCGCCAGGACCATCTCCTCGCGGCTGGACAGGCCGTCGAGCAAGGTCAGGGCAAAGCTGTGGCCCTTGATCGGTGCCAGGGTATTGCTGCGGCACTCGCCCACCAGCCGCTCGACCGTGGCTTGTGCCTGGATCAGGCTGAACGCCGGCATGGCGTCGATCAGTTCCGCGGCAATCGAGAACTGGCGGTGATCAAAGCCCAGGGCGGTGATGCAGCCCCGGCCATAGCCGTCGGGGGTCAGTTCGCCGGCGCTGGTGCAACCGGCCAGGCGAATGCCGCCAAAGCTCTGTTGCAGGGCCTGGGCCAGGGCAGGCAGGTCGTACTCGGCGGAGCAAAAGAACAGCACGAAGCCCAGGTGCGGGTGCAGCAACTGGCTGGCCAGTTCCTGGGCGGCAAGCTCAGCGGCACTGGCCCGCGACACGGCACTGATCACGCCCTCGGCCGGGAACTGCTGCATGGGTGCCTCCTGGGTGGGCGTTGGTGGATGCAGGCAGTGTAGGGAGGGGCGAGAGCGGGCCGAATGCTACTTGGGTACTGGGTGTGGGTGGCATTGGTTGTAGAGCCAAACCTGTGGGAGCTGGCTTGCCAGCGATGAGGCCGGTCCAGCTTGCACATAACCTGTCGCCTGGACTGCGACCGCTGCGCGCTCGATCGCCGGCAAGTCCGGTTCCCACAGGATTGGCAGTGGTCATGAGATTAGTGCAGTACCTGTGGGAGCGGGCTTGACCCGCGATGAGGCCAGTGCAGCCAGCACATCATGCGGCGTCTGGATTACGACCGCTGCGCGCTCGATCGCCGGCAAGTCCGGCTCCCACAGGATTGGCAGTGGTCTTGAGATTGGTGCAGTACTTGTGGGAGCGGGCTTGACCCGCGATGAGGCCAGTGCAGCCAGCACATCATGCGGCGTCTGGATTACGACCGCTGCGCGCTCGATCGCCGGCAAGTCCGGCTCCCACAGGATTGGCAGTGCGCTCAAGTCTTGTGTTTACCAGGTCAGCACCGCCCCCACGGCAAAGGTATCGGTATCCTCGTTCTGCGCATCGCCCTCATGCCCGTCGATCTCGAACTGGTTGTACTCGGCCACCAGCTTGAGGTTGTCGTTGATGTCATGAAACAGCGCGATACCGCGGGTTTCATAATCGGCGCCGGTGTTCACCGCGCCGTTGCCGTCATCCTTGGTCTTGCCATAGGACAGCGCCACGCGGTTCTTGCCGACCTTGTACGAGCCCTGCAGCAAATAACCCTTGCTGTCGACTTCGCGCAACGTGGCCTCACCGGCGTTGTTGGTGAAGAACGGGTTGATGCCCTTGGCGGTAAAGCCCGAGCCGGTCAGGGAGAAGCCACCCATCTTCGCCTGCACGCCATAGCCCAGGCCTTTGGAGGTGACCGAATCAACCCGGCTATCGGTATTGTCCGAGGTCTGGTAGGTGCCGTTGAGCCAGCTGTAGAGCTGCGCCCCACCCAGGTCGAACTGGTAGGTGATCTCGCTCTCGGTACGCGGGTTTTCCTGGTAGGCCTTGCCCACCGCGCTGTCGTCGTTGGTATCGACCGGGTCCATGATCCCCACGGCAATGCGCAAGCCTTCCATCACTGGCGTGCGGTAAGTGATCTGCGAGGTCGGGAACGGGTACGGATAACCGCTGCCGATGTTGCCGAACGACACGCCGCCGCCATCGACCAGGCCCAGGGTGTCACTGACTTGGCCATAGCCTGCGAGCAGCTCATCGAGGAGGATGTTGGAGCGGGCGAACAGGCCGAAGTCCTTGCCGATCAGCACCTCGCCCCACTCGGGGTTGGCCACGGTGCCGTAGAACTGGCGCACGTCGATGGCGGTGTCGGTGCCATTGGTTTCGCTGTCATTGATGGTCACCCAGAACGAGGCGCGGCCACCGAGCTTGAGGTCATCCACCTGGCGGGTCATGTTGAAGCCCAGGTAGTTGGGCAAAAAGCCCATCTTCACCCGCGACTGTCGACGATCGTACTGCTCCCCCGCCCGATCGACGTCGCTGTTGACGTAGAAGGCGTTGATATAGCCGTCGGTGGAAAAGGTCGTCTGCTCCTTGTCGTAGAGCATGATTTCGGCATCGGCCAAGGGGCTCAGACTCAGGGCGGCAAGGCTGGTCAGCAAGGGCAGGAAACGGCGATTGGCATTGTTATTGTTGTGCATGGCGCTCTCCGCAAACGGGGGGACGAATGTCGGAGGCGATTATCGAAACCTTCGCCAGGCAGCCATACGCTGCCTTGGCACCGGCCGGGTACTGCTTTGGCGGCGCGGGCCTGGCTCCCCGCACGCGGAACTACTCCTCTGAACTAAGCCCTTGCCCGCCGGTGCCACAAGGCTAAAGTGGCAAGACCCGGTGCGTTAGGCGCAATCAGCCATGCAAAAATGCAGACTCAGCCTGCAGATTTACGGATTGTATTGGGCAATTTTGCACTGATAGGATCCTTCGATCCTCTAGCGTCTATCCAGACCGTGTTAAAACACATGGAAAATCAATAACAAAGCAGGGAGACAGCGATGACCGCGCACGCTCAAGCGCCAACCGACGCCCATGTACTGGCCGAGGTTCGCAACCATATCGGTCACTTGACCCTCAACCGCCCCGCCGGCCTCAACGCCCTGACCCTGGACATGGTGCGCAGCTTGCAGCGCCACCTGGATACCTGGGCCAGTGACCCGCAGGTGCAGGCCGTGGTGCTGCGTGGCGAAGGCCCGAAAGGCTTCTGCGCCGGCGGCGACATCCGTTCGCTGTACGACAGCTACAAGGCCGGCGACAGCCTGCACCGGGATTTCTTCGTCGAGGAATACGCCCTCGACCTGTGCATCCACCATTACCCCAAGCCGGTCCTGGCCCTGATGGACGGCTTTACCCTCGGCGGCGGCATGGGCCTGGCCCAGGGTGCCGATCTGCGCGTGGTCACCGAGCGCAGCCGCCTGGCCATGCCGGAAACCGCCATCGGCTACTTCCCGGATGTCGGCGGCAGTTATTTTCTTTCGCGCATTCCTGGCGAGCTGGGCACCTACCTGGGGGTCAGCGGCGTACAGGTGCAGGCGGCCGATGCGCTGTACTGCGGCCTGGCCGACTGGTACCTGGACAGCAGCAAGCTGGCCAGCCTTGATGAACGCCTCGACACCCTGAGCTTTGGCGAACACCCGCTCAAGGACCTGCAAAGCGTGCTGGCCAAGCTTGGCACCCAGGTGCTCGAAGACGCGCCATTGGCCAGGTTGCGCCCGGCCATCGATCACTTCTTCGCCCTGGCCGATGTCGGCAGTATCGTAGAGCAATTGCGGGCAGTCACCGTGGCCGACAGCCACGAATGGGCGGTGAAAACCGCCGACCTGCTGGAAAGCCGCTCGCCTTTGGCCATGGCCGTGACCCTGGAGATGCTGCGCCGTGGCCGCCACCTGGGCCTGGAAGACTGCTTCGCCATGGAACTGCACCTGGACCGCCAGTGGTTCGAGCATGGCGACCTGATCGAAGGCGTGCGCGCACTGATCATCGACAAGGACAAGCAGCCACGCTGGAACCCCACCACCCTCGCCGGCCTCAACCGCCAGCGCGTGGATCAATTCTTCGAAGGCCTGTGAGGCCTGGAGTACGCAGATGCAAGACCTGGAACTGACTGAAGAACAGATCATGATCCGCGACATGGCCCGGGATTTCGCCCGCGGCGAGATCGCCCCCCATGCCCAGGCTTGGGAAAAGGCCGGCTGGATCGATGATGGCGTGGTGCAGAAGATGGGCGAGCTGGGCCTGCTCGGCATGGTCGTGCCCGAGCAATGGGGCGGCAGCTACACCGACTATGTCGCCTACGCCCTGGCGGTCGAGGAGATCGCCGCCGGCGATGGTGCCACCGGCGCACTGATGAGCATCCACAACTCGGTGGGCTGCGGCCCCCTGCTCGCCTACGGCAGCGCCGAGCAGCAACAGACCTGGCTCGAACGCCTGGCCAGCGGGCAAGTGATCGGCTGCTTCTGCCTGACCGAACCGCAGGCCGGCTCCGAGGCCCACAACCTGCGCACCCGCGCCGAACTGCAGGGCGATCACTGGGTGATCAACGGCGCCAAGCAGTTCGTCAGCAATGCCCGGCGCGCCGGGCTTGCCATCGTCTTCGCGGTGACCGACCCGGAGCTGGGGAAAAAAGGCATCTCGGCCTTCCTGGTGCCCACCGACAATGAAGGCTTCGTGGTCGATCGCAGCGAGCACAAGATGGGCATCCGCGCCTCCGACACCTGCGCGGTAACCCTGAACAACTGCCGCATCCCCGCCGCCAATATGCTCGGCGAACGCGGCAAGGGCCTGGCTATTGCCCTGTCCAACCTCGAAGGCGGGCGTATCGGCATTGCCGCCCAGGCCCTGGGTATTGCCCGCGCAGCGTTCGAGGCAGCGCTGCTGTACTCGCGCGACCGCATCCAGTTCGGCAAGCCGATCAACGAGCACCAGAGCATCGCCAACCTGCTGGCCGACATGCAGGTGCAGATCAACGCCGCGCGGCTGTTGATCCTCCACGCCGCACGCCTGCGCAGCGCCGGCAAGCCGTGCCTGAGCGAGGCTTCACAGGCCAAGCTGTTCGCCTCGGAAATGGCCGAGCGGGTGTGCTCCAAGGCGATTCAGGTGCATGGCGGCTATGGCTACCTGGAGGACTACCCGGTCGAGCGCTACTACCGGGATGCGCGCATTACCCAGATCTACGAAGGCTCGAGCGAGATCCAGCGCATGTTGATTGCGCGGGAGCTCAAGCACTATCCGCTATAAGTCCAGCGCCGGGCCGGACACTTCGCCCTCACGATGTTCATGCGAAGCGTCACAGGCCCGGCAGGCAACGGTAGCCAACCGATAACCACTGACATACAGCACGTTGCCATGGGCGATGGGGAAGATCCGGCCAACGCCGATGGACAGGCTATAGGCATAATCCGGATGCGGTGGAGTACCTAGAAACACCATCGCACTGCCCGGCCAGTTACCTTCATCGTCTTGCAGCCAGCCGTTGGCGCGCAGGTCTCCCCATTCACTCCACAGTTGCCCCTGGCCGCGCTCGCCTTCACGATGGATCACCTCGCCAATGGTGGGCAGTTGCAGGCGCTCGCGCAGGCAATAGTCTTGTGCCGAAGTAAAGGTAAACAGCTGCCTTGGCGGTTTCTCGAACCACTTCAGCGGCGCATCCAGGCGGTAGCTGGCGTGGCGTCCATCGTCACCATCGGCGGAGATGAACAACGGTTGTTGCAGTTGCCCAAGCAGGGTCACCTCACCGGTTCCATCCACCGAGGCCAGCTCCGGGTGGCTAACACTGAAACGCAACGGCGGCACCAGGCCAATCGGCCTGCGGCGCAAACGCGCACCGGCAAAACCGGTAACCGGTGCAAAACGCCCGGTGACCCAGCCGTTGACCTCGAACGGTTGCCAGCCCAGCGGGTTGATCAGCAACTCCAGCGCTTCGAAGTTCAGGGCGTTGGCTTCCAGTTCCGAACCGTCGAAGCAGGCTTTAAACTCCAGGGTGAACGGGCTGCTGGGCATCAGCTGCAGCAGCACATCACGCGGGATCGTCAGGTTCAAACCGCTGGCAATCTGCTCGGGGTCATCCAGTACGCCGTCGAACAAGGTGAGGTTCAGCGGTCCGTTTTCGCTGATGCCATGCAACCTCAACCAGGCCCATTGGCCCAGGGCGATAAAGGGCCAGGGCGCAACCTGAAAGTGCGCGTCGCCCTCGAAGTCGGCCAGATCAAGGCCACCGTCGTGCGCTTCGAGCACCTGCGTCGGCGGCAGTTCGCTGAGCGTTTCAATGCGCAGTTCCAGCGGGCTTGAGAAACGCGGCAATTGCCCATCGACACTCACGGTGTAACGCACCGTAACCAGGCTCTGCTGCGGGCGAATGTTGGCGCCGACCACCGTCGCGGGTACCAGGATGTCAACCACGCCAGAGGCGTTGCCTGGCTCGGGCAGCGAAGTCCATTCGCCCGCGCTGTGCTCGCCCTGCCACTCGAGGACGATTTGCTGGTCTGCGCTCATGCCCTCATAGGCGACCCGCACCTGCAGACCGTCTACAGCATCGAGGGGATCGAGCACAGCGTCCGGGGCCACGGGTACTTCAGGTGGCGGCAGGTCGATATCCAGCTCGCCCACCGTCAGGTTCAGCAGGTGCGAGGCGCGCCCGGGCCGTGCGGCACTGCTGACGATATAGCTCACCTGAACCTGCTGGCCCTGGCTGGCCAGGACGATATCGCGCGGTACCCGGAACACCGGCGGTTGCGCGGCATCCTCGACCGGCTTGCGCTCACTGGCAAAGCCCTGGTCATCGAAGCCGTGCCAGAAATAGGTCACCCAACTGCCCGGCAGCACGTCCTCGCCCACTGGAATGACCAGCGTTGCGCCCTCGTCGCCCAGGTCCGCAGGTGCCAGCATGCCGTCCTTCGCCTCAAGCACGTCAGGGGCGTCGAGCAGCGCCAGCGCATCACCGATCTGCAGGAACAACGAAGGCGAACGCTCGGCGTCGACCAGGTAGTAGAGCTCGGCACGCTGGCCCCACAACTGCGTTACATAGCGCTGGGGAATAGTGTGCTCGATAAGCCTGCGGCCATCTTCGAGGTCTTCTTCGTCGAGAATCAGCAGTTGCTCATGGAACACCCGCCCATTGTCGAAGCGCTTGCCGGTCCAGACGATGCGAACCGATTGCCCAACCCGTATCCAGGGGTAGAAGGGTATCTGCA
Source organism: Pseudomonas sp. SBB6 (assembly GCF_024213215.1). Classification (NCBI taxonomy): domain Bacteria; kingdom Pseudomonadati; phylum Pseudomonadota; class Gammaproteobacteria; order Pseudomonadales; family Pseudomonadaceae; genus Pseudomonas; species Pseudomonas sp. SBB6. Next base: position 47,170 of record NZ_JANAVH010000014.1, on the reverse strand, counting down.
CAGTAGCCGGCGAGTCGGGCTGCAGATGGTTGTCTTCGTTGGCCTGCTCGACCCGGGGCAAGGCCAGCGCCGTTCGCTCGTCGGTAAAAATGACCGGCACCTGGGGTGACGCCAGGTGCGGCTGCCCCTCGCGCAGGCGGTGATAGGATACCGCCGCAGTACCCTGGCCGAGGGTGCTGGCCAGCGCGTTGGGCACGTTGAATGTCACCGGCCCCGGCACTTGCGTCACTGGCTGTACAGCCTGCAGCGGTACCGGTTCGCCATTGCAGGCAACACCGTCGAAGAACAACGCCAGCGAATCACCGACGCGAAAGTGATAGTCGTAGGTCGAGACCACAACCAGCAGGTCGCGGGCGGTGAGGTTGCCCACCACCGCCCGACAGCCACTCTCGCCTCCGTCGGCACCTCTGATCGTGACGCAGGGTGTGGGCAGTGGGTCGGCGTTGAGCCGCACGCGTACCTCCACGCGCGGTGACCAAGGACTCCCAAGTTCGCCCTCGGAGCTATTGAGTACTTCGTCAATCACGCGGTACTGCACCAGCAGGTGATAGGTCGGGTTATTGACGGCCTGATTACTGTCACCAGCGGCCCTGATCACATCGCCGGGCACCGAAAGGGTCAGTTCACCGCCGACCTCGTCATGGCCTAACACATGGCTGAAACGCTGACCGCCCCACTCCACCTCGAGCCGATCGCGCACACGCATGCCAGGGTAAGCGTCGATGCTCAGTTGCACCCGATCGACGTTGGAGCTTGTAACTTGTGTGACATTCAATCGCGGTGCGGCCAGTTGCGAATGCTCACCAGGCGCGGGCTGGCCCGGGCGCTCGAGCTTGACCAGCACCCGTATGGGCGCGGATTGTTGCCAGCCGCTGCCGGGTTGCCACAGTGCATAGTGGACACTGACCTGGCCTTCGCCAAGGGCGTTGGCCGGGACTGAAAGGTGTACGGTGTGGCCGACTTCAGGGTCACCAAGCACCCGCAACGTCAGCGGCTGCCCGGCCCAATACAGGCGCAAGCGATCGCCTGCCTGCTGGCCGGGCCAAGGCTCGATGGCCACAGCCAGCGAACCGCTGGTGTCCAGCATCGCCAGGTTGACCCCGGCATCGCCGGCGACTTCGTTACCCTCATCGTCTTCAACAATGACAGCAATGTCTGCCCCCACGGGCACGCGAACCACAGGTAATTCCAGCAACGAAGTCATAGGTTTTCCTCCTGAGCGGAAGGCCTATTCAACGCTTGAACGCAAGGTTGCGAAACTGGCAAAAATGCTAGGTCAGCGACAAGCGCTCTATTCCTCGACGTGCACGCTGTCAAGGTAGCTGCGCACTGCCCAGAGCGCTTCCTGGCTCAGGTAATCCGCCATTTTCGGCATGTACACCCGGCCATCACGGACCGCGCCATTGCGCACCCGCTCAACGAACCACTCATCACCGGCAGCGCCTTCGTCGAGCAAGCGCAAATCCGGGGCGATGCCACCGGACTTGGCCTCCAGGCCGTGGCAGGCGGCGCAGTTCTGGTTATAGGCCGAAGCGCCGATCGACACCGCCTCGTCATGGTCCTTGCTGTTGCGGTAAGGGTTTTCTGCGCGCCACTGATCACCGAGCTTTTCCAGGTTGCCGGTATTGACCGCGGTCGGCGTGACGTTGCCATGGGCGAAAGCCCCGGCGCTGCTCATCAGGCCGACACCGACGATCAGGCTCAACCAGGCGTGTTTTGCTGTTTTCATTGTTCTGCCCTCGACTGCTGTTTGCACGCAAGAACCTCTCGGCTGAAAGGTTGTGCCGGCATCTTAGGAAGGCCCTGACAAAGGCCCCATGCTGCTTTGGTGGTCGCAGCCTCCTCCCTTGGTAGTAGCGCTTGTGGGGCAGTGCCAAATCATGTCCGGATTGGGAAATTTTCCCGCTAAGGCCGGGAGTTTTTCCGTATCGATCGCGCCCTTGGCGTTCCAGTCTATGCAGGCCAAAACCTTCATTGGGAACTCCAACCATGACAATAAGATCGTTACCCGCCGCGCTTTCTCCGCTGTCTGCCGCCGTGCACACCGTCCTCCTGCTCGGCAGCCTGGCCCTGACCCCGCATGCCCTGGCGAAACCGGTGAGCTGGGAAGACATCGCCGACGACCACAAAAGCACCAGCAACGTGCTGCAGTACGGCATGGGCACCAATGCCCAGCGCTGGAGCCCGCTGGCCCAGGTCAACGACCAGAACGTGTTCAAGCTGACCCCGGCCTGGTCGTACTCCTTTGGCGACGAGAAACAACGCGGCCAGGAGTCCCAGGCCATCGTCAATGACGGGGTGATCTACGTCACCGGCTCCTACTCGCGGGTATTTGCCCTCGATGCCAAGACCGGCAAGCGCCTGTGGACCTACAATCATCGCCTGCCGGACAACATTCGCCCGTGCTGCGACGTGGTCAACCGCGGCGCTGCCATCTATGGCGACAAGATCTACTTCGGCACCCTCGATGCCCAGGTCATTGCCTTGAACAAGGACACCGGCAAGGTAGTGTGGAAGAAGAAGTTCGGCGACCACAGCGCCGGCTACACCATGACCGGCGCCCCGACCCTGATCAAGGACCAGAAGAGCGGCAAGGTGCTGCTGATTCACGGCAGCTCCGGCGATGAATTCGGTGTGGTTGGCCAACTGTATGCTCGCGACCCGCAAACCGGCGACGAGGTGTGGATGCGCCCCTTCGTCGAAGGCCACATGGGCCGCCTGAACGGCAAGGACAGCACCCCCACCGGCGACGTCAAGGCACCGTCCTGGCCGAACGACCCGAGCACCGAGACCGGCAAGGTCGAGGCCTGGAGCCATGGCGGCGGCGCCCCGTGGCAGAGCGCAAGCTTCGATGCCGAGACCAACACCATCATTGTCGGCGCCGGCAACCCGGGCCCCTGGAACACCTGGGCGCGCACGTCCAAAGACGGCAACCCGCACGACTACGACAGCCTTTACACCTCCGGCCAGGTCGGCGTCGACCCGAGCACCGGCGAGGTCAAGTGGTTCTACCAGCACACGCCCAATGACGCCTGGGACTTCTCCGGCAACAATGAACTGGTGCTGTTCGACTACAAGGACAAGGACGGCAAGCAGTACAAGGCCACCGCCCATGCCGACCGCAACGGCTTCTTCTACGTGGTCGACCGCACCAACGGCAAACTGAAGAACGCCTTCCCGTTCGCCGACAACATCACCTGGGCCAGCCATATCGACCTCAAGACCGGCCGCCCGGTAGAAAACCCCGGCCAGCGCCCGGCCAAGCCCGAGCCAGGGCAGACCAAGGGCAAGCCGGTGGAAGTGTCGCCGCCGTTCCTCGGAGGCAAGAACTGGAACCCCATGGCCTACAGCCAGGACACCGGCCTGTTCTATGTGCCGTCGAACCAGTGGAAAGAGGAATACTGGACCGAGGAGGTCAACTACAAGAAAGGTTCGGCCTACCTGGGCATGGGTTTTCGCATCAAGCGCATGTACGAGGACCACGTCGGCTCGCTGCGCGCCATGGACCCGACCACCGGCAAGATGGTCTGGGAGCACAAGGAACGCCTGCCGCTGTGGGCCGGGGTACTGGCGACCAAGGGCAACCTGGTGTTCACCGGTACCGGTGACGGCTACTTCAAGGCCTTCAACGCCAAGACCGGCGAGGAGCTGTGGAAATTCCAGACCGGCAGCGGCATCGTCTCGCCGCCGATCACCTGGGAACAGGACGGTGAGCAATACATCGGCGTGACCGTCGGCTACGGCGGCGCGGTGCCGCTGTGGGGCGGCGACATGGCCGAACTGACCAAGCCGGTGGCCCAGGGTGGCTCGTTCTGGGTGTTCAAGATCCCGGCCTGGGACACCAAGACAGCGCAACGCTGATTTGACGCCCTCTCGCCGGCAAGGCCGGCTCCCACAGTGGATCGGTGCATACCAAACCCTGTGGGAGCTGGCTTGCCAGCGATGGCTATCGCCCAGCCCCAGGAGATCCCCATGAAATACCTCCCGCTACTGCTCACCCTCGCCTGCACCCCCGCCCTGGCCGATGACGACGCGCCGCTGACCATCAACGGCTGCACCATCGCCCAGGAAAGCCAATGCCCCAATGCCAACCTGCGCAATGCCGACCTCAGCAACCAGGACCTGCGCAAAATGAACCTGGCCGGTGCCGACCTGCGCGGGGCGAACCTGCGCCATGCGCGCCTGGACCTGGCCAACCTGGAAAAAGCCCAATTGCAAGGCGCCAACCTCACCCGCGCGAGCCTGCAGCAAAGCAACCTGCGCCTGGCCGACCTGCGCGACGCCAAGCTGGTCGCGGTACAGGCCTGGGGCATGTTCGCCCAGGGCGCCAACTTCGAGAACGCCGACTTGAGCGCCGCCTACCTGGAATTCGCCCGCCTCTCCGGGGCCAAACTGCACCGCAGCAAGCTGCAGGCCGCCGACCTGGAAATGACCTGGTTGAGCAAGGCCGACCTCAAGGGCGCCAACCTTGCCGATGCCAACCTGCAAGAAGCCAAGTTCGGCGAAAGCAATCTGGAGCAGGCCGACCTGCGCGGCAGCCGCCAGCATTACGCCAACTTTCAGGACAGCAACATGGAAGGCTGCCAGGGTTGCCCGAAAACCTGGGACTAAGCGGCGATACGCAGCAGGCCCGCCTCAATCGCCAGGTGCACCATTTCGGCGTGTGAGGCGACCTGCAATTTGCTTTTGAGCAGGGTCAGGCAGTTGGATACGGTCTTGGCGCTGATGCACAACTGCTCGGCGATCAGTCGGGTCGGCATGCCCTTGGCCAGCATCAGGAAAATTTCGGTTTCGCGCAGGCTCAAGCCTTGCAGGCGCGTATTGCCCCCCTGGCAGGCCAGGTCGGTGGCCAGCGCCTGCTCGATGTAGGCATGCCCGGACAGCACCCGGCGTACCGCTTCAAGCAACACCGCAGGCCCCGCTGCCTTGGACAGAAAGCCACAGGCGCCCGCCGCCATGGCCTGACGTACCAGGCCAAGATCAGTGTGCTCGCTGAAAAACAGCACGCGCAGCTGCGGCCAGCGCTGGCGCAGGCGCCGGGTGGTTTCCAGGCCGCTGATGCCGGGCAGGCCGAAGTCCATCAGCACCAGCCCCGGCAACTGCTCGCCAACCTTGTGCAGGGCCTCTTCACCACTGGCCGCTTCGATGATCGGCATGCCGTCCAGGCCCTGTTGCAGCGTAGCGGCCAGCCCCAGGCGCAGCATGGGGTGATCGTCGACCAGCAATATGGCCATGGCGTGGTGCTCCTGCAGTTTTATCCCATGCTAGAACGCACGCCTGGGCGCTCGACTACTACTTTGGTACTGTTTTACTTGTCGATGGTCGCATTCCCAAAGCGTTGCACCTGGCCTGTAATGAAGGGGTGCAGCACAACCACAACAATAAGGTGCAAAGCCATGTACAAGATTCTGATCGCCGACGACCACCCGTTGTTTCGCGAGGCCATCCACAATGTCATCAGCGATGGCTTTCCTGGCAGCGAGGTGATGGAAACCGCCGACCTCGACAGTGCCCTGGCGATCACCGGCGATCACGATGACCTCGACCTGATCCTGCTCGACCTGAACATGCCCGGCATGCACGGCCTGGGCGGGCTGATCAACCTGCGCAACGAGGCACCGACCATCCCGGTGGTGATCGTTTCGGCCGAACAGGACAAACAGGTGGTACTGCAGGCCATCACTTACGGCGCCGTCGGCTTTATCACCAAATCCTCGCCGCGCTCGCAGATGACTGAGGCCATCGAGCAGATCCTCAACGGCAACGTCTACCTGCCGCCAGACATCATCCGCACCCAGAAGAGCAGCCACCGGCGCAGCCAGGGCGAACACCAGGGCTTTGCCCCGGAACTGCTGCAAGCCCTGACCCGCAAGCAATTGCTGGTGCTCGAACGCATGACCAAGGGCGAGTCGAACAAGCAGATCGCCTACAACCTCGACATCGCCGAAACCACGGTCAAGGCTCACGTGTCGGCGATCCTGCGCAAGCTCAATGTGCACAACCGCGTGCAGGCGATCCTCAGTGCCGGCGACATCGACTTCACCGCCTACCTGCGACGATAGCCCTGGCATATCGCATTCATGCAAATTAGCCATTGAAACCACGGTAACGCCTGAAGTAAGCTCGGGAACATCAACTGGAGAGTCACATGTCGCACACACCCCTCACTCACGCTTGCAGCACTGGTCGCTTGTCGCGCCCCGTGGCGGCTGTCGAGTGCGCGACGGCCTCACCGGCTCGATTTTATTTTGGGTATTGGTTTAGCCACAGGCGCCGCTGATACCCACACCGGCGCCCACACTCAAGGGGCCGCCGAACACGAGAATACTCAACCCCCGGTCGGCTCCCCGATCGGGGGTTTTGCGTTTCAGGCCCCCGGCAACTAGCGAATCACATTGAGGAACAGCACATGAACTACGTCACCTACCACCCTTACCCAAGCTTTAGCGCCTGGCGATTTAGCCAATCCCGTTCGGGCCAGCCTGCCGCCTCCGATCGGTCACTTGTTGGTGGCACGCACACACATGACGCCAATCCGGCCATCTGTCGAACACCTCGATAGGGCCGACAGCGCGGGCCAGACCCCGCCATCCGCCCAGGGAACCAGAACATGCAATCGTCCAACCTCGCTCTGCCACTGTCCGAACCCACTGCTGCCAACAGCGCCGTCAGCCAACGCCTGCCGAGCCCGCTGCTGCTCAAGCAGCAAATGCCGCTTACCCCTGCCCTCACCGCCCAGGTCGAAGCCCATCGCCAGGCCGTACGTGCCATTCTCGCGGGCGAAGATCAACGCCTGCTGGTGATCGTTGGCCCCTGCTCGCTCCACGACCCCCGTTCGGCCCGCGAATACGCCCAGCGCTTGGCGCGCCTGGCCATCGACGTCAGCGACCAGATGCTCCTGGTGATGCGCGCCTACGTCGAAAAGCCGCGCACCACCGTCGGCTGGAAAGGTCTGGCCTACGATCCGCACCTCGATGGCAGCGACGACATGCACGGCGGCATCGCCTTGTCCCGCGGCCTCATGCTGGCCATGCTCGAACGCGGCCTGCCGGTTGCCACCGAGCTGCTGCAACCCATGGCCGCCGGTTACTTCGATGACCTGCTGAGCTGGGCGGCGATTGGCGCACGCACCACCGAATCGCAGATTCACCGCGAGATGGTCAGCGGCCTGGGCCTGCCGGTCGGCTTCAAGAACGGCACCGACGGCGGCGTTGGCATTGCCTGCGATGCGATCCGCAGCGCCGCGCACAGCCATCGGCATTTCGGCATGGACGTGCAAGGCTACCCGGCGATTGTCGAAACCCTGGGCAACCCTGACACCCACCTGGTGCTGCGCGGCGGCAACAAGGGCCCGAACTACGACCGCCAAAGCCTCGCCCTGGCCCGTCAGGGCCTGGCCAAGGCCGGTGTGGCGCCGCGGATCATGGTCGATTGTAGCCATGCCAACAGCGGCAAAGACCCATTGCGCCAACCGGCGGTGTTCAACGAAGTGCTCGAGCAGCGCCTGCAGGGCGACACCTCGCTGGTCGGCATGATGCTTGAAAGCCACTTGTTCGATGGCTGCCAGGCGCTGGGCGCGCAACCGCTCAAGTACGGTGTGTCGATTACCGATGGTTGCCTGGGCTGGGATTCGACCGAACGTTTGCTGCGGGAGGCGGCTGAGCGGTTGTGAGCCTTATCGCGGGGCAAGTCGGGTCGCCGCACCGCCGCTCCCACTTGCCCCGCGATAACTATCGGCCAACCCTCATTTGCGTTAGGCTTGGGGTTTTACCCCAAGGAGCCACTCCCATGGCCAAAGCCACTGCCCGTCACATCCTGGTTGCCACTGAAGACAAGTGCAATGAACTGAAAGCCCAGATCGAAGCCGGCGCCGATTTCGCCGAAATCGCCAAGGCCAACTCCACCTGCCCATCCAGCCGCCAGGGCGGTGACCTGGGCTCGTTCGGCCCAGGCCAGATGGTCAAGGAATTCGACACCGTGGTGTTCAGCGCACCGGTCAACACCGTGCAAGGCCCGGTGAAGACCCAGTTCGGTTATCACCTGCTGGAAGTGACCAGCCGTCAGGATTGATTATCATATGGCCGGCCGGGTTAAGGCCGGCCATGTGCAATCAGCTAAACTTCATGACTGTCCCATTTTGGCGTGTACATGCGTATACGCTATTGTCATCATCGATTACCGCATCCCACGCGTAGCCACCGTTTAGCGACAAGGCTTGCAGTCTACTACCTGTCGCTATATCAACAATCTGCAAAGCGTCGTTGTACTCTGTGGCAACCCAATTATCAGCGCTGGCCAATACCCTTCCATAAGTACCGCTCCCTAGCGAGACATACCGAACACTTCTTGAGGCAAGATCAATAATCGCCAGTGAATATTTATTTGGGATCAGCGCAAAAACCGTTTGATTGTTTCCGCTCACGCAAATATCACTACAATAGTCCGTCAAGGGTATGCTGAACTCCAACGATAGCGTCTGTGCATCAAGAACACTAAAACCATTGGCACTCGCCAGGACGCGCTGCCCATCGTGACTCAATGTGAGCCCCGAGACCATCGGAAAATCAATTGTCTTGATCACGGCATTATTGCTCGTGTCCAGTATTGATAATTTTTGGACATTCACACCACTCGCATGATGGATGGTCTGAAAGTAGACACGAGTCCCAGCCGCATTGATCACGGGAGACGAGGCGCCATACGGAACTGGCGTAAAATGCGTGACCTGTAGCGTGTTCAGATCTATGACGCGGAGCCCATCATAACAACCTTTCCACGCTTGTGTTTCGTTTGCATTTACCGCTGCGCGTGACGTGTCGGCACGAATACTCATCAAACTTTGGGTTTGCCCAGAAGCCAAGTCAAGTACCGCGAGGCCTGAGCCATTCAATTGATCCGTACTATGCTCCAAAGTGACATACAACTTGGCATTCGAACGCCCCAGGATCATGCTTATTGGCCGGTGAGAAAGTGTATAGGTTCGAGAATGTGCAAGCTGCTTGTGGTTAATCGTATAGACACCTGACAGAAACTCGACAGCCAAGCCTTCATTGACCGAACGATCAAACGAAACTTTCAGTTCAAGTGTAAATGTACTGCCATCCTTGAGTTGCTCCAGGTCCGCACGAGGGATACTCCTGGTCAGCGGCAGCGTATTGGTCAAAGATTGCGCCGTCCACAACGGGAAAGTCACTTCACTGCCATCTTTTTTTTCGCCGTGAAGACGTAACCACAACCGCTGTCCAGCCGCCATGAAGTGCCAGGGTTCCGTCCGAAAAGCGGGATTTCCCGATATCCTGTTTAGGTCAATGACTCCGTTTTCAGCCTGGGGCAACCCGGGGGTCGGTAGTTGGGCCAGCGTCTGTATGATCAACGGCAATACGGGCGACTCTGCCAGTTCCTGTCCGCTACGTTCTACGCTGTAACTGAGCTGTACTGTCATACTCGCCGGCCCGATGTTCGCCCCCACCAACGCCACCGCGATATCTATCAGCAACGTACCACTGGCATCACCCGCAAACGGCCCCAGTTCGGCAGAGCCGGCAATCGCCGTGCCGCGCCAGTGCAACGTGATCTGGTCGCTGACAGACATGCCGGCATAACTGACCTCCACTGTCGCGCCCGTTAGCGCATCAAGCGGATCCAGGATGCCGCCCGGAGCCTGGACTACCGTCGGAGCATCAAGCTCCAGCGCCAGCACCCCGACCCGGAACGAAAACACTCGCGACACCAGCCCAGGATGCCCGTCGCGTTCAACGCTGTAGTTCACCTCGACACTGCCGTTGAGGTTGGCCTCGACAAACTGTTTCGGCACATCGAACACCAGCGGCTCGCTCAGGCTGCTGATCTCGCTCTGGTCACTGGTGCTGCCATCGGCCTCGCTGCCGCGCCACAGGTAGGTCACCCGATCACCGAGCGCGATGCCTTCATACAGGGGAATCTCCAGGGTCGCACCCTGGGCACCGACGGCCGCCGGGTCCAGCACGCCTTCGTCGACCTCCAGCACCGTCGGCGCCTGCAGGGTGGCCTGCAGCTCGCCGATGACCAGCCCGAGGGTCTCGGAGCGGCGGCCATTGACCAGGTAGTAGACCTCGGCACGCCGGCCATCGAGGGCGGCGATGTACTCGCCGGGCACATAGCGCAAGACTTCGCCGGCCTCGATCTGCCCGCTGGTGACATTGCGGGTGTGGTCGAAGTACACCTCACCGCCATCGGCGCGGGTGCCGCTGAACACCACGGTCAGCACATCGCCAATCTTGATGCCTGGGTAGGCAGCCACCCGGATGGTTGCTTCGCCAAGGCTTGGGTCGAGGTACCCCCCTTGTGCTTCCAGTACCGTCGGTGCGCGCAAGCCGATGCCGGCGCCCTCGCCTTCGATGCGCCGGGTGGTGCGTTGCGAGCTGTTTAAAGGCGGTGTGGTTTCGCCCGCCTTGACCTGGTAATGGAGCACCACCCGGCCACCCCCACCTAGCAGTTGCGCCTGACCATTGGGCACCATGAAGGTGACCGCGCCGGGGACACGTTCGACCTGGGCCTGCTGGCGGTGCTGGACCCGTTCGCCGTCGGCGGTGAAACCGTTCCAGAACAGCTCGACCCAATGATCTTTTTCGAAGTGCTGCGGATCGGTAAACACCTCGACGGTGACGTCGTCCAGGTCAAGCTCGTTGAGATCGATGACTTCATCCACATACTCATCGCGGATCTTCACGTATGGCGGATACAGCTGCGCATCACTGGCATAGACCTCAACCGTGGTCGAGGCTGACCAGGGCCGCTCATCGGCGTCCCGCGAGCTGTTGAGTACCTCGTCGGTGACTTTCCAGGCGATCTTGATCTCGCCATCGCCAGCGGCGAGGATCAATGCTTCCTCGACCACCAGGGTCAGGTCCTGGCCCACTTCGTCTGCTGCAACTACGTGCACCAGGCGTTCGCCGCCCCAATCCAGCTCGATGCGATCACGCACGCGCATGTGCTCGTAGGCGGCAATCGACACGTCGACGCCAGCAGCAGCCTCGATCGGCCCGATGCCACTTTCGATCAGCTCATCCCCCAGCCCCGCCGGCACCAACCCCTGATGTCCGGGTTGTTCGGCGTCATCATCCCGGCCGCCCGGGCGGGTACGCTTGACCAGTACGCGAATGGCCGCGGACTCGGACGAGTTGCCGTCAAGGTGCCAGACCGTGTACGAGACCTCGGCCTGACCGTCCAGCAGGCGCCGCAGCGGCACCCGCAGGTACAGGATGCCTTCCGGCGCATCGAGCTCGGCCGCCGAGAGGAAATGGATTACCGCCACGCTACCGCCCCAGTACACTTCGATCTCTTCGAAGGCTTGCGCATTGGCCCACAGCGGGATCCCCACGGCCAGGCCGCGGGGATCGTCGGTCAGGGCCAGGTTGACCCCGGCATCGCCCGGTATCAGCTCGCCGTCATCATCCTCGACCAGCACATCGATCAAATCCCCGAGCGGGACGCGCAGGCGCTCAAGGTTACGCGGCGACAGGCTCTGGCGTTGGGCTCGTAGGGCAAAGGGCGCTTCGGCGCGGGTCATGGTTGCACCTCATCGACGAGGGCTGCCGGGGAATTGCCCGTTACTGCGCGCGGCCCGACAGAAAACTCCAGCGGCTCGGAAACCCCAGGCTCGCCGTTTACCGGGGTAACCTGGTAATTGAGGCTCACCGTGCCGCCGCTGCTCGCCTGCACCACGTTACGCGGCACATCGAACTTCAAGGGCCGGGTCAGGCTGCTGATCGCACTGGTATCCGCCGCACTGCCGCCGGGCTCGGTGCTGCGCCAATAGAACATCACCCGGTCATTCAGCTGTAAACGCGGATCCAGCGGAATCACTAGGGTCGCACCTTGCGCGCCGAGCTCGGCGGGGTCCAGCAGGCCGTCGCGCAACTTCTCGACCTGCGCAGCGGCATAAACCTCTTGTGAAGTTTCAAGCTGAAGTTCCATGTTCGGGCCCTCTTGACCGTCGATCTGTAACGAAAAGCGCAGCCGCTGATGTGCCAACACCTTAAGCAGGGGCGCCGGGAGCGAAAAACTCAGTGCATCGCGCTGCAGGTCCCGCCGGCTGAGCGAATGGCTACGCATCCATACCACCCGCCGCTGGCGGCCCGAGTTTGTGCTGCACACCAGCGTCAACACCAGGCCCAGCGGGCAGCCACGAGGCAGGTCGATCTCGACTTCGAGCGCTCCCGCGCCAACGGCAACAGCGCCATGCACGGCTGCGGGTACGCGTGGCGCGTGCCATGACCATGCTGGCACCTCAAGCACAGACAAGGTCCGCCGCCGCGAGCCACGGGGGTCCGGGTCAGTTGCCGTTACACCCACCTCGTAACTGACACGCGCAGTACCGCTGGCCAGTTCAAGTAACTGGTCATTGGCGATCCTGAACCGCTCGGCACCGGGCACCCGGCTCAACTGGCGGCTCTCCTCGATATCCACCACGCGTCCGTCCTCGGTGGTGCCACGCCAGAGCAGGTGCAGCCATTGCCCGCGGGCAAAATCCGCCGGGTAAGTCACCACCTCAACCCAGGCATCGCCATCTGCGACGGCCTGCAGTTCGATCTGCTCGACGTATTGCCCGTTCACCAGCACGTAGGCCGCAGGCAGCGAGGAGTTACTGGCATAGACCTCGAACGCCTGGCTCGGCGCCGACCAGGGCAGCAGGTCGGCGTCCTGGGAGTCGTTGCGCACCTCGTCACTGACCCGATAGACCAGGCGCAGGCCGTCGCTGTCGCCGGCGTCGAGAATCTGCTGTTCATTGACAGTGAGCACCACACGTTTGTCGTCGGCTTCAGCCCGGGTGACCGTGTGCAGAACCCGCTGATTGCCCCAGCGCAGTTCGATCAGATCACGCACGCGCAGGTTTTCGTAGCCGGCGATGGTTACCGGCACGCCCGCCGCGGCCGAAGCAGCGTCCACCCCGTGCTCGATCAGCGCTGGCGGCAAGGTGGCCACCGGCAGTCCCTGGTGTCCCGGCTGGCTGGCGTCGCGATCCTTGCCGCCGGGGCGGTTGAGCTTGAGCAGGACGCGGGCTGGAGCGGAATCTTCAACGTCATTGGCGCTGAAGTGCACCCGATAGAACACGGCGATACTGGCGGCGCCTTGCCCGGGTAGCTGTTCGCCAGGCACTTGCAGGTACAGGGTTTGGCCAACGGCCGTTACCCATTCGCTGGTCATCGGCTCGCCGGCCCAGAACAGGTCGACCCGCTGCCCGGCTCGCTGATCCAGCCACGGCTCGACCGCCACCACCACGCCGGGCGAAGACTCGCTCTGCGCCAGGTTGATCCCGGCGTCACCGACAACCTCCTGCCCGGCTTCATCGGTGACAATCACCGGAATACGCTCGCCAAGGGGAAAGCGCGGGCGGCTCAGCCAGCGCGGCTGGCCTGGCCGGGATAGCGCAAGGTCGAAGGGTTCTGCGTGGGTCATGAGCGGTGTCCTTCTACAAGGGAGAGGGACACTTATTCAATAGCAGAAACAGCACTGGCGATACTGACAAAAATATCAGGTGGCGCCGAACTGCTAAGCTCAAGACACCCTCCAGACTCCCACAGGCAGGCAGGCGTTTGCGTATCGCTCACGGCATCGTGGTGGCATTTCTCCTGAGCATTGGCTGGCCGCATGCGGCGCTGTCAGCTTCCGGCCATGCCCTGACGGTTTACGGCGAAACACCGCGCTACCCGACCAGCTTCCAGCACTTCACCTACGCCAACCCCGACGCGCCCAAAGGCGGAAGCCTGCGCCGCTCGGCCATCGAGATCGGCCAGTTCGACCACCTCATTCCCTATATCGACAAGGGCATCGGCGTTGCCGAGGTCGATGGTTGGCTGTACTCGCCGCTGGCCGTGCGCTCGCAGGACGAGCCCTACACGGTGTATGGGCTGGTGGCACAAAAGCTTGAGCGCGATCCCGACGGGCACTGGCTGCGCTTCTATCTTGACCCACGAGCGCGCTTTGCCGATGGCCAGCCGATCCGCGCCGAGGATGTGCGCTACACCTTCGAGCTGTTCATGCGTGCGGGCAATCTCAGGTACCGTACCCAGTTCGCCGACGTTGATGAGGTCAAGGTAGAAAACCCGCGGCAGATCATCTTCCACTTCAAAAGCAACCAGAACCGTACCCTGGCCCTGGACCTGGCGACCTTGCCGGTACTGCCCGAACACTGGTGGAAAGACCGCGACTTTGCCAATGGCGCAGGCTTCGAAGCACCGCTGGGCAGCGGCCCGTACAAGGTCGGCCGGGTCGACAACGGCCGCAGCATTACCTTCGAACGCGACAAAAGCTGGTGGGCCCGGGACCTGCCGGTCAACCGCGGCCGCTACAACTTCGACCAGTTGCGCATCGAGTACTTCGGCGACACCGAGGTGGCGCGCCAGGTGCTGCGCGGCGGCGGTTTCGATTACAACCGCGAGTTCTCCGCCACCGCCTATACCCTCGGCTACGCCAGCCCGGCGCTGGACGATGGCCGCCTGCAGCGCGCGCACCTGGCCAAGGAGGCACCGCAGACCGCCCAGGGTTTTGTCTTCAACCTGCAGCGGCCGGTGTTCAAGGACCGTCGGGTGCGTCAGGCGCTGGCCCTGCTGTGGGACTTCGAGTGGAGCAACCGGCAGATGATGCGCAACCTGTACATTCGCCAGCAGAGCTTTTTCGCCAACAGTGACCTGGCGGCGCGCAGCGTGCCCGATGAGCAGGAGCTCAAGTTGCTCGAACCGTTGCGCGGGCAGGTGCCCGACGAGGTCTTCAACCAGGTGTTCGAAGCGCCGCGCACCGACGGTTCGGGGCTGATTCGCGACAAGCAACTGCAAGCGCTGGCACTGCTTGAGACGGCTGGCTGGAACCCCCAGGGCGATCAACTGGTCAACGCCCAGGGTGAACCGCTGACGTTCACCTTCCTCAATGGCCAGGCCGGTTTCGAACGCCTGCTGCTGCCGTGGAAGCGCAACCTGGCGCAGATCGGCATTACCCTGGAAATCCGCCGTATCGACGCCTCGCAGTACGTCAACCGCCTGATGGCCCGCGACTATGACCTGATCGTCAGCGGCTATCCGGTGTCACCGTCGCCTGGGCTTGAGCTGTACAACTATTTTGGCTCGGCGGCGGCCAGCGACCCTGGCTCGAACAACTACATGGTCTTGCAGGATCCGGCCGTGGACCGCCTGCTCGACGGCCTGGTCAAGGCGGCGAGCAAGGCTGACATGCTGCGCCATGCCCATGCACTGGACCGGGTGCTGAGCTGGAACTACTACTGGATTCCCAACTATTACCCACCCGGCTCATCCACCGTCTGGTGGAACCGCTTCGGCCTGCCCAAGGTGCAGCCGAGCTACGACGAAGGCCTGGACAGCTGGTGGGAAGTCAGCCCGACGCCGCTGACCAACGCGCAGATGGCCGAGCGCCTGGGGAGCCCGCCATGATCGGCTACATCCTGCGCCGTCTGCTGCTGATCATCCCGACCTTGTTGATCATCCTGCTGGTCAATTTCGTCATCGTCCAGGCCGCGCCGGGCGGCCCGGTCGAGCAGGCGGTTGCACGCCTGCAGGGGATCGGCGGCGGTGCGCCCGGGGCCAGCGCCGAAACCCTGCACGCCAGCTCGCGCGCCAGCCGCGGCCTGGACCCCAAACTGCTGGAAGACATCAAGCGCCAGTACGGCTTCGACAAGTCGGCACCCGAGCGCTTATGGCTGATGCTCACTCAATACGCCCGGCTGGACTTCGGCGCCAGCTTCTTTCGCGGCGCCAAGGTCACCGATCTGATCCTGGAGAAGATGCCGGTGACCCTGTCGCTGGGCTTCTGGGCCACCCTGATCACCTACCTGGTGTCGATCCCCTTGGGGATTCGCAAGGCGGTGCGCCACGGCAGCGCCTTCGATGCCTGGAGCAGCAGCCTGATCGTCATCGGCTACGCCCTGCCCTCGTTCCTGTTCGCCTTACTGCTGATCGTGCTGTTCGCTGGCGGCACTTCGCTGAACTGGTTTCCGGTGCGCGGGCTGGTCTCGGAGGACTTCGACCAGCTCAGCCTGCTGGGCAAGCTCGCCGACTACTTCTGGCACCTGGTGCTGCCGGTCGGCGCGCTGGTGATCGGCGGTTTTGCCACCCTGACCCTGCTGACCAAGAACGCCTTTCTCAACGAGATCACCCGCCAATACGTGATCACTGCACGGGCCAAGGGCCTGAGCGAGCAGCGAGTGCTGTACGGGCATGTGTTTCGCAATGCCATCCTGCTGGTGGTGGCCGGCATTCCCCAGGCACTGATCAGCGTGTTCTTTGCCGGCTCCCTGCTGATCGAGGTGATCTTCTCCCTCGATGGCCTGGGGCGCATGAGCTACGAAGCCGCAGTGTCGCGCGACTATCCGGTGGTGTTCGGTTCACTGTTCATCTTCACCCTGTTTGGCCTGCTGGTACGGCTGATCGGTGACCTGTGCTACACCCTGGTCGACCCGCGTATCGATTTTGCCACGAGGGCACGCTGATGCTTCGCCTGTCGCCGGTTTCACTCAGGCGCCTGCAGCGATTTCGGCGCAACCGTCGCGGCTGGATTTCGTTGTGGCTGTTCGGCCTGCTGTTGCTGGTGAGCCTGGGGGCCGAGCTGGTGGCCAACGACAAGCCGTTGCTGCTGGGTTATCAGGGGCAGCTGTATTTCCCGGCGTTCAAGCGCTATACCGAGCAACAGTTTGGCGGTCAGCTGCCGTTCCAGCCGGATTACCGCAGCCAATACGTACGCCAACTGATCGAGGGCCAGAACGGCTGGATGCTGTTTGCACCGGTGCCCTTTAGCGCCGATACGCCGAACTACGATTTGCTGGTACCCACGCCCAGCCCGCCGTCCACGGTCAATTGGCTAGGCACCGACGACCAGGCCCGGGATGTGCTGGCGCGAGTACTGTATGGCACCCGGGTGTCGATTCTGTTTGCCCTGGCGCTGACCGCCATCAGCACCCTGATCGGCATCGCCGCCGGCGCCTTGCAGGGCTATCACGGCGGTTGGGTCGACCTGATCGGCCAGCGCCTGCTGGAGGTCTGGTCGGGCCTGCCGGTGTTGTACCTGCTGATCATCCTCAGCGGTTTTGTCGAGCCGAACTTCTGGTGGTTGCTGGGGATCATGGCGCTGTTTTCCTGGCTGGCGCTGGTGGATGTGGTGCGCGCCGAGTTCCTCCGTGGGCGCAACCTCGAATACGTGCTGGCCGCCCGCGCCCTGGGCCTGCCCGACCGCTGGGTGATCCTGCGGCACATTTTGCCCAACGCCATGAATGCCACCCTGACCTACCTGCCGTTCATTCTCACCGGCGCCATCACCACCCTTACCGCCCTGGATTTTCTCGGCTTCGGCATGCCCGCCGGCAGCGCTTCGCTGGGCGAGCTGGTGACCCAGGGCAAGCAACACCTGCAGGCGCCTTGGCTGGGCTTTACCGCGTTCTTTGCCCTGGCGCTGATCCTGTCGCTGCTGGTGTTCATTGGCGATGCCTTGCGCGAAGCCTTCGATCCACGGGCATAATCGCAGCTTTCACCTCCGGCGGAGCGGCGCATGCAGGACAGTGACAGCCTCAAGGACTACCAGCAGGTGCGCCTGCTGGCGATTCGTTCGCTGTTCGAGATCATCGAGCAGTCCAGCGAAGGCACGATCATCGTCGACCGTGATGCGCGCATCGTCTGGATGAACGAGCGCTATGCCCGGCGCTTTGGCCTGGACGACGCCAGCAGTGCGATCGGCCAACCGTGCGAGAGTGTCATCCCCGGTAGCTTGATGCGCGAGGTGGTGAGCAACGGTCGGCCGATCCTGCTGGACATGCTCGACACCCCGAAAGAGCCGCTGGTAGTGATGCGCCTGCCGGTGCACGACAGCAGCGGCAAGCTGATCGGTGCCATCGGTTTTGCCCTGTTCGACGAATTGCGCAGCCTTTCGCCGCTGCTCAAGCGCTACGCCAGCATGCAGCAGGAACTGGCCTCGACCCGCTCGTTGCTGCGCGCCCGCCAGGCCAAGTACAGCTTTGCCCAGTTCATCGGTACCAGCGCCGCCAGCCTTGAGGTCAAGCGCCGCGCCCGGCGTGGCGCCAGCAGTGATTCGCCGGTGTTGCTACTGGGCGAAACCGGCACCGGCAAAGAGCTGCTGGCCCATGCCATCCACGCGGCCTCGGCACGGGCGCACAAAGCGTTTGTCAGCATCAACAGCGCGGCAATCCCCGAGACCCTGCTCGAAGCCGAATTCTTCGGCACCGCCCCGGGCGCCTTTACCGGCGCCGAGCGCAAGGGCCGCCCGGGCAAGTTGCAGATTGCCGAGGGCGGCACGCTGTTTCTCGACGAGATCGGCGACATGCCCTTGCCACTGCAGAGCAAACTGCTGCGCGTGTTGCAGGAGAAGGAGTACGAGCCGGTCGGTTCCAACCAGATGATCCACAGCGATGTGCGGATCATTGCCGCGACCTCCACCGACCTGCAGGCGGCGATGGCCCGTGGCGAGTTTCGTGCCGACCTGTACTACCGGCTCAATGTGCTGCCGATCCAGGTGCCGCCGTTGCGTGAGCGGCTGGACGACCTACCGGCCTTGAGCGAGGCGATTCTTGAAGAACTGGGCAGCCAGCACGAGCTGGAGGACCCAGCCCAGGCGCTGCTGGCCCGGCATGCCTGGCCGGGCAATATCCGCGAGCTGCGCAATGTGCTGGAGCGGGCGACCTTGCTGGCGGATCAGCCGCGCTTGAGCGTGGGTGATGTACAGGCGGCGTTGGGCGACCTGGCGCCGCTGCAGGTCCAGCTGCCACAGCTGAGCTACAAGCAGGCCTGTGCCGATTTTGAGCGGCAGTTGCTGGAAAACACCTTGGCGCGCTGTGCCGGGAATGTGCCGGAGGCCGCGCGGCAGCTGGGGTTGGGGCGCTCGACGTTGTACAAGAAGTTGCTGGCGCTGGGCATAAAATCTCATTAAATAGAATTGTGTCTCCATATAGAGACGAACACCTCTCCCCATGGGAGCCGGCCTTGCCGGCGATGCAAGGCGCAGCCTTGCCAGGTTTTTGGCTGCTTTGCAGCCCATCGCCGGCAAGGCCGGCTCCCACAAGACCTGTCTCCATATAGAGACCGATTCATTAAAATCCATTCATAAATTCAATTTATACGTTTAGATTCAATAACTTATAAACATGGCACGATTCCCGCTATCTCCTTCGCACCAACAAAAACAAGATGCACCCAAGGAGACACTCGATGAGTGTGATCATCGCCCTGGCAGCCCTGGCGCTGCTGATGCTGGCTGCCTACCGTGGTTATAGCGTTATCCTCTTCGCCCCCATTGCCGCCCTTGGCGCGGTGCTGTTGACCGACCCTGCGGCGGTCGCCCCGGCCTTTACCGGGGTGTTCATGGAAAAGATGGTCGGCTTTATCAAACTGTACTTTCCGGTGTTCCTGCTGGGCGCCGTGTTCGGCAAGCTGATCGAGCTGGCGGGTTTCTCGCGCTCGATCGTCGCCGCCGCGATCCGCCTGCTCGGCACCCGCCAGGCCATGCTGGTGATCGTGCTGGTCTGCGCGCTGCTCACCTACGGCGGCGTGTCGCTGTTCGTGGTGGTGTTTGCGGTGTACCCGTTTGCTGCCGAAATGTTCCGCCAGAGCAACATTCCCAAACGCCTGATCCCGGCGACCATCGCCCTGGGCGCGTTCTCCTTCACCATGGACGCCCTGCCCGGCACCCCGCAGATCCAGAACATCATTCCCAGCACCTTCTTCAACACCACCGCCTGGGCCGCGCCCTGGCTGGGCCTGATCGGCACCCTGTTCGTGTTCTGCACCGGCATGCTGTACCTGCAGCGCCAGCGCAACAAGGCCCAGCGCACCGGTGAAGGCTATGGCTCGGCGCTACGCAACGAGCCGGAAACCGCCGCCGACCTGAAGCTGCCCAACCCGTTGCTGGCGCTGTCGCCGCTGCTGTTGGTAGGGATGATGAACCTGCTGTTCACCCACTGGATTCCAGCCTGGTACGGCAAGACCCATACCTTGAGCCTGGCGGGCATGAGCACGCCGGTGCAGACCGACATCGCCAAGCTCACAGCGATCTGGGCGGTGGAGGCGGCCTTGCTGCTGGGTATCCTGCTGGTGCTGGTGGCAGGCTTTGGCGCGATCAGAAGCCGTCTGGCCGAAGGCAGCAGAAGCGCGGTCAGTGGCGCCTTGCTGGCAGCGATGAACACCGCCTCGGAATACGGCTTCGGTGCCGTCATCGCTTCACTGCCGGGTTTTCTGGTGCTCGCCGACGCCCTGCGCGCGATCCCCAATCCACTGGTTAACGAGGCGATTACCGTCACCCTGCTGGCCGGTATCACTGGCTCCGCCTCCGGCGGCATGAGCATTGCCCTGGCGGCGATGTCCGACAGCTTCATCGCCGCCGCCAATGCCGCCAACATTCCCCTTGAAGTGCTGCACCGGGTCGCGGCCATGGCCAGCGGCGGCATGGACACCCTGCCGCACAACGGTGCAGTGATCACCCTGCTGGCCGTCACCGGCCTGACCCACCGCGAAGCCTACAAGGATATTTTCGGCATTACCCTGATCAAGACCCTGGCGGTGTTCGTGGTGATTGCTACGTTCTATGCCACCGGTATCGTCTAAGGAGCACCCTATGCGTCTCAACGGCAAGACAGCAGTAGTCACCGGATCGACCAGCGGCATCGGCCTGGGCATTGCCCAGGCATTGGCCAAGGCCGGCGCCAACCTGATCCTCAACGGCTTTGGCGATGCCAGCGCGGCCATCGCCGAAGTGGCCCGGTTCGGTACCCGGGTCGGTCATCACCCGGCGGACCTTGGCGACGTTAAACAGCTCGAAGCGCTGTTCGCCTACGCCGAGCGCGAGTTCGGCGGCGTCGATATTCTCGTCAACAATGCCGGCATCCAGCATGTGGCGGCGGTTGAAGACTTCCCGGTGGAGCGCTGGGATTCGATCATCGCCGTCAACCTCTCGGCCGTGTTCCATGGCACCCGCCTGGTGCTGCCGGGCATGCGCGCGCGCAACTGGGGGCGAATCGTCAACATCGCGTCGGTGCACGGCCAGGTCGGCTCCACCGGCAAGGCCGCCTATGTCGCCGCCAAACACGGGGTGGTGGGCCTGACCAAGGTGGTGGGGCTGGAAACCGCCACCAGCAACGTCACCTGCAACGCCATCTGCCCGGGCTGGGTACTGACCCCGCTGGTGCAGAAACAGATCGATGACCGCGCCACTAACGGTGTTGATCCGCAGCGGGCCCAGCATGATCTGCTGGCCGAGAAGCAGCCGTCGTTGGCCTTCGTCACTCCCGAACACCTGGGTGAGCTGGTATTGTTCCTCTGTAGCGAGGCTGGCAGTCAGGTTCGTGGCGCTGCCTGGAACATCGATGGCGGCTGGCTGGCCCAGTGACGGGCAGCCTGAACACCTGGCTGCGGCATCGTCTTTTTTACCTGCAAGGAGGCCTTATGCGCCCACTCTCCCTCACCGCGTTGTTCACCCTGACCCTGGCTGCCGCTACTTCGCTACAGGCCGCCAGCCTCAAGGATGTTGCGCCCTACCCCGAGGCCGAAAAAGGCTTTACCCGCCAGGTGATCCAACTGCCAAAACAGGCTGACGAGTCGGCCTACAAACTCGAAGTGCTGGCTGGCAAGCAACTGGAAGTCGACTGCAACCGTCAGCACCTGGGCGGTAACCTGGAAGAACAGACCCTGCAAGGCTGGGGCTACAACTACTACCGCCTGGAAAAAGTCTCGGGCCCGGCCTCGACCCTGATGGCCTGCCCTGACGGCAAGAAAAAACAGGCTTTCGTGCCCGTGGTCGGCGATGGCTTCCTGCTGCGTTACAACAGCAAGCTGCCGGTGGTGGTGTATGTGCCGGAAGGCGTTGAAGTGCGTTACCGCATCTGGTCGGCCTCGAACAAGGTGGAAAAAGCTACAGTGAAGTAAAGCGTTGCTTGACTGACGGCCCTGTAGGAGGAAGGCATGAACGAAGTGCTCTGGCGCCCAAGCAAGGCGCGTATTCAGGCAAGTCGAATGGATGCCTTTCGCCGCCAGGTCAATCAGCAGTTTGGCCTGGCGCTGCGCGATTACGCCGCGCTGCACCGCTGGAGCATCGAGCAGCGTGCCGCGTTCTGGCAAACCCTTGCCGACTATTTCCAGGTGCGCTGGCAGCAGCCGGCCACTCAGGTGCTCGACGAGGGCCCGCAGATGCCCGATGCGCGCTGGTTCGCTGGCGCCACCCTGAACTTCGCCGAACACTTGCTACGGCGCCGCGACAACCATCCGGCGTTGATCGTGGTGCGCGAAGACGGCGAGCGACGGGTTATCAGCCATGGCGAACTGGCCGAACAGGTGGCCGGCCTGCAGCGCAGTTTCCAGGCCGCCGGCATCGGCGTCGGCGACCGGGTGGCCGCCTGCATGCCCAACACCTGGCAAACCCTGGTGGCGATGCTGGCCTGCACCAGCCTCGGCGCTATCTGGTCGTGTTCTTCGCCGGAGTTCGGCACCCACGGCATCATCGACCGCTTCGGCCAGATCGAGCCAAAGCTGCTGATCGTCTGTGCCGGTTACCCCTACGCCGGCAAACAGATCGACCAGGTCGACAAGATCAACCAGGTACTGGCACAACTGCCAAGCCTGCAACATCTGCTGGTGGTGCCTTACACCCGCACGCACACCGCCAGCGACGAATTCGTCTGCCAGGCCCGGGTCAGCCTCTGGGACGACTTCTACCAACCCGGCGGCGAACCGCAGTTCACCGCGCTGGCGTTCAATCACCCGCTGTACATCCTCTATTCCAGCGGCACCACCGGCGTGCCCAAGTGCATCGTCCACGGCGCCGGCGGCGTATTGCTGCAGCACCTCAAGGAGCATGGCCTGCACAACGACCTGGGCTCGGACGACGTGCTGTTCTACTACACCACCTGCGGCTGGATGATGTGGAACTGGCTGGCCAGCGGCCTGGCCGTGGGGGCCACCCTGGTGCTCTACGACGGCTCGCCTTTTCATCCAGGGCCCGAGCGCCTGCTGGAGCTGATCGACAGCGAGCGCATCACGGCATTCGGCACCAGCGCCAAGTACCTGGCAGCCCTGGAGCAAGCCGACCTGCGCCCGCGCCTGAGCCATTCACTGGACTCGCTGAAGTTGCTGCTGTCGACCGGCTCGCCGTTGTCGCCGGAAAGCTTCGACTACGTCTACCGCGAATTCAAGCGCGACCTGTGCCTGGCATCGATGTCGGGCGGCACCGATATCGTCTCCTGCTTCGTCATCGGCAACCCGCTGCTGCCGGTGCGCCGCGGCGAGATCCAGTGCAAGGGCCTGGGCATGGCCGTTGAGGTCTGGGATGACGATGGCCATGCGCTGATCGGGGAAAAAGGCGAGCTGGTCTGCACCCGGCACTTTCCGGCCATGCCCCTGGGCTTCTGGAATGACCCGCAGGGCGAGCGCTTCCAGGCGGCCTACTTCAGCCAGTTCCCCGGGGTCTGGGCCCAGGGTGATTACGCCGAGGAACGGGCCGAGGGCGGCATGCTGATCCACGGTCGCTCGGACGCGGTGCTCAACCCCGGCGGCGTGCGTATCGGCACGGCGGAAATCTACCGTCAGGTCGAGAAGGTGCATGAGGTGGTCGAAAGCGTCGCCATCGGCCAGCGTTGGCAGCATGATGTGCGGGTGGTGCTGTTCGTGCGCCTGCGCGACGGCCTGCAACTGGATGACGCCTTGCAGGCGCGGATCCGCCAGGTGATCCGCAGCAACACCACGCCCCGGCATGTGCCGGCGGTGATCGCCGCAGTGACGGATATCCCGCGCACCATCAGCGGCAAGATCGTCGAGCTTGCGATTCGCAACGTGGTGCACGGGGAGCCGGTGAAAAATACCGACGCCCTGGCCAACCCCGAGGCCCTCGAGCAATTTCGCGACCGCCCGGAGTTGCGCAATCAGGCATAATGCGCGGTTTTAGCGCTTTACGAAGGTACGTTGAGATGAAAGCACAGGCCCGGCATATTCTGGTCAAGACCGCCGAAGAAGCCGAACAGCTCAAGCAGCGCATCGCCAAGGGCGAGGCGTTCGATGTGCTGGCCAAGAAATACTCCACCTGCCCGTCAGGCAAACGCGGCGGCGACCTGGGTGAAGTGCGCCCGGGGCAGATGGTCGGCGCCATCGATCAGGTGATTTTCAAAAAGCCGCTGCGCACCGTGCACGGCCCGATCAAGAGCAAATTCGGCTATCACCTGGTGCAGGTGTTCTACCGCGATTAAAGGCTGTCGCGGCGCCGCTGCGAGTGCCGGTTACGCTGATCCTCCAGATCATTGCGCAGGCCGACGATCAGGTTGGAAATCGCCCGGCTGCTGGTCAGTTGCTCGGCGCTGATGCCGGTTACCAGCAGGTCGACCCGCTCGCAGCTGCGGTCGAACACCCGCACGGTCAGTGAACGGTCGGCGGCCAGGGTGCACTGGCAGCGGGTGGGTAAAAAACTGCTTTCTATGATGTTGCGCAACTCCAGGGTCGAGAGCATCGGTACGTCTCCTTGGCAGGTGGCGGACAGCGTTTCCTGTTGCCCGATCCAGCTCCAAGCCTAGGTCATATTCCTCAATTGAATCAGACCCTTTCACTATAAGCACCGCATGCTTTGGCCGGCCTCCGGGCAGTGGAAGCAAGTGGCCACCTAGCATTTTTGTCAGTTGTCGATATTTCTGATTGCTCTATACATCAGGGCACGACCCTCCAGCGCTCACAGGAAAGCTGGAGCCGCAGTGGTCAATGCCCTGTATGGAAATGGAGCCCGCCTGATGCGAACCTCGCTTATCGTGGTACTCAGCGCCCTGCCTTTCACTGCCTTGGCACAAAACCTTGTTGTCGGCCAAGGCCAGACGCTCGGCGCCCAGGTCCAGACATCGGGAGTCGATGACTTTCGCATGACCGGCGGGACTATCCAGTCGCTGGCTCAAGGCGACGGACTTGATACCTTTTTCATGTCCCAAGGCCGGATCATCGGTTTCTTCGAAGACGGTGACTATGCGATCTTCACCGGCGGGCGCATCGGCCGCGTCAACATGAAGCTGGACGACAACACCTTCGACATGTCCGGCGGCACCATCGACGGTAATCTGGTCACCGGCTTTGGCAACGACACCATTATCCTCAGCGGCGGCACCATCGGCGGCAACATCAGCACCAGTGGCGGCACCGACACGTTCACCATCACCGGCGGCGAGCTACTGGGCAACCTGCTCGCCAGTGTCGGCAACGACGTGCTTACCTGGCAAGGTGGCGGGGTTATACATGGCACGGTGGACATGGGCGGTGATAACGACCAGGCCACGTTGAGCGGCCTGGAGGCCAGCGTCCTGAACATCACGGTCAACGGTGGCGCCGGCCAGGACACCCTGACCTTCGACAACAGCAAGCCTGCCGGTGGCGCCCTCTATACCAACTGGGAAACGTTCAACCTCAACAACGGCAGTGCCTTCACCCTCAATGACACCCTGACCCTTGGCGACGCCGCTACTGCCAGCGGCGTAGTGAACATCGATGCCAGCAGCAGCCTGGTATCGCAAACGGGTGTTATCAGCCCGTTCACCGCCGGACAACCTGTCACTGTGACCAACGCCGGGCTGATCAACCTCAGCAGTGGCGGCAATGCCCAAGGCAGCCTGACTATCAACGGCAACTACGTAGGCAACGGCGGCACGCTCGCACTCAACACGGTGCTGGCCGGCGATGACGCGCCTTCCGATCACCTGGTGGTAAACGGCGGGCTGATTTCCGGCTCGACCAATCTGTTGATCAACAACTTCGGTGGTACCGGGGCCCCCACTAATGTCAACGGTATTCCCGTGGTGATCGCCGCCAATGGCGCTACCAGTATCGATGGAGCGTTTGTTCAGACCCAGGTACTGTCAGCCGGTGCCTTCGATTATCGCCTGGTCAAGGGCGGCGCCACTGCCGGTAGTGAGCAGAGCTGGTTTCTGGTTTCGAGTATCACCACACCGGTCGCGCCGCCGCCAGCAGACCAACCTCCTCCGGTCGACCAGCCGCCACCGGTGGTGCCACCGGCAGTCGCCCCTCCGGTTTTGGCTCCCGCACCCGGCCAACCCGTCCTGTCCATTCCCCCGGCTGGCCAGAGCCTGGTGATCTACCGCCCGGCAGTACCGGTTTATGCTGTCGCGCCGCGGGGCGCGGCGCTGGTATCGCGGTTCAACCTGGGCACCTTCCACCAGCGCCACGGCGATCAGAGCTCGCTCCGGGAACAAGGTGCCTTCTCAGCCAGTTGGGGCCAGGCATATGGCTATAACTTTCACCAGCGCTGGTCCGGCACGGTAAGCCCGAGCCTGGATGGCAATCTCTACGGCTTCAAGGTCGGCCAGGACCTTTACGCGCAGGTCAGCGAAAGCGGCTACCGCCAGCATATCGGCTTTTACGTCAGCCACAGCCGCCTGGACGGCGACGTCAAGGGCTATGCCCAGGGCATCCAGGACCGCTCGGTTGGCGACCTGAAGCTGGACGGCGACAGTGTCGGTGCCTACTGGACCCTGATCGCTCCCCTGCAGTGGTATGTTGATGCGGTGGTGCAATACACCGACCTTGATGGTCGCGCCCGCACCGATCGAGGCGATAAACTCGACCTGGACGGCGATGCCTGGACCGGCTCGCTCGAATTCGGCTACCCCTTCCTGCTGTCGACGTCCTGGACACTGGAGCCCCAGGCACAGTTGATTGCCCAGAAAGTGTCACTCAAAGGCCAACGTGATCAGGTATCCAAGGTTGACTTTGACAGTGATACCGAGCTGACCGGTCGTCTCGGGCTGCGCCTGGAGGGTGACTTCAAGGCGCAAACCGCAGACTGGCGTCCTTTCCTGCAAGCCAACATCTGGCACGTTGACGGTGGCCAGGACACTGTGACCTTTGATGATAGCGACAAGGTCGAAACCGATTTCAAAGGCACTTCACTGGAAATCGAAGCTGGTCTCGTCGCCCAACTGACCAGCAATCTCGCTGTTCAGGTCAGCCTCAACCATCGCCGCAACCTCGATAGCGAGCAACTGGAAGGCACTGGCGCTAACGCCGGCGTGCGCTTCAGTTTCTAAGCCCGCCGCGCTGCCAGCAAGCCAATCCCGGCGCAGCCGAGCAGCGTGGCACTGACCCGGTTGAACAGCCGCCGCGGGCCGGGCTGGTTGAACCAACGCTGCAGGTAGGCGCCCAGCCAGCCATAAATGGCAATGGCCAGCCATTCCAGCAGCAGGAACATCCCGCCCAGCCAGGCGAACTGCTCGGCCACCGGCAGCGGGCTGCCGACGCTGATGAACTGCGGCAAAAAGGCGGTGAAGATCAGAATCGCCTTGGGATTGCCCGCCGCCACCCAGAACTCCTGACGCGCCAGACGCAGCGTACCGCGGCGACGCTCACTGAGCACGGCAGCCTCGGCCACTGGCGCCCGCCACAGCTGCCAGGCGATGTAGAACAGGTAGGCGGCCCCCAGCACCTTGATCACCAGGAACAGGTATTCGCTGGTGTGCAGCACCGCTGCCAGGCCCATGGCCGCCAGCACGATCATCCCGGCAAAGGCGAACAACCGGCCAATCCCCGCCACACAGGCCGTTCGCAGGCCATACCGGCTGGCATTGTTCAGCGACAACAGGTTGTTCGGCCCGGGGGCCATGTTCAGGGCAAAGCAGGCCGGGATGAACAGGGCCAGGGTGGTCAGGTCCATGGAGGCGCTCCGGTGGCGAAAAACACAAGGTTCCGCTCGGCGCTGTACCCGCGTCAAGGTACAGCTGGGCGACAAAACTGTGCAGCCCTTGGCGGGCCATGCAGTGATAGACTTCTGGCCACGTTTTCATCGGCCCCTGCACATGCCTCAGCCAACTGACGCCGCCCGTACAGCGTTCTGGCGCGACCCGGCCTTGCCCTATGTCGAAAGCCGCCGCGCCTGCGACAGCCGTGCCTGCTACAAGGCACACAGCCATCCAACGTTCTCCATGGGTGCGGTCGATCAGGGCTGCAGTGTGTTTAGCGGTGCGAGCAAAGCGCAAACACGCCTTCACCCTGGCACCCTGGTGTTCGTGCCGGCGCACTGTGTGCATGCCTGCAACCCCGAACCCGGGCTGAGCTGGAGTTACCAGATGATCCATCTGGACGCCGCCTGGCTGCAGACCTTGCGCCTGGAATCGGCACTGGCGGCGCAGGCAGAGGGAACGCCGGCGCACGTCACCCGCAACCGGTCGACCTACGCCAGTTTTACCCGGCTCAACGATCTGTTGTTCTCTGCGGCCAATGCCCATGAGAAAGAAGCCGCCTTGATCGCGTTCATCGGCGATCACCACAACCCGCCAACCCAGGCCTTGTCGCAGCCACCGCAACGCCTTGAGCGCAACCTTGAAGCGTTGCTCCAACGGCTTGCACAGGAAGACGCCGGCAGCGTGGCGCTGGGCGAACTGGCGGACAGCGTCGGCATGGGCCGTTATCAACTGATCCGGGCGTTCCGTGCCGCGACCGGCCTTACCCCTCATGCCTGGCAGTTGAACCAGCGCATCAACCGCGCGCGCCTGTGGTTGCGCAAAGGCCAGGACATGGCTGACATCGCCTATCGCCTGGGCTTTGCCGACCAGAGCCACTTCCAGCGCGTGTTCAAGGCCCACACCGGCGTAACACCTGGGCTGTACCGCGGCTGAACACGCAATTTTGTTCAATACAGGCCCCTCGCACGGCACCGACAATCAGCCCCCCTATCGCTGAAGAAGTCCGTCATTCATGGAGCAGTTTCTGATCGTGGCGGCAGCGCATTTTCTTGCCCTGCTGTCGCCTGGCCCTGATTTTTTCCTGGTTGCCCGTACTTCGATGAGCGCCGGCTGGCTCAAGGCGACCGGCGCCTGCCTGGGTATCGCTCTGGCCAACGGCGTGTTCATTGTTGCCGCCTTCAGCGGGGTCTCGGCGCTGCACCCGGACAGCGCGCTGTTCGTCGTCCTCCAGCTGGCCGGCTGCGCCTACCTGCTGTACATCGGTATGCTGTTCATTCGCCATGCCGGCGCAAGTTCGCTGCCCCAGGTCAGCGCTCGGGCCAATGCGCTGCACAGTCCCTGGCTTCAGGGCCTGTTGATGGGCTTTCTGTCTGCAATCCTCAATCCGAAGAACGCCCTGTTCTATGTCAGCCTGGCCAGCATGGTCAGTGGTGGCCAGACCAGCGCAGGCTGGAAGCTGACGTACGCGGTGTGGATGTTCAGTGCGGTGTTGCTGTGGGACATGCTGGTGGCCGCAGCCATCGGCAACCTGCACGTGCGCCGGCGCTTTGCACGACTGCTGCCATGGCTTGAACGGGTTTCGGGCGCGGTGCTGATACTGTTGGCGCTGGGGGTGCTCACTCACCTGGCCTGGCGTTGAGCAGGCTCAGGCTGCCCAGGTCGAGCAGGCTGAACTGGCCGCTGGCCCAGCCGCCGGTGTCGATATGCCAGATGTTGCCCAGCACCCGCACCTCGCGCTGCGGGGTATGCCCGACGATCAACGCTCGCAGTCCCTCGACGGGCGTGGTATCGCCGCTGTACAAGCGCTGGCGCGACCATTGGCAAACCTCCTGGACCTCGCTCGGTGGCGTACTGGCCAGGAGCTCACGCAACTGCGCCCAGTGGCGAAACGGACAATCGGCATGCAACAGGCCGATCAGCCCGTCAGCGGTTTCTACCTCCAGCGCCAGCGGCAGGCGCCGAAAGCGCTGGGCAAACCGCGCCTGTTCATCGGCGCTCAGGGCCAGGAACCAGCCGCCGCCAGCGGCGCGGTACTGGCCATAGTCGAGCATACCGCCGTCGACATGGGTGATCGCCAGGGCTTCATGGTTGCCTTGCACGGCATGGAACCAGGGTTTGTCCAGCCAATCCAGCGCCTGCGGGCACTCCGGGCCACGGTCGACCAGGTCGCCAACGCTGAACAGGCGATCTACCGCCGGATCGAAGCCTATCGCCGTCAGCCGCTCCTGCAGGCGCGAAAAATGCCCGTGGATGTCCCCCACGGCAATGTCCCGCCCATGCCGGTTGGCTGTAAATCGTTCGATCCTGCGCACTGCCGACTCCTCTGCTTTCAATCATCACAGGCGTACAATGAAGCCTGTGCAGCGAACTGCGCAAGGCTGCACCCGGAGGTGAATCATGCGCCCTGCCCTGACCCTGGCCACGCTCAGCCTGCTGGCTTTCAACAGCCTGGCGCAAACGCCGGCCAGCCCCAACGTCGAAGTCACCTTCGACAAACCCGAGCACTTTCGCGACGCCAGCCTCGACAGCAACGGCTACCATCGCGGTGCCGACGCCTATGTGATGAAGGAACTGAGCGCCTACCTGGTCAAGCTCGGCCAACGCTACCTGCCCGCCGGTCAACGCCTGCGCATCGACATCCGCGATATCGACCTGGCCGGCCAGTATGAACCGTGGCGGGCCAATGCCTACTCGGTGCGGATTATGCGTGACGTTACCTGGCCCAGTATCGACCTGCACTATGCCCTGTCGCAACAAGGCCAGACCGTAAGCCAGGCTGATGCGCACCTGACGGACAAGTTTTACCTGCAACGCCCGGGGCGGCGCGCCGACACCGACCGCCTGTATGCCGAGAAAGCTATGCTCCAGGAGTGGTTTCGCAAGCAGTTCAGCGTACAACGGCAGACCTCGGCTCAGCCCTAGCAGCGAACCGAGCCCATGCCTGAGAGTCGAAGTCTTTAACAGGCTTGCCATCAACGGTGGCGAGGAGTATCCCATGGTCACCCACTACAGGACCGCCGGCCACCTGGCCTGCGGTCGCCACGGTAAAAACCTGATCGCCACCAGCGAGCTCAATCGGGTCAAGTGCCGCAGCTGCCGCAACACCGAGGCGTTCAAGGCCGCACGCAAGGACCAGCGCAATGCCGCGCGGCGCGCGCGCAGGGCCAACACTCACCCCACCGGCAACGACTGGCGCAGCGCCTGGATCGAGCGCCTGAGCGCCCTGCCCGGCCGCCAGCGTTTGCCGCGCGGGTTTTACGGCCAGAGCTTCGTCTGAGCCCAGGCC
The DNA here is from genome assembly GCF_024213215.1 of Pseudomonas sp. SBB6. Lineage (NCBI taxonomy): Bacteria > Pseudomonadati > Pseudomonadota > Gammaproteobacteria > Pseudomonadales > Pseudomonadaceae > Pseudomonas > Pseudomonas sp. SBB6. The sequence goes on along the minus strand of NZ_JANAVH010000014.1, from coordinate 16,187 downwards.
TTTATCTGACGTTGATCAGGCGCTTGAGCGCATTCGGCGCGATGAACCGGTGAAATGGCGCGACCGGCAGCATGTACAAACGCCCGAGACGATTGTGGGTGTGCACCACCGTGGACACCACAACCTCGCGGCGGTTGTCAGCGCCCAAGGGTAAACGCAGCAGCGAAATATACACGTCCAGGTGCTTGTCACGGTCGACCAGCAGTACTTCATCCGGGCTATTGCTGATCAGGGTGAAAATACCGACCCGTTCATTGACCTGGTAAGACGCCTCGTCGCGCTGAAGGTCGATTCTCGACAAGCGCCCCAGGTCTTTCAGGCCAAACAGCTGCACCGCGCGATTGCGCAGCACCATCAGGTTGTCGATCCAGCGTGGCATGCTGCTCATCAGCAGCAGAAAATGGCCGAGCGCCGAGCGTTCGGCGTTGATCACCGGCGCTCGGTGCGCATCGACGAAATCGGCACCGGTCAATTGCACATGAATCTGCGCATTGCCCGGTACCGCACAGCGTGTGATGGGGGTGTTCATCTGCGGGTTTCCTTACGAGCAGGGACGGATGCCGAGGTCTTCAAAGAAGCGCAGCAAGTAACCATCCGGGTCCTGGATGAGGAAGTTGCGCTGGCCTATTTGCTTTGATTCGCTGCGGTACCAGTGGTCTTCCACCCCGCGGCGCAAGGGGTAGCCTGCGGCCTCGAACGCACCTGCCAGCGCATTGGCATTTTCGCACAGGATCTGCAGGTTCAGGCCACGCCCGAACGGCGCCTGCAGCGGGCCGACGCGCCACGGCGACTCGCTGTGCCAGTCCTGTTCGAGCATGATCTGGCTCTGGCCAAGCGAGAGGAATGCAAAGTTGTCCTCCGTGCGCTGGTACTCCACGGAAAAACCGCCCGTGGCGCAATAAAACCCCAGGCTGCGCTGCAGGTCGGAGACGATCAGTTCCGGCACCAGTGCGTTCATCTTGAACATAGGGATATCCATACAGGGTAACGACTGATCAAGCCTTGGTGCTCGCAACTGAGCACGTGGTCAACGTCGGGTCGATGACCGGCACATTCTTGCCATTGCAACCTGGCAAGGCGCCGAGTCTACAGCAGGGCGGCAACTTACTTGTAGAAAATATCCAGGGTCGCACCGGCGTTGAACTCGCCAAAGCTCGGCGTCGCGGTCATCCACTTCAGGCGCGCCAGGAAGTTGTGCGAGTTGGTGGTCGACGTGGTTTTTGGGGTCAACACGAACTCTTTCTTGAACAGCAAGGCGCGCTGGTCATCTTCGTTGATCAGGCTGATACCCACCGATTTGTTATCGGTCGGGATCAAGGTGTCCTGGCTGCTGGACAGTGTAGCGGTCAGCGGCTCCAGGTAACCGCCCAGCCCATAGGCGGCATTGCAGGTGCGCTGTTCGGTGATGGTGAACGGTACGTCCTTGATTGTCGCGCCGGCTTTGGCGCCAGAGGTGCGGATCGCACCGAAATTGATCACGCTTGGCTGGATGTTGATCGACGACTCGCAAGGCAGGTAGCGCAGCTTGTTCAGGCCCTTGACGGTGACGTTGTAACTCACCCCTGGCCGCACCCCGCCAACGCCATCGAACTGGAACGCCCGGTAGTCACTCAGCGAGGTGATCGGCCCCTCCTTGTTATCACCGGCAGGCGACTTCTTCACGAAAAACAGCGAGTAGGTCATGGCCTTGCTTTCTTTTTGCCAGCCGCAGTTGTCGTTGGCCGGACAGCCATTCACCCACCATCCGATGTTGAGCTTGCCGCCGGTAAGCGAAGAATAGAGGTAGTCCTTGCCTTCATAGGTGACACCGATTTCGATGTCCTTGCCCAGGTCCACCCGGTTCGGGTTCATGTAGAAGTAAATGTTCTCGCCGGGGCTACCCTGAATGTCCACCCAGCACTCGACATTGATGCGTTGCGTCGGTTGCCGCCAGAGGATCGTGCCGGCGGGCAATGAATTGGGAATGGCGGTGGTATCGGTAATGGTTGTGGTGTCATTGATCAGCCCCGAGCTGGTTTGCTGACATTTCAATGCGTAGCTGTGGGGAATGCTCAGGAAGAACAGAAAACCGACAAAAAACAGCTTCTTGGTAAACATGACAATGCCTTCTGAGGTAACCGGGGTCACAAGTTGCTGCGCCGCGCATGGCTTAGCCCGGCGTCGCTGATAAATGCATAAGCCACTTGGCTGACAGGCCTGTCACAGCCTTTCACGTTCAATGAATAGGACGAAAACGGCGCAATCATCAGATGATCGATGGCCTGGCCGCAGGCGACGCCTGATTGATCAAGCAAAGCGACCTCGGTCAGCGTCAGGTAATAGGGTGAGTCGTTGCGGGCCCGATAACTGCCTGCAGCAGCCGGCGACCAGTGCAGTTGTTCAACGCCAGTGTTGACTGAGCCTGGCAATGGCGGCCGGTAGAACAGCTTGAGGTTGTGCTGCAGGGCAATCGCCATGGCGTTGCTATCGACGGTTTTTTTCGGAATCTGCAGCACTTTCAACAACAGGAAGGACTCCCTGTCATCCGGCAGGCCCGCCCCCTGGTAAAGGATGTCGGTCGATGCCTTGCTGTTGGCGGGAATAAGCAGCAATGGCTTGGAAACAGCCATGGGCAATTCACTGCTGCCCGGCTTGTCACCCCAGTCGAGCTTGACCTGTACCAGCGCCGGTTGGTTGCCCTGGTTGACGATAATCACCGGCAATTGCTTCTGCTTGCCCTCGAAGATAAAGCGAGTGAAGCCGTCGAAGGTGATGTCGGCGCGTGCCGTTGTGCTGAACAGCAAGGCCAGGAGGATGCCGATGCCGGGCATCAGCCGGCAACGAGTGTGGCGAACGCTAATGTCGAATTTCATTCGCCGATTCTGGCGTGGCCCAGGCCCGTCACCTATCAGACGATTCCTAAAGACTGGCAAGCCAGAAACTGGAGCCCGGTAGCTTCAACGGCTTGGGCATCCAGCATTGATCGATTACAGGCACGCCGGAAGGGATAACGTGTCGGCTACCACGGTGAAGGGTAAGTCGAGAATGATGAACGGCCCAATCAACGGCATCATCTCCTTGAACTCAAGCTCTGTTCCTTCAAAGCAGGAAGCAGGCCCGTAAGAGTTTGCAACAAACCAGGCGCAACCGCTCAACTGCGAAATGGCCAAGATCAACATGAGTTTACGTAGCACGTAATGTCCTTATTACTTTCCATTGTCTGCTTCATAGACGTTGGCACGAAAAAGCAAGTCACCCGCGGCGTGGCGAACGCGCAACGCTCACGCCTGGAGTAGCACCCTCAGCGGCTCAGGAACTTCAATAACGGCTCGGGTAACCGGTGAGATGCAAACCTGTGTGAGGCTGGCCGTAAAGGCCACAACCTCTGACGCTAAACGACCTTCGACGAAAAATGTGAACGAGTGACGCCCGACTCGGGCAACACTTACCTTTATGGAAAGTTCATCATCCCACGTGACCGGATGAAGAAACTCCAGCGAAAATGCCCTTGCCGGAGGCAGTACATCAAAACCTAGCAGGGTTCTTAACCCAGGACCGGACAGCCAGACTGCAAGTGCATCATGGACGGCCTCAATAACGAAATACGAAAACCTCGGGGTATAGACAATCCCCTCGGGATCACAGTCACCAAACAATACCGTTCTCTTGACAATCACTGCCGTCGGCACAAGATCAATCCTTAATAGTGAGAGACACAGCGTTAACAACCCCGTTTTTTACGCCAAGGGTTTGTACCATCACCTGCTCCAAGATGGCATAAAAAGTTTTGATATGGATCTGCTTCAGGGCTTGCGGCCGCGTCACCAAATACACATCCATGTCGGGGATGTGCAACTCAGGGAACAACTCGATCAAGCCGTTTGCCAACATACGAGGCAGCACGGCCGCGCCAATGCCTCGCCTCACCGCTTCGAGCTGCGCGGCGAAGGCGTTTACGCTGACCTGCGCGCGGTCCAGGCTCGCCGCCTTCGCTGCACGCATCTGCGGCAACATATCCAGCGGCGCAAGCAAGGCAATACTGTCGGCGGTGGCCGGAGTCACTTGTGGAAATCGCTTCAGATAGCTTGCATCGGCGAAGACACCGTACGCGAGTTTGCCTACTGACCGATAAATCAGCGACGGCTCGCCCAAATGAGCGGTGCGTACGGCAATGTCAGCCGCGCCGCGCACGATCTTGTGGAAATCGGCTGTGACCTGCAACTCCACGGAGCAGTTCGGGTGCAAGGACGTGAAGCGCGCCACCGCCTCCATGATGCAAGAAGAGAACCCTTCTCCGGCGCTCACCAGCACCCGCCCGGATAACGCCGAACTCGACCCGGGCACAGCGACAGCTTGCCCCCTCAAGCCTGCTTCCGCAGCCAAGGCAACTTCCACAAGCGATTGTCCTCTGGAGGTCAACCAACAGCCTTCAACGCCCCTTTCGACCAGTGGTTCGCCCAGGGCTGCTTCAAGTTGGGTTAATCGGCGTGACACGGTAGACGCTGCAAGCCCCAGCAACTGGCCTGCTTGAAGAAAGCTGCCGCGCCGCGAAACGGCCAATAACAGACGAAGATCGTCCCAATTTGCTTGCATCGCCATATGCCATCTCTTCCCTGGTTTGCATAAATGCAAAGCCATTATGCAGCAGTCGCTGTTTTTCGGTGGAGGCCTTGAGGGTATATCTGCAAGCCCTCCGAACAATTGGCATGGAACAAATGACTACAGGCCCTACCGAATACGCAGATCGAGCCGCTAATGCATTCAATCGCCGTGATGTAGAAGCGATGCTTGCGCTGGTTCACGAAGACTTCGTTTACCTTGATGCCATGGGGATACAAAAAGGTCGGGAGTCCATGCGCAGACGTGAAATCGCGCTGATCGACGCATTTGCCGATGCCCACGTGATCTTGACCCCATTCGTTGTCACTGAGGATCGCCTGGCGCTGACGGCCATACTGACCGGCACCTTCTCGGCCCCATTGGTACTGCCAGACCGGGTAATCCCAGCCCATGGCCGAGCTATCTGCGTGCACTACGCGGCGCACTTCACCTTCAAGGATCGACTGGCCATCCGCGAGGAGGCTTTTTTTGACACGGCGGTGTTGATGCCGTTTGCACAACAGGGCGAGGGTTGAACCATGCGCAACGCATTCGTTACCGGCGCCACCGGTTTGTTGGGCAATAACCTGGTTCGTGAGTTGGTTGCACGTGGCTATGCGGTTAAAGCCCTGGTCCGCTCAAGAGCCAAAGGTGAACTGCAGTTCGCCGATCTGCCCTCTGTCGAGTTGGTCGTTGGGGATATGGCCGACGTCACGGCATTCGCAGCGTCGCTGCAAGGCTGCGATACGGTGTTTCATACAGCGGCGTTCTTTCGCGATAACTACAAGGGCGGCAGCCACTGGAAAACACTCGAAAAGATCAACGTCACGGGCACACACGAGCTGATCCACCAGGCTTATCGTGCGGGTATACGGCGGTTCATCCATACGTCTTCGATTGCCGTGCTTGACGGGGCACCTGGCAGCCCCATCGATGAGACGTGCCTGCGGGCCGAGGCCGACGCGGATGACTACTACCGCAGCAAAATACTTGCTGACCGGGTTGTCCTGGCATTTTTGCAAGCGCATCCCGAGATGCATGCCTGCATGATCCTGCCAGGTTGGATGTGGGGGCCTGGCGACATAGGTCCGACCTCCTCGGGGCAATTGATCAAGGATGTTGTGAACAGAAAGCTGCCCGGATTGATCCCTGGTACCTTCTCCGTCGTCGATGCCCGTGATGTGGCATTAGCGCATATAGTCGCGGCGGATAAAGGGCGCAGAGGCGAGCGCTATCTTGCGGCAGGTCGGAACATGACCATGCGTCAGCTGGTACCCATTCTTGGACGTGTCGCAGGCGTGAAGACGCCTGTTCGGCAACTCCCACTGCCCGCGTTATACCTCCTGGCGACCGTGCAGGAGCTCTATGCGCGCCTTACCGGCAAACCCATTTTGCTGAGCATGGCGACATTGCGCCTATTGATACGGGAGGAGCACCGCACCTGTTTTGACCATCGCAAGAGTGAGGAAGAGCTCGGCCTGACGTTTCGGGGGGTTGAGCGGACCATCACAGAGACCATAGCGTGGTACCGAGAACACGGATGGATTGAAAAAAGCACCGCGCGCGAACCTCGCGAAACGTAGTGGTCAACTGATCCCGGATGCCGCGCCAGGTTGTCCTCGGCCACGGCGGGCGCCAACCCGCCGTTGTGCTGACGCCAACCAGCGAGCGGTGGAATTCGGGCTTCGCTGCGGATCAACCAGATCAGCGACGATCGCACCTGTCTACTTCCGGCCAGCATCAGCCATCTCGGCGTCGCTACCGGCTGGCTGGGGACGGTTGCGGGCGGTGCAATCCAGGCCTATGTTCCAAGCGAGGCTTTCCCTGCGACTGACACGCAACGACTCGTCGCAGGTTACCGTCCATCCAATGCGAGCTCCCGCAGCGAGGTGACGACATGCCGAACGACTCCCGCCCCGCCGTGCTCGAACTGATCGGCAATACGCCGCTGGTGCGCGTCAGCCGCTTCGATACGGGTCCGTGCACACTGTTCCTCAAGCTCGAATCGCAAAACCCCGGCGGTTCGATCAAGGATCGCATCGGCCTGGCGATGATCGACGCCGCCGAGCGCGATGGCCGCCTGCGACCCGGCGGCACCATCGTCGAGGCCACCGCCGGCAACACCGGCCTGGGCCTGGCCCTGGTCGGCCGCGCCAAGGGTTACCGGGTGGTGTTGGTGGTGCCGGACAAGATGTCCACCGAGAAGGTCCTGCACCTCAAGGCGATGGGCGCCGAGGTGCACATCACCCGCTCTGACGTCGGCAAGGGCCATCCCGACTACTACCAGGATGTTGCTGCGCGGCTGGCGCAGGAGATTCCCGACGCCTTCTTCGCCGATCAGTTCAACAACCCGGCCAACCCGTTGGCCCACGAGTGCAGCACCGCTCCGGAGATCTGGGCGCAGACCCAGCATGATCTGGATGCCATCGTCGTCGGCGTCGGCTCGGCCGGCACGCTTACCGGGCTGACCCGCTTCTTTCGCCGCCTGCAGCCGAACCTGGCCATGGTGCTGGCTGACCCGATCGGATCGGTGGTCGCCGAATACAGCCGCAGCGGCACCCTCGGTACGCCCGGATCCTGGGCAGTGGAAGGCATCGGCGAAGACTTCATTCCGTCTATTGCCGACCTTTCCAGTGTGCGCCAGGCCTACTCCATCAGCGACGAGGAGAGCTTCGATCACGCCCGCCAACTGCTGCGCGCCGAGGGCATTCTCGGCGGCTCTTCGACCGGCACATTGCTGGCCGCGGCACTGCGCTACTGTCGCGAGCAAACCGAGCCCAAGCGGGTCGTCAGCTTCGTCTGCGACACCGGCACCCGCTACCTGTCGAAGGTCTACAACGACCAGTGGATGACCGATCAGGGCTTGCTTGCGCGCAAGCGTTACGGCGATCTGCGCGACCTGATTGCGCGGCGTTTCGAGGATGGCCGGGTGATCAGCGTGGGCCCGGACGACACGCTGCTCACCGCCTTTCAGCGCATGCGCCTGGCTGATGTGTCGCAACTGCCGGTACTGGTGAATGGACAGCGCCTGGTCGGCGTGATCGACGAGTCCGATATTCTGCTTGGCGTGCACCAGGACGCTTCGCACTTTCATCTGACCGTGGCCAGCGCGATGACCGACAAACTGGAAACCCTGCCGCCCAGCGCCAGCCTGGCCGAGCTGCAGGCCGAGCTCGACCGTGGGCTGGTGGCGATCATCGAAGACGCTTCGGGCTTCCACGGCATGATTACCCGCGTCGACATGCTCAACCACTTACGCAGGTCCCTACCATGAGTCAGCACGATGAAACCGGCGCGCCACGCGCCTTCGCCACCCGAGTGATCCATGCTGGACAGGCGCCGGACCCTTCGACCGGGGCACTGATGCCGCCGATTTACGCCAACTCCACCTATGCGCAGCAAAGCCCCGGTGTGCACAAGGGCCTTGACTACGGGCGTTCGCACAACCCCACGCGCTGGGCGCTGGAGCGTTGCGTGGCGGACCTTGAGGCCGGAACCCAGGCCTTCGCCTTCGCCTCCGGGCTGGCGGCGATCGCCACTGTGCTCGAACTGCTCGACACAGGCTCCCACATCGTCTCTGGCAATGACCTGTACGGCGGTACTTTCCGACTGTTCGAGCGGGTGCGCCGGCGCAGCGCCGGGCATCGTTTCAGCTTCGTCGACCTGACTGACCTGGCGGCATTCGAAGCGGCGCTGCAGGATGACACGCGGATGGTCTGGGTCGAGACACCGAGCAATCCCTTGCTACGCCTCACTGACCTCGCCGCCGTCGCGCGCACCTGTCGCGAGCGAGGCATCATCTGTGTGGCTGACAACACCTTTGCCAGCCCGTGGATTCAGCGTCCGCTGGAGCTGGGCTTCGATATCGTGCTGCACTCGACGACCAAGTATCTGAACGGCCACTCCGACGTGATCGGCGGCATCGCGGTGGTCGGGCAGAACCTCGAGCTGGCCGAGCGCCTGGGCTTTCTGCAGAACGCGGTGGGGGCTATCGCCGGGCCGTTCGACGCTTTCCTCACCCTGCGCGGCGTAAAGACCCTGGCACTGCGCATGGAGCGCCACTGCAGCAATGCGCTGGAGCTGGCGCAATGGCTTGCACGTCAGCCGCAGGTTGCGCGCGTCTATTATCCGGGCCTGGCGTCGCACCCGCAGCACTCACTGGCACAGCGGCAGATGCGCGGGTTCGGCGGGATGATTTCCCTTGACCTGAACAGCGACCTGGGCGGCGCCAAACGCTTCCTCGAAGCGGTACAGATCTTCGCCTTGGCCGAGAGCCTGGGCGGGGTGGAAAGCCTGATCGAACACCCGGCGATCATGACCCACGCCAGCATCCCCGCACCAACCCGCGCGCAACTGGGCATCGGTGATGCGCTGGTGCGTTTGTCAGTGGGTGTCGAAGATGTCGAAGACCTGCGCGCCGACCTGGCCCAGGCGTTGGCGCGGATTTAAGCAGTGGGTCGATAGCTGCCAGCAAGTTAGCCTGTAGCAGGCCATAACGTGCCCAGCGGTTGCCTAAAGCAACGCCCCCGCTACGCTGGCATGTTTTCACCAGCAGGCTACAGTCTGGGCTTCGCAACCTTCTCGGAGAAACCCCATGCCTGTAACCGTAAACGTGGGTGAGTTGCTTGAATGTGATGGAACGGACAATATCAGAACGCGTGGCTGCGACCCTTGCGTCGCACTTATCGTCATCTACCAGAACGGCCAGAATGGTGCCATAGCAAAGCGATGCGCCCATTTTTCTGTGGATTATGGCCCCCCTTATACCCAGGCCAGAGTGGATGCTTCGTTAGATCCCGTGCTCACCGCCCACTTTCCACTCAACGGAGATACTATCCGAGCAGTAGGATTCACGTGGGGAGGGAATGCTGCAGGCATGGGTTCAGTACAGATTTTTAACAGGCTCACTCAATACTTCAATGGGCTCGACGTACAGAGCTCAACAACAAATGACAGCATCACGACGAACGGTGAAGAGATTCTGATCCTGGACAATCAAAATCAATGGGTTTTTACCAACCAGCCCGCATCGAATACGCTTGCCGAACTACAGCTGCCGAATTGATGGCCGTCAGTTAGGCTCGCGTCCTTTGTCGCACTGCCCCTGTAGCCCTCGGAGCAAGTCCGAACACATCGATGCGCCCCTCTCGGGGCGCATCGCCAACACACCTACCGAACAATAACGGTAAAATTTTTCGTATCATGCGAGGATCTGAAGGAATCAGCACTGGATAGCACGGCTCAGCCGGGCACTGGATGATGGGTACACACCATGATGGATCGGGAATTGCTGGAGCTGGCGGCTAAGGCTGCTGGGTATGAACTCATCGAATGGACGGACTTGTGGCAAGGCGTTCCTGGGCACCCGAGGGTTTGTGAACAGGGCTTTCTAATGCTCGTTGACGAAAGTAGAGCGCTCTGGAACCCACTGGTAAATGATGGCGACGCGCTGCGCCTGGCGGTGAAGCTTGGTCTTCATATCGATTGCGCGTTTCTATGCGCAATGCCCAAAGATCTTTTTGGAAAGAACCCGGACGACTGGTCTGAGGGATCGGATATCGATAGCGATGACGAGTGTGAATTGATGCGCCGCGCCATTGTCCATGCTGTCGCCAAGATCGGAAAATCTATCCCTTGATATCTACGACACCGGCCGTGCTGGTAGCTACGCCAGAGCGCCCCGGCCACCAGCGCCATCGACACGGCCGCACCGATCGTGCATGGTGATCATCCCTATCCCGCTTGCCTCAAAGGGTTGAGCCTTTAAGCCGACCGTCCCCTTTTGCAATCATCTCAGCGTTAAATGTAGCCGTGTGATGCTGCTCTGCTTTATCAAACCAATCGCAGGTCACTTGCACGCTGTAACCTTCGCTTATGTCGTTATCAACATACCTAACAGTCATGACAGGGCCACCACTGTTCAAAACCACTAGATCGCCCTTCTCGAAATTCGACATGGCCTGGCTCCCTGGTTGATTGACCCCCCTCATGGGTTGCGGCAAACCTAAGCGCAATTACCCTTGGAGAGCCATGATCTGCGTCTGCCTCAGTATATTCTCAAACCTACGATTTCACCCGCCGCAACCGCTTGCAGGGTGATACCTCGCCACCGGCTCAGTTCGTAAGGGTAAGCATGGATAGCATCATCAAACTCCGTATTGGCTTAATCATCGGAGCACTCTTCGGCCTGCTACCGATCACCGTTCTTTTCTCGGTGACCCTGGTGGCGATTTTCATCCCTCCCCCCTTCGTTCCCGAGGCACCTCCCCGCACCATTCCTTTCACACTCATCGCCTCTGCAATCTCGATGTTCGGAATCTGGTCAGGCTGGAAAATCTTCAGCATTGCAATGTCGAGCACGCCAGCGCTTAAAAACAAGCCACTGCTCGTCGCTGGTGTAGTGGTAACCACCCTATGGGGTCTAACAATCGCCGCATCCTTCAAGGCGTTCATCCCGCAAATTTATTGCTTCTTTCTAATGCCAGGGATCACATCAACCGTGATGCTCGCGATCGCGTGCAAGAGAGCTGCACTGAGCGTGAACGAAATGCCAGGTCGATAGTCCGAAGACCTTCGGATTACAGTCACAGCTGAGGCTGAACGGCTTTGCTCGAACGAAAGACCCAGTAGCTCGCCGCCACTAGCACCCATGCAGCAATACCGCCATACAGCATCACCCAGCCAAACCCATGCGCCAACGCTGCATTGGCGACCTCGACCGGAATCGCAGTCCCTTGGCCAGCCTGCGCCAACTCGGCAGTGTTGCCGGCTGAAATTTCCTCCGCCAGCAACCTCAGTTGCACATCATCGGGTGTGCCAGATAACTGGTCGCGCAGGGAGGACAGGATGCCTTCCACCAAGATGAATCCCATCAGCGCAATATTGATTGCAAGGCTGATCATACGAGCGCTGATATCAATGCCCGATGCCATGCCAGCACGCTCACTGGACACCGATCCGGTGGTGGTATTGGTAACAGGCGTATTGGTCAACCCCAGTCCAATCCCGGCGATCAGGCAGCCTGGAAGCATCGTCAGCCAGCTGGCATCCGTGACGCTGCTGCCCCAATTCATCAGCAGGAACCCCAGGCCTATGGTGAACAAGCCAGCCGGGATCACGACCTCCGGCCGATAGCGCAGCGCCAGCCGTTCGCCTAACGGGGGGACAACCAACGTCGGCAACGTGTAGGCCAGCAGTGCCAGGCCGGTGCCGACACTGGCGTAGCCTAGGCCATTTTGAAAGTACAGAGGCAGGTAAATCATGAATGGCCAGAAGCTGAAGTTCATGCCGGCCGAGCCTAACAAGGCACCCGAGAAGCGGCGGATGCGCAATACAGAGAAATCGAACATGGGATCGGCATTGCGGCGCTGCGCGACGACAAAGACGATGAAACTGACCATTGCCACAACCAGACTGGCCAGACTGGCGATGGCCAAAGCGCTGGAAAAACCTGGCGCCGCTCCCTGAGTGATGAACCAGGACAGGCCTAAGACTGCCAGCGACAGCGAAATAATGCCCAAAACATCCAACTTGCGACGCTGTGGATCGCGTGATTCGTCGACACCGGCGATCACCAGCAACAGCGCGAGCACGGCGATTGGCGCATGTACCAGGAACACCCATTGCCAATTCGACAACGCCACGATCATGGCGCCGATAATCGGACCGAACCCCAAACCGATACCGAACACGATCCCCCAAGCACTAAAAGCTTTGCCGCGTGCTGCGCCTGACTGGAATCGGTGAGACAGCACTGCCACCTGACAGATCAGCATGGCCCCGCCGGACATACCTTGCAGGAATCGGTTTACGATCAACACGCTGGCGCTTTGCGCCCATCCACAGCCCAGTGAGGTAATGCCGAAAAGCACCAGGCTAATGACGAACACACGCTTGCGCCCATACCGATCCGCCAGCGTGCCGGTGGCCATCAGCACTGTAGTGCAGGCGATGGTGTAGGCATTCATGATCCACTGCATCTCTTTGAAATCGCTGCGCAGAACCGATTCAAGCGTGGGCAGGATGGCCGGCACGCTTGAAATTTCCAGGCCGAACATCAGCGAGGCCAAGCAAACGGCGGCTATGGCGAACACATCTTTTTGCGAAGAAGAGAACTGCATTGTGATCTTCCAGATCAAGTTGATGGGGCCTGGCAAGACTGCCCTGAACGCTGTCAGGGGGCAGACGCAATAGCCTCGCCAGCGCCACCCGGCAAACGTCCAGGTGACCTGCCCGCATTCTGGAAGTAATTAAAAAATGACAAAAATGATTTAATTTCGTAAGTTTTATTAGCATCCGTCATGAGTTGACTTAATGGACTTCGACCCAGCGCTATTGCGTGCTTTTGTCGCGATCAAGGAAACCGGCAGTTTCACCCGTGCCGCAGAGCGGCAGCACGTGAGCCAGTCAGCGATCAGTCATCAGATCCGGCGTTTGGAAGAACAGGCCGGTACCAGACTTCTGGTACGCACCACCCGACGTTTGACACTGACAGAAGATGGCGAAGACTTTCTGCGCCATGCCGCACAAGTCCTCAGAGCGCAGGACGCCCTTTCCCGACGTTTCGAAGCGTCATCGGTATCCGGGGCTGTGCGCTTCGGTGTACCCGAGAACTTTATCGGCGACGGCCTGCCGCCGTTACTGGCTCGGTTTGCCAGGCAATTTCCCGCAGTACGTCTGGATGTAACCGTTGGCACCTACCTCGATCTGCGCGCGCTGGTTGATACCGATGGTCTCGATCTGGCCGTGGTCATGGCATTACCGGACAGTCAGGCCGGCGGCACCGTGCTGCGCGAAACCCGGTTTGTCTGGGCCGCGGCGCAAAGTTTCGACTTTGCCGGCGATGGCCCATTGCCGCTGGCGTTTGCCCCAGCGCCCTGCGTGCACCGCCAGGTGGCCGTAGAGGCACTGGCGAGTTCCACCGTGGAGTGGCGGGTCGCCTTTTCCTCTCCGAGTCAACAAGGGCTGCGGGCGGCGGTATTGGCGGGGCTTGCCGTCACCGCGCTACCGCTGGGCGATCTAGAGCCCGGTATGGTGGTGATTGACGGGCAACATGGCTTGCCAGCGCTGGTGGATGCTGATTTCAGACTGATATGGAGCGCCACGGGAAAGACGCCTGCGGCCAACGCATTTGGGCAACTGCTGGTGGAGATGTCTGAGTCGCCATCGATGCCGACTCCAACACTCAGCCCCTGAAGGCAAAGCGCTCCTGCAGCCCTGCGCCGGGTACGAACAGCGCGAATTCGCCGGATTGGATTCTTATCCTGGCCCGCGCATCAGCCCGCTTCGGCGGGCTTTTTGTTGCCTGCTATCCTGTCGTGATCTTTGGAGGATCAGCCCATGGTCACCGACAAACTCACTCTTGCCCTACTCTCCCGGCTGGCTGATGCGCAGCTTGCCTTGGCCACCTCCATGAAAGGGGTGACCCCTTCAAGCCAGGGCTATCCTGAAAAGCCCCTTCGAACCATCGCCGAAGCCTTGGCGGTCATTGAGGCCGCCTTGGTGGAGATTGGGTTATTCAGCGATGGCGGCGATTCAAATGAGCACACCAAGCTACACTGAACTGGCCGAGAGCTCTCCCCTTTTACTGCGCTCGGCATCAGCCCGCTTCGGCGGGCTTTTCGTGCACATCAGAACGCTACCTCTTTCCACGCCACTGTTCCTCTACGCGTGAGGAACACACCGAGCTCGCGTTTCAGCATAAGCGCTCACACCTTCCCTGTTTGCAACGGCTAGCGTTGTTGGTCAATCCCGATATCATGCAGGGTGTAGAACACGGATGTGGATACCGCTATGCCAAGATTGTCATTCGCCGTCAGAGTTTTGTTTGCCTGCTGTCTTCTCATCGCAACCGCTAATCATATCCGTGCAGACGTTGCACATGGATTGCTCTGGGACTATGGGTACGGGCCTAGCGCTTACTTGGCTAGTCGGGTGTTCTGGGGGGCGCTTACGTTTTTAGACCCACTTGCAGCACTGCTGCTTTTCATCAGGCCAAGAGCCGGAATCGTGCTGACGGCAGCGATTATTTTGCTCGACGTAACCCACAACAGTTTTTACGTTGCATTGAAGCAACAGTGGCTGGAGCCGTTCTACCTGTCCCAGGTGGCATTCCTGATCGCAGTATTGCTACTCTCACCCATCGCTTGGAATGGCCCTATTCGGGACCTGGCGCTCACCTATCGTAAGCGCCTGTGCTCGAAATATTGAGCCTCTGCTTTTTGATATCTGAGAGTATTGTGTCTGCACCATGACGACAGAACCTACCGCTCACGCATCACGCGCTGAGTACACGCGGCGCATGAACCGTGTACTCAACTACATCGATGCTCACCTGGAGCATCCGTTGGAGGGCGCGGAATTAGCCGACGTCGCCAACTTCTCGCGCTTTCATTTTCATCGGATCTTCGCCGCCTGGATGGGCGAGACACTGGGCAGCTACGTCCGGCGAAGACGGCTCGAGAAAGCGGCACTCCGTCTGTCCTGCGGTAGCCATGAAACAGTACTTGAAACCGCCCTGGCCACCGGCTTCAATTCGGGTGAGGCATTCGCGCGGGCCTTCAAACTCAAGTTTGGATGCACGCCATCAGACTGGCGTGCCAATACGCCACAGCGACTGGCAACGCTCGCGGCCGCCATCGGCCAGCGACCTGGTAAGCAGGAGAGCAATCCTGATCAGGTCTTTGGCAATACCGATCAGGCACGCGAGACCGCGTTCGGTGACTCTGACGTCTGTTATCTATCGACGAAGGAGACCACCATGCATGTACGCATCATCGACTTACCGAAAACGCGAGTCGCCTACCAACGTTTGATCGGCCCGTACGGCCCTGCGATCGGCGAATTCTGGCGCAGTACAATGGCGCCGTGGATGCACTCGAATGGCTTCAGCGAGGAAGCTTGCTACGGCATCGGTTATGACGATCCGTCTATCACGCCAGCCAGCAAGTGCCGCTATGACGCTTGCGTTGAAGTGCCGGCAGATTTTGTTGCCAGCGGTCAGGCAGACACTCAAACCCTTCCGGGCGGCCGCTATGCGGTGTCGAGCTTCAAGGGCCGAGTAGAGAACATTGCTGACGCCTGGACGCGGCTGATGCGCGAATGGATGCCGTCCAACGGCCTGCAATGCGACGACCGGCCATGCTTTGAGATGTTTTATGCAGCGACGGCATTTAATCCTGAAACGGGTGAGTTCAGCTGCGATATCTGCATTCCTGTGAAAGCCCTGTAGTAGGACTTCCTTGCGGTTGGCGGAAATGTGGCCTTTTCGACCCACAAAGAATAACCCCGCAGACGTTAATCTGCGGGGTTTTCATTAATGGAGGCCGAGGGCGGAATCGAACCGGCGTAGACGGCGCAACTGGGTGGTTGCTCGCCAACCTGGGGAGGAATGTCGTCCAAGGCCTAGCGCCTGTGGCGACAATGAGAATCGTCTGATTCCGAATGGGGGGAGCAGAAGGTAACTTCAAATATTCCCTTCAGCCAGCATGAATCAGCAATGAACTATGAAGATCAAAAGTTGGAATTAACGCGAAGCAAGCAAGCAAGCAAGCAAGCAAGCAAGCAAGCAAGCAAGCAAGCAAGCAAGCAAGCAAGCAAGCAAGCAAGCA
>NZ_JANAVH010000013.1:0-139385 GCF_024213215.1 Pseudomonas sp. SBB6 | reverse complement strand
GCTTGAAATGCTCTGAGTACTTGCTCATAACTCCCCCAAGGGTTGGATTGGTGTCCAACTTCTTGGGGGCAGTCCACATTGTGGGAGCCGGCGTTGCCGGCGATGAGGCCAGTGCAGTCAGCACATCAGGTGATGACTGGGTTACGACCGCTGCGCGCTCGATCGCTGGCAAGCCAACTCCCACAGGGTATGTGTGTCAGTCGCGATAGCCCGGCGCCACCCGATCCAGCAACCTGAGCAACGCCGACCAGGCCAGCTGCATGCCGTCCGGATCACTCAACTCACCTTCCTTCAAGGCCCGCGCCGGTTCGTTGAGCTGGCGTTCGGTGTGGGCGCAGACCTCTTCCGTCGGCAACACCAGCTCGCCGGCGGCCATCGCCGTCAGCTGGATTTCGCAGGCTTTCTCCAGGTAGTACATACGCAGGAAGGCTTCGCTGATGCTGCGGCCCACACTGAGCAAACCATGGTTGCGCAGGATCAGCACCGCCTTGTCGCCCAGGTCATGCACCAGGCGCTGCTGCTCGGCCATGTCCAGGGCGATGCCCTCATAGTCGTGGTAGGCGACCTTGCCGTAAAACTCCATGGAAATCTGGTTGACCGGCAACAACCCGCATTTGAGCGCAGCCACCGCGCAACCGGCCTTGGTGTGGGTGTGCAGCACGCACTGGGCGTCCTCGCGGGCGCCATGAATGGCACTGTGAATAACGAAACCGGCCGGGTTGACCGGGTACGGCGACGCCTGCACCGCGTTGCCCTCAAGGTCGATCTTGACCAGGTTGGAGGCGGTGATTTCATCGAACATCAAGCCGTAGGGGTTGATCAGAAAATGGTGTTCGGGGCCGGGAATGCGCACCGAGATGTGGGTGAAGATCAGGTCGGTCATGCGAAAGTGCGCGATCAACCGGTAGCAGGCGGCCAGCTCCTGGCGCAGGTGGATTTCGGTCTCGGTCATAATTGTTGTCCTCAGGCGAAAGGCTGGCCAGACAATAGGGCTGGACATCGTTCGATGTCCAGCCACGGCGAGGGTTCAGCGGCTGGCCCAGGCGTTGAAGCGCTCTTCCAGTTCATCGCCATGATCGACCCAGAACTCGACGTTCATCGACAGCGCGCCTTCAAGGTTCTGCCTGGAGGTCGGCACCCAGCTGGCCAGCTGCGGATCTAGCTCGGCAGCGGCCTGGGTGTTGGTCGGCCCGTAAGGAATCTCCTTCACATAGCGCACCTGGGTGTCGGGCTGGTTGGCGAAGGCGATCAGGCGCTTGGCCTGGTCGACATGCTTGGAGCCCTTGATGATCGCCCAGTAATCCATGCCGTACAGGCTGCCCGGCCACACCAGGGCGAGCGGGCTGCCCTGTTGGGCGGCGACGGCGACCCGGCCACTGTAGGTCGAGGTCATCACCACATCACCGGCGCTCAGCCACTGCGCCGGTTGCGCGCCGGCTTCCCACCACTGGATGTAGGGCTTGAGCTCGCTGAGCTTGTTGAAGGCGCGGTCGACGCCCTCGGGGGTGGCCAGGACCTTGTACACGTCCTCGACCTTGACCCCGTCGGCCATCAGCGCGAACTCCAGGTTGTACACCGCCCGCTTGCGCAGGCCGCGCTTGCCGGGGATTTTTTTCACGTCCCAGAAATCCGCCCACGAGGTCGGTGCCTGGGCCAGCTTGTTGCGGTCGTAGGCGATCGCCACGCTCCACACCAGCACTGCCGAGCCGCATTCCTGAGCGGCATCGGGGATCAACTGCTCGGTACGCCCGAGCCGGGTCCAGTCGAGGCGCTCGTACATGCCCTCGTCGCAGCCGCGCATCAGGTCCGGGCCTTCGATCTGCACCAGGTCCCAGTCGACGTTGCCGGTATCGACCATGACCTTGATCCGGGCCATTTCGCCGTTGTATTCGCTCTGGATCAACGTGCTGCCGTCCTGGGCACTGAACGGCTTGAAGATCGCCGCATCCTGGGCTTTCTGGCCGGCGCCACCGTAGGCGACCACGACCATGTCCGGTGCTGCCAGGGCGCTGCCGACCGCAAGGGCGAGCAACCAGGGAGAGCGCTTGAGCAGGTTCGATTTCATCAATGGTTCCTCTTGCCGGTACCACGTGATGCGTGGCCCGTTTTCTTGTTGTTGTGAGGTGTGCCCCAGGACCCGGGGTGATTGCACGCTAGTCAAACGTCAGTAAAAAAACAAGTTGATTTTTTACTGGTGGTACACTTCTATAGAAAAAACAACAACAACACCCCGCTGGAGCCTGACCCGCATGCCGACCTTCGCGCACCTGTTCGAACCGCTGCAAATCCGGGGCAAACGCCTGAAGAACCGCATCATGTCCAGCGGCCACGACACCTCGATGCCCACCGACAACCTGGTCAACGAGCGCCTGATTGCCTACCACCAGGCTCGCGCCGCCGGTGGCGTCGGCCTGATCGTGCTGCAGGTGGCCGGGGTGCACGACAGCGCCCGCTACACCTCCCACGTGCTGATGGCCACCGACGATGTCTGCATCGACGGCTACCGCCAGCTGGCCGAGACCTGCCATGCTCACGGCACCGTGGTGCTGTCGCAGATCTTCCACCCGGGGCGGGAAATCATGGAGTCCAGTGATGGCTTGCTGGCGGTGGCCTACTCGGCGTCGGCGGTGCCCAACGAGCGTTTTCGGGTGATGCCGCGGGCGCTCGACCAGGGCATGATCGACGAGATCGTCGCCGGTTACGCCGCCGCGGCCCGGCGCCTGCATCAGGCCGGCATCGATGGCGTCGAGGTGGTTGCCAGCCACGGCTACCTGCCCGCGCAATTCATCAACCCACGGGTCAACCGCCGCACCGATGGCTACAACGGTGAGTTGCAGCAACGGCTGCGCTTTGTCCGCGAAGTGATCGCCGCGGTACGTGCGGCGACGGCAGACGATTTCATCATCGGCCTACGCATCAGCGCCGACGAGCGCGATGCCGAGGGCCTGACTGAAGATGAATCGCTGGCTGCGGTGAAGATGCTGCAGTCCGAGCTGGATTATGTGCATATCGTCGCCGGCACCTCGGCGTCGCTGGGTGGCGCGGTACATATCGTCCCGCCCATGGCCATCGAAGCGGCGTACCTGGCGCGTGAGGCCGGGACCTTCAAGGCGCAATTGAACATCCCGCTGTTCGTCACCGGGCGCATCAACCAGCCCCAGGAAGCCGAACTGATCCTCGCCCGTGGCCAGGCCGATGTCTGCGGCATGACCCGCGCGCTGATCTGCGACCCGCAGATGCCCAACAAGACCCGCAGCGATCGCGCCGAAGACGTGCGCGCCTGCATCGCCTGCAACCAGGCCTGCATCGGTCATTTTCACAAGGGCCTGCCGATCTCGTGCATCCAGCATCCGGAAACCGGGCGCGAGCAGCAGTTCGGCACCTTGCAGGCGGCGACTACACGCAAGCGCATCATGATCGCCGGTGGCGGCCCGGCCGGCATGAAAGCCGCAGCGGTAGCCGCAGCGCGCGGCCATGACGTCACCTTGTATGAAGCCAGCGCCCAGCTCGGCGGCCAGGTGCTGCTCGCGCAACTGCTGCCGCGCCGGGCCGAGTTCGGCGGTGCCAGCACCAACCTGCAGCGCGAGATGCACCTGGCCGGGGTCAAGGTGGTGCGCAACACGCGCGTGGATCGCGCCCTGGTCGAGCGCGAGCAGCCCGACCTGGTGATCATCGCCACCGGCGCCGAACCCTATTGGCCGGCCTTCGAGCGCGGCGGCGACCTGCAGGTGGTCGACGCCTGGAAAATCCTGCGCGGCGAGGCCAAGCCCGGGCGCTCGGTGCTGGTGGTCGACTGGCGCTGCGACTGGATCGGCCCGGGCATCGCCGAGCGCCTGGTGCGTGAAGGCCACCAGGTGCAACTGGCGGTCAACGGCACCCACTGCGGCGAAAGCCTGCCCCTGTACGTACGCGACCAGATGGCCGGCGAGCTGCACAAGCTGGGCATCCCGATCACCCCCTATGCACGCCTGTACGGCTGCGACGACAACACCGTGTACCTGCAACACACCGCCAGCGGCGAGCCGATGATCTTCGAAGACATCGACACCCTGGTGCTGTGCCAGGGCCATCAGCCAGTCGATAGCCTGGCCGCGCAACTGCACGGCCTGGTCGAGGTAAAACGCATCGGCGACTGCCTGGCCCCGCGCACGGTGGAAGAAGCCGTCTACGACGGTTTGAAGGTCGCCTGGAGCCTGTAAGCCTGTTTATACTCCGGGGCTTTGACAGTGCGGTTCGGAGCACGCCATGAGCAACAGCAGCAAGACGCCGCCCGCCGCCAGCCAGGAAGGCACCAGCGCCCCGCATTTTCTCGGCACCCGCATCCGCGGCCTGCGCAAGCGCCGCGGCATGACCCTGGCCGAGCTTGCCGAGCAAAGCGAACTGACTGCCGGCTACATCAGCCAGCTGGAGCGCAACCTCTCCTACCCGTCGATCCCGGCGCTGTTCAATATTGCCCGCAGCCTCGGCGTGACCATCCAGTGGTTCTTCGCCAGCGAAGCCAGCACCGCCCCGGAAGACAACGGTTACGTGGTGCGCAAGAACAGCCGCCTGAGCGTGCATTACGAAGACGGCATCGTCGACCAGTTGCTCACCCCGCAACCCAACCGCCAGCTGGAGATTCTGCACTCGCGCTTCCCGCCGGGCACCTACAGCCAGCAAAGCTACAGCCATGACGGTGAAGAAGCCGGCTACCTGCTGTCCGGCAGTTTCGAGCTGTGGGTCGGCGAGCGGCATTTTCAGCTGAGCGAAGGCGACAGCTTCAGTTTTTCCAGTCAGGAGCCGCACCGTTACGGCAACCCTGGCGAAGTGGATGCGGTGGTGATCTGGGTGATCACCCCGCCGACGTTCTGATACCTACAACAACACAGGCACGCCATGAACGAGTTGATCACACGCGAACTGCACCAGGGCCTGCTGACCCTGACCTTCAACCGCCCAGACAAGCTCAATGCGCTGAACACGGCCATGTACACACAGTTGGGCGATCAGTTGCGGGCAGCGGCCGAGGATGCGCAGGTCGAGGTGATCCTGCTCACCGGTGGCCCACAGTGTTTTTGCGCCGGCAACGACCTGAAGGATTTTCTCGACAACCCGCCCACTGCCATGGACAGCCCGGTGTTTCGCCTGATGCGGGTGATCATGGCCCTGGACAAACCGCTGATTGCTGCGGTGGCGGGGCCGGCCATCGGCATCGGCACCACCCTGCTGCTGCACTGCGACCAGGTGCTGGTCAGCCGCTCGGCCAAACTGCGCCTGCCGTTCGTGCCGTTGGGCTTGTGCCCGGAGTTTGGTTCCAGCCTGTTGCTGCCACGGCTGCTCGGCCATGCGCGGGCGGCGCGACTGTTGCTGTGCAATGAGCTGCTCACGGGCGAACAGGCCGTCGAGTGGGGCCTGGCCAATGAGCTGCATGAAGAGGGTGAGCAATGCCTGGCGGCGGCGCGCAAGCTGGCCCAGCGCCTGCAGGCCTTGCCCCAGGATGCACTGCGGATCAGCAAGCGCTTGCTCAAGGATGCTCATCGGCAGGAGCTGGAGGTCACTGTTCAACGAGAAGGTAAGCTGTTTATCGAGCGGCTGCAGTCGCCAGAGGCGAAAGCGGCGTTGCGGGCGTTGGTCAAGGATTGACGATTGCCCCGCGATCCAGGCAACGCCGAATCAGTCTTTCACCACCCTCAACTCAATCCCATCCAGCAACGCATCCACCAGCGCCCTGGCCAGCTCCACCGATTGCTGGGCCGACCAGACAAACCCTCGTCCTTCCTCACTGCAGTGCTGCACCGCCTGGCCAATAGTGGCGCTGGCACATTTTAGGTACAGCAAGGCATGCACCAACGCGTCTTCGGCGCTGACACCTGCGCACACGCTGAACAAGGGCGGATGCTCCGGGCAACTGTTGACAGGGGTTTCGACGGTTGCAGCGAGGTGCAGGCTTGGGGGATCGGGGACGAGCTTTTTCATGGTCAACTCCAGGTCGTAGAGGAGCTACCACTGCACCGTCGCCAAACGAATGGGTGGCAGCCATGTGCGGGTTGGCGAACCGGGACGACACTGGAGAAACCCGGCAGGGTCGAAACCCTCCCGCACATGGCCACCATTAAGAAATGGAAGCTTTCTGTCAGTATCATTTTGCCGGGTCGCCAAACCCGATCACCGAACATTCAGTGACCGAGCGAGCCTAGTGTGCAGACCTTCCCCGGGCAAGCGCGTGATATCGACAGACTGCGTAGGATAGGTCCTAGGACATGAGATTGGCTAGCGCTGTGCCGGCCTCATCGCTGGCAAGCCAGCTCCCACAGTGGCCGGCGTGACGCTGAACTTGTGGGAGCTGGCCTTGCCAGCGATCGAGCGCGCAGCGCTCGTAATCCAGGCAACGCCGACCTTGAATCAGCACCTCAACTCATACCGCAACCGCGCATTCGCCCCACCCGCCGAAGCCACCCGCCTGAACCCCAGCCCTTCCGCCAGCCGCTGACAGGCCACATTCGCCGGCGAAGTGGTCAGCCACAGCAGCGAGCCTTCCAGCACCGGCAGCAGTGTTTCCAGCGCCTCGGTCATCAGGCCCTGCCGGGCATGGGCTTCGGCGATCCAGTAGCCCAAGCCGACCTTGCCCTGGGCATCCGGCCGCACGCCCAGGCAGCCGATCAGTTCGCCGCTGGCCAGGAACAGGTAATAGCGTTTTTCGCCCTGGGGCGCTGCCCAGTTCTGCCGGGCCTGAAGCAGGCTTTGCCGCGCTTGTTCCAGGGTCCAGTCGTCGCGGGCCCAGGGCAAAAATTCACGGTGGAAGCCGTAGTTGGCGTTGAGCACAGCCTGCAGTTGCGCGGCAAAAGTCAGTTCCGGGGCGTGGAGTTTCAGCTGTTTGCTGCGCAGGCGGCGGGGCAAGTCCATTGCGGGGTCCTGAGGTGGGTAAGGACCGACGAGTATTGCATAGACAGGCCCCTTTACGAGCGCTTTGCGGTCGATCGCTGGCGGCCCGGCCAAGAGCTGCTAGCGTTGTTCAGGCGATCAACTCCCTGTCCCGTGCGGTCATTGCCAAGGATACGAAAGTCGATGAAGCCCACCTTGCGCTCCACCCTGCTCTGCTCCGCCCTTGTCGTGCTGGCTGGCTGCGCCAGCTCCCGGGTCGACCCCAGCCAGTACTCCGGGTTCCTCCAGGACTATAGCCGCCTCAAGCCTGCCGAAAGCATCTCCGGCCAGCCAGTAATGCGCTGGATCGATCCGCAGGTGAAAGCCGCGCGCTTCACCCAGGTGTATATCGAACCCAGCCAGTTCTACCCCAAGCCACAGCCCACCGCAGTGATCTCGGCGCAAGCCCTGGGCCAGATCACCCAGTACTACAACACTGCGCTCAAGCGTGAACTGGGTGCCGTGTTGCCACTGGCCCAGGGGCCGGGGCCTGGCGTGCTGGTGGTGCGCCCGGCCATCACCGCGGTGTCGACCAAGACCGAAGGCCTCAAGCCTTACGAAGTGATCCCGATCGCCCTGGTGGCCGCCGCCGTCAACACCGCCGCCGGTGGTCGCGACCAGGAAGTGGACATTGCCACCGAGGCGGCGTTCCTCGACGGTGGCAGCAACAAGGTGGTGGCCCAGGTGGTACGCAAAGGCAGCGGCAAAGCCCTGGAGAATGACAGCGCCAAGCTGGCCCTGGAAAACGTCAAGCCGGTGCTCGACGGCTGGGCCAGTGACCTGCGCAAAAGCTTTGCCAAGCTCAAGAGCGAGTCGCGCTAGCCGCTAAGTTCGCTGTCGATGACAATGCTGCCACTGAGCAGCCTGTGCACCGGGCAGGCATTGGCCACGGCCAGCAGCCGCTCGCGCTGAGGCGCATCGAGATCACCGTGCAGTTCGATCACACGCTTGATCTCGGTGCGCGCCTCAGGGGTTTTCACTTCGCTGAGGATATCCAGCTGCACATGCACATGGCGCAGCGGCCACTCCTTGCGCTGTGCATACATCGACAAGGTAATGGCGGTGCACGCCCCCAGGGCCGAGAGCAGCAATTGGTGCGGATTGGGGCCGCTGTCATGGCCGCCCAGCTCGCGGCGCTCATCGGCCAGCCACTGCTGGGCACCAGCAGACAGGCTCACCTGATACGGGACATCGCCAAGGTCGGCGTAAACGGTTGATGCGCTCATGGGCTTCCTTATCGGGGATGGGAACACCCGCCTACCCTAGCGCCCGACACAGATCATCGCCAGTCGCGCCATTGAACTTCAGCGTCCTGCCGGCAGAACGGTCGAGGCTGGCAACCCCGCGCCCATGCGCTTTACTTATCGGAACAACAACGCCACCTGATAAGGAAATCGACCATGTCCCAGCTCCTGGACCCCACCTCCAATGAAAGCAAATACGCCAAGCTTGCCAGCGCCGCGATCATCGGTGCGATCACGCCGACCAGCGTGCGCCTGTGGTTTCGCGTGTACATGCCCGGCGAGTGGGTGCTGGTGGTCACCAGCACGCCGTTGAGCGGTGACCTGCAGCGCTTGAATGAGCTGCCCGTGGCCGACTTCCTGAAACAACAGAAGATCAAGCCGGTGTTCATCCAGGCGCAAAAATTCAGCTTCGACAGCGACCTCACCGGGGTCTTTGCAGTCACTGGCCTGAAGGCGCAAAGCACCTATTACTACGCCCTGATCAGCAGCGAAACCGACCCGCTGATCATCCGCCGACGCACCGAAATCGGTGCCGACACACCTAAGAGCTTCAACACGCCGGCCATCAACCCCGGCACCCTGACCTTCGGCTTCTACAGCTGCCACGACCCGATCAGCGCTGACGGCAGCGCCGGTGGCTGGCCGCTGCTGCACCAGCAACTGATCGATCAGCGCGCGCAATTCGTCATCGGCGGTGGCGACCAGATGTACGTCGACACCAACAAGAAAAACGGCTTCCTGGATATCTGGGAATGGCTCAAGGACAACAAGCAGGCGCTGCTGGCCCAGTTCAAGCAAGGCAATGGCTACGACAAGGCCGGCATCGAGCAGTATTTGCTGAACATCTATCGCTGGTACTACCGGGTGTACTGGAACATCCCCACCCTGCGCGAGGTGTACGAGCAGTTCCCCCAGTACATGATCTGGGACGACCACGAGATCATGGACGGCTGGGGCTCGCTGAGCAGCAAGGAGCGGCAAAAACGCATCTCGCTGTTGTTCGAAAGCGCCAGCAACGGCGCCACCAATCAAATGCTCGTCGACCTCATGTGGCGCGCCGCCTGCCGCGCTTATTACGAGTACGAACACAGCCATAACCCGGTCACCTCGATCAACCTCGACAAGCCCGACGACTGCCACTGGGACTATGCCTTCGAGCAAGGCGGCTCGGCCTTCTATGTGCTGGACATGCGCGGCCACCACGATGTCGAAGCCCCGGACCCGCACAAGATTCTCGGCAGCGCGCAGATGATGCGCTTCAAGGCGTGGTTGAACAGTGCCGTGGTGCAGAATGCCAAAGCAGTGTTCATCGTCTCGCCAGTGCCGCTGCTGCACTGGAAGAGCGTGGTCACCAACGGCGCCGATTTCGGCTCGCTGAAGGATGACTGCATGGATGAGTGGGACCACAAGAGTAACCTGGCCGAACGCAAGGTACTGCTCGATCAGGTGTATGCGGCGCTGGGCAAAAGCGCCACGCCGGTGGTGTTTCTCAGCGGTGACGTGCACTGCGCGGCGGTGTTCCGCCTGTTGCACAAGCAGTACCCGGCGGCCAAGGTGTTCCAGGTCACCTCCAGCGCCATCTCGCGGTTACCGGCGCCGGGCATGCTGAAAATGGCCATTAGCAGCGGTGGCCAGATGCCGGGCATTGCCAACATGGTCTGCGAGCGCTGGTACGCCATGGCCGGCTCGAAGAACTTCGCCCTGCTCAGCGTGCGCCCGTCACTGGATGGCCAGCAGACCGAAGTGCTGGTGGAGCTGCACTGGCCCAGTGGCGAGGATGGTGAGCTGACCAAGCGCCGGGTGGTGCTCAAGTAACCCGGCGCTTGGTGCTCGGGTCAAGCGAAGAACGAGTACAGGATCGCCGACAGGGTAATCAAGCCGATCAGAGCCACAAACACATTCGAGGCCTTGCCCGAGTATTTGCGTAGCGCCGGCACCTTGTGGATGGCGTACATCGGCATCAGGAACAGCAGGCAGGCGATGATCGGCCCGCCGAGGTTCTCGATCATGCC
Organism: Pseudomonas sp. SBB6; assembly: GCF_024213215.1. Classification (NCBI taxonomy): domain Bacteria; kingdom Pseudomonadati; phylum Pseudomonadota; class Gammaproteobacteria; order Pseudomonadales; family Pseudomonadaceae; genus Pseudomonas; species Pseudomonas sp. SBB6. The sequence continues at coordinate 129,229 of NZ_JANAVH010000013.1, read as the reverse complement.
GAGGATGCTCGGGTTCAGGGTCGCCACGGCCCAGCAGGTAATGACCATGAACAGCGCGGTCATTTGCTCCAGGCGCTTGGCCGAGACTTGCTTGCCGCGGCTGCGCAGGCTTTTCACGATCATGCCCTGGAAGCCTTCGCTGGCACCGATGTAGTGGCCGAGGAACGACTTGGTGATTGCCACCAGGGCAATCAACGGCGCCACGAAGGCGATAACCGGGGTCTGGAAGTGGTTGGCCAGGTACGACAGGATCGAGATGTTCTGTTGCTTGGCTGCGGCAAGATCCGCCGGGCTCAGGGCCAACACGCAGCTGAAGCAGAAGAACATCACCGTCAGCACCATCATCACGTGGGCACTGGCGAGGATCTTGCCGCTCTTGGCGTCGGCCTGTTCGCCGTAGCGGTGCTTCTGGTCAACGGCAAAGGCCGAGATGATCGGCGAGTGGTTGAAGGAGAACACCATCACCGGGATGGCCAGCCACAAGGTCTTGAAGAACAGGTCCAGGGGCATGCCTTCGCTGGCCTGGGCGAAGAAGGCGCCATTCCAGTTGGGGATCAGGCTCAGGGCCAGCAGCAACAGCGCGGCAACGAACGGATAGACCAGCAGGCTCATGACCTTGACGATGATGCCCTGGCCGCTGCGCACCACGATCATCAGCCCGCAGATCAGCAACAGGGCCAGCAGCGCCCGCGGTGGCGGGGTCACGTGCAGTTGGTGTTCCATGAAGTTGCCCAGGGTGTTGGTCAGGGCAACGCTGTACACCAGCAGGATCGGGAAGATGGCGAAGAAGTACAGCAGGGTGATCAGCTTGCCGGCCCCGACGCCGAAGTGCTCTTCGACCACTTCAGTGATGTCTTCACTGGCGCCGCGCTTGCCCGAGAGCACGAAGCGGGTCAGGCCACGGTGGGCATAGAAGGTCATCGGGAAGGCCAGTACCGCCAACACCAGCAGCGGCCAGAAGCCCCCTACCCCGGCGTTGATCGGCAAGAACAAGGTGCCGGCGCCGATGGCGGTGCCATACAGGCCCAGAACCCAGGTGGTGTCGTGACGGCTCCAGGCACGGCTTTGCGCAGGCGCGGCCGAGTCCACACGAACGGTCGTGGTGCTATTTAATTCAGTCATCGATATTGCCTTGTAGTTGTTTTTGTTGCGTATGAACGAACTGCTTTGTTGCTGGGTAAAACCTGGGGCTGCTTTGCAGCCCATCGCCGGCAAGGCCGGCTCCCACAGGATGGGTGCAATCCTTGTGGGAGCTGGCTTGCCAGCGAAGCCTTGCTTTTTAAACGATCAACACTCGACGAACGCGACCGCCAGGCCGCCGCGCGAAGTCTCCTTGTAGTTGGCATGCATGTCGGCGCCGGTGTCGCGCATGGTGCGAATCACCCGGTCGAGGGAGATGAAGTGCTCGCCATCGCCACGCAAGGCCATCTGCACGGCGTTAATGGCCTTGACCGCAGCGATCGCGTTGCGCTCGATGCACGGCACCTGAACCAGGCCGCCAACCGGGTCGCAGGTCAGCCCGAGGTTGTGTTCCAGGGCGATCTCGGCGGCGTTTTCCAGTTGCATCGGCGTTGCCCCGAGCACTTCGGCAAGGCCGGCAGCAGCCATGGCGCAGGCCGAACCGACCTCGCCCTGGCAACCCACCTCGGCCCCGGAGATCGAGGCGTTCTTCTTGCACAGGATGCCCACGGCCGCGGCGCTGAGCAGGAAGTCGACCACGTCGTTGTCGCAGGCATCGGGGTTGAACTTCATGTAGTAATGCAGCACCGCCGGGATGATCCCCGCCGCACCATTGGTGGGCGCGGTGACCATGCGCCCGCCGGCGGCGTTCTCTTCGTTGACGGCCAGGGCGAACAGGTTGACCCACTCCATGGCGCTCAGGGTCGACCCGATCACGTTGGGCTTGCCCAGCTCCTGCAGGCTGCGGTGCAGCTTGGCGGCGCGGCGCTTGACCTTGAGCCCGCCAGGCAAAATGCCCTCGTTGCGCAGGCCGTTGTCGACGCACTCGCGCATGGCCGCCCACAACTTCAGCAGGCCACTACGCACCTCGGCCTCTTCACGCCAGGCCAGTTCATTGGCCATCATCACCTGGCTGACCCGCAGCTGATGCTGCTTGCACAGCGCCAGCAGCTCGGCGGCGCTGTCGAAGTCATAGGGCAACTGCACCTGCTCGGCACTGTTGCCCGCCTCGCCCACTTGCGCCGCCTCGACGATAAAACCACCACCGACCGAGTAATAGGTTTGCTGCAGCAACGAGCCGGTGGCACCGCTGGCTTCCAGGGTCATGGCGTTGGGGTGATACGGCAGGCTTTCGTCGAGCAGCAGCAGGTCGGTAGCGCAGTCGAACGGGATCGCCCGGCGGCCGTCGAGCATCAGTACCTGGCTTTGCTGCAATTGCGCGATCAGCGGCTCGATGCTCTGCGGGTCGATCTGGTCGGGCCATTCGCCCATCAGCCCGAGCAGGCAGGCACGGTCGGTGGCGTGGCCGACACCGGTGGCCGACAACGAACCGTACAGGCGCACCTCGACCCGGCTCACCTGCTCCAGCACACCCTGCTCACGCAGGGCCCGGGCAAAGGTTGCCGCCGCCCGCATGGGCCCTACGGTGTGGGAACTGGACGGCCCGATGCCAATTTTGAAAAGGTCGAAAACACTGATAGCCATGCTAATGCCTGACCGAGGCAACATTCCATGTCACACAACGGCACTGTTAAAAAATTGATGGATGTCGCTAAGTTGCGCGATACTGCCCGGTCACTGCCGTGTTGACCAACGAAACTTTCTAAGCAAGCCTTTAGCAGAACTAAACAATGAAGCGACAAATGAATGGCCAGATGTACGTCTGGCTACATGTGTTTGCCTGTGCGGCGCGGCACTTGTCGTTCACCCGCTGCGCCGAAGAACTGCACATCACCCCCGGCGCGGTCAGCCAGCAGATCCGCCAGCTGGAGGAGCGCCTGGGCTTTCGCCTGTTCCTGCGGCGCGCCCGCGGCGTGGAACTGACCGCCGAGGGCCAGCGCCTGGCGCAAACCGTCAGCGAAGCCTATGGCAGCATCGATGCCGAGCTGCGCCGCCTGGATGCCGGCGAAATCCGCGGCACCCTGCGCCTGCGCTCAATCCCGTCGTTCCTGGCCAAATGGCTGACCCCGCGCCTGCCGCGCCTGCAGCAACGCTACCCGGACATCCAGCTGCGCCTGGTGGCCGAAGACAGCAGCCAGGCCCTGCATGAAGGCGACTTCGACCTGGCCATCGACCTCAACGACGGCAGCTACCCGGGTATGCATTCAACGCCCCTGCTCGATGAGCAGATCTTCCCGGTCTGCGCCCCCTCCCTGCTGCGCGGCCGCCCACCGCTGCATGGCCCGGCGGACCTGGCGCACTATCCGCTGCTGCACGACATCACCGCCTGGCGTGGCAGTTCGGAGTACGCCGAGTGGGAGTTCTACCTGGAAGGGATTGGCGCGACGGGCCTGGATGTGCGCCGTGGGCACACGTTCAACCGCAACCACCTGACCATTGAGGCGGCGATTGCCGGCATCGGCGTGGCGATTGCCCGGCGCACCCTGCTCAACGACGAGCTGGAACGCGGTACGTTGATCGTGCCGTTCGGCCTGCCGATCGCCAACCACAAGCGTTATGTGCTGCTCTACCCGCCAGGCGGCCTGGCGCACCCCAGCGCCCGCGCCGTGCATGACTGGCTGGTGGAAGAAGCCGAAGGGTTTCGGGCGCTTCATGCCCAGGACGCGGTACCGGCAAACGCGCGTGCCTCCCGCTGAGCCTACGCCAGCGGGAGGCAGCACCTTGCAACGACCCTATGCTTCGCTGCTGCGCGTCAACTCGAGGATCAACCCGTGCTCGGCGGCACTGCTGATTTCTTTCAATTGGCGTTCAGCTGTGAAGTAACGTCCCTCCGACAGCGGCAACCGTTGCAATTGCCCCTGCCCGTCCACCGGCGCATCGGGCAGGATCTGTTGCACGGTGCTGCGCACCTCGGGCGCCAGCGGCCCGTCGAACTCGTGCCAGTCGTACAGGCAGCTCAACAGGTAATCCGCTGCAGCTCGCCATTTTTGCTCGAACGCCTCGAAGCGTTGCCCGTGCAGGTTGCGCAAGTAGCGTTTCCAGCCCTGTTGCAGCGCCATCCATTCCTGCCTTGCGTCCACCTGCGTGCTCAGGCGCCGGACTTTGCGCTCAACATTCTTGATCACGCGCTCGTCAACATCCGCCCTGTGCGCGAACAGCATGCCGCTGGACGGCTCGGGGAAGTCGAGCCGGGTGGCCAGCGCCTGACGCAGTCGCAGACGGATCTCCACCGGATCGGACTCATGCTCAAGGTCCAGGTCGGTGAGGTTATCCAGTGGATCAAAGTCAGGCAGAGGCCGAGTACCGGCACGCAGGCCGTTGCGGCGCAGATCACGCGCCAGGCCGATCCGCTGGGCCAGGGAGTTGACCAGGTCACGGCGGTAGAGCTGCTCGTACAACCCGACCACCGCCGCCGTGCGCTGCAGCGGATCGAGCGCCTCCTGGCTCTGGCGATAGGCAAGCAGCTCGATTTCCAGGGCACTGAAACCATCGGCCCCGGCGTCGCCGCAGGTTGGCGGATAGGCTTCGGCCACCGCCTGCAGATCGCTGAACAGCTGATCGGAACCTTGCGCCGCGCGCAATAGCTCCCAAACCCTGGCTGACATATTGTTGAAATCGAACCGGCCCTCGCTGGACTCCAGCGCCCGGTCAAGCACCAGCAACAGCGGACGATAAGTCTCATCATCCGGGAACAAGGTGTCCCACAATTGCTGCTGAGCGGCGCTCGCCTCACGCAGCCAACCGGCTGCCAGGCCGCTGGCGCGGCGACTGAAAGGCATTCCCAGGCCACGCAGGTGGGTAACGGCGGCTTCACTGAGCGGGTTCTGGTTCAACAGGATCCAGCGGCTGCGCTGGCCGTCGGCACGCAGGTCAGCGCCAAAGGCCGTGGTTGCCAGGTCGGGGAGCTGGGTCAGCTCGTTGCTGCTCAGGTCGACCGTGCGCAACGGGTGCCCCTGCGGCTGCATCAATTCCAACAGCCCCTCGGGCCAGTCTTCGAGGTGGCAGCCACGCAGGTTCAGGTGCTCCAATGCCCTCAGGGTACCCAGCCGCGGAGCTCGGCCCAGAGGGTTGTCGCCCAGATTGAGTTTGCGCACCCGCACCAAGCCTGCAAAGGCTTCGGCAGCGGCCGCGTCCAGCTGGATGTTGTTACGGGCAAGGTCCAGATGCTGCAACGGGATTGCCGCCAGGGCCTGCAGTTGCTCGGCATCAAGCGTCACGCCAGTGGCACGCAGGCCCAGGGTGGTCAGGCTGTCGAGTTTGCCCAGCGTGCCGATGGCTTCTATGGGCAGCGTGGCCATCTGGTTGCCGGTGAGGCTGAGCACCTGCAAGGCCCGCAACGGTTGCAGCGGGTCGAACATACGGGCATTGACGCTGATCTGATTGTCCTCAAGGCCGAGCAATTTCAGTTTGGTCCTGGTGCCGAGTGCAACGGGAATTTCAGTCAAGCGGTTATGGTCCAGACCCAGATCCCTGAGTTCAGGAAACGCCGAGAGGAAATGCTCCGGCACTGCCGTCAGTTCCATCCGTTGCAGAAACAGTCGGGTGACATGGCTAAAACGCGCTTCAATGACAGGCAAAGCGCCCGGCGCCCAGGAGGACAGGACCAGCTCGTGCTTGACGTCGCCCCCCACGCGGCGCCAGGCGGCCTTGAGCCGGTCACGCAGCCGCTCACGGTCCACCCGCTCGCGAGCGCTGGGTGTTTGCGCCACCCAGTGATCGAGGCTTTGCCCGAGCTGGCGATACTCATCCTCCAGGCGCTGGATGGCAGCGGCGAGGTCTTCATTCTCGACCCTCAGCCGATTTTTGATCTCGGTGATTTCGCTTTCGCGAAGCTCAGGGTACAGCGCGCTCAAGCGACGATACTCGGTAGAGCGCAACGTCCCCACTGCCCCACCCAATGGGTAGCCGCGGCGCCCGTCGGCCAATTTAAGCGGCGATTGCAGCCAGGGACGCGAGGGCTGCTGGCCGATCAGGGTCGAACTACGTGCGCGATCGCCCAGGGCTTGCCGGGCAAGGCGCTGGCGCAGTTGCGCGGACTCGTAGATCTCCACTCCCAGCGACCTTCGCACGGTGTCTGGCAGCGCCCGCAACAGCGCGGCAAAAAAATCATCGCTCACGCCCAGCTCATTGCCCTGGGCATCGAAGACGCGATAGCCGCCATCGTACTTGAGCAACGACCGCAGCTCTGCCCCGGCGTCACCGACGCTGGCCAGCACTTCGCTGCCCAGCGATTGCTCGTGCAACTCAAGGCGAATGTCGGCGTTCCAGCCCGGCAAATCTGCCAGCAATTGCAGCCCGAGGCGCTCGCTGTCCAGCGCCAGGTGTGCAGTGAACACCAGCCCTTCCAGGGCGCGGCTCAGGCGCAACTGGCGCTGATAGGCCCGGGCTTCTTCAGCCAGGCGCCGAGGCACCCGCGCCTGCTCGCCGATCAATTGCCCACGCTCCTGGGCAGTGGCGTGCCGGGCGATCTCTTGCGCCAGTGAATCAGGCAGCAGCGCAAAGTCGCGCTGCAGGGTCTTGGCCCCCGGATCGGATGAGCGTTCGACACTGGCATACAGGCTGTCGAACACCACCCTGCGCCTGCGCTCTGTCAGCTCGGCCATTTGCTCGCGCAAGGCCGGCACTCGCGCAGGTTCCGGCAGATGCTGGCCCAGCAGCTCGCTGCCTTGCACCTCGCTAAAGGCCTGCAACAGCACTTCGGCCAGCCTGCCGCTGTTTAAATCATCGAGCAGCACCTTGATTGCGTGGCCCTGCGGCCAGCGCTCCAGGCCATAGGTCCACGATTCCCCCCACAGCTCCGGCCCTTTAAACACTTGAACTACACGATTTGCCGGCCAATTAGGCAGCCCGACCACCAGCGCCACCGGATAGGTCATGCCCGGTTCCAGCGCCGCACCACTGCGAATATCGGCGATCATCCGGGTGATGCGCCGGTCCAGTTGCAGGCGCTGCAAGGTATCGGCCAGCAGCGGCGCAAGCGGCCCCTGCTCGACATGCATATGCCGCAGCATATCGTCGTCGATACCGCTGATATCGGCAGCCTGTGCCAGGGTGGCATCGTCCAGCCCCTCGGCCAGAACGCCGATGCGCCGCAGCAGTTGGCTGCGCTCCCAGTGCAGCGGTTGTTCACCCGGGAACTGCCAGGCGCCATTGCCATACGGCTTGAGCACAGGCTGGAAGGCATCGCCCTGGCGCGGGTGTTTGAGGCGCCATTGCTGGCCATCGGCATCGTAGCGCTGCTCATACAGCTTGCCGTCCAGGCGAATGTACAGCCGCTCGTTCAGCGCGTATTGCCCCAGGTCATTGGGTGCCAGGCGCTCGGGTAGTTGCACCGGGCTTTCATAGCCGCTCAAATCGGGCTTCCACAGACGCACTTGGCCATTGGGCAATTCGACACGCTCAAGCGCATCGACAAACAGCGACGGCTCGACAGCGCTGCCGGCCGCACCCAGCGCAGCGATCAACCCCAGGTTGACTGCCAGCGACTCGACCTGGGCCAGGGCTTCAGCGGTTTCGCCGGCTTCCCAGGCTTCTACCCCATGGAAGATATTACCCATCAGTTGCGCGCCGGTAACCGCCAGCATCAGCGGGTTGAGCGCCGGGATGACAAAGGCTGCGGCGTTGAGCACGTTCAGGCCGATGTCCAGCCAGTGCTCCAGGCGCACCAGGCGCGCGGCGCGATCTTCATCGGCGGTGGGTACCGCCAGCACCCGGGCATTGGCCTTCAGCCTGCGCACTTGCAGGCGCTGCAAGTGGCTCCACAGTTCGCCGCCAAGCGCATGCTCCTGCACCTGCAGGCGCGGATTGAGGATCGGCTGGCGGACTTTTTCTTCGCCCTGATAGCGTTCGACGTACAGCGCAGCGTCCAGGGCGTGTGTGAATGCCGGGCGCTCAGCCTGGGGGACGCCGTTGAGGATCGCCTGGCGGTAATCTTCACCTTGCAGGCTGGTGGCCAGGTCATGGGCAAAGGCACTGGTCGATGAGTATTCCTTGATCGGGTACAGCGGCGCACCGGCAATCCAGGCCACGCAGCGTTCAGTGACGTTGCTCGCCGTCGGATCCGGGCCGATCAACAGCACACCCTCCAGTACGCTGCCCAGCACACTGACCTGACGACAGACCAGCGGTTTGCCATCGAGCTTCGGTGACGCGCCAGCCGCGCCGTTGGCCAGCGCCAGCAGCAAGGTCAGAACCTGGCCGGTGATTTCGCCATTGCCACGCGCCCGATGTACCTGCACGACAAACTCGGCCCTGGCCGCTTCCCGCATGCCGGCGGCTCTGCCAGGGCTATCCAGCACTTGCAGCAGATGTTCCTGGTAGTGCCGGCCAAGGTCGAGCTGGCGACACAGCGCGACGAACTGAGCGCAGGTCAGGTTCAGTGGTTGATTCTGCCCGTCAGCCAGGTAGCTGAAGGGACCCAGGTCCTCGTTGTCGCTGAAATTCTGCAGGGCCGCCTCAAGCAGGCTGCTGCTGTGGATACCACCCTTGGGCACGGTGCGCCCGCCAATGGTTTCAAAACCAACGTGGTGCAGTTGCGCCTTCAGTACGTCAAGGTCGAGCCTGTAGGTCTCACGCAACGTGCGGGCAAGCAATGGAGCGCAGAACGCGCTGATGCCCTTGAGCCCGGCAAGCTGCAAGGCCAGCGCCTGCCGTGCAATCTGCGAAGTTTTCAAGGCTGCCTTGAGTTCGAGCGATTGCTCGGGATCAGCAAGGTGCCGCTGGCTATGTAACAAGGCCTGGAAATCCTTGGCTGCCAGATGGCTGACCCAGGCGGGAATGGCCGCGCCGATCAAGGCGCGATGGTAGATCAGTGGCGAGGTTTGCGTTACAGGTGTCATCGGGAAAGCTCCTGACAGTGGGAGCTGTCAGGAGACCAGCACCGTCAGCCACGACGGTGCTAGATAAGTAGTGCCTCAACCAGACTGGCGCGTGAGCTGCAACAACAGTGCGCGTTCGGCGGCTGCCTGCCCCCTGGCCAGCACGTTGAGGAACACCGTGTACTGGTGATCATTGAACACCTGCCGGCGCAAAACGCCCGCTTCATCATGGCTGAGGGCCATGATCCCGGCCTCGATGAACGCCACTTCAGCGGCCTGCCCATCCAGGAAGCTGATCAGGCTGGCATCGAGCATCGGTACAGTGGGGTTGCTCGGGTCAAGGCAATGGTCGGCGTACTCCGTACCCTGATACCAACGATCGGTCAAAGCATCGAACTGCGGTTTGAAACGTTGCTTGAGAAACCTGACCCAGCCCGGCTGCTCGAGCATCCATTGCTGACGGTTGGCTGCAACGTCGAGCCTGCGTACTTCTCGCTCGACCCGGCTGGCGAGGCTATCGCTGACATAGGCCAGGTGGCGATAGAGCATTCCGTCCGAAGGCTCGGGAAAGTCCAGGCGGGTCGCCAGGGTACGGCGCAACGCCAGGCGAACTTCAATGTCGTCGACCGTGAACCCCAGGTTGGCGTCGCTGATGTCGTCCAGCGGATCCAGCGCCGGCAATGCCTCGCCGCTGTCCAGCGCATTTTTACGCAGTTGGCGCAAACTGGAGATGCGGTCGGCTATTCGCTCCACTTCATGGCGGCGATACAGCCGCTGGTAAAGCCCCAGCAACTCACCGCTACGCCCTTGGTCATCCAGCGCCTGTCCGGCAAGACGGTTGGCCATGACCTCGACCTCCAGCGCAGCAAACACATCCGCCCCGGCATCGCCGCAGGTGTCGGGAAAACTGCCCGCAATGTCATTGAGGTCGTTGCGCAGCACTTCATCCTGCGCTGCCAGTTCGAGCAAGTTCCACACCCGTCGGGTCAGGTGCGCGGCGTCGATCTGCGCGGCTTGCGAGCGTTCCAGGGTGCTCAGGGCGATGAACAATGGGCGGTTACGCTCATTATCGAACAAATCCTGCCACAAACCCTGGCGCGCCTCGCTGGCGCCTTCGAGCCACAGCCGGTTGACCGCAGCGTCACCATAGAACACATGGGTAAGGCCCAGCGCATGCAGACGCAAGATAGCCTGGGCATTAAGTGGGTTGTTGGCCAGACGCAGCGTCAAATCACCACGAGGCCCTATGTGGCGCAGGCTCAGGCCGAAGCGGGTTTGCGCCAGGTGCGGTAGCTGTTCAATCTGGTTGTCGGCCAGGTTGATCGAACGCAGTTGGAACTGGTGTTGATTCATCAGCCCGGTGAGCCCGCTTGGCCATTCGCGCAGCTGGCAGAAGCTCAGGTCGACGTTTTGCAGCCAGGGCATGATAATCAGGTCGGGGGCACGCATCAGCGGGTTTACCCTCAGGTTCAGATTGCGCAGGTAAATAAGGTTCTGAAACGCCGCCGCCCCGGCTTCATCAAGGGTAATCCGGTTGTTCGCCAGGTTCAGATTGCCCAGGCGAAGGTTGGCCAACTGCTCCAGGTGGCGGGTTTCAAGCACCAGGCTGTTGCTGTTCAGGTCCAGGTACGTCAACGCAGGCAGCCTCGACAACGCGTCGATTGCGGCATCGGGCAATTGCCCCAGTTGATTGTTGGCCAGGCTCAGAATCTGTAGCCTGGGCAGGGCCTGGAGCGGCTGGAACATGGTGTCTGTGACCTGCAGCCTGTTGTGGCCCAGGGCCAGCTCTTCCAGCTCACCACAGCGCCTGATCGACAGCGGAATCTCGGGTAAGTGGTTACCCACCAGGCCCAGGGCCAGCAACTTCGGAAAGCTGCTGAACAGATGTGCCGGAATTTCACCGCCACGCACGCCAGTAGGCCCCACCACGCCGCGCAGGTTAAGTTCGGTGATGTGTTTGAACTGCACCTCCAGCGTCGGCAGGCCGGTGATATCCAGTTCTTGGAGTTCAAGCCTGTGGCTTTCCGAGCCCCCTCCCCGCTGCCAGGCCCGTTTCAGCCGGGAAGCCGCCAGGCGCCGGGTCGGGCTGCCGGGCACCGACCGCTGCCAGTAGTCGAGCTTGAGCTGCAACTGGCGGTACTCTGTCTCCAGCCCCTCGACGATCTCGGCCAGGTCGCGGCCACTCTGGCGCAACTCACCGGCCAGGCGGGTGATCTGCTCCCGGTTCAACTCCGGATACAGTACGCCAAGGCGTCGATGGGTTTCCGGCCGCAAGATACTGGAGGCACCGCCCAGGGTATAACCGCTGCGCCCATCCGCCAGGCGCAGCGGTGCGCGGTGCCAGGGTTTACGCGGTTGCTGGCCGAGCAGACGCGAGGCCCGGGCGCGATCGTCGATCGCCAGTTGCTGCAGCCTCGTGCGCAACTGCGCGGCATCAAAGACATCCACCCTCAATGCCCGACGCTCGGCGTCCGGTAAGGCCCTGAGGATGGCGGCAACGTAGTCCTCACCGCTGGACAACTCATTACCCAGGCCATCATAGGCACGGTAGCGCTCGGCGCTGGCGACCAGAATCTTGAGCTCGCCATCGGCGCGACCGATGCTAGCCAGCAAGCGACCGCTGGCGACCTCCTCACGCAGCTCGATACGCACTTCACCCGTCCAGCCCGGCACCGATTCCAGCAGCCCCAGGGCCAGGCGCTGGCTGTCCGGGTTGTGCGGGGCCGACCACTGCAGCCCTTCCAGGGCATGGCTCAGGCGCACTTGTTGCTGATACAGGCGCGCCTCTTCGGCCAGGCGCAACGGCAGCCGGGCCTCGGCCTGATTGAGCTGGGCATGCTCAGCCAGGCTGGCCTGGCTTTCGATCTCCCGGGCGATGCTTTCGGGCAGCTCGGGGAAGTCCCTGAGCAGCAGCGCAACACCCGCTGAAGACGGCCCTGCTGTACCTTGCCTCAAGCTGTCGAAGATAGCGCCGCGGCGTTTGTGCACTTGCTTGGCCAGGGCTTCGCGCAGGGCCTGCAGGCGATCAGCGGTTGCCACGCTGCTGCCCAGTAGCGGAATGATTTCCTCCTCGCCGAGCGCCGCCAGGACTTTCTCCGGCAATTGGCCTTGACGGAGATCGCCGGCCAGCAGCTTGATCGCGTGCCCTTGTGGCCAGCGCTCCAGGCCGTAGGTGGATGAAGCACCCCAGAGCTCCGCCCCCTCGAATACCTCCAGCACCCGGTTGGCGGGCCAGTTCGGCAACTCGACCATCAGGGCTACCGGGTAAGTCATGCCTCGCTGCAGCGGCAAGCCGGCGCGCACATCGCTGATCAGCCGAGTGATGCGCCGTTCGAACTGCATACGCTGCAGGGTATCGGCCAGCAGCGCAGGTATTGGCGACTGGTTAACGTGGGCGCTACGCAGCGCCTGTTCCTCGACGCCACTGATATGCAGCGCCTGCTCGAGCTGTGCGGCATCCAGGCCGTCGGCAAGTGCCCCGATGCGCCTGAGCAACTGGCCGCGTGGCCAGTGCAGCGGTTGCTCGCCCTGATACTGCCAGGCGCCCTGGCCGTTGTGGCTGAGCACAGGTTCATAGGCCGCCGGGTCAGCGGGGTGCACCAGGCGCCACTGCCCGCTGTCGGCCTGCAGGCGCTGCTCGTACCAGTGCTCCTGCAGGCGCAGGTAGTAGCGCCCCTCGTGCAAGTACTGGCCCAGGGCATTGACCTGAACGCTGTCGGGGATCTGCACCTTGCTGGCATAGTCGCTCAGGTCGACTTTCCACAGGCGCGTCTGGCCGTCGGCCAGTTCGACGCTGCGCAGGCTGTCGACAAAGGCCGATGGCTGCAAGGCGCCAGCCGCGACGCCCAGGCCGGCGAACAGCCCCAGGTTGAGGGCCAGCGACTCCAGTTGCGCGAGCACCTCGGCGGTTTCATGCACTTCCCAGGCGTGGACGCCCTGGAACAGGTTGCCCATCAACTGCGCGCCAGTGACCGCCAGCATCACCTCATTCAGGCCGGGCACCACGAACGCGGCGGCGTTGAGTACATCCAGGGCAATCCCCAACCAGCTGTCCAGGCGCCGCAGCCGTGCCTGGTAGTCTTCATCACCGGTCGGCACCGCCAGCACCCGGGCATTAGCCTGGAGCCTGCGTACCTGCAAGGTTTGCAGCTTCGCCCACAGCGGCCCTTGAACAATGCGCTCGCTGACCGCCAGGCGCGGCCGGGCAATGGCCTGGCGAATCTGTTCGTTGCCCTGAAAACGCACCTCGAACAGCGTGCGCTCCAGGCGGCGGATGAATTGCCCCTTGAGCGCCTGGGGCACCTTGGCCGCCAGGGCACGGCTGTACTCGGTGGATTGCAGGCTGATCCCCAGGTCCTTGGCGAAGGCGCTGGCCGAGCTGTACTCCTTCAACGGTGCCAGGGGCGCACCGGCGATCCAGGCCACACAACGTTCTGTCACGTCGCTGCCAGCCGTTTGTGGCCCGATCAGCAGCACATCAGCCAGCTCGCAGCCGAGGATGGCCAGGCGACGGCACACTACCGGCCTGCCGTCGAGCATGGCCGGGATCCCCTTGAGCAGCGCCTGCAGCATTGCATGGGCCGAGGCGCTGATTTCGCTTTTCATCCTGGCCCGTTGCACCAGCAGCTGGAAATCGGCGCGGGTGGCTTCGCTCATCTGCTCACGCAGTTGCTGCGTATTGCCCGCCTCGTCAAAGACCTGTTGCAAGTGCTGCTGATAACGCCGGCCCAGATCGAGATCACGGCACAAGGCCGCGAAATCCTTGCCGGTCAAGGCCAGGGTGTCGGCCGCCTGGCCCTCGCGGGTGATGTAGCTGAAGTGAAAGTCCTCATTGGCGGCGAAGCTCTGCAACGCCGCTTCCAGCAGGCTGGCCCGTCGCTCCGGCCCCTTGATCACTGGCCGTCCGTCCACCGATTCGCGGGCCCAACGGTGCAGCTGGGCACGGGTCACGTCCAATTGCAGGCCGTGCAGGTCAAGCAATGCCCGGGTCAGCAAGGGGGTGGCGAACTGGGTGATGCTCTGCAGCCCGGACAATGTCCCGGCCAGGCGCCAGCGCGCGTCTTGTTGCGCCTTCGCTGCATCGAGCAGGGCCTTGCGCTGCTGTGGCTCGCTGTCATCGAACCAGGCATGGGGCTGGCCCTGGCGGTCAGCATGAATCGCCTGCTGACTGTGCAGCAGCGCCTGAAGGTTGTTGCGATTGAAATGCTCGAGCCTGGGGCGCAAGACGTCGGTGAGGCGCTTGTGGTGAAAGATGACGGCGGATGGTTCAGGGGTATCGGACATGGCCAGGTTACCTGCGGATGGAGTGGATCCGCAGGTAACCCGACTTGATGGGTTCCCAGGCGTTACATAACTACTGCCCGCGTTTTAATCGGTTCTTCACGCAATCCCGGGGGTTATGAACCTTGGGTTGGGATGTTGAGGCTGCTAGCTTATCCATTCGATGTGGCGCCGCTGCTGGCCCCTTCCGCCCTTACGGCGGGTCCCTTTTGTCTTGGCAAAAGGAACCAAAACCGCTCGCTCCCGCATACGGCCCTACGCTACGCTCCGGGTTCCTTCGCTACGGTGCCTTCCAGGGGCATCGCGGCCTACGACTTGCTTCGCCAAGTCTACGTCTCGCGACTTCGGCCTAGGCCGAAGGGTGCTGCGCACCAGCCCCCTCCAGACACCTACGCTCAGCCTCCTGAAGTCGCGAAGTTACGGGCGGCGCCTGCACTAGCGTATCTGCGAAAGCAGATTATGGCGGCGCCAAGCTGACGCTGAAGCGAGGAGCGACTTGCTTCATCTTGATGTTGATCTTGATCTTCATGCGCGTAATTCCAGGCGCCGCCAAAAGCGACTTCAGGAGGCCGAGCGGAGGTGCCTGTAGGGGCGGTGCGCAGCACCTTCGGCGTCAGCCGAAGACGCGAGACGTAGACTTGGCGAAGCAAGTCGTAGGCCGCGATGCCCCGGAAGGTGCCGTAGCGAGGGGACCCGAAGCGCAGCGTAGGGCCGTATGCAGGAGCAAGCGGTTTTGGTTCCTTTTGCCAAGACAAAAGGGACCCGCCGTAAAGGCGGAAGGGGCCAGCAGCAGCGCCACATCGAATGGATAAGCCCGCAGCCTCAACATCCCAACCCAACCCAACCCAAGGATCATAGCCCCCGGGTTCCGTGAAGAGCCTTTTAATCAGCCTTGCCCACCGGCATCTGGGGCGACGGCAAGCCCTGGCCCGGCGTCACCACCTCGCTCAGGTCGATATGCTTGAACACCGGCTTGGCCCCCAGGCGGGCATTGAAGCGGGTGTTGAAGCTGAACGGGTCATCGGTCGGCACCGCCAGCGAGCGCCCGTACACCGCGGCGATGCCGGCCGGGTCGTAGCCGAGCAGCTGCAGCAGGGTCGGGAAAATGTTGTAGTGGCTGGAACGATCCTTGTTGCTCGCCAGGTGCGCCTGCCAATCGAGGGTCTGCAAACCCTGGCCCTGGATCACCACCAGCGGCACCAGGCCCTCCTCGTCCACCGGGTTGCTGTCGCAGTGCGTATTCAGCCCGGGGTTGCCGCGTTCGTGCAGGTCCTGACCGTGATCGGAGGTGTAGATGAGCACCGCCTGGCTGAGGTCAGCGTTGGCGAACAAGCGGTTGAAGAACTCGCCAACGTTCCACAACAGGCTGTTCATGTACGAATTGCGGTACAGCACCCAGTCTTGCGGCTGGCCGTTAAAGCCATCGCGCCGGCCGGTATCGGTGATGTCGGTGTACTGCCCGCGCGGCAAGGCCGGACGGTAGGTCATGAAGTCGTCCGGGTACTTGTCGTGCACGGGGAAATGCACGCCAACCTTGTTGATCACGATCAGCTGCGGTTTGCCATCGCCCAGCAGTTCGCTGAGCTTGGCCGCTGCGGCCATGTCGCGGTCGCGCACCGGGGTGCTGTCAAACTGGATGAACTGGTCGATGTCGCGTTTTTCCGCCGCGTTCATCAGGTTCTGCAGGTTGCCGCCGGTGCGCTGGGCATCGATGTACACGGTGCCAAGCCCCGCGGCCTTGGCATATTGCCAGATCGACGGCAGGGTCGAGTTGATGCGCAGGTAGTCGTCGCGGGTGCCGCCATAGCGCAGGGTGACGTTGGTGTCCGAGCTGCAATTGGCAATCGAGGCGGCGTAGCCGTAATTGAAGATGCTCACCCCGGCGTGTGCCTGGTTGAGCTGGCTGCGTACGCCATGGGCGGTGTTCAGGTCCAGGTAATTGCCCGAGACGCTTTCATCGATGATCAGCACGATGTCCCGGGCCAGGGCCGCGCCGCTGCGGGCCAGGGTCACCGGCGCGCGCGGGCCGACGCTGTCGTGCAGCGACTCGTAGAGCATCAGGTTGGCGTAGGCCAGCGGCGTGTACATGATCGGCAGGCCGCGGGCGCCCTCACCCGCGCGCACGAACAGGATCGCGGTAAGCAAGCCAATGCCCAACAGCGGCGCCGCCCAAGGCAATACGTTGTGCCCTGGCACGCGGTGCCGTGGCTTGAGCCCCAGGCCCAGCAGCAACAGCAGCGACCAGCCCAGCACCTGCAGGATCACGCTGTGGTACTGCTCGATGGCTTCCCCGATAAAGCCACCGGAGTAAACCATCGAGATAAAACCGCTGTAGGTCAGGTAGTCGGCGGTAATGCGCGTGTAGGCATCGAAAAACACCGCACTGGCGCTAAACACCACTGCAAAGCCCCAGCGCAACCAGGCCTGGCGAATGTTCGCGGTTAGCAGCAAGGCCAGCACCAGTAGCACGAGTACGCCGACATACAACAACAGTACCGGGCTCAGGCCGATGGCCTCAAAGCGCTCCAGGTAATACGGGTAGTTGCTCAACAGATAGAGCGCGAGCAGCAGTTCCTTGAAATATCTGTGCATCTCGTCCTCACCCGAAAACCGTGCAATCACCCCGGACATTGACACGTTAGCAGTGCTCCACCAAAGCGCAAACCGGAACAACGTCAATTTTCTGACCCATCTTGGCGACGCCAATTCTGACAATTCAAAAACGCGAAAACGTTGCATTCGCGTAACCGTCGCATCGGTAAACGCCTTGTTTATCACGGCCTCCGACCGTTCATCGTTTTGCGATGCGGCAATTGGCCAGTGCTTAGCAATGCTAACCCTCGGATTTAGAACGGCTTGATAGCAAAAAGCCTAAATCGTAGAGACTGTAAATTCGACGAAACATGCCATTTGATTGACACAATTTCCCACGGGTGGGCTATACCGAAATCACACCACTGTTTCATCCTCCTTACTCCATACGAGGCACGCCGACATGGACGTGAGTGTATTTGGCACCGGCTATGTCGGTCTTGTACAAGCTGCAGCCCTTGCAGACGTAGGACACCGGGTTTTATGCGTCGATGTCGATGCCCATAAGATCAGCCAACTGCGCCAAGGCGTACCGCCAATCAGCGAACCCGGCCTCTCGAGCATGCTCGAGGAGAACATCAAGGAAGGCCGCCTGCTGTTCAGCACTCAGGCCAGTGATGCCATCAGCCACGCCGAACTGATCTTCATCGCCGTCGGCACGCCGCCGGATGAAGACGGCTCGGCCGATCTCTCCCATGTGTTGGGGGTGACCCGGCAAATCGCCGGGCTGATGGCGGCCGACCGCACCCTGATCATCAAGTCCACCGTACCGGTCGGCACCGCCGACAAGGTCGCCGCCCTGGCCCGCGAAGAACTGGAGCGCCTGGGCAAGGGCGCGCTCAAGGTGCGTGTGGTGTCCAACCCCGAGTTCCTTAAAGAAGGCAGCGCGCTGGCAGACTGCATGCGCCCGGACCGGATCATCGTCGGCACCTTGGATGCCCAGGCCCACGACCAGCTCGCCGAGCTCTACGCACCCTTCTGCCGCAACCATGAAAAGCTCATGTTCATGGACAACCGCAGCGCCGAGCTGACCAAGTACGCGGCCAACGCCATGCTCGCCACGCGCATCAGCTTCATGAACGAACTGGCCAACCTCACCGAACACCTGGGCGCCGATATCGAAGCCGTGCGCAAGGGCATCGGCTCCGACCCGCGCATCGGCTACCACTTCATCTACCCCGGTTGCGGCTTTGGCGGCTCGTGCTTCCCCAAAGACCTGCGCGCCCTGCTGCACACTGCCGAACGCAGCGGGATGCCCCTGCGCTTGCTGCAGAGTGTCAGCGACGTCAACGACGCCCAACGGCAGATCCTCTTCGCCAAGCTCAAGCAGCGTTTCCCCGGCAGCCTGGCCGGCAAGTCGATCGCCGTCTGGGGCCTGGCCTTCAAGCCCAACACCGACGACATGCGCGAAGCGCCCAGCCGCTACCTGATGGAAGCACTGTGGGCCGAAGGCGCTACCGTGTGCGCCTTCGACCCGGAAGCCATGTCCGAATGCCGGCGCCTCTATGGCTACCGCAAAGACCTGCAACTGTGCGCCACCCGCGACGACACCCTGGAAGACGCCGACGCCCTGGTGATCTGCACCGAATGGAAGAATTTTCGCGTGGTCGACTTCGCCCTGCTGGCCAAGAAGCTGCGCAGCCGCCTGATCATCGACGGACGCAACCTGTACAACCCCGATCAGGTCGCCACCTTCGGCCTGAGCTACAGCGGCATCGGCCTGCGCCAGGTCCAGCCCGAGGTACCCGCGCCATGAAGATCCTGGTCACCGGCGCCGCCGGTTTCATTGGTGCTCATTGCTGCCTGCGGCTGTTGCGCGACGGCCATCAGGTGATCGGCCTGGACAACTTCAACGACTACTACGACCCGGCGCTCAAAGAAGCGCGGGTGCGCTGGGTCGAAGCCGAAGCCGGCGCGTTTACCCTGTACCGCCTTGACCTGAACGATGCCGTCGACACGGCCGAACTGTTCGCCAGCGAGCAACCCGAGGTGGTGATTCACCTGGCGGCCCAGGCCGGTGTGCGCTACTCGCTGGAAAACCCAAGGGCCTACATCGACAGCAACCTCAGCGGTTTCCTGAACATTCTCGAAGGCTGCCGCCACCATCCGGTGCAGCACCTGCTGTATGCCTCGTCGAGCTCGGTGTACGGCGCCAACCAACATATCCCGTACCGGGTCGAAGATGCCGTCGACCATCCGCTGTCGCTGTATGCCGCGACCAAGAAGGCCAACGAGGCCATGGCCCACAGCTACAGCCACCTGTACGGCATCCCCGCCAGCGGCTTGCGCTTCTTTACCGTGTACGGCCCCTGGGGCCGCCCGGACATGTCGCCGATCCAGTTCGCCCGGGCGATTGCCGAGGGCCGGCCGCTCCAGCTGTTCAACTACGGCCAGCACCAGCGCGACTTCACCTACATCGACGACATCGTTGAAAGCCTGGTGCGCCTGATCCCGCTGGCGCCACAAGCCAACCCGGCCTGGGACCGCGAGCATCCGGACCCGGCCAGCAGCCCGGCGCCGTGGCGCTTGTTCAATATCGGCGGCCAGCGCCCGGTGGAGCTCACCGACTACGTGGCCTTGCTGGAAAAACACCTGCAGCGCAAGGCCGAGGTCGAGCTGCTGCCCTTGCAACCGGGCGATGTGCTGGCCACCTGTGCCGATGTCAGCACGCTGGAGCAGGTCACCGGTTTCACTCCCCAGGTTTCTCTGGATGAAGGGCTCGGGCGTTTCATTGCCTGGTTTCATCAGTACTACCCGCGACCTGATCAGGACGTAGTGCGGGCAAACGGGCAGGCGCCCGTGCATCAGCGGAGGGCGGTATGACAGGACAACCCAAAAGTGCGCAACTGCAGGCACTGTATCAAGACAAGCGCATGGACCCCGCGCATCGCCAGCGCCTCGACGCGGCGATTCACATGCAAGGCCGTGGCTGGATGACCGGCCGCGCTGGCGGGCGTCCCTGGACCCTGTCGCGCACCAACCGGGTGGTCGCCTGTTTTGGCGCCCTGTGTATCCTCCTGCTGATTTCGCCGTTGCTGCTGACGCTGGCCGTGCTGGTCAAGTTCAGCAGCCCCGGCCCGGTGTTCTTCGTGCAGAAGCGTACCGGCTACCGCGGCCGTACGTTTGGCATGTACAAGTTCCGCACCATGGTCGCCAATGCCGAAGCCCTGAAGGATTCGGTGCGCCACCTGAACAAGCACGGCGCCGATGCCATCGATTTCAAGATCGACAAAGACCCGCGCGTCACCCCGATCGGCCAGTGGCTGCGGCGCAGCAGCCTGGACGAGTTGCCCAACCTGTTCAACGTGGTGCGCGGTGACATGCGCCTGGTCGGCCCGCGCCCCACCTCGTTCAACGCCTATCGCTACAAAGACAACCACCTCGCTCGCCTGAGCATCTACCCCGGCATGACCGGCCTGTGGCAGATCTCCGGACGCAGCGACATAGACTTCGACCAGCGAGTCGAACTGGACCTGAGCTACATCAACGAACAGAGCTTGATGCTGGATCTGAAGATCCTCCTCAAGACTCCCTTCAAAGTCTTCAGCGGCCACGGAGCAAGTTGAATGGACGGTTCTACTTCAAGAAGTCTGACGATCGCCACCCCGAGCGAAACCAACCTGACCTCCACGGTGCTCGACGAAGACCAGCGCATCCTGCTGCTCACCGCTGCCAACGCCGGCAGCGGTACCAGCACCAGCGCCCTGGCCTTCGCCAGCCAGTTGGCATTGATGAGCGGTGGCCCGGTGTTGCTGGTCGACAGCAGCCCCAGCAACAACAACCTCAGCCAGCAACTGAACCTGCATAAACTGCGCGGTTTCAACGACCTGATGTTTGACCTGGACACCCCGCCGCTGATGCAGGACTGCATCGTGCGCCTGTCCGACCAGCCGTTCGACGTCCTGCCGGCCGGCACCTTCAAGCGCGGCAAGGAGCGGCTCAACCCCGATCTGCTACGTGTGCTGCTCAAGCACATGAGCGAGCACTACCGCTTCGTGGTGATCGACGGCGAGGCCGTTTACGCCAGTGCCGACAGCCTGATCATCGGCACCCTGGTCGACGGCGTGATCCTCGTGGTGTGCGCCGAAGACACCCGCTGGGAAGTGGCCCAGGCCGCCGCCCAGCGCCTGACCCAGGCCGGCGCCAGGCTGATCGGCAGCGTGTTCAACCGGCGCAAGTACTACATGCCCAAGTGGCTGTACAACAACCTTTAGGCCAGCAGACCAGGAGCCTCACATGAAATACACGACGTTCGCGCTGTGCCTGCTGACCCTGGCCGGCTGCGCCAATCAAGACACCCGGCAGATGCCGGTCCAGATCATGACCGCCAACCCGGCCAACGCCCAGGATGCGGAACTTCCGCGCAGCGAACAGGTGCTACGCCCGCAGGACGTGCTCGATGTGATCTTCCACATCAGCACCAGCGGTTCGGCGGCGTACCGCATCCAGTCCGGTGACACCGTGGGCCTGCAGTTCCCGGCGGCCAGCTCGCTCAACGGCAACCAGCTGGTGCTGCCGGACGGCACCATCGAGCTGCCACGGGCCAACACTTCGGTCAACATCGCCGGGCAAACCCCGGATGAAGCGCGGCGGACCATCCAGCAGGCCTACCGCAACAAGCGCCTGTTCCAGCCGGGGCGTGACAACGTCACCGTGCAGGTGATCAGCCCGCTGACCAACGAGCAGAACCTGAAAAGCGCCCTCAGCCACCCCGCCACCGGCATGAGCCGCGAGATCACCGTGGGCAGCGACGGCCAGGCGAGCTTTCCGGAAATCGGCTCGGTACCGCTGCAGGGCATGACCGTCAGCCAACTGCAGACCTACCTGAACAAACGCTATGCCGACCTGCCCGGGCGCATGACCGTGGACGTGATGCTCAAGTCCACCGCCGTCAACGAGATCTACGTATTGGGTGAAGTCGGCCAGCCCGGCGCCTACCCGATCCGCCGTCCGGTGTCGGTGCTCGAAGCCCTGACCCTGGCCCGTGGCCCGAACGTCAAGGCGCGGCTCGATTCGGTGGTGATCATGCGCCGCAACGGCAACCAGGTGCAGGCCGTGCCCTACAACGTCGACAAGGCCCTGGACGCCAGCGCGGCGCAAGTCGCCTACCTGCAGCCGGACGACATGCTCTACGTGCCCAAGACCAAGCTCGCCAGCGCCGGCGACCTGGCCCGGCAACTGGCTGACGTGGTGTTGTTCCAGGGAGTGGGCTTCAGCTTCGGTTATCGCGTTGACAACAAAGACAACGACAACAACTAATCCCAGGCGGGTATCCGAGCATGAATACAAAAGAAAACTACCTGCATGAATTCTTCAGGATCTTCTTTGCCAACCGCCAGTTGGTCAAACGCGTGTTCCTGATCTTCGCAGTGATCGCCTTGCTGTTGCCCCTGGTGCTCAAACAGAGCTTCGACATCACCGCGGAAGTGATCGTGCAGTCGAAAAAACTGTCCCAGAGCGATACCAACACCGCCCTGGCCCAGGAAACCGACAAGTTCATCCCGCCGTCGCTGGCCGACATGGAAACCGAGAGCAACATCCTGCGCTCGCCAACCCTGATCCGCGAAACCATCAGCCAGTTGCGCGACGAAGGCAAGTACGACATCCCGCCAAGCCTGATGCAACGGGTAGTGTTCGGGCCGATCCGCAACGTGATCAGCAACCCGCTGCGCGAGCATGTGGTCAACCCGCTGCGCTCGCTGTTCGGCCTGGAAGTCGACCCAGTGCGCGACACCCAGCTCGACACCCTGACCGATGACGCCATCAAGGACCTGAAAATCGAAACCCTGCCGGGTTCCAACGTGGTCTCGGTGACCTACAGCTTCCCCGACCCGAAACTGGGCACGCTGTTCGTCAGCCGCCTGCTCGACAACTACCTGCGCAACCGCCAGAACCTGCAGTCCAACGAGTTGCCCGAGCAGTTCTACGAGCAGAAGAAACTGCAGTACCAGGTGCGCATGGACGACCTGGAAAGCAAGCGCTTGGGCATGCTCTCGAGCATCGGTTCCTCGGACCCCAAAGAAGAAATTACCTTCCGCCTCAATGCCATCAACACCGAAGAACAGGCGCTGAACCTGTACCGCGACCGCCTGCTGCAAAGCCAGCAGTGGCTGGAGTACCTGAAAACCAACCTGGCTGCGGCCGGCAACGCCAACATGCGCGATTTCGCCTTCCCCTACACCTTCACCACCACGGTCGACAACGTGGCGTTCGAAGACCGCGAGATCAAGCAGCTCGGTGAACAGCTGACCACCCTGGTGCTGACCTACGTCAGCGACCTGGCGGTGTTCCAGCCCGGCAGCGAGCAGATGCTGCTGCAGCGCGAACAGATCGCCAAGACCCGCCAGCAGTTCCTCAAGATCGTCGCCAACCGCATCAAGGAGCGTGAAAAGGACCTGGCCGTGGTGCAGAACGTGATCGCCCAGAAGACCCAGCGCATTGCTGAGTTCAAAGGCCGCGTGCACCAGTTGCAAGAGACCCAGAGCAAGGCGCGTCAGCTCGACACCGAGATCGACGCCCTGCACAAGGCCTACTTTACCTACACCCAACGCTACGAAGAATCGCGTGGAGCCGACCTGCTGAACGGTCTGTCCAACGCGCGGATCCTCAGCGCGCCGTACGAGCCTGCGGAGCCTGCGTTTCCCAAGCCGCTGCTGATCGTGCCGTTCGGCATGCTCACCGGCCTGCTGCTGGCCATTGCCCTGGTATACGTCAAAGAGTTCTTTGATCGGCGCTTCAAGCACCCGGCGCAAATCAGCCATCAACTGGACCTGCCGGTACTGCTGGTGATCAACGACCAGACCCCGGAAACTCCCAACCCGTACAAGGGCTGGTCGCTGCCGCGGCTGGTGCACTGGGTGCGCAATTGAACGCAGCGCTGACGCCGCGGCCGATCCTGCACCTGCTCAGCAGTGGCGGCTTCTACGGCGCCGAGCGCATGCTGCTGGACCACTGCCGGGCCACCCCGGGACAGCACCAGGTGCTGTTCCTCGGCGCCCCGGACGAACTGGTGGCGCGTTTTCGCGCCGCCGGCGTGGCCTGCCAGACCTGCGACGGGGTGGGCGAGCTGCTCGGCCAATTGCACCAGCGCCACGACCAGCAGCCGCTGATCAACAGCCACAACTTCAAGGGCCTGCTGTTCGGCTGGCTGGGGGCCAGGTTGTGGCGCCTGCCCATGGTCGCCACCCAGCACGGCTTTACCCCCACCAGCCGCAAGCAACACCTGTATACCTGGATCAGCCTGCAGCTGTGCCGCACCGCCACCATCGGCCAGGTGATCTGCGTGGCCGAGAGCATCAAGCGCATCCACCGCCAGGCCGGGGTTGCCGAAGCCAAATTGCAGGTGATCCCCAACGGCCTGCCCGACGCCCAAGCGCTGCCCGAACGCCGCCAGGGCGATGGCCGCTGGCTGGCCGGTTATGTCGGGCGCTTGAGCAGCGAAAAAGGCCCGGACCTGTTTCTCGATACCCTGATCCCCCTGTGCCAGCGTCATCCGCAGCTCGACGCGGTGATGCTCGGCGACGGCCCGGAGCGCATAGCCCTGCAGGCACGCATCGATGCCGCCGGCTTGAGCGAGCGTATTCGCCTGCCGGGTTATCAGGCCGACATGCGCGCCTGGATGGCGCGCCTGGATGCCCTGGTCATCAGCTCGCGCACCGAAGGTACGCCGATGATCCTGCTCGAAGCCATGCAGGATGGCGTGCCGGTGGTGGCCTTTGGCGTTGGTGATATCCCTGATGTGATCGAACACGGGCGCAGCGGTCTGCTGGCCCGGCCCCTGGCGGTGGATGAGCTGGCAATGCAGCTTGAGGCGTTGTTGCTCGACCCGGCCCAGGCCGGTGAGCTGGTCGCCCAGGCACGGCGCACCCAACGCGAACGTTATCACCTGCCGACGCTGGCGCAACGCTGGGCCCGGATTTACCTGGGCGCGGCCACGGAGACCTGCGCATGATCATTCCCCTGTCCCTGATCGGCTTGCTGGCCATTGCCTGCCTGGCGCTGCTGGCCAGCCCCTACCCGTTCCTCGCGCCCGGCGCGGTCATCGGCCTGGCCGGCTTGATGGCGCTGTACAGGCGCCCGGCCTGGGGGTTGATGGCAATCATCACCCTGGTGCCGCTCGAAGGCCTGTTCAAGGACAGCGAGCTGACCGCCACCAAACTGATCGGCGCTGCGCTGGCGCTGGTGCTGGTGCTGCAACTGGCGGTCAGGCAACTGCCTGCCGAGCGCCTGCGCAGCAGCATGTGGCGCCTGTTGCTGGGCTTCCTGGCCTTGTACCTGCTGAGTTTTCTGACCAGCGACAGCAGCGAGATGTCCCTGGGGCATTTGCGCGAGTTGACGGTGGGCCTGCTGCTGTTCGGCATCACCCTGCTGATCGGCCGCGACCTCGACCTGCCAATGACGTACCGGCTGGTGACCCTGAGCGTCGGCCTGACCTGCGTCATGGCCATGGTCTCGGCCAAGTACCAGGACGAAGGCCGCGCCGCGGGTCTTTTGCAAGACCCCAACGTGTTCGCCATGCTCATCGCCATCGCCGTGCCCATGGCCCTGTGGCTGGTGTTCAACAGCCCCAAGCGGATACAGAAGCTGTTCTGGATCGCCTGCTGCATCCTCCTGCTGGCCGGCATGACCAAGACCAACTCGCGCTCGGGCCTGGTGGTGCTGTTGATCAGCCTGGGGATCGTCCTGGTGCACTACCGCACCCAGGTCGCGCGCCTGCGCCCGCGGCACCTGGGCTTTGCCATGCTCGGTCTGGCGATCCTGCTGCCCACCCTGGTGGCGCTGATGCCGGAAACCTACGTGGCGCGCATCCAGTCGCTGGCGCTGCTCAAGTCCGGGGTCAATGCCTTCAAGGATGATTCCCTGGGCCGGCGCTCCTCGTACATCGTGGTCGGCAGCAAGATGATCCGCGAACACCCGGTGCTCGGCACCGGCCCCGGCACCTTCCCCCTGCACTACGCCACCACCGGTTACGCCAAGGCCTTCTCGGCCAACCGCAAGGTCGGCGACCTGTACCGCCGGGCGCACAACACCTACCTGGAGATCTTCAGCGAGGTCGGCATCCCGGCGGGCATCCTGTTCGCCAGCATGGTGCTGCTGGCCCTCTATAACGTCTGGCATGCCCGGCGCCTGTGGCTGCAACAGGGCGACCACTACCAGGCCGACCTGCTCACCCACCTGTGCATGAGCATGCTTGCCATCAGCCTGTTCCTGATGTTCCTCAGCGCGCCCAACCACAAGTACCTGTGGGTCATGCTGGCGCTGTCCGGCGTGCTGCGCCTTAACGCTGAGCAGGCACGCCTGGCGCAGGGGAAGGCATGAAGATCAGTGTCGTGGTGCCGATGTTCAACGAGGCCCGGCATATTGCCCGGACGCTGCAGTCGGCCTTGAAAGCCGCCGCGGATGCCGGGCTTGAGTGCGAGCTGATCGTGGTCGACAACGGCTCCAGCGACGACGGCCCGCAGATCGCCCGCAGCCTCGGCGCCCAGGTGCTGAGCCTGCCCGGGCTGACCATTGGCGCCCTGCGCAACCGTGGCGTGCAGGCCAGCAGCGGCGAATGGCTGGCATTTCTCGATGCCGATATCGAAGTGCCCGAGCACTGGCTGAGCCTGCTGCTGGACCTGCATGCCGAAGGCCATGGCGAGGTGTTTGCCCTGGACTGCGACACCCCGCGCCAGGCGCCGTGGTTCGCCCGCGCCTGGCAACGGCGCACCCTGCGCGCAGGCTTGCCGGCGCTGCACCGCATGCAATGGCTGCCGACCCCCAACCTGCTGTTGCGGCGCCACTGGTTCGACAAGGTGGGCGGCTTCAGCGAAACCCTGCGCACCGGCGAAGACAAGGATTTCACCTGGCACCTGAACAAGGCCGGCGCGCGCCTGTTGGCCCTGCGCAATCCGGTGGTGTTGCACTGGGGTTTCGAAGGCAGTTGGAGCGAGTGGCTGGGCAAGGAGCTGTGGCGCCAGGGCAGCAACCTGCAACTGCTGCGCAGCAACGGCCTGAGCTTGCGCCTGCTGCGCTTTCCGCTGTTGTCGCTGGGCGCTTGGGGGCTCGATGCCCTGGCCTTGGCGGCACTGCTCGACGGCTTCCCGAACCTGGGCTTGGTTCTGCTCGTTGTGACGGGCCTGCCGGCCTTGGTGCTGAGCCTGCGCCAGAGCCTGCAACACCGTGACCTGGTGTTTGCCCTGCAGCTCTGGGGCCTGCACTGGATCCGCCTGCACCTGGCCGGCGCGGCCTTCGTGCTCAGCCTGTTCAACTGGAACGCAAGGAGGCCCGCCCGTGGCTGAGTTCATTTTTTGGTTGTGCCTGTTGCTGCCGTGTTATGCCTGGCTGGGCTACCCCGTGCTGCTGACCCTGGTCGGGCCGCTGTTCCCGCGGCACAGCCCGGCGCCGCTGGCGCCGCAACGGGTCAGCGTGGTGGTGGCCGCACACAACGAAGAAGGCAATATCGACAACAAGCTGCGCAACCTGCTGGCCCAGGACTACCAGGCCGAGCACCTGCAGATCGTCGTTGCCAGCGATGGCTCGACTGATCGCACCGTGGCCCTGGCGCGCGGCTTCGACGACCCGCGCATCCAGGTCCTGGACCTGCCGCGCCTGGGCAAGAACAGCGTGCTCAACGTCGCCGTCACCCAGTGCACGGGCGACATCGTGGTGTTCACCGATGCCGATGTGCACTGGATCGACGGCACCCTGGCGGCCTTGTTGGCGCCCTTTGCCGACCCGCAGGTCGGCGGTACCGTCGGCAAGATGATCATCCCGGTGCCCGGCAAGGGCCTGAGCCTGGGCGAAAGCCTGTACCGCCACTACGAAGCCTGGCTCCGGCGGGTGGAAAGCCGCACCGGTTGCACGGTGTCCGCCGACGGCGCCCTGCAGGCCGTGCGCCGCGAGCTGTACCAGCCGATCCCGGCGCGGGTCAACGACGACTTCTATATCAACACCTGCGCGCCAGTCGCCGGCAAGCGCGTGGTCTACGTCGACGAGGCCCAGGTGCTCGACCAGGGCGTGGACGAGGCCGAGCGCCAGTTCAGCCGTCGCCAGCGCGTCACCGTCGGCGGCCTGATCAGCCTGGCCGCCCGTCGTGAGCTGCTCAACCCGCTGCGCCATGGCCTGTACGCCATTGCCCTGATCAGCCACAAGCTGATCCGCCGCCTGGCGCCGGTGCTGTTGTTGCCACTGTTGCTGGCCAACCTGTGGTTGCTCGACGGCCACGGTTTTTACCAATTGACCCTGGCCGCGCAATTGCTCGGCTATGGCGCTGCCATCGCCGGCCTGCTGGATGTGCGCCAACGCCTGCCCAAGCCGTTTCGCCTGGCGGCTTTCGTGCTGGTGACCCTGGCCGGGATGAGCGTCGGCCTGTGGCAGTTCCTGCGTGGGCACAGCTACAACCAATGGACCCCCGACCAGACTCGATGAGCACCTGACATGCCGATAAAAACCAGTATCAAGCGTGCCAGCGGTTGGCTGTACCTCAATTCGCCCAAGGGTCGCAGCCAATTGCGCGGCGCCGGGGTGATCCTCATGCTGCACCGGGTGCTGGCCGAGGACAGCAGCGCCGCCCTGCCCCATCGCAACGAGCTGTGCGTCGGCCCCCAGGCCTTTGAGCGCTTGCTGCGCTGGCTGCAACGTCACTTTGACTGCGTGCACCTGATGGACCTGCTCAAAACCCACGAGCAGCCGCGCAACGGCGGCCGCCCCAAGGTGGCCCTGACCTTCGACGACGGCTGGCGCGACAACGCCTTGAATGCCTTCCCGCTGCTGCAGCAATACCAGGTGCCGGCGAGCATCTTTTTGTCCACCGACTACATCGGCAGCCGCCAGCGCTTCTGGTGGGAAAGCCTGGGCGAAACCCTCTGGGGCACCCATGGCGAGATCTCCCGCCGGGCGCTGATCGAGCAGTTGCGCAAGATCGGCAGGCCGCTGCCGGCGGCCTACTTCATGAACGAACAGGCCCATGCCCGCAGCAGGGCCCTGGGCAAATACCTGCAAAGCCTGAAAACCCTGAGCCCGATAGCCCTGCATCACCTCACCGATGCCTGCCCGGCCGAATCCCTGCCCCAGGCCCTGGACTGGAACCAGGTGCGCCACCTGGAAAACTCCGGGCTGATCAGCTTCGGCCCCCACGGTGCCAGCCACGCGCTGCTGCCGGGCCTGGACGACCAGCGCCTGGAAGAGGAACTGAGCCGCAGCCACTACGCCCTGCAACAAGGCTGCAAGCAGCCGCTGCCGGTGTACTGCTACCCCAACGGCGACCACGATGCACGGGTGCGCGAGCGCCTGGCGGCGCACTGCTACCCGTTTGCCCTGAGCACCCGCCCGGGGATCTGCCAGGGCCATGACGACCCCCTGGCCCTGCCACGCATCAGCGTCAGCCAGCGCACCGCCAGCCGGCCCACCTTGCTGGCCTGGCGGATCAGCCGCGGGGGCCGCCCATGAGCCGCAGCCACTATGTTCGCCACCTGCTGCTGAGCATGGGCACGCGCCTGGCGATGATCGCCCTGCGGCTGATGCGCAACGTGCTGCTGGCGCGCATTCTCGGCCCTAGCGAGCGCGGCCTGTTCGCCCTGCTCAGTACCCTGCCCGACCTGATCAGCGCCGCCACCAGCGGCGGCCTCAACACCGCCGTCGGTTACCAGGCGGCCAAGCAGCGCAGCATGGGCCTGCTGCTCAGCCAAGTGCTGATCTACGGCTGCCTGGTGGCCGGCGCCCTGACCCTGATCTGCGTGGCCCTGGCCCGGGCGTTCGGCAGCGAACTTGAAGTGACCACCCAGCTCGGCCTGCTGGCCTGGCTGTTGCTGCTGGCGGTACCGCTGACGGTGCTCAAAAGCGGCCTGCTGACCCTGCACAACGCCACCGGCGGCGTTGGCGCCTTCAATGCCCTGCGCCTGACCGAATCGCTGGTGCCGCTGGTGCTGTTTGTCGGGCTGTTCTGGATGTGGCAGCACGCGGCGCTGGAAGCGGCGCTGATCAGCTGGCTGCTGGGCCTGAGCATGGTGGTAGTGCTGGGCCTGTACTGGCTCGGCAAGCAGCACTCGATCCGCCTGTGCTGGGACCGCAGCGGCCAACGTGAACTGCTCTCGTACAGCGCTAAAAGCCACCCGGACGTGCTGTTCCAGCAAGTGATCCTGCGCTCGGACTACCTGTTCATCAGCGCCATGCTCGGCAGCGCCGCCCTCGGCCACTACGCCATGGCCAGCGCGGCGGCCGAACTGTTGCTGATCGTCCCTGAAGCGGTGACCACGCCGTTGATGAAACGCCTGCTGCAGCAGGACGCCGGCATGGACAAACTGACCCCGCTGGCCCTGCGCCTGACCGCCACGGTGATGCTCGGCGCCTGCCTGAGCATGGCGCTGATCGGCGAGTGGCTGATCGTCACCCTGTTCGGCGCCGACTACCAACCGGCGTATCCGGCCTTGCTGGCCCTGCTGCCGGGGCTGTTCGGCCTGTGCTACGCGAGCATCCTGCGCCTGGACCTGCTGGGCAAGAACCGCCCCGGCACGGTGTCGCTGATGATGGGCCTGGGCGCGGCGTTGAACCTGGTGCTCAATGTGCTGCTGATTCCCGCCTACGGCATCGTCGGCGCCGCCATGGCCTCGTCCATCGCCTACCTGGCGGTGACCCTGGCAATGCTGCTGTTGTACTGCAAACTCAGCCGCGTGGCGTTCTGGCACACCTTGCTGGTGCTGCCCAGCGACCTGGCGCCCCTGCGGCAGATGCTGCAACGGCGGCCGGCATGAAGCGCATGGCCCTGGTGGTGAGCAGCGTGCTGTTGAGCGCCAGCGTGCAGGCTGCGCCCTTGCAATGGGGCGACATTCGCGACGGCAGCCTGTACCTGCAGGCGGCCAAGGCCGACACCGTGACGGTCAGCTGGCAACCGGCCTGGCAGGCCGACGCCAACCCCGAACACATCTTCCTGCTCAATGGCCAGGGCCACTTGCAGGCCGATCGCCCGATCAAGGCCGATGAACCCCGTGGCCGGGTGCAATGGCCGCTGGCGGCGAGCAACAGCGACTACCAACTGGAAATCCCCGGCTACAGCTTCAGGCGTTACCGCATCGAGCACGCCGACAGCACCCGCGCCCTGTTCGCCCCGGCCAAGGTGCATTTCAGCGCCGAAGTCGGGCCCAATGTGGAGCTGTACTTTCGTGTGCCCGCTGGCGAGAAAGCCACCCTGGCCGGCAAGTACCACGGCGGCGTGCACGGTTTGCAGGTGCAGCGCCTGGGCGATGGCCAACCATTGAGCCTGGCGCTCAAGCCCTACCCCGCCTATTGGCAGTTCGATCGCCTGGCGCTGCCGCTGTCGAGCAAAGCGCAAACCTTCCGCTTGCAGCTGCAAGGGCGCGGCAAGGCAGCGTTCTGGCTCGACGGCAGCGCCAACCTGTTCGCCCAGCAGCCCGGGCAATTGCGGCCGGTGCAAAACGCCGCGGGCAAGGTGGCACTCTCCCTGGGCCGCACGGTACTGGGCCGCACCCCGGACCTGGGCGTCAACCTGCCCTATGTGCTGCCGCCGCCGTCCAGCTACGCCGTGCTCGATGCGCTGCAGCCGCAAGCGGCGGGCTACTACAGCTTCGCCGACCTGCTGGCGCGCAAGCCGGGGTACGAAACGGCATTTCGCAGTTTTTACCAGCAACGCTACACCATCAAACAGGACATCACCCTGCTGGCCGGCACCGGCCGCGAATCGGTACTGGCCACCGACCGCACCAGCCACGACGGCCTCGACGACTGGCTCGACACCACCCGCAAGCTGGGCGGCAGCACCCTGCACTACCTGGCCTTCGCCGACGAGCCCAACCTCAACTACAGCGACTACCCAAGCTTCAGCCGCTACTTCCAGGCCATGGCCGAGCGCGTGCAACGCAGCCCCGGCGCCCGCGAGGCCGGGGTGCGCATCGCCATGCCGGCAAGCTCGCGGCTGGTCAACGGCCCGTTGCACGGCAGCAGCGAAAAACGCATCGGCCTGGACTGGGCGCGGCGCCTGCTCAAGGAGCATGGCAGCCAGATCGACGCGCTGGCCTGGCACGAATGGATGGTCCGCGACCTGCTGGCCACCCGCAGCTATCGCGACGCGGTGCGCCAGGCGGCCGCGCTGGTCGGCCTCGATGCCCGGGGCCGGCCGAACAAGGCCCTGCTGCTGGACCAGACCAACCTCTCCAGCGGCTCGAGCCTGAGCCCCTACGACCAGGAAACCCACTTCGCCGCCCTGTGGTGGGCCTCGGTGGTGATCAACGCCTCCCAGGACGGCCTGCTCGACATGCTCAACTGGTTCCACGTCGCCGACGAACCCGAGTGGCCCAAAGGCATGGTCCGGGTGCTCGGCGAAAACCGCTTTGAGCTCAAGCCGGTGGGCCTGGCCCAGCAGTTCATCCAGCAGCACTGGCTCGACCAGGTGCTGGCCCTGGACAACGACGCCTTCGAAGTCGACGCCCTGGCCATGGCCCGCGGCAAGCAGCGCAGCCTGCTGGGGGTGAACAAGGGCGAGCGCCTGCAGCAGGTGAGCCTGGCCACCGAGCAAGCCTGCCCGCAAGGCACCCTGAGCTTCTTCGGCCCGGACAACACCACTCGCCGCGCGCAGTTTGTCTGCGAGCAAGGCCGCATCCATTTTCAATTGCCAGGGCAGACCCTGTTCGCCCTGACCTGGAGCGCGTCATGAGCGCGCGCCTCACCTGCCAGAAACAGGAGGCACCATGAGTGCTTTGAGCAAAATCCAGGACCGTATCAAGCGCAAAGGACTGCGCAATACCCTTAACGCCGGGGTCAAACGCTACCTGTTCTACCACTGGGAACTGCTGTGGATGGAACGCGACCTGGTCAGCCCGGTGCCGCCGCACAAACTCAGACCCTACCCGCCGCTGCGCATCGAAAGCATCACCGTGCATAACGTGCGGGCCTTCGCCAAGCACTTTGGCGACCGCATCGAAACCATGCGCGAACTGGCCGCCGAAGGCCACACCGGGCTGATGTTCCTCGATGACGCCGGCGACACCGTGGCGTTTATCTGGGGCAGCCTGCGCCACTACCACGACCGCCACTACTACGGCTGCTGGTTCCCGGTGGAGCCCAGGCAGTTCTTCGAATTCGGCGGCGAGCTTGCGCGCAAGTACTGGGGCACGCAGCTTTCGGTCGACCTGCAGCTGGAGCTGTGGAAGGCCATGGCCGCCCAGGGCTGCGACACCGTGGTGGATGTGTGCGAGGACCACAACATCCCGGCGCTGAAGCTGCACCTGCGCATGGGCTATCAGGAACAGGGGCGGATCATGCACGTGTACTGCCTGTTCGGGCGCTGGAAGTTCTTCCGCGAAACGCGCTACAGCAAATCGCGCCTGGAGCCCCTGCGCAAACCTGAAGCCAGCCCGGCTGCGGCCACGGTGACCTGAGCCCATGAGCCTTGAACTGCAGTGGTACCCGTCGTTGGCGGCGACGGACTTTCCCGCCGCCGAATACGAGCACCTGCGCCAGCAATTGGCCGACAGCACGCCGTTCAACCACCTGGGCTGGCTGCGTGCGGCCGAAGCGGCGCTGGCGGCCGGGCAACAGTTGCAGGTACTGGTGGGCCGCGATCAGGGCCGGCTGTGCTTGTGCCTGCCGCTGATTCGCAGCACTGAGCGCTTCGGGCCACTGACGGTACCGGTGGTGCGCCACCTGGGGTATCCGCTCAGTGACCGCATTGCCCTGCTCTGCGACCTGCCCGCCAAGGCTGCCGCGCCGGTACTGCGGGCGATCCGCAAGCACCTGCCCCACGCCCTGCTGCAACTGGACGAAGTGCCCGACGGCGCGGCGGCCCAGGCGTTGCTGAGCCGTTGGGCACGGCGCAGCTCCACCCATCAACAGCGCCTGAACTGCCGGGTACCGCTGCACCGCATCGGCCCTGAAGACCGCCAGGAAATCAGCGGCGACCCGCGCTACAAACTGCGCCGCGCACGCAAGCGCATTGCCGCCTGCGGCGCCCAGGTACGCCGGGTGACGCCCGACGCCGAGACCATCAGCGCACTGCTCGATGCCGTCAGCGCCGTGGAACACCTCAGCTGGAAAGGCGACGACGACGTCGGCATCTTTTCCGGGCGCCTGCGCCGTCAATGGATGTACCAGGCCTTCACCGCCCTGGCGGCCCAGGGCCTGGTGCGCCTGGTGCTGCTGGAGCTCGATGGCCGCTGCATCAGCTACCGCCTGGGCGTGTTCGAGCGCGGCCGGGTGTACGACTACAACCTGGCCTTCGTCCCCGCCCATGCCGAGCTTGGCAGTGGCCGCGTGCTGCTGGAGGAATGGATTCACTGGGGCCTGGACGACGGTTGGGAATGGGTCGACGCCTCGCGGGTGAGCCTGAACAACTCCAGCCACCAACTGCACGAACGCATGACCGGCACCCTCGAACACCACCGCCAAAGCTTCTACAGCTGGCGCCCCAGCGGCCTGGCCCTGGGCCTGGCCGTACGCCTGTGGCAACGCTTCAAGCCGCAGCTGCAGCGCCTGCGCCGCCCACCCTCGGTAGCGACTGCCGAGCCCGACTCGCCACAGGAGAACCCGGATGCCCTCACAGGTCATAGTCAACGCTGACGACTTCGGCCTCAGCGCCCACACCAACGCGGTCATCCTGCATGCCTTCCAGGCCGGGCTGATCAGCTCGGCCACGGCCATGGCCAACATGCCGGCGTTCAGCGCGGCGTGCAGCCTGGCGCAACTGCCGGCCTTGCGCGGGCGCATCGGCCTGCACTTCAACCTCACCTATGGCCGGCCCTTGAGCGAAGCCATCGGCAAGCAACCGCGCTTCTGCGCCGCCAATGGCGAATTCGACCTGCGCCTGAAGCAGCGCACCCTGCGC
Organism: Pseudomonas sp. SBB6; assembly: GCF_024213215.1. NCBI lineage: Bacteria > Pseudomonadati > Pseudomonadota > Gammaproteobacteria > Pseudomonadales > Pseudomonadaceae > Pseudomonas > Pseudomonas sp. SBB6. The sequence continues at coordinate 94,648 of NZ_JANAVH010000013.1, read as the reverse complement.
CTGAGCCGGGCCGAGCGCGAAGCCGTCGAGCAGGAATTGCAGGCGCAGTGGCAGCACTGCCTGAACCAGGGCCTGACGCCCAGCCACCTGGACTCGCACCAGCACGTGCACAACATCTGGCCGATCGGGGTGATTGTGGCCCGGTTTGCGGCACGTGAGGGCGTGGCGGTGAGGTTGGCGCGCAACCTTGGGCACAACATCGGGCCGCTGAAGCGGGTGTTCAAGACGTTGCTTAATCGAAGGTTGAAACAGTTGGCGGGGGCGACGGCGGATTATGTGTGTACGCCGGCTGATTTACGCGCGGGGTTGGCGCCGGCGCAGGGGTTGCTGGAAGTGGTGGCGCACCCAAGTGCGTTGGGGGGGCATGATTTTGGTGATGCGTATTTGGGGAGTGGGGAGTCGTTGAAGGCGTTGGTGGAGCAGAGGCTGGGGGGGGTGCCTAAGGTGGGGTATGGGGTGATTATGGGTGAACGCAATTCACCGGTTACAACGATTTCCTGAATGGTCGTCGGCTCATGGTTTAAAAGCCTAACTTCAATCTACAGACGTTGGAGGACAGCAATTCCTAAAGAGCCAGAGCCTGACTTTTGGCAGGCCACCGATTTTTTGAACTCCAAATGGCTGGAGTATCAAAAAATCGGTGGGTACTTCAGACCTTCCCTGGGGACTGTCACTCATTTAGTGATTGGACGTTACATGACGAAGAAGTGCATGTATGCCAAACAAAAAACAGACCCGGGAGAAGGGGCCCACCTAAAGCATGTGCGCCCCAACCGCGACCAGCCCCTTACGAATTAAATTAGGCGTAGCCGGTGAAAGGCTCCCTCGGCAAAAGTGCCCTTCGATGCTGTTATAAAGAAGGTTATTTTTTGTAATCACATGTTCGACGACTTCACTTAATCTAAGCCAGGAACCAGGCGCAGTATTTAGCGGATCAATCATCAGGACATCCACTCCTGTGCGACTCGCAACGCTTTCTATCTGACGCATAAATCCACTTGGGTTATTGACTACTGAAGAGTGGAGTATCTTGTCATACCACGTCTTTTCAAAAGCACTCAGATGATAGTCAGGAACGACTGCTTTAGGATGCAATTGAGCAGTATTATTAGCAATGTCTAGCTCAAGCTGATCAATGGAGGTCATGTTATATACGCCATTTTTAGTAACAAATCGCATTTCCATCTGATTAGGCATGGTAAATGACTTTTTGCTTGGGCCGCCATGCGAAAAAATTGCCAGTCGTTTACTACGATAGCCCCCACTGAATATTACATAATCTGCAGATGCTTTGGCGCCTTGATAAGTTCCCGCCAATTGTGTTTTTCCTGGCGGGATTCCGCCAGCACGCCTCAACACTCTCGGCGGCAGAGTCAGTTTTGATCCGACAGCCCCCGCCGACCGCGCTGCCATTACTCCCGCCCCGGCGCTCGCCAAACCAAACCCCAGGCCAACGTACCCTAGGATTCGCGACAACTCGGGATCACTCTCCTCCAGCAATGTTGACGCAATCTCAAACCCGAATGCGATAATAGCAAGCCCTGTGGCTCCCACTGCGAGCGCAAGCGAAGTCCCCCCGGTAAACGGCGCCGCCAGCACACCCAATACCGAAGTGGCAATACGAAATTCGCTCGTGTACATAAAAGGCATGCCTTCCCATCGGCTGTACTGAGCTACCGCCGCATGCCCGCTCGGGTCGTGGAAGTTGACCGGGTCACCGCCACAGTACACATAGGCCGCCACACCCCCGGCACCAAAGGGGCTCCAGTTATCGGGGGTCAGGAAGTGTTGCAGAAGTGGATCGTATAGACGATAGCCATTGCCCAGGTGATACAACCCCATCGGGTTGAGCGGCTCGCCCTTGAAACCGAGCCAGGTCACGTCCTTCTGATCCAGCTGGCGATAACCATACGGCAGGTAGCTATAGTATTTAACTGCCTTGGTAGCCAGGTTGAGACTGGCAAACACACTGCCCGCCGCATCGCGTAATTCAAAACTACCATTCAACTCGGTCTTGGCCCCTGCATGGGTGTAGATCTGCTGCAACAGACACCCCGGGCTGTCGTTAAGCAGCACAATCCTGCGCTCATCACGGCTATCGTCACCGCCGCTGGTGTCGATTTGGTGCAAGGCATAGATCCTGTTACCACGGTAATGATAAGTCTCCGTGCGTGAGCCCAGGGTGGTGCCTCGAATACGACCAAGGTCATCGTAACTAAAGTTATAATGCTCAGTGTACTTCGGGTAGCCGCACGTCTTTACCTGACCATTGGCGTGATAGGTGTAAGCTCGGCCTGCACATTTGATTTGGCGGCCTGCAGCGTCGACTTCCTCTGACTCGTTATCCCATTTGACCAACGCCCCGGGCTTGGTTGTGTGGTACCCGTAAGTCGAAGCCGGTATCTCTGGTGAACACGTATTTTCCCGCTTCACCACATTGCCCAAACTGTCATAGCTGAATACCTGTTTGGTGAAGCCCCTACCCATCCAGTCGGCAGGAGCGTCTTCACCGGTACATGACCACTCCTGCAGGCGATTGGCGTGGTCGTAGCTGTAATTATCACTGCGGCGCTCTGTGCCCTTGACCTTTAGTGTGCTTTTATTCAGGCGTCCATCCCCCAACAGCGTGCGCTCCACGCTCAGGGTATCGAACCCTGCACATTCGAACGTGCGAAGGGTTTCGTTCCCGCAGGGGTCATAGTCATAGGTCACCGTCATGGTACAACCGGTTTTCACGTCCCTGATGCTTTCCTTCACCAGTAGCCCACTGTCGGCATACTCGAACTGCGTGTCACAAACGCTGCTGGTCGAACCGATCTGACGGCCATAGGCATCGTACCGATACGCCGTGGTGTTGCCCGCCACGTCGGTGAAACTCAAGGTCTTGCCGCCTATGCTCAACGCTAGGGTAGAGGTGTAGTCTTTCTTTTCCGTCTTAGGCTGCGGGCAGCATTCGCTATAGTTCAAGGTTGCACTATCGAAACCGGCCGTATAACCCTCGAGCGTCGTAGGACCGGTCGCACCACTTGCACTGGTCCAATCGCTGGCGCCGCTATAGGCGAAAGTATTCTTGACACCATTGACTGACCGTTCACTAAGCCGGCCCAGACCATCCACCGTCTGGCTTCCCAGCGATACCGGCGTAGCGCTGCCATCCTTGATACTACCTGCGATCGCCACAGCTGCCAGGCTTGCACTGGAAAAGGTGTTACTGATGACAGTGCTGCCCAACGTTTCGGTGAGCCGCCGGCCAAAGCGGTCGTAGGTGTAAGACGTGGGTTTGCGATGCTTGGGTGTAACCGTGCTGACCAATCCAGCGTTGGTGTAACTGAACGCCGCGCTGTCCAACTCGACTTCCGTGCCAGACTCGACGGCAAACTGTTTCGTCGATTGCAATAGCCCGTCGGCTGAAAAGCTACTCACCAACTTCAGGGAAGGCGCACTGCCCCCCGCATCAAAGGTCTCTGTCAGCGAACGTCCGCTGATATCGTAGCGGCGCTCCTGGGTGAAGGTTCCGCTGGTGACCTTTTGCGAGTTTACCGTCGCTTCGATGACCTGGCTCTTGCTATCGACTACTGTGTCGGCGGCATTCTTGAGCTCATACTTGACGGTACATTTTTTGCTGTCGGTGCTGTCGTAAATCCAGCTGATCGTACGGGTGCTGTGTTTTTTACTCGCGCCATCGTAGTCATATACAATGGCCGTGGCCAGCCGACCGCGTGCATCGTAAGTGACGCTGGTCAGTTGTAGCCATGACTTGCCATCCCGACTTACCCAGGTTTCGCACTCCCGACCCAGCACATCGTTGACCACACGCGATATTCTTCCTGACTGGGTGTTGTGGCTTTCATACTGGTAACGCCCCCCCTCTAGAACTTTCACGCTATGCGCAGTCTCCTCGAGGACCTTGTCACCCTGCTTGACGCTTTCCGTGCTCAGCAGCCCCGCCGTGCCGTAAGTCAGTGTCGTCTTATTCCCTTCAGTATCAACGCTCTCATGCAAACGCCCGTTGAACCCGGCGCGTGTCTGGCTCGAGGTGGCCGTCACCTTTGCACCTACCTTTACGCTTACCGTGGTCGTGACTTTGCGCTTATCTTTAGCATCGACCGAGTAGTCAAACGTGGTAGTGGTCTTGGAGTCTGCTATCTCCTTACCGTCCTTGTCCAGCAGGCACACGGCGTTCGACTTGACCCGGCCGAATGCGGTTTTTTTAGTACTATCTGTGTGGTAAGCGATTTCCTCGACCTGCATCGAGCCTGCCACCTTGGTTTTCAACTTGAAGCCCTGTGCATAGACTTTGCTTTGCTCGTTGAGACTTTTCTCCAGGCTGGTAATGGTCTCGCCAATCTTTTTGGCTTCTTCTGCCTTGGCGGCTTCTTTCTGTTTTTTCAGGCTTTCCAGCAACGGCTTCGCCGCCAGCGTGGCAACCGCAAGTTGCTCTTTGGTGATATCAACTTTTTCATAGTCCGGCTCAAGCACCGTCAACTTCAGGGTCGGCACCACCGCATGCGCCCTGCCAACCGCCTTCTGGTTGGCTGACTCCAACTTGCCATAACCATAATAGGTCAGGCGTTGCGGGTGAACCTGGTCACCTTTTTTAAGGTACACAAACTCTGACTCAATATGAGCACTGAGTTTGCCGACATCGCCGGGATACTTGACGTCCACGGGCAAGTTGAACGCTGCCTTGGCGTAATTGTTTTCACTAACACTCATGCTGATTGTCGATTCGACACGTGTCCCCCAGGTCAAGCCCGAACTGCCAAACGCCTGGAAGCCCCATCCAATCGGATTGGCATAATCCAGCGGCTTGAGCAACCAGCCGAAAACGCTGTTATCGTGCACCGTTTTCTTGTCTTCCTTGACCTTGTATTTTTTATAATTGTTGAAGTAAGTCATTTCGGTCACCTGATTGCCTTTGATCGTTTTGATCAGGTTACCGCGGGCGTCGAGTTCGTAGGCCGTTTGCTCGACAATAGTGCTGTCTACCTTCTGGGTTGAAGTGACCGTCAGTACCTGCCGTGTTTTGTCGACTGCCATGGTTTGTTCGGTGGTGTACGTGACGCCGGCAACAATATGGGATTCCTTGGTTTGGCGGCCATCCTGGAAGGTGTGTACTCGTTTGCCGACGTTGAACCAGCCTTGGGAGCAATTGACAATCGTCTGGTTTTGAGCGCTATAATCATAGGTTTCGGTCAGCGCGTCGACGCCACCGCCCGGGGCAATTGTATAACGTGAGACTTTGTTATCACCCTGATAAATAAGGGTCTCTGATTGCGTATGGGTGGGCGCCGTTGCGCCTGCTGCAGCGGTGGTTACCGTCAGTTCTTTTATCCGGAACGATTGTGCCTCACCATCGGTCTTGATATTAAATTTCCGTTCACCCAGTAGCCCTTTACCTTCTACAGTTATTGCGTGAGCTATTCCGTGCTCACCTAAATTGCTCCTGACATGGCTATATTTGACCTCTTCATCCGAACCGGGAAACAAAGTCAAACTATTTAATAAAGCACTTTGGGGTCTATATGAAAAAGCAACCAACACCCCCGTATCATCAGAAATGGACTCCATAGTTATACTGGAAACATTCCGGGAAAACGTCAATCTCCGTCCACTTGGTGACAATAGGGTCTGAAGAAATACAGTAGCCCGCTTATCACTCACCGAGTGCTCATGGAGGCCAACATAAAATACTTCTACTGCCCCATTTTTCCGCACCACATCAAGCTTGCCAGCAAGGTCATGAAAATTGGCATGCAAAGTGTAATCTTCACCTTCATAAACCTGACCAGAAACAATATCAACGGTAATTAGCCGGCCATCAGATAGGCGTAATTTATCGTCAAGCTTCAAGTGACTTTTAATTAAGTTGTATTTACCTAGATTCACCTCCAGCGACGGAAAGTAACTCTCCCCCTTCACTGCAATTCCAAGATCAAACACCGGCCCAACCCCATCGTCCCCCACCAACCGTGCAACAGGGATATGCCAGCTACTCTTGCCGGTACCAGGTTCAATGGAGACATACCGTTCCCCGGTGTACCCTACATCCGCCAGTGCCTCGGCAGCGGGGGGGATTACTGTCCCCGTATTTTCCAGTGCTGCACCATGCAGGTAAATCTGGGTGACCTCTTTATCTTTCCCAGTGATCAGCTGATGAATTTGTGCCGCAGTGGTTTTTTCGGTATCGACAATGATCATGTACTGCGTGGGGTAGCTGGCAGCATCCTGTGCTGTCATACCTACATGGGCCGTTGTTTTGTCCGCCGAGAGGGAAACGGTCCAGACCTCAATTCCTTTGCTATCGGGTCGTTTTTTCTTCTCGTCATACAAGCCAGGCAGGATATAAATATTGTTTGCTGTAGCATCGCCACTACGCGTCGCAGCGCCACCTGTCATAGATTTGACCGATGATGTCGCCTGAGGATTTTTCAGCTGAAAAATCACATCTCCCGCACAAGAGTAACCGAAGGTCGAGTCGGCCGCGTCGAGCGAAGCCAGGTCTCTACCCACGCGCATGTTTGCAAAGCGGTCATCGTAGGCGTTGAACACCATGTCTGGGTTAGTTTGCAGCAAGTGTAACAGCCGATTATATTCTTCGGGTGAGAGCATCGACTGCAGGCGATCCAGGGTACTGGGTTGTTCCCAGAAGTATTCTCCCCACTTACTGTCCCCTTGCACTTCCTTGCGAAGCAGTTGTTCTTCCACCGGGTAGCCATAGTGATCCTGGATGAACTGCGCTACGGCTAGATCGTCGCGCATAAACGGTTCGCCATACAGGTCGCCATCCATCCCGGGAAAATCAGGAAAGTTACCGTTAGCCAACATCTCGAAGAGGTAGTCTGACCTGTCCAGAAAATCCGGATGCGCGAGCCGGTAGTCCTGACGATCGTTACCGGTTACTACTTTGTAGTTGTCAATGGTCCCGCGAATCCATACAGCGGGTTCTTGCCACTCGGGCTCGACATATTCCTGTTCGCCATTCGGGCGACTCACCGGCCAGTCAGTGTCCGGCATCAGTCCACCATTGAGGTAGATCTCAATTTCACTGTTACCGGCCAGCCCCTGGATCAATTGCTGCACTTGCTTGCCGCTGCTGCGCTCGGTGTCTACCACAATCTTGTGGTAGCTCCATCCCGCGTCCACCGGCGACGGCTGCACACCAACCTCGGCAAGTTTTTTGTCGGGGCTGAGCAATACCCACCAGGTTTCGATACCGTCGAGTACTGGCAGCTCGGTGTATTCATCAGCCAACCCCGGTACCAGCCAGACGCAATCCGCCCGCAACTGACCGCCTTGATCAGACAACTTGAATACTGCATTCCCCGCACTGCCAAAACCCAGGCTCGAATCGGCCGCGTTAAACGCGGCATAGTGCTGGCCAACCACCAGGTTGGCGAAGCGCTTATCAAACGCCTCGAGCACTTTGCGCGGTTTGCGCCGGAAGCTCTGCAGGCGGTTGTTGAACAGTGTATCGCTCAGTGGCGAACGAGCCCGCAGCTCACTGTCTTTTTGTGCGTCAAAACGCGGAATCAAGGCCTGGGGGCCAAACTGGGTGTCTTTGTAAGTTTCAATCGAGTAATCGGTCGCGAAGGTCTCGTTGAAGTACGCGATCATTGCCTCATCATTACCCAACGGCGGCTCCACCTGATCCTCCGGAGCGGGCTCATTGAAGGTTGCGGGTATTTCACCGCGCAGGTAATCGCGGAAAAACAGATCGAAGCGTCGGGTAAACTCCGGATAGACCAATGGATGCGGTTGGCCTTGCATATCCGTGACCTGCCGATGGTCATGAACGGTCCCGCGAACCCAACTGAAGTTGCTGGTCTGGGTACCGGGGATACTGGGGATCAGGTTATCGTCATCGACAATGGCGTTGCCCCCGGCAGTCACGCTCAGTGCCCCACCGGTACCACCGAAGTTAGTCGCAAACGCACGCAGGAAGCTGTGCAGCGCTTTGCCGGTGTTCTTCTGGGTGTCGACGATAAAGTGATAACGCACCTTGAATTCGCTGCCGGCCGCAAAGGTGCTACCGATCTCCACCCGTGACATATCACTGGTGAAGGAGGCCAACCACACTTCAACTCCCTCAAGCACCGGCATGTAGGCACCGCGATAGAACACACCGGGCAGCAACCAGACATCATCGGCCTGGATATCCTGGTTGGACTCCACAGGCCGGAAGATGGCCGATGAGCCGGAGCACGAGTAACCAAAGCTGGATTCGCCGGCATCGAATGCGCAATTGAAGGTACTGTTACGCATGTTTTCGAAGCGGTCGTCGTAGGCCCTAAGCACGGCCTGCGGGTTTTTCTGCAATACTGCCAGGCGCCGGGTCATCTCGGCGGTATTGACCATCGGCTGTGGGTATTTTTGCTGAATTTGGCTGATATCGTTTTTCAAGTAGAAATCGAGTAGCCCGGCGCCGAACAACGGTTCTACCGTCTGGGCGGCGTCGAAATCCTTGAGGTCACTGGCAAAGGTGTCATTGAAAAAACTGACAATCGCTTCCGGTGAACTTAATGGTGCCTGTGGCTCGGGGGTTTGGTGTTTACGGTACTGCAGGGCATATTCATGACTCAGCAGGCGCTGTAAGTAGTCACCGCTGTGAAGAAAATAAGGGTAGACCAGATCGTAGTGAAACCCGTCATCGCCGTTGACTTGTTTGTGATCAAACACTGTACCGCGGAGCCATTGGTCTGAGTTGCTCATCACGCTTTCCTCGCACTTAATATAAGTATCATAACCATAATGAACAAGCTCAACGCATTGAGACGCTCCCCAAAGCGCCTGACTCGCAGAAACACCAGCTTGTATCATGCCGCCGCCCCAATTACTTAAGGCATGCCCATTACGATTGCCCGCATCAAAACGATAGATGTAACACTGCCGAAGAGGTTACCTCTCCTGCGTGCATTCGAGAAAATCAGGACAGATGCTTAGTCAGCGCTCACGCGCCGATCAATTCTGCGTTCAAGTCAGCTTTACCCATTGACTCGTTGGAGTACCGGCGACAATTACCGTACCGTCATTAAGGTTCGTTTGAACAACAGCACCTATTAATACATTAAACTCCCGGTCCCGGCAGGTCATGGCACCTACGATATAACCATAATCGCCATTGACACCAATCCAGGCGATCGCCGACTCAAGGCCAACGCTGTCTTTGTAGTGAAAATGCCCAGTCACATCGTAAAGTCGACTGGTTGTTTTAACTGTACCAAAGAACGTCCCGGTGTATTCATCCACCCTGTTTTCAGGAATTGTCAGCGTGGTATTAAGGTCCTTGGCATAGTAGCTGCCTACAAATTTGCAAGTAGACTGGGTCTGCTCGGAGCCTTTGCGCGGACCTGTTTCGATCGGGACACCAGTATCTGGGTCGATTTCTGGGTCAATGCCTGGATCGATACCAGTACCAGTGCCAGTGCCAGTGCCAGTGCAGCCGCTGCAACTGCTGCAAGTACAAGTACAGGTGCCTGTGCCTGTGCCTGTGCCTGTGCCTGTGCCTGTGCCTGTGCCTGTGCCTGTGCCTGTGCCTGTGCCCGTGCCCGTGCCCGTGCCCCTGTAAGGAGGCAGGTTAAAATTTTGAATCCACATGCCGAACCAGAGTTGATTGTAGATTGTACCATTAGCATCTTTATACCATTGCTCCGGTGTATTAGGCGTTTTAAATAACATGACACGAACTCCTTTGATATTTTAAGAGCAACAATAAAAATTTGAAGCAGTCACGAAACTAGCCTCATTTGACTTGGACGTATAGCCAGCAAAAATGTCAGGTGGTTATCCATACAGCAAATGGAAGCCGATACACCCAGACCACTTGAGCTGAACTTATTCCTGCCGCCATTCCACAGCCTGAAATATCAGGTCATTTGACAGGCACGAGCACGGCGTTTATCGCCGTTGACTTGTTTGTGATCAAAGACTGTACCGCAGAGCCAAAGTGCAGAATCACTCATGACCGCCTCCTCGTATTCGATACAACTTTTACTGATAAAAACAAACTATCATGTAGCAGCGTGCCTGATTCTGGAAAATCAGAACCAGAACAGCCGGCAGTTAAATTTTCAAAAGATTGCCTGGTTACACTAGAAACACCGAAGGGGGTGTCAACTCACCTTTACCCAAGGACTTTCAGTTGTCCCGCCAACGCTAATCAACCCACCCACGATATCAGACAGTGCGACGATCCCCGACAGTGATAAAAATTCCCGATCGCTTCCGGCCATTGCCCCAACAATATAACCATGCGCAAGATCCAGCCCCATGAAGGCGATCGCGCACTCGCTCCCCAGCGGATCTTTATAATGGAAGTTCCCCGTTATCTGGTATTCACGATCGGTCGTTTCTACGGCGCCAAAGAATGTTCCGGCCTCATCATCGATAGACTCAGCCGGAATGACTAACGTTGCCCCGGCAAGGTCATCACGATAACGACCCGCCAGCAGACGGGTAGACACCAACTTAACAACTGGAATCTCCGCCGTGCGAGGCCCTGTATCAATCGGTGCCCCTGTATCAGGATCGATCCCTGGGTCGGTTCCAGTACCCGATCCAATATCGATCCCAGGGTAGGTTCCAGTACCCGGATGGGTGTGTGCCGTGCAGGCCCCTTGGTAAGGTGGCTTCTCACAATTAATAAACCATTTACCAAACCAGAACTCATTGTAGATGAGCCCCGATGAGGGGTCCTTAAACCAACCTTCAGGAGTAAAAGGCTCAATTGTCTCAGCTGGACACGTTGGCTTAGTAGGGTCAATTGGCTTAATAGGATCAACTGGCTTGATCACTTCAGATTGAAGGGGTTTATCCGGGATGACGATCCATTGAAAAAAGGGCATTCGACTTACTCCTAAAACTGTTTGGGAAAAACAGCAGTTTTCATCGATGTCGCCCAAACAGGGTGCCCTTCCTTCCGCTGCTCCGCTACTGGCAAAAATGATAGTTTTATCATGCAACCAGCCAGGTAAAGTAGCCTCTGCCGTACAACCTCAAGTAGATTGCTGGCGCTCTTCAACCCCATCCAACACCGCATCAATCAACGCCACCGCCATCTCCACCGAGTGCTGCGTCGACCACACAAAGCCCTTCCCCGCGTCACTGCTGTACTGCACCGCTTCAGCAATGGTCGAACTGGCACAGCGCAAATACAGCAACGCATGCACCAGCGCATCTTCGGCACTCACGCCGGCGCGTACGCAAAATAGAGGGGGGTGTTCAGGGCAGCTTTTGACGGGTGTCTCGACGGTTTCAACGAGGTGCAGCGATGGCGGATCGGGAACAGGCTTTTTCATGGTCAACTCCGAGTGTTAATGGAGCCACTACGCATTCGTCGCCAAACAAATGGGTGGCAGCTGTACGCGGGTTGGCGAACCGGAACACTCGGAAACCCGGCAGGGCCGAAGCCCTCCCACGCACAGCTGCCATAAAACAGACGGCCACGTCTGTCGACGGCGCCAGCCAGCATTGGAAGCCTCACGAGTGAATTACCAGGTCGCCAAACCCGATCACTGAATGTGTCAGTGACCGACGGAGCCTAGTGTGCCGGTTTGACTCGGGCAAGCTTGTGAGGTCGACAGAATGCGTAGGATAGGTCCTAGGACGCTGCACTGACCAGCGCAGGTCAGCAATAACTACCACCCGCCCCCGCTCCCCCCATCGTCTCCTGTCGGCCTTCACCCCCACAGGAGCACCCCCATGACCCCGCCCAACCACCCCATCCCCCACCACACCTTCATCCAGCAAAACCTCCCCACCTGGACCCAGCACACCACCCCCGAGCACTGGCAACGCCTGCGCCAAGCCCAGCAACCAGCCCAGGGCCATGCCGGCCTTGAGGCCGACTGGTTCGCCAATGCCGCCCCCGACCTGCGCGAGGCGGTGCTCGAGGCACAGGCCCGTAGTCGCGCTGCGGATCAGGCATTGGCCAGGCAACTGCGGGGGCTGCAAGGCCTCACGGCATTCGCCGGCCCCTTGCTGGCCGAGCGCCTGCACCACGACGTTGCCCTGCAACTGGACGTGAGCAAGGCGCAACTGCTCACCTACTCGCCCAAGCCGTTATCCGTACTCGAGCTGTTTGAGTTCGCCCATGACGCTCCCCTGTGGCAAGCGCCGCCTTTACAAGCCGACGCGCCGGTCAGCCTGCTGCAGGCGGCGCTGCACAACTTTTATCCCGACACCTCCTTCACCCCCAACAGCTACCTGCTGGCCAGCCTCGAACCCGGCGCGGTGGCCGAGCCGACGGCAGCGCTGGCGCTCAGGCCAGAAAATTTCGCCACACTGTGCCGCCAACTGGACCTGGGCCAGCGCTATCAGGATCACTTGCAGGCGCAGCTTGGCGCGCCAGGTGTCCCGCCGCTGTGGATCACTGCCACGCAAGCACGCTTGCGCGCCGCCGTGCAGTTGGCGCGTTTGCGCCTGCTTATCCGCGGCAGCACCCAGGATCGACTGCTGAGCCTGCTGGACGGTCACGCCCAGTTGATGCCGGTGCAGCAGTTGAGCCTGTTCGCCATCGCCTTGCGTGATGTGCTGCTGTTCTATCCGCAAGGCCTGGGTGAGGATCAGCCAGTGGTGCTGTGGTTGCCTGGCGCGGTGGACAGTGAGTTGATCGAGTATGCGACGCTGGCGGCGTGTACGGCAGACCTGCAGATGCGCCTATGCAAGGTTGAGTTCCGGCAGTTCTTTGCCCGCCTTGTCGGCAGCGCACAACAGGCGCATTTTTTCAGCGTGCTCAAGCGCAACCTCGATGGCGGTGACGCCAAGGCGAACGAAGACTGGACCCTGCGAACCGGCGCTGACCTGCACCTGACCACCCGCACGCTCCCCCACCCGCACTTTCGCCCGCTGTTCGACCAGCACCTGCAACAGGCGCTGGACGATGCCCGCCTGCTGGCTGTTCCCACGGCCGATGCCGACGCGGCGCGGCATGCGCAAATCAAGGCGTTCTGGGAGAACAGCGCGCTGAACTTCCTGAATGTCGCGGCCTTTTTTGTCCCCGGCCTGGGCGAAGTGATGATGGCGGTGGTGGCCTATCAACTGGTCGAGGAAGTGGTCGAAGGAGTGCAAGCCTGGCAGGTCGGCGATATCGACGCGGCCATGGGGCATATGGCCTCGGTGGCGCTGAACGTGGCGTTTATCGGCGGCCTGGCCCTGGCCGGCAAGGCGGCGGCGCAGTTGTCGTCGCTGGCCGAGGTGCGCCTGCCCGATGGCCGGCTGCGCTTGTGGAAGCCGGACTTGGCCCGCTACCAGGTCGCCGTCGAGCTGCCCCCTACGCTTGAAGCCAATGCGCTGGGCCAATACCTTGTCGAGGGTAAAACCTATGTGCGCATCGATGGCCGCCTGCACCAGCAACGCTTTGATCCGGCACTCGGCCAGTGGCGCCTGGTGCATCCGCTGGACCCAGGCGCCTATGAACCGGCGCTGGAGCACAACGGCCACGGTGCCTGGCGCTCGGTCCACGAACGGCCGCTGAACTGGTCGGCGGAGCAATTGCTGCGGCGCCTCGGGCCGTTGAGCGAGGGCTTTACCGATGCCGAGCTGCTCGAAGCGCTGCACATCAGCGGCACGTCAGCGGCCCATGTGCGCCAGGCGCTGGTGCGCAATGCCGCGCCACCCGCGCTGCTCGCCGACACCCTGGCACGCCTGCAAGCGGCGCGTCGGGCCGGCAGCCGTGAGCGCTTCGAGCAGACCTACAGCGTGCAGCAGCCCGCACCAGCGCACGCCGAACTGCCGCTGGTTCGTGCCCTGCAGGGCCTGTACGCACCCGAGCTTGCCGGCACCGACAGTGATCGTTTGCTGCTGACCTGTATGCAACGCCTGCCCGGCTGGCCTGAAGGCTTGAACCTGGAGCTGCGTGGCGGCAACGTCGATGGCCCGCTGCTGGAACGGACTGGAGCGCGCTGGGCAGCCCAGCGCCAGGTCGTGGTAAAGACCCTGCGCGGTTATCAGGCGTTCGATGGCGCGCAACCGGGGCCAAGAGTCGATGATCTGTTCGAGGCCGCGTTCAACGCACTGCCCGGCGATACCCGTGAGGCAATGTCGTTAGCCGACAGAAACGCGTTGCAAGCCAAGGTGCGCAAACTGGCCTTGCAACACCGCGACCAGCTCAGCCAATGGCTGTGGTCGTACCCGCGCTTGACCTGGGCTGAAGGGGGCGGCCTGCGCGGCGGCAGTGGTCGCGGCTATGCGCAGGGCCATCAGGCCCTGGCCTCGCTGGTGGCGCGCTATCGGCGGTTGTACCCGGGGCTGACCGACGCCCAGGCACAAGCGGCGCTGAACAGTTGGGCCGCGGTCAACCTCAATGCCGCCGAACAGCTGGTGCGCCTGGAGGCGCAATTCACCCGCCTGCGCCACGACCTGGTGCAATGGTCCATGGGCAACGAAGCGCGTGAAACCCTGCGCCGGGAGCTGATCAGCGTCTGGCAGCAGGAGCGCTTTCGGCATTTGCCCGACGGTACTCGGGTGTTCCAGCTGAACATGGACGACAGCGGCTTGACCCGCGCAGACCTGAGCAGTTTCCCGGCCATCGAGGCGTCATTTGCCCACGTGCGCGAGCTGTCGCTGGACGATAACCCGCTGGATGAACTGCCAAGGGCCTTCAGCCGGCATTTTCCCAACCTGCAGCGCCTGTCGTTGAGCAGCACCGAGCTCAGCCGCGTACCCGCTGGCCTGGGCGCGCAGTTGCGGGTGATGGACCTGTCGGACAGCGCGCTGACCTGGTCACCTGCCGACCAGTTGGCGTTGCAGCAATACCCCAACCTTGAGGAGTTGCAGCTGTCGGCCAACCCGCTGGCGACCCCACCGGACCTGACCGCCCTGAGGCAACTGCGCAGGGTTGATTTGTCGCACGCGCAACTGCGCGCGCTGCCACCCGGCCTGCCCGGTTTGCACCAGGCGCAATTGATCGACCTGAGCGCCAATCGACTGCAACGCCTGCCGGTCGGCTTCATGGTGCCGGAGCCTGTGGCACGGGCGCTGCGCCTGGAGAACAACCCCTTCGATGACCTCTCCCTGACCCGCATCGAGCACTACTTCGCGACCAGCGGCGTCGACCTGATGGTCTCCGACTTCAATTACCAGGCCCTGTTGTTCACGGCGACACCCGAGCAATTGGTGCTGTGGCGGCGCCTGCAACTGAACGCACCACGGCCCTTCGTTCGCCACCTGCGCGAGCTGTACGGACGGCTGGATTACCAGACCGCACCCCATGCCACACTGCGCCGTTGGTGGCGGGTGCTGGCGTGGCTCGAGCAGGCGCCCGCCAATCAGACGCTGATGGTGCCGGAGATTGCCCGCAACCTGCTGGCCCTGGAGCCGCAGGCGCAAAGCGCTTTTGCCATGGCGGCGCCCACCTTTACGCTGCGTGCCGAACGGTTGTTGCAGGGGGTGGTCGAGCGGGTTCGCTTGCAGGCGGTGCGCAACGCCGCCGACCAGGCCAGTGCGGCGTTGATTCTCGGCGATGCCGCCGCTGTGGATAACCGCGAGCCGATTCGGCAAGCGTTTTTCTCCTGGATGCTGCAACAGCTGGGCGACGACCCGACGCTGGTCATGGCACCTACGCCGCTGGAGGGCGAGCCGGTGTCCATCGAGCTGATCGAGCACTTCTTGCAGCAGCAACCAGGCGCCTGGCTGGAGCCGCTGCGCGAGCACGTTGAACAGCTCAACCCGGGCACCGAGGCGGGCTTGAACGCCATCTTGCAGCGTTACGCCGGCACACGGATTTTTGTCCATGGCGAGTGGGCTGCCTTGCTGCGCCAGCGCTTTGCCCCGGCCTTCATCGAGCTGGAAACCCAGTACGCACGCGAACTGGAAACAGCCGAGGGAAGGATTGACGACCCCATGCGCTTGCAGGCGTATACCCAGGACCTGGAGCACCAGTATCTGCAGCGACTCGATGCGCTGGTGCGACGGCTGACGCGTAATATCGAGTTCGAACCCCACGAAGAGTAATAACTACCACCCGATGCCAGGCGTGCGGGGGCTTGCTGATGGCTTACTCGCCAAAGGAGCACCCGCATGCCTGACATCAACCCGCACCACACCTTCCTCCGCCAGCGCCTACCCGGCTGGGCCCACCACGCCAACCAGGAAAACTGGCAGCACCTGCGCCAGAGCCTGCACGCGGCGGGTACCGAGGCTATCCCCGGCGCCCCGATTGCACAGTACCGGGCCGTACGCGTCAGCCAGGCGCAGTTGCGCCGTTCGCGCGACGCCTTGCATCACCTGCTCAAGCCTTTGCAAGGCGTCATGGCCTTCGCCGAGCCTCTGCTCAGCGCACGCCTGAAAGACGCCTTCGGCCTGGAGGTGGATGTCATCCGCAGCACGCTGACACCGGTAACCACGAACATCGGTGGCCTGCTGACTGGCCACGATGTCACCGGGCCCACCGCCAGCCTGTTGCAATACGCGCTGCACAACTTCAGTGGCATTTACCTGGACCCACCCAGCGCCATCCGCGACGCGCGCGGCCGGGCCCTGGCGATCAGTGGGTTGGCCTTCGCTGCCGAGTGCCGACGGCTCGACCTGGGCCGGCGCTACCAGGATCACCTCGACGCGCTGTTGGTGTATGGCGAGCAGGCCAGGCAGGTACGCAATGCGTTCGAGCAGGTGAGCAAGGACCAACTGCGCCTGGACCTGCTGCTGGCCCATGGGCAAAAGCGCCTCACTGACGCCGGCAAGAGCGCCCTTAACGACCTGCTCGCCGGCAGCACGCCACTGAAGCTCGGCACACGGCCCATGCACTGCTGGTCGCTGAGCCTGTTCGGCATCGCCTTGCACGATGTCTGGGTGCTTGCCCCTGCCGAGTCCGAGGCTGAACGTATTGCCCGGGTGTCAGGGCAACTCTCCGAGCCGCTGACGCTGCTCCTCAACCCGTTGTCGATCTTTTCCCCACGTCAGAACGTGCTGGACCGCCACAGGCTCAGGAATATCGGCCCGGTATTGCTGTGCTTGCCGGGTACTTCGCACGCCGTGCAGCAGTACCCTTCGCTGCAAGCGGTGCACCACGCGCTCAAGGACAAGCTGTGCAACGCGCAGTTTCGCGCTTTGTTCATGCGCTTTTTGCCCCTTGAGCAACGGGCACATTTTGCCAGCCTGCTCAGGCACAACCTTGCCTCCAAGGTCACGACCGATGCCAACTGGCCGGTACCGACCTGGGCGAACCTGCACCTCACGCACCAACGGATCGAGGGCGAGCTGTTCAACCACTGGCAGACGGCCCAGCTTCGGCGCCTGCGCAACGAAGCCCGGACCCTGGCCGTGCCCACCGCCGATGTCGACGAAAAGGCCCGCGAAGCGCTGCTGCAGGGCCTGGAAGACCTGGGCATGAACTTTCTCAACCTGGCGGCATTCTTTGTCCCGAGCCTGGGCCAGGTGATGATGGGCGTATTTGCCGCGCAACTGCTCTATAGCGCCTTCGAAGGCGTCGAGGCCTGGCAGCAGGGAGACGTCGACACGGCGCTGGCGCACCTGCAGTCCATCGCGCTGAATGTGGCGGTGGCCGGCGGCCTGGCGGTGGGTGCAGGCGCGGTCGGCAAGCTGTTCAACAGCCCGCTGATGGAGTCACTGGTCAGCGTGCGGCGCGCCGATGGCAGCGAGCGTCTGTGGCTGCCGACACTGGCCCGTTACCGCAGCGCGATTCGCCTGGCGGATGGGCTGCAGCCCAACGCCCTGGGCCAGTATGCAGTCGACGGCACGCACTACATCCGCCTCGACGGCGGGCTGTTCGAACAACGCCTGGACCCGGCGTCGCAGCAATGGCGTATCGTTCATCCGCAAGCCCCCGAGGCCTACCAGCCACCCCTGCTGCACAATAAGCAGGGCGCCTGGCGGCAGGTGCACGAACGGCCGCTGCAATGGTCGCGGGCCACCCTGCTGCGCCGCCTTGGGCATCGGGTCGAAGCCTACAGCGACCGGCACCTGAGCCAGGCGGCCTGGATCAGCGGCGTCAGCGAAGACGCCCTGCGCCGGCTGCACGTGGGTCATGAGCAGCCCCCTGAAGTGTTCTTCGATTGCCTGAAGCGCCTGCAAGCGGCCAGCAGCAGCGACGAATGGGTTGGGCGGCTGCAGGACACTACATTCGAAGCAGTGTTTGCCCAGGAATACCAAGGCCCACCTGCCAGTTTGAACCCGCAACAACTGGCGCTGCCACGCGCCATCGAGGGCCTGTACCAACCCTGGCTGGCCAATGATGACTGCGAGCGCCTGGTGTTCGCTTGCCTCAAACGTCTGCCTGACTGGCCTGAGTCGCTACGCCTGGAACTGCGCCGGGGCAACCCGAACGGGCCGCTGATTGCCCAGCTGGGCCCCAGGCATGCCGCCGAGCGACGGGTGATCGTGAAAACAGGGCATTCCTGGCGGGCCTATCGGGCCGGTGAACCGCTGGCGGCGTCTAGCGCCAACCGCTACAAGGCTGTCCTTGACGCCCTGCCCGGCACTGATCGGCAAGCCCTGGCACTGCAGGACGACAACGGCTACCTGCTCGGCACCCGTATCCGCCGCCTGAGCCAAGCCAACCGCGACAGCCTTGGCCAGTGGCTGTGGGCGTACGAACCGGGCTGGTCGGAGCCTATCGGTTTGCGCGGTGGCACGCCGACAGGCTATCAGCAGACGCCGGCGACTTCATCGTTGCTGGCGCGCTATCGCGAGCTCTACCCGCTAAGCAGCGAAGCGCAGGCACGGGTAGCAGTGGATAGCTGGCGTGCGCAGAACATCGAGCCGAGCGCCGCATTGCAACAACTTGAAGCGCAGCTCCAGCGCTTGCGCAGTGATCTGCAGACCTGGGCGGGTGAACATGAGCAGCGTCAGGATGCGATCCCCGGCCTGCTCGATGCCTGGCGGCGCATTCATCCGCGGAGTTCGTCCGATGGGCAAGCCATCTTTGCCCTGCACCTTGACGGTCTGGAATTGCTCGATACCGACCTGGACAGCTTTCCGGCGCTGGAGCCCGGCGTTTTCGAGCATGTACAGGAACTGTCGCTCGACAGTAATGCACTGGGCGAACTGCCCGCCCATTTCACCCGTCATTTCCCCCGGCTTCGTAACCTGTCGGCCCGCGAGAGCGGGTTGACACGCGTGCCTGACGGGCTTGGCGAGCAACTGGTGTCGCTCGATCTGTCCTGGAACCTGATTGCCTGGACGGCCACTGATCAGGCCCGCCTGGCGACCTATCCCGGCCTGCAGAACATGTTTCTGGACAGTAATGCGATGACCACTGCCCCCGACCTGAGCGTTACTCGCCATTTGCGCCATGTGTCCATGACCGGGTGCAACCTGGAGGCTTTGCCACAAGGGCTGGAAGGCCTGCAAGCGCCGATGTTGATCGACCTCTCGGACAACCAGTTGACAACCCTGCCGGCACACTTCGACCCGCCACGGGGGGTGGGCCATGCGCTGCAGTTGGAGCTCAACCCCTTCAACGAGGCAACCCAGGCGCGCATTGCGCAGTATTTCAGCGACTACCGCGTCGACCTGCTGGTGTCGCAAAGCGCGTACGCAGAACTGCTGGCTGAAGCCAACGACGATCAACTGCAACTGTGGGAGCGCCTGCAGGTGCCACAGCGGCTGGATTTCGTTCAGCGTATGCGCGAGCTGTATGACAGCCACAGTTATCTGGTGGCGGCCCAGACCACCCGGCGCAGGTTCTGGCGGATTGTTCGGGAGGTCGACGCGCAACCTGCCAGCAATGGGTTGCTCGCCCAGTACGCAGGGGGTTCGCGTATTCTCGAACTCGAAGACGCCGTTGATAATCTGCTTGCTCAAGCAACAGGC
This sequence comes from Pseudomonas sp. SBB6, assembly GCF_024213215.1. Lineage (NCBI taxonomy): Bacteria > Pseudomonadati > Pseudomonadota > Gammaproteobacteria > Pseudomonadales > Pseudomonadaceae > Pseudomonas > Pseudomonas sp. SBB6. The sequence goes on along the minus strand of NZ_JANAVH010000013.1, from coordinate 74,878 downwards.
AATGTGCGCCAACGTGGCGAGCAGTTGCTGCACCTGGCCACCCTGCGTGCGTCCCGGCAAGCGATCAGCGCACGCATCGAGCGCCAGATCCCGCTGATGCCGGAGCAAGGCGCCTTGCGCAGCCTGCGTTGCAAAGCACTCTACTACTGGACACTGCGCCAGCTTGCCGATGACCCGGCGCTGGTGATGTCATCCACCCCGCGTGCCGCGGAGCGCCTGTCCACCAATGCCATCGAAGATACACTGCAGCAATTGCCGGCCGACTGGGTCGAGCAAGTGCACCAGCAGTTACTGTTGCTCAACCCCGATACAGACGCGGGCCTGAACGCCTTGTTCCAGCGCACTGCGCAGCACCAGTACCTGAACCCGGACTGGCTTGCTTACCTGCAGTCCAACTTTGCCGAGGGCTTCTCCGAGCTGCAAAACGAACTTGATCAACGCCTTGCCGCTGCCGAGGACGAAGTGGACAATCCTGATGATCGCACCCTGACCCAGCAACTGATCGTCCAGCGTCATGAGGCTGAAGTGGCACAACTGATGCGCGAACTGACCCAGGCGTTCTATCGCAACGGCAACAACGAAGAGTAGCCGCCGGGCGGGCTGGCCGTGCGTGCGGCCAGCCAGCTATCGAATTCCGCCACCGGCATCGGCCGGCCCATCCAGAAACCCTGGCCCTGGTCACAACCGGCGTTGCGCAAGAAGGCATATTGCTCGGCGGTCTCGATGCCCTCGGCGGTGATCTTGAAACCCAGGGCATGGCCCAGGTCGATGATCGCCTGGGTAATCGCCACGCCATCGTCGTCTTCGGGCAAATCCTTGATGAAGGCGCGGTCGATCTTCAGGTGGTCGATCGGCAGCATCTTCAAGTAGGCCAGTGACGAGTAACCGGTGCCGAAGTCGTCCACCGCCGTGGTCACGCCCAATTCCTGCAACTGTGCAAGGACCGCGCAAGCATGTTGCTGGCTTTCCATCAGCAGGCTTTCGGTGATTTCCACCTCCAGCAAGGTCGGCGGCAGGTCGTAGCGCTTGAGCGAGCGTTTGAGGCTGGCGACGTAGTCGCTGCGCTCGATCTGCAAGGCTGCGACGTTGATCGCCACCGGCCCGGGCAGACGATCGGCGGTGCGCCAGGCGGCGATCTGCGCGCAGGCCAGATCCAGCACCTTCTCACCCAAGGGGATGATCAGGCCGGTGCGTTCGGCCAGGGGGATGAACTGCGCTGGCGATACCAGCCCGTGCTCTGGATCACGCCAGCGCAGCAGCGCTTCGGCGCCTTCGACGCGGCCGCTGAACAGGTCGATCTTGGGTTGGTACCAGAGCTCGAATTCGTTGTGCTTCAGGGCCCGGCGCAGGTTGTGTTCCAGGTCCAGGCGCTGCTGCAGGCGCTGGGTCATCTCCGGCTGGTACAGGCGGTAGGCGTTGCGCCCGCTCTCCTTGGCCGCGTACATCGCGGTGTCGGCATGGCGCAGCAGGCGATCGACACTCTGGCCGTGTTCCGGGCACCAGGCCAGGCCGATGCTGCCGGTGACCAGGGCGGCGTTGCCCTTGAGGTCGAAGGGCAACTGCAGGGTTTGCAGCAACGCCTGGATGCGCTCGATGCACTGGCCATCCGGCCCTTTGAGGACAAAGGCAAATTCATCGCCGCCCAGCCGGCACTGGCAATCCTGGGGGTCGATGATCTGCATGAAACGCGCCGTGGCCTGCTGCAGCAGCAGGTCGCCCATGGCATGGCCAAGGCTGTCATTGACCTGTTTGAAGCCGTCGATATCCAGCACCAGCACCGCCAGACGCTGGCCCTGGTTGATCTCATCGAGCAGTTGCTGATGAAAGTGCAGGCGATTGGGCAGACCGGTAATCCCATCGTAATGGGCCAGGCGTTCGAGCTGGGCCTGGGACTGCTTGAGTTCGAGGTTGCGCAGGTTGATCAGGCGGTTGCTGCGATTGAGCTGGGCGACGAACACGCTGAACAGCCCCGTGCAGGTCAAGGCGAACAAAAACAGCGGCGAGGCGAACAGACTCATGGACGGCCAGCCGCCCAGGGGGCTGGCCGCCAGTTGCCAGAGCCCGCCCGGCACATCGACATTGACCGTCACCGGGTGCTGGGTAAACAGCTTCGGATCGCCCCAGATCATCCCCCCGGCCGAACCCTGGCCATCGGCGCCGCGCAGGGCCAGTTCAAAGCCCGGGTCAAGGTCGAGCCCGGCGGTGCTGAGCAAACGGTCGATATCGGCGACGATCGAGACATTGCCCCAGTACAGCTTCACGCCCTTGTGGCCCTTGAGGAATACCGGACGCCGGTAAATCAACCCACGCCCGCCCTGGTACAGCTGCACCGGGCCAGCCAGCACCGGGCTGTAGTTATCGCGGGCGCGCTGCAGCAGCGGGTACTGATCCGGCAACTGACGGTAATCTATGCCCAGTACGCTCTGGTTACCGTGCAGCGGGTAGACATCGACAATCACATCGCCCGGGGCCAGGGCAATATGGCGGATGTGCGGCACCGAGGCGATGGCCTGACGGGCCATGTCGTGAAAGTGCTCGGGGCTGATTTTGCCATCAGCGCTGAGCAGTTGGGCGATGCCTTCGGTCTCGCCGAAGGCCGAACGCAGCTGCGCCTCCAGGGCAGCGCGCACCCCGGACAGGCGCGCGCCGGCATTGGCGACCAGTTCGCTTTCCTGGCGCTGAACATCCAGGCGCCCGAGCACCACCGACAAGCCGATGCCAATCAAGGCAAAGCCGATCGGCAACAGGCGATTGAGGGTGGTGCGCAGGTTCGTCGGCAGGACCAGATTGTCATCAAGGGCGAGGATTCTTGTGCTCATAGGTCCGAAATTCGCATCGAATTAACGCTTTATCGGCGCCTTGGGCACAATGTTGAGCGAGGCTGGCTTTTTTTAGCGCCCTGGCGTTATGCTCGGACTGAAACGTTTCACCCATTACAGAAAAAGAGGTGCTGCGCCCATGGACCGTCTGCTCGATACGCTGTTCCCCACCGCCAACGAGATCCCCGAGGCATACCGCCTGGGTGAACCCCTGGTGCAACGTGAGTACCTGGTGAACGGCCAGTTGCAGCAATGGCACGGGCCCCTGGCCACGGTGCGCAGCCCGGTGTGGCTCAAGGAAGGTAACGAAGAGCGCCAGGTGATCCTCGGCAATACCCCGCTGCTGGACGCCGATACCGCCCTCACCGCCCTGGACGCCGCCGTACATGCCTACGACAAAGGCCGTGGCGCCTGGCCGACGATGCGGGTGGCCGAACGCATCCAGCATGTCGAGACTTTTTTGACCAAGATGCGTGAACAACGTGAAGCCGTGGTCAAACTGCTGATGTGGGAAATCGGCAAGAACCTCAAGGACTCGGAGAAAGAGTTCGACCGCACCTGCGACTACATCGTCGACACCATCGGCGCGCTCAAGGAACTGGACCGCCGCTCCAGCCGCTTCGAACTGGAGCAGGACACCCTTGGCCAGATCCGCCGCGCACCCTTGGGCGTGGCGCTGTGCATGGGCCCCTACAACTACCCGCTGAACGAAACCTTCACCACCCTGATCCCGGCGCTGATCATGGGCAACACCGTGGTGTTCAAGCCGGCCAAGTTCGGCGTGCTGCTGATCCGTCCGCTGCTTGAGGCCTTTCGCGACAGTTTCCCGGCCGGGGTGATCAACGTCATCTATGGCCGTGGCCGCGAGACCGTCAGCGCCTTGATGGCCAGCGGCAAGATCGACGTGTTCGCCTTCATCGGCACCAACAAGGCCGCCAGCGACCTGAAAAAACTTCACCCGCGCCCGCACCGCCTGCGCGCCGCCCTGGGCCTGGATGCCAAGAACCCGGGGATCGTGCTGCCCGAGGTCGACCTCGACAACGCGGTGAACGAGGCGGTCACCGGCGCCCTGTCGTTCAACGGCCAGCGCTGCACGGCGCTGAAGATTCTCTTCGTCCATGAAGACGTGGTCGCAGGCTTTCTCGACAAGTTCCAGCGCAAGCTGGCCGCGCTCAAGCCGGGCATGCCCTGGGAGCCGGGCGTGGCCCTGACGCCGCTGCCGGAAGCGGGCAAGATCGACTACCTCAACGGCCTGGTGGCCGATGCCGTCGACAAGGGTGCAAAAGTCATCAATGAAGGCGGTGGCGCCAGCCGTGGCTCGTTCTTCTACCCCGCCCTGCTGTACCCGGTGAATGCGCAGATGCGTGTGTACCATGAAGAGCAGTTCGGCCCGCTGGTGCCGGTGGTGCCTTATCGCGACCTGCAGACGGTGATCGACTATGTGCTCGATTCCGACTTCGGCCAGCAACTGAGCATCTTTGGCAGCAACTCGGCTGAAGTCGGCATGCTGGTCGATACCTTCGCCAACCAGGTCGGCCGGATCAACCTCAATGCCCAGTGCCAGCGCGGCCCGGACACCTACCCGTTCAACGGGCGCAAGAACTCGGCCGAGGGCACCCTGTCGGTGCACGACGCCCTGCGGGTGTTCTCCATTCGCACGCTGGTGGCGACCAAGTTCCAGGAGAGCAACAAGCAGCTGATCAGCGACATCATCCGCAACCGCGAGTCGAGCTTCCTGACCACTGATTACATTTTCTGACTGCCGCTCGTCCAGCGCCGCCGATTTTGATTTGCCGAATCGCCGAAACTGTATAAACATACAGTTTCGCGCCATTCCCTGCGGCGCCTTAAAGGAGGATCAATAAAATGGCAGTCAAACCTATCCCCGAAGGACAACACAGCATTACCCCCTACCTGGGCATCAAGGATGCCGCCAAGGCTATCGAGTTCTACAAGAAGGCCTTCGGTGCGGTCGAGATGTTCCGCCTCGACGGCCCCGAAGGGAGCGTCGGCCATGCCGAGCTTAAAATCGGCGATTCCTCGCTGATGCTCGCCGACCCGTGCGAGCAGTCCGGCGGGCTGACCAGCAGCCAGTCGCTCAATGGCGCCGCCATCGGCCTGCACCTGTATGTCGAGGATGTCGATGCCACCTATGCCCAGGCCCTCGCCGCCGGTGCCACCCAGGTCACTGAAGTCAAAGACCAGTTCTACGGCGACCGTAGCGGCACCCTGAAAGACCCGTTCGGCAACCTGTGGTTCGTCTCCACCCACAAGGAAGACCTCTCCGTGGAAGAGATCCGCGCCCGCGCCGCCAAGCTGTTTGGCGACCAGTAAGCAGCACTGGCTCGGCTGGCGGGCATGTTCGCCAGCCGGGCTTTGCATTAAGGTGGCAGGCACAGGAAGGCTGGCCAGGATTGTCCATGCGAATCATCGAAAAAAACGCCGCGCTGGTGCGCACCCTCACCCCAGCTGAAGACGCGCTGTTGCGTGGTTTTGTCCAGGGCGGGCTGGAAGGCCCGCGCCTGTTGCAAGCCAACCAGTTACTGATGAAGGTGCGCGCCGCCGGCCACTGGCTGGCCTGCGACTGCCAGCCCAAAGCAATGCCGGTGCTCAACGTCAACCTCAATGGCAACACCGGCACGCTGTTCCTCAAGAACAACCCGGGCACGGCCGAGCACGCGCCAGACTGCGCGTTCATCAAGGATGAGCGTGAGAGTGGCAGCCGCGACAGCGACAACGACTCGCCACCGGCTGCCTGGCTCGCACCGGACGCGCCCTTGCGCCTGATCGGTGATTTCAAACCGGCCAGCGCCACTGCCGGCGAGTCCGCAGGCAGTGGCGACAAACGCGAGCAGCATCGGCTGCTGTCGCTGCTGCTGACCCTGATCGAAGCCAGTGGCTTGAACGTCTATGCCACCCGGCTGAAAAAGGACCTCACCGGGCAGTTCGCCGAATTGCGCGGGGTCGCCAGCCGTTATCCGTTGATCGAGCGGGTGCCGGCCAGCAACTACCTGGAAACCCGCCTGGACATGAAGCACATGATGATGCTCAAGGCGCGTTTGCGTGAGTCCACGGCCTTTGGCAACCATCGCCGGCATGGCTTGCTGCTCGACTGCGTCAGCCAGATCAAAGCGCGCAAGGTATTCAACGACCGCAGTGAAGACGGCTTCGACTTCCAGGGCCATCACCTGCTCTGGGGCGGCAGCAAGACCCCGGGGCCGTTGCTGGCCCTGGCGATCTACTCGCCGGCCAGTGCCGGTAGTCATTTCTATGAGCTGATTCATGTTGCCAGCGTGCCGGTGCTGTCGCGCGGGCAGCTGTTTCCGGTGTATCGCGATGAAGAGCGAGAGCCGTTGAAGATGCTCATCTCGCTGATTGACTGGATGGCCAGCAAGGGCGTCAAGGTGATCATGCGCCGGCCGGTGCTGGGTGGTCAGGGCATGGACGCGCTGGTGCTCAGTTCCGACCAGGACCGGGTGCTGTCGGTGTCGCTGACCGAGCAGCCGCTGGGGCCGGAGCCGGAGGGCGAGACGTTCAAGCGTTATGCCGACTTCAAGAGCCTGGACACCTTTCGCAAGTATGTAGCCGGCTTCTTCATGCGCGGGCGCGAGTAACGGGTAACGACCAGGCCGCTGCGCGGCCATCGCCCCGTGGGAGCCGGCCTTGCCGGCGATGGGCTGCGGCAGCGGCCCCAGGCCTCCAAAGCCAGATTGCATCCCTAGCCCGGTGCATGCATCCATAACCCCGTGGGAGCCGGCCTTGCCGGCGATGGGCTGCGGCAGCGGCCCCAGGCCTCCAAAGCCAGATTGCATCCCTAGACCGGTGCATCCATCCATAACCCCGTGGGAGCCGGCCTTGCCGGCGATGGGCTGCGGCAGCGGCCCCAGGCCTCCAAAGCCAGATTGCATCCCTAGACCGGGGCATGCATCCATACCCCTGTGGGAGCCGGCCTTGCCGGCGATGGGCTGCGGCAGCGGCCCCAGGCCTCTAAAGCCAGATCACATCCCTAGACCGGTGCATCCATCCATAGCCCTGTGGGAGCCGGCGTTGCCGGCGATGGGCTGCGGCAGCAGCCCCAGGCCTCCAAAGCCAGATTGCATCCCTAGCCCGGTGCATGCATCCATAACCCCGTGGGAGCCGGCCTTGCCGGCGATGGGCTGCGGCAGCAGCCCCAGGCCTCCAAAGCCAGATTGCATCCCTAGACCGGTGCATCCATCCATAACCCCGTGGGAGCCGGCCTTGCCGGCGATGGGCTGCGGCAGCGGCCCCAGGCCTCTAAAGCCAGATTGCATCCCTAGACCGGTGCATCCATCCATAACCCTGTGGGAGCCGGCGTTGCCGGCGATGGGCTGCGGCAGCAGCCCCAGGCCTCCAAAGCCAGATTGCATCCCTAGACCGGTGCATCCATCCATAACCCTGTGCGAGCCGGCGTTGCCGGCGATGGGCTGCGGCAGCAGCCCCAGGCCTCCAAAGCCAGATTGCATCCCTAGACCGGTGCATCCATCCATAACCCTGTGGGAGCCGGCGTTGCCGGCGATGGGCTGCGGCAGCAGCCCCAGGCCTCTAAAGCCAGATTGCATCCCAATGCGGATAGTCACCAATGCTGGACACCAAACCAGCCCGCAACGGGTTTGCAACGATGTAGCGAGCCACCGCCTGAACATCCTCTTCCCGGCGTAACGCCCGATCATGAAAACCGTGCTGCCATAAACGACCCTTGCGCCGGCTGGCCTTGTTGATCAGGCAGGTACTGCGAGATTTGACCCGGCGTACCAGTGACGCAAGGGTTCCCTGGCGCAGCTCGATCAACCAGTGCAGGTGATCGGGCATGATCACCCAGGCCAAGGATTTAGCCAGCGCTTGACGCTGTGCATATTGCAGTTGCTCAACCATCAGCCGAGCCAGGTGAAAATCGGTAAAAACCGGTTGGCGGTTTTCGGTGATGCTGGTCAGCAGGTACAAGCCGCCAAGTGTCGATACTCGCCCACGTCTCAAGCGATGGGAGGCTGGACTGTCCATGTTGGGTCTCCTGAAAATCGAGCCTTCAGGCTAGCCCGATTGAAACACTCAGGTGGCAGGTCAATTAATCTTGATGTGTCTGAACCATCGCTTCGCCGGCAACGCCGGCTCCCACAATAGATTGGTGCCCCCACAACCCCGTGGGAGCCGGCCTTGCCGGCGATGGGCTGCGGCAGCAGCCCCAGGCCTCCAAAGCCAGATTGCATCCCTAGACCGGTGCATCCATCCATAACCCTGTGGGAGCCGGCGTTGCCGGCGATGGGCTGAACCCCGTATAGCAGAGCCTGTGCGTCCTGCTTCGTTAATATTTTATTTTTCTCCTTAAGGGTTTACACGCGAATGGTAATTCTTATCATTCTCGACTTCCCGAGCGGCCGGGCCCTTCCGTCCCGGTCGTTCACCCTTTGCTCCAGGAGAAATCTGACATGGTGTCGCGCTTCAACCTCAGCCGCTTGAGCATTGCCTTGCTGGCGACCCTGGGTTCCACGGCAGTCGCCGCGGCCCCGCTGGAACTGCAGCCGGACGAAGTCCAGGTGCAGCCGACCGACCTGCCAGTGGACGGCAGCCGGCAGGCGATCGAGCTGGAGAACACCCGGGTACTGGGCACCGCCGAAGAGGAGCTGAAGCAGGCTCCGGGGGTGTCGATCATCACCGCTGAAGACATCAAGAAGCGCCCACCAGTCAATGACCTCTCCGACATCATCCGCCGCGAACCCGGGGTCAACCTCACCGGCAACAGCAGCAGCGGCGCCCGCGGCAACAACCGTCAGATCGACCTGCGCGGCATGGGCCCGGAAAACACCCTGATCCTCATCGACGGCAAGCCCTCCACCTCACGCAACGCCGTGCGCTATGGCTGGAGCGGCGACCGCGACACCCGGGGCGAAACCAACTGGGTACCGGCCGAAGAAGTCGAACGCATCGAGATCCTGCGCGGCCCGGCCGCCGCGCGCTACGGCTCCGGCGCCATGGGCGGTGTGGTCAACATCATCACCAAGCGCCCGACCCAGGACCTGCGCGGTTCCATGACCCTGTACACCATGCTCCCCGAGGACGATGCCGAAGGCACGGGCAAGCGGGTCAACTTCAGCTTGAGCGGGCCGCTTACCGACAGCCTGATCTTCCGCGTCTATGGCAACCTGAACAAGACCGACGCCGATGACATGAAGATCAACTCGGCGCACCAGGCCTTCGATTCATCCTTGATGGCCGGCCGCGAAGGCGTGCGCAACAAGGACATCAACGGCCTGCTGAGCTGGAAGATCGACCCGGCCAACACCCTTGACTTTGAGTCCAGCTACAGCCGCCAGGGCAACATCTTTGCCGGCGACACCATGCTCAACGCCGGCGGCGAGTTCGTCGAAAGCCAGGTGGGCAAGGAAACCAACGTCATGCAACGCTCAAGCTTTGCCGTGACCCATCGCGGCGACTATGACTGGGGCACCTCCACCGCGTCACTGTCCTATGACCTGACCCGTAACGACCGCCTCAATGAAGGCCTGGCCGGCTGGGGCGAAGGTGCGCCATCGGGCGGTGCCGGGCGCTTCGAGTCGCGCCTGCGCAATACCCGCGCCACCGGCGAGGTCAACCTGCCACTGAGCATGGGCCTGGAGCAGGTGCTGACCCTGGGCGGCGAATACCTCTATGAATCGCTCAACGACCCGGGCTCGCTGCGCCCGCAAAGCTATGACCCGGGCGCCGAGCTGCCGAACTTCGACCGTACCCAGACCAAATCCACCGCGCGCAGTTTTGCCCTGTACGCCGAGGACAACATCGAAGTCGGCGAAAACACCATCGTCACCCCTGGCCTGCGTCTTGATCACCACGAGGACTACGGCGACAACTGGAGCCCGAGCCTGAACGCCTCGCACCAGATCACCGAGGCCCTGAGCATCAAGGGCGGTATCGCCCGCGCCTACAAGACCCCGAACCTGTACCAGGCCAACCCCAATTACCTGCTGTACAGCCGTGGCGCAGGTTGCAACTCCAGTGAAGTCAACAATGGCGGCTGCTACCTGCTGGGCAACGCCAACCTCGAACCGGAAACCAGCGTTAACAAGGAACTGGGCCTGGCCTACGACAAGGGCACCTGGCGCACCAGCGCAACCTACTTCCGTAACGACTACAAAAACAAGATCGAAGCCGGTAACCAGACCTTGTTCCGCCTGCCCAACGGGCGCCGCATCCTGCGCTGGGAAAACACCGGCAAGGCCGTGGTGCAAGGCGTCGAGGGCAACCTGTTCGTCGAGCTGACCCCAGCGCTGGACTGGAACACCAACTTCACCTACATGATCGAGTCCGAGGACAAGAAAACCGGCGAGCCGCTGAGCATCATTCCCGAGTACACGGTCAACTCGACCCTGGACTGGAACGTCACCGACAAGCTGTCGTTCCAGCTCAACGGCACCTACTACGGCAAACAGGAAGCACCGACCTACAACGCCCGGGCCAATGAAGCCCTGGACAAGAAGGTCCAGAAGGACGTCGACCCCTATGGGATTGTCGGCATCAGCGGGGGCTATGAATTCACCAAGAACCTGAGCATGCGCGTGGGCGTGAACAACCTGTTCGACAAGCGCCTGTACCGCGAAGGCAACTCCGATGAAGCCGGGGCCTTGACCTACAACGAGGCGGGCCGGGCGTACTTCGCCTCGTTTACTACTTCGTTCTGAACCCGGCGTTGACCGCAGGGCAGCCTTGCTGCCCCATCGCCGGCAAGCCGGCTCCCACAGTGGACTTGCATGCACCCGACCTGTGGGAGCTGGCTTGCCAGCGATCGAGCGCGAAGCGATCGCAATCCCGGCAACATCGGTTAGCGACAGTCCGTGTAGCGGTCTCTCTAGTCGATATGTAGGAATATTCGACAATTCCTACCACAATTTTCAACGCCTCTATACTTCCCATACTCTTGCACCCTGATTCGACGTATCGTTGGCGACTCGCCGGCTCCGGCCTGTTTCGTCTTCCTGAATGATTCAGGAAACGGCTTACCCTCTTCGTCAAGGAGTTGCGCCAATGCCCACGGTACTGATCGTCGATGATCACCCCACGATTCGTCTTGCGGTGCGTATGCTGCTGGAACGCGAACGCTATGAAGTGGTGGGTGAAACCGGGGACGGCGTGGCCGCCGTGCAGATGGCCCGCGAACTGCGCCCCAATGTGGTCATCCTCGATATCGGCCTGCCCGGCCTGGATGGCCTGAGCGTGATCAAACGCCTGCATCTGCTGGAAAAACCACCGAAAATCATGGTCCTGACCGGTCAGCCCGCGGCCTTGTTCGCCCGTCGCTGCCTGGATGCCGGCAGCTCGGCCTTCGTGCACAAGGACGAAGACCTGGACGCACTGGTGTTTGCCTTGAAAGCCATGCTCAAGGGCTATTCGACCTTCCCTGACATGTCCGCCAGCCGCGGCCCGCTGGGCAGCGAAGAAGAGCGGCTGGCCAGCCTTTCCCACCGAGAGATGGAAGTGCTGCGCATGCTCGCCGCCGGCCTTTCGAACAACGACATCGGCATTCGCATGCTGCTGAGCCCCAAGACCATCAGCACCTACAAGAGCCGGATCATGGAGAAGCTTCAGGTAGGATCTTTCGTCGACCTTATGGGTCTGGCAAATCGCAATCTTGTGATCTGAGCCGGCCATGACCCTGCGCCCCGCTCTTCTGCTCTTGCTGCTGGTCTGCCTGCCGGCGTTGTTGCTCAACAGCAGCCTGGCCGATGAGCCCGGTGAACCGCGCACGCTGCTGGCCCGTTCAGTGGTGGGCGGCGAAGGCGTAGTGCTGTCAGCGGATGACCGGCGTTGGCTGAAGGAAAAAGCCGTGCTGCGCCTCGGAACCTCGAGCCCGGACTACCCGCCTTTCGATATCAATGTCAGCCAGAGCGAATACGAAGGCCTGACCGCCGACTATGCCGGGCTGATCAGCGAACTGCTGGGCATCCCCTTCGACGTGCGCCGCTACGCCAGCCGCAAAGCGGCGATCGCCGCCCTGCATGCCGGGGACATCGACCTGCTCGGCAGCTCCAATGGCTTTGAAGCCGCCGACGCCCAGCTGGTGCTGAGCCAACCCTATGCCGATGATCTGCCGGTGATCGTCACGCCCCAAGGCAAGACCCGCGCCATCGATGACGAGCTGGATGGGCTGCGCCTGGCGATGGTCGATCACTACCTGCCGGACGAAGAAGTCCAGCACCTGTTCCCCAAGGCCCGCCTGCAGTTGTACACCTCGACCATGGCCGGTTTGTCGGCCGTCTCGCTGGGCCAGGCCGACGCCTTTCTCGGTGATGCGATCAGCAGTGATTACCTGATCGGCAAGAGCTTTCAGGACAGCGTGCAGATTTCCCACTTCGTCAAGCACGAGCGGGAAACCTTCGCCTTTGCCCTGGCCCGTGGCAACGACAAGCTGTTGCACCTGCTCAACCGTTCACTGGCGGTCACCAGTGAAACCGAGCGTTTGAACATCCTGCGCCGCTGGAGCAGCGGCAGCACCAGCATGTTGCTTGATCGCGGCGCCTTGACCCTGAGCCACGAGGAGCGGCGCTGGATCGAACAGCACCCGGTTACCCGTGTGCTGGTGAACAAATACTTTGCGCCGTTGAGTTTCTACGATGACCAGCAGCAGGTTCGCGGCATAACCGCCGACGTCCTGGAGCAGATCAGCCTGCGCACGGGGCTGAAGTTCGAGTTCATCGAGACCGATGCCGGTGCGACCATGATCGCGTTGCTGCAACAGGGTAAAGCCGACCTGGCCGGTACGCTGGTCTATAGCCCCGAGCGCGCCAGGCTGGTCAACTTCAGTCGGCCATACCTGACCGACCCTTGGGTGCTGGTGTGCCGTACCGACAGCGCGTTCGGGCAAAACCCCGAACAGCTGGATGGCAAACGCGTGGCGGTCATTCGCGACTCCCCCTTGAAGGCGCAATTGCTGCAGCGTTACCCGACGCTGACGCTGATCGAGGTCGATAGCCCGCTGGCATTGATGGAAGCCCTGGAGGATAAACAGGTCGACCTGGTACTGAGCTCGCGCATCAACGCGGCCTACTTCATCAGCCGCCTGTTCAAGGATCGGTTGCGTATCGCCTCCCAGTATGGCGACCGGCCGATTACCGCCTCGTTTGCAACGCCCAAGGACGCCAGGGTGCTGCACTCGATCATCGATAAGGCCTTGCTCAGCATCCCGCCCGACGAACTGGCGCAACTGACCAACCGATGGCGCACCAACGCACTGATCAGCGACAGCCCCTGGTACAACTACCGCTCACTGATCCTGCGGATTCTCATCGTCGCCAGCCTGATGATCGCCGTGGTGGTGTTCTGGAACCGCTACCTGCGCAACCTGATCCGCCAGCGCAGCGAGGCCCAGCAAGCGCTGCAGCACGAACTGGGGTTCAGCAAGCGCCTGCTCGAAGAACTGCGCCTGGCCAAGGACCAGGCCGACGACGCCAGCCGGGCCAAAAGCACGTTCCTGGCGACCATGAGCCATGAAATCCGCACGCCGATGAACGCGGTGATCGGCCTGCTCGAGCTTGCGCTCAAGGATGCCGAGCAGGGCCGTGCCGATCGCGCCTCGCTACAGGTCGCCTTCGACTCGGCCAACGGCTTGCTGGCACTGATCGGAGACATTCTCGACATCGCCCGGATCGAATCCGGACACATGGAACTGAACGCCACCGCCACCGACCTGACGGCGCTGGTTGCCGCTACCGTACGGGTGTTCGAAGGCAATGCCCGGCTCAAGGGCCTGATGTTGCAGACGGACTTGCACACGGTCACCGAGGGTGTGCTGGTTGACCCGCTGCGTTTCAAGCAGGTGCTGTCGAACCTGCTGGGCAATGCCCTGAAGTTTACCGAGCAGGGCCAGGTCAAGGTCACGCTGCGCTGGGGCGCGGAACAGCCCGGGCAGGTGCGACGGGCCTTGCTCAGCATTGAAGACAGCGGCATCGGCATCAGTGCTCAAGACCAGGCGCGGCTGTTCCACAACTTCACCCGGGTTGGCGAACAACAGGCACGCCAGGGCAGCGGCCTGGGCCTGGTGATCAGCCGTACCCTGTGCGAGCTGATGGGTGGCCACCTGAGCCTGACCAGCACCCCGGGCGTCGGCACGCGGGTCGACATCGAGTTGCAATTGCCGATTGCGCCCCTGGCGCAAGCGCCCCTGGCAGAAATCGAGCAACCGCTGGCCGACAGTGCCTTGAACATATTGGTGGTAGACGACTACCCCGCCAACCTGATGCTGCTGCAGCGCCAGCTCAGTGTTCTCGGCCATCAGGTCAGCCAGGCCAGCGATGGCCAGGCCGCGCTGGAGCTGTGGCTGCAAGGGCAGTTCGATGCGGTGATCACCGATTGACACATGCCCGGCATGGATGGCCATCAGTTGGCACGCCGGCTGCGTAGCGAGGAACACCTGCAACAACGCCGCGCCGGCCTGATCCTCGGCTTGACCGCCAATGCCCAGGTCGAGGAGCGCGAGCGATGCCTGGCCAGCGGCATGAACGATTGCCTGTTCAAGCCGATCGGTCTCAATGAGTTGCGCCGTCATCTGATCGCTGTGACCAGCCCGACATCGGCACCAGCAGTTACCGCGCAGGAGCCGGAGCATGCCAGCGGCTTCGATGTCGACAACCTCAAGCACCTGACGCTGGGCGACCCGCAACTGGTCGAACGCCTGCTGCGGGAACTGGCGCACAGCAACAGCGACGACCTCAAGGCCTTGCGAGCCCTGGGCACGGAACCTGTGCGCGATGACTTGCGCGCCCTGGCCCACCGGATCAAGGGCGGCGCCAAGATGCTCAAGGCCCGTGGCGTGGTAAGGCGCTGCGAAGCGCTCGAGCAAGCCTGTGTTGGCGAGGCCAGCAGCGCCGATCTACAGGTGCTGGCCAAGGCCCTGGAGCACAGCCTGCAGACCCTCGACGGGCAGCTCAACCAGCGGCTCAGTGCAACTGCAAGGTCGAGTTGATCTGGCTGATCGCATCGACCACATGCTGGGACCCCTGCTGGATTTCCACAATCACCTCACCGGCTTCGTTGGCCAGTTCCACGCCAAGGCCGGTACGGCTGAGGCTTGACTGCATGCTGGCCACGGCGGTCAACGACAAGTCATGGTTCTAGCCCACCACCTCGTCCAGGCGGTAACGCATGATGCAAATCAAACATTTTGCAACACTCCATGCTCGGGATGTGCTGAGCATAGATCGCGATTAGCACCGCGAAAGCACTATGACATCACCGTGCAACGCCCGCCGACTGGCGGTTTCAGCTGCTTTCACGGACCATCAGTTCAAAGCCCAGGTCCTGGCTTTGCACCTGCGCGCGTTTGCCGTCGAGCAGGCCCAGCAGCGCCTGGGCGGCGCAACGGCCAATGGCCGCGCGCGGGGTGCGAATCGAGGTCAGGCGCGGGACCATGTGCGCTGAGGCGGGCAGGTCGTTGAAACCGACCATGGCCACTTGCTGCGGCACCTTGATGCCCTGGCGCAGCGCTTCGAGAATGGCGCCCTGGGCCAGGTCGTCGTTGCAGAAGAAGATGCCGTCGACATCCGCATGGCGTTGCAGCAACTGGGCGAACAGCTCGCCGCCCAGGCCGATCGACGACGGCTGCGGGGCGAGCACTTCCCGCGCATGGGCATCCAGGCCCGCCTCGGCCAGGGCCTGGCGAAAGCCTTCGGCGCGCTGCATCACCCGCGGGTCGAGTTGTGCGGCAATAAAGCCCGGGCGTTTGCAGCCGCGCTCAAGCAAATGCCGCGCAGCCGCCCTGCCCGCTTCCTGTTGGGAGAAACCTACCGACATGGCCTGGGCATCGCCGCCCAGCTCCATCATGTGCACGCAAGGTACGCCGCTGGCCGCCAGCAGCTGCTTGGCTGCGTCGCTGCGATCAAAGCCGGTGAGCAGGATGCCGCGCGGCTGGTAGGCCAGGTAATTGCGGATCAGGTTCTCTTCTTCGGCAATATCGTAGTGATAGTTACCAATCAGCACCTCAAGCCCACGCGGTCGCATCACCTCATGGATGGCTTCCAGGGTGTCGATGAACAGGTGGTTGGACAGCGACGGGATCAACACCACGACCGACTGGCTTTGCGCCGACGCCAACGCCCGGGCCGCCGGATTGGCCACGTAGCCAAGGCTGGCAGCGGCCACCTGGACCTTCTCGACCAGCTCCGGGGCAACCGTGCTGACCCCGCGCAGCGCCCGCGAAGCAGTGATCGGGGAAACCCCGGAAAGCCTGGCCACTTCAGCCAAGGTGGGACGACCGGTAGTACGGGAGCCAATGCGGGTCATGACAGGTTTTATTTTCGACTTGCAAAGAATGGGGAACGGGCACTAAGGTAGCGCTGTCTCAGACCACAGGCAATGCAAAACTGCATGAGGCCAGGAATGAGCACCCAGACTGCTTTTACAAGATCAATAACATCTGGGTAGGAAGCGCCCGAGACGTTAACCGTCTCACCTAAAGATAGCGCTATCTTGCCCTGCAGGAGGTACCGATGAATCCCCCCTTGTCCGCAATTGTGGTAATGGGCGTAGCTGGCTGCGGCAAGAGCTGCGTCGGTGCCGCCATCGCCAGCCATAGCGGCGGCCGCCTGATCGAAGGCGATGCCTTTCACCCTGCCGCCAACATCCAGAAAATGAGCGCCGGCATTCCCCTGGACGACGACGACCGTGCGGGTTGGTTAATCCTTCTGGGTGAAGAACTGCAACGCACCCTCAAAAGCGGCGCACGGCCGATCCTCACCTGCTCGGCGCTGAAAAAGCGCTACCGCGATGCATTGCGCCACGCGGTGCCGGACCTGGGCTTCGTGTTTCTCGAACTCAGCCCTGAAGAAGCCGAACGCCGGGTACTGGCCCGCCCCGGCCACTTCATGCCCGCCAGCCTGATTGAAAGCCAGTTCGCCGCCCTCGAACCGCCCCACGGCGAACCGCTGACCCTGCCGCTGGACGCCACCCTGCCGGTGGCCACGCTGGCCATCGAGGTAGACCAGTGGCTAAAGCCCTGCGGTGAACCGTTGCTGGCGCGAACGGCCTGACCCTGGCTGTTTTCTCGGCTCACCAAAGATAGCGCTGTCTCGCCCCGTAAACGCTGCAAACGTTACGCCCACAAAAATGACAAGATGAGGCACTGAACCATGTTCGGTTTGGCAACTGATACCTACCTGCTGCTCGACGCAGTGATCACCATCATCGGCCTGGTGCTGCTGATCACCCACTTCAAGGTCCACCCCTTTGTCGCCCTGACCCTGGCCGCAGGCTTTCTTGGCCTGACCTCCGGCATGCCGGTGGCCAAGGTGATGAAATCATTCCAGGACGGCTTCGGTGGCGTGCTCGGCTTTGTCGGCATCGTCCTGGCCCTGGGCACCATGCTCGGCAAGCTGATGGCCGATTCCGGCGGTGCCGACCAGATCGCCCAGACGCTGATTCGCGCCTTCGGTAAACAGAAGGTGCACTGGGCGATGATGTTCGCCGCCTTTCTGGTGGGTATTCCGCTGTTCTTTGAAATCGGCTTCGTATTGCTGATTCCGCTGGTGTTCATCGTCGCCCGGCGTTCCGGGGTGTCGCTGATCAAGATCGGCATTCCGCTGCTGGCCGGGTTGTCGGTGGTCCACGGCCTGGTGCCGCCGCACCCGGGGCCGCTGCTGGCGATTGGCATCTTCAACGCCGACATCGGCAAGACCATCTTCTACGGGCTGATCGTCGCCCTGCCCACGGCGATCATCGCCGGCCCCCTGTACGGCAACTTCATCTCCAAGTACATCCCGGGCAACCCGAACAAGGAGCTGATGGACCAGATCGCCCGCGAGTCCGACCAGCACAACCTGCCCAGCTTCAGCATCACCCTGATCACCGTGTTGCTGCCGGTGTTCCTGATGCTGCTGAAAACCTTCGCTGACGTGGTACTGCCGGCCGAGCATATCGTCCGTCAGTGGATGGACCTGATTGGCCACCCGATCAGCGCCCTGCTTGCCGCCCTGCTCCTGGCCTTCTACACCTTTGGCGCGGCGCGCGGGTTTTCCCGCCAGCAGATCATGAAGCTGCTCGACCAGAGCCTGGCGCCAACGGCGGCAATCGTCCTGATCGTCGGTGCCGGTGGTGGCTTCAAGCAGATGCTGGTGGATACCGGCGTGGGTAATGTGATCGGGCAGATGGCCGTGCAGGCGCAGATTTCGCCAATCATGCTGGCCTGGCTGGTGGCGGCGGTGATTCGCATCGCCACCGGTTCCGCGACGGTGGCGACCATTACCGGGGCCGGGATCGTCGCGCCGGTGATCGGCATGATTCCGGGGGTCAACCGTGAGTTGCTGGTGCTGGCGACCGGGGCGGGGTCGTTGATTCTGTCCCACGTCAACGATGCCGGCTTCTGGCTGGTGAAGCAGTACTTCAACATGACCGTGGCCGAGACCTTCAAGACCTGGAGCATGATGGAGACCATCCTGTCGGTGGTCGGCATCATCTTTATCATGCTGCTGTCGATGGTGGTTTGAGGGCCTCATCGCGGGGCAAGCCCGCTCCTACACTGTAGGAGCGGGCTTGCCCCGCGATGCTGTTAAAAGGCTGCTTTAAAGATCGCCTCGATTTCCGCCTGACTGGCCACCCGCGGGTTGGTCAGGCCGCAAGCATCCTTCAAGGCATTGCTGGCCAGGGTCGGAATGTCCGCCTCCTTCGCCCCCAGCACCGCCAACCCGGCGGGGATATCAATGGCCCGCGACAGGTTCTCGATCGCTGCCAGGGCCGCATCACTGCCCTGCTCGGCGCTCATGGCGCTGACCTCCACGCCCATGGCCTTGGCCACATCACGCAGGCGCGCGGCACTGACGCTGGCGTTGAAGCGCTGTACATGGGGCAACAGCACCGCATTGCAGACACCATGGGGCAAGTCGTAGAAGCCACCGAGCTGGTGAGCCATGGCATGCACGTATCCCAGGGAGGCGTTGTTGAACGCCATGCCGGCGAGGAACTGGGCGTAGGCCATGTTCTCCCGGGCCTGAAGGTCGCTGCCGTCGGCTACGGCCTGGCGCAGGTTGTCGCTGATCAGCTCGATGGCCTTGATGGCGCAGGCATCGGTGATCGGCGTGGCGGCCGTCGATACATACGCTTCGATGGCGTGGGTCAAGGCATCCATGCCGGTGGCCGCCGTCAGGCCCTTGGGCATGCCGACCATCAGCGCCGGGTCGTTGACCGACAGCAGCGGCGTGACGTTGCGGTCGACGATGGCCATTTTCACGTGGCGCGCTTCGTCGGTGATGATGCAGAAGCGGGTCATCTCGCTGGCCGTACCGGCCGTGGTGTTGATGGCAATCAGCGGCAGTTGCGGCTTGGCCGAACGGTCGACGCCTTCGTAGTCACGGATGTGCCCGCCGTTGGTGGCGCACAGGGCGATGCCCTTGGCACAGTCATGGGGCGAGCCGCCGCCCAGGGAAATCACACAGTCGCAACGCTCGCGCTGCAACAGCGCTAGGCCCTGCTCGACGTTGGCGATACTCGGGTTGGGCTTGGCGCCATCGAAGATCGCCGAGTCGATGTCGCGCATCGCCAGCATTTCGGCCATGCGCTCGGCAACGCCGGCCTTGGCCAGGCCCGCGTCAGTGACGATCAAGGCCTTGCGCAGGCCGTACCCGGCAATGGCAGCCATCGCCTCTTCGAGGCAATCGATGCCCATGATATTGACGGCGGGGATGAAAAACGTGCTGCTCATGGCGAGATCCTCATGCAATGTACCTTTGCCTTGAGGATCCGCCTGTCGGCCCTGCCCCGTGTTGATCTGGGGCAAGGCCTGGCTCAGCCGAGGAACAGCCGGTAGGCCGGGTTGTCGCTTTCGTCCCAGTAGCGGTAGCCCATGGCGTCCAGCGCCTCGGGCAGGCTGGCCTGTTCGTCCTGCGGCACTTCCAGGGCGGCGAACACCCGCGCCTCGGCGGCGCCGTGGTTGCGGTAGTGGAACAGGCTGATGTTCCAGCGTTTGCCCAGGCGCTCCAGAAAGCCCAGCAAGGCCCCCGGGCGCTCGGGGAATTCAAAGCGCAGCACGCGCTCGTCCGCCCCCGGCCCGGCGTGGCCACCGACGGTATGGCGCACGTGCAGCTTGGCCAGTTCGTTGTCGGTCAGGTCCAGCACCGTGTAGCCCTGCTCGCGCAGGTTGGCCAGCAACTGCTCACGGGGATCGGTCTGCGGGTGGGTCTGCACGCCCACGAACAGCCGCGCTTCCTTGCCCGGATAGTAGCGGTAGTTGAACTCGGTGATCTGGCGCTTGCCCAGGGCCTGGCAAAAGGCGCGGAAACTGCCCGGCTGCTCGGGGATGGTCACGGCGATGATCGCTTCGCGCTGTTCGCCAAGTTCGGCACGCTCGGCCACATGGCGCAGGCGGTCGAAGTTGACGTTGGCGCCGGAATCGATGGCCACCAGGGTCTGGCCCTGCACGCCTTCGCGGGCCACGTACTTCTTGATCCCGGCCACCGCCAGGGCGCCGGACGGCTCGGTGATCGAGCGGGTGTCGTCGTAGATGTCCTTGATCGCCGCGCACAACTCGTCGCTGCTGACAGTGATCACCTCGTCGACATAGTGGCGGCACAGTTCAAAGCAATGGGCACCGATCTGCGCCACCGCCACCCCCTCGGCAAAGCTGCCGACCTGAGCCAGCACCACCCGCTCGCCGGCGGCCATGGCTGCTTGCAGGCAATTGGAGTCGTGCGGCTCGACGCCGATCACCTTGACCTCGGGGCGCAGGTATTTGACGTAGGCCGCGATGCCGGCGATCAGGCCGCCACCACCCACCGGAACGAAGATCGCATCCAGCTCGCCCGGTTGCTGGCGGAGGATTTCCATGGCCACGGTGCCTTGCCCGGCGATCACGTCCGGGTCGTCGAACGGCGGCACGAAGGTCGCGCCTTCGCTGTCGGCCAACGTCAAGGCATGGGCCAACGCGTGTGGGAAGCTCTCACCGTGCAGCACCACCTGGCCGCCGCGCGAACGCACGCCTTCAACCTTGAGCTCAGGGGTGGTGGTCGGCATCACGATGGTCGCGCGCATGCCCAGCTCGCGGGCGGCCAGGGCGACCCCCTGGGCATGGTTGCCGGCCGACGCGGTGATCACCCCGCGCTGGCGCTGGGCCGGGCTCAGGCGGCTGAGACGGGTGTAGGCACCGCGGATCTTGAAGGAAAAGGTCGGTTGCAGGTCTTCGCGCTTGAGCAACACCTGGTTGCCGAGGCTGCGCGACAAGGCCGGTGCCGCTTGCAGGGGCGTTTCGATCGCCAGGTCGTACACGGGGGCCGCAAGAATGCGTCGCACGTAGTCGGACAGCAGGTTCAGCGGTGCGGACGGTGTACGGGGGCTTACGGCAAGGCTGGTCATCAGTGACTCCTGGTGTTTTAAAGTGCCCAGGAGAGAGAGAAAGAACCCGCCTCCAGGGCGGGTTCGGTGCAAGTGCCAGCTAGCCCGCCAAAACGATAATGGCGGTAATAATGCTGTGCTGAGGCAACTGCAGGAATGTATTCATGGCAGCGAAACTAGCGCAGCCGCGCAGACAAAGTCAAGCAGGCTCGCGGGCGGAATCCGGCACATCGAAGACCCGGTCGAAGGCCCACTGGAACACGAAGGCATAGACGAAGAAGAACAGGAACAGCGCCAGGTTGGTCAACAGCGCCGCCCACAGGCTGATCTGCAACCAGCCGGCGACCACCGGCAAGAGGATCAACACCAGCCCGCCTTCAAAGCCCAACGCATGCACAAAACGCCGCCACAGGGTACGCCGACGCTGCACCTGACGCGCCTCCCAATATTCGAAGGCCCAGTTGTAGAACATGTTCCAGGCCAGGGCCACCGCCGAGAGGATCAGCGACAGCACGGTGGAATGGGCCATGCCGGCATCGAAGGCCCAGGACAATACCGGCGCCACACACAGCACGGCGATGGTTTCGTAGAGCATGGCCTGAACGATCTTGCGCGCCTTGCCTTGCATGTCTGCCTCCCTGAACGTCAATGAAGCCCCACCCTAACCGCGTTGAGACGGCGGTTCAACTGAGCTAAATTGAGCCTCCCTCAATTGGCTTGAGCACCGTGTTCGCCAAACTGCCCCTGACTGCCCTGCGCACGTTCGAATCGGCGGCCCGCCTGGGCGGCTTCAAGGCTGCCAGCGACGAACTGGCGGTCACCCCGGCGGCGGTCTCGCACCAGATCAAGCGCCTGGAGTCGCACCTTGGCCTGCTGTTGTTCGAGCGCAGCGCGCAGGGGGTCAGGCTCAGCGCAGCCGGTGAGCGCTTGTACCTCCAGGTGCACCAGGGCCTGGCAAACCTGCAGCGCAGCCTCGAAGCGTTGCAACCACCCTGCGATCGCCAGCAACTGACCCTGACCACCACCGCGGCGTTTGCCAGTTTGTGGCTGATCCCCCGGCTGGGCGATTTCCATCATCGCCATGGCGACATTCAGGTGCGGGTGCTGACCGGCAGCGAGGTGGTCGACCTGCAGCGCGACCAGCGTTTCGACCTGGCCCTGCGTGCCGAATTCAATCCCGACCCCGGGCTGCAACGGATGCCGTTGCTGGCCGAGCATTTCTCGGTCTATACCCCGCCCGGTTGGCAGGAGCCACCTGCGGATCAGCCCCTGTCGCTGCTTGAGGTACCGTGGAGCTCGGTCAGTGGCGTGGTCATCGACTGGGCCCGCTGGTGCGCATTGGCCGGCTGCGAAGACTGGCTGCAGCGGGCGCGCTTTCATCGCTATGACGATGAACACTATGCCCTGCAGGCGGCTGTGGCCGGCTATGGGCTGGTGCTGGCCAGCAACGTGCTGGTGGCCGACAGCGTGCGCCAGGGTTTGCTGCAACCGTGGCGTGATGAAGTGCGTCTGCCGGCCGCACAATACAGCGCCGTGTGGTTGCCGGGGCGTGAGCGCGAGCCTGCGTTGCGGGCGTTCCTGGACTGGCTGGGCAGCGCTATTTGCGCTGGAGCGAATTAAATCCGTTCAAACTCGCGCACAAATTGATTACCCTGCTGCCCCGCCGCCTGGCCGTGCACTGCAGCGTGCCGCCAACCGCACCAGCTGGGCATGCCCCTCGGCTTGCAACACCCCTATCCCAGCCCCTTGGCAGAAGGAGGAGACCCGGCTCATGCTCGCGGCTCTCGACATGCATCAGGACGATGCCGCGCTACCTAAGCGGGTCAGTCATCACTCGATCAACCAGCACCTGCGCGGGCCGATGCAACTGGCCAGTGTCTTGCTGTGGTTTTACGCCGTCCCCAGCGTAGCCGATATCGGCCAGTGCGAGCGCCTGCGTCAGGCAACGCCCGCCAACCCCACCCAAGTCGACCAACTGCGCGCCCTGGGCCGCTGCGCCATGCCCGAGCGCCCGGGTGAAGCGGTGGTCTACTACCAGGCCGCCGAAAGCCTGGGCGACAGCGGCAGCCGCCTGCCGCTGGCCTACGCCCTGGAAGCCTCGGGCGATTCCTACGCTGCGCAACCGATCTGGAAGCACCTGGCCGACAGCGAGTGGACCGACAACGCGCGCCTCACCGCCGCGCGCAGCGCACTCAATGCCAACAATCCGTATCAGGCCGAAAAGTACTGGAACCAGGCGCCGCATGTAACGGCCGATGACTGGGCGCTGGGCGCGGCCATTGCCCGGCGCCAGAGCCAAATCGACGCAGCCATTAACTACCAGCGCGAGGCCCTCAAGCGCCAGCCGCGCGCCGACCACTACTACGCCGCCTCGGTGACCGCCGCGCAGAATGACGACCTGCGCCAGAGCACCGCCTGGCTGGCCGAAGCCGTACGCCTGGCGCCGGACCAGCCGCGCTACCGCGCCGACTACGGCATGCGCCTGTCAGGCTCGCAGGAGGAAGCGACCCGAGCCCGCTCGATTGCCCACCTTGAGCGCGCCACTCACGACTTTCCCGAGGACTACCGCCTCGGCGAAACCCTGGCCTGGCGCTACGCCGAAGTGGAGAATAGCGCCGCCGCGCGCAAGGAGCTGCGCCGGGTGCTGGATGTCGAGCAGGACCTGGTCGACGGTGATGACCAGTTCGGCAGCCTGCAAGCACGCAAGTACCGTCAGCGCCGCGACCATGAAGCGTTGTCGCGACGCGACCGCATCACCCTGGCCAGTACCTGGTCGCCGGGTGGCGTCTCGACCAACGATAACTTGCGTGACGAGCGCCAGAACCGCCGTGCCACCTCGCAAAACGTGCAGCTGGCGATGTGGGACCATGCCCTGGGCGAAGAACCGAGCCGCAATGGCAGCACCTTCGCGGTCTATGGCCGGGTGTTGTTTGGCGGCACGGGCCGCAACGACTACGCGCAAAGCATGGGCACCGGCGTCGGCCTGCGCTACAAGCCGTTCGGCACGGCCAACCTCAACCTCTACAGCGAGCTCTATCACCAGCGCCAGATCGACGATGCCCGTTACGGCGGCTTGAGCCTGGGCCAACTGATCAGCCCGAGCAAGGCTGGCGACAACTATGGCGACCTGCGTGGCCACGCCGCGTCGAGCAACGACCTGCTGCTACGCGCCACCGCCTCGTTCCTCGACCAGGGCAAATGGCGCAACGACTGGCGCGCCGATGAAGACGACTGGGACGAGCGCTTCCTCTACCTCGATGGCGCCTGGTGGACCCGCGCCGGTGATCATCAATGGCTGTCGCGCTACCAGCGCGGGCACACCTGGAAACTGCCCAGCGGCTCGCCACAAACCCTGATGCCCTATGGTTTTCTTGAGCTCTCAAGCCAGGACCCGAGCAACGACTGGCGCCAGGACCTGCGCACCGGCCTGGGCTTGCGCTGGCAATGGTGGTTCGACGACGACCGCTACAACGCCTATCGCGGTTCGCTGAAAGTACGCGCCGAATACCAGCAAGCGCTGGGCGGTAATCTTTATGAACACGCCAATGGCGTGTTGCTGGGTGCGGAGTTGACCTTCTGATGCGCCGCTTGATCGCTGTGATGCTATTGGTGCTGAGCCTGCAGGCCAGCGCCGACGAACGCCTGTTCTACCAACCGCTGAACCGCGACGCCCAGTTGAGCCAGGAACAATGGCGCTCGCGGTGGAAGGCCAGCGCGGCCCAGGGCGGCAAAACCCTGATCGTGCAGTGGAGCGCCTACGGCGACAGCGACTTCGGTGGTGCCCGGGGCTGGCTGGCCAACAGCCTGCGCCTGGCCCACGAACAGGGGCTGCAACTGGTGCTGGGGCTGTACATGGACGCCGCCTATTACCAGCGTATCGACGCGCTGGACGGCGCCGGCCTTGCCGCCTACTGGAAGGCCCAACTGGGCAACGCCCTGGCCCAGCAGCGCAAGGTGCGCCAGGACTGGCAATTGCCGGTGGCAGGCTGGTACCTGCCAATGGAACTGGACGACCTGCACTTTCACAGTGCCGACCGCCGCCAAGCGCTGTACACCCAGTTGCAGGGGTTCAACCGCCGGCTGGATGCGCCACTGCACATCAGCGCCTTCAGCACCGGGCGCCTGAGCCCGGCGGTCAATGCCCGCTGGCTGGAGCAACTGGCCAGCCTCAATGTGCAGGTCTGGTGGCACGACGGTGCCGGCAGCGGGCGCCTGGCGCCGCTGGTGCGCCAAGGCTACCTGGACGCCCTGCCCTGCAGCATCGGCATCGTCAATGAAGCCGTTCGCCAGCCCCACGCAGCAGGCCAGCCCGTCAGGGCCGTGGCGGTGCAACCGCCGCTGCGCAGCGCTTGCCATCCACAGGCGGTGTTAACGGATCAGGTCAAGCCGCCAAAGCGCTTGTAGAAGTTCTCGCCGACATCCGGCAGCGGTCCGTCGGCGGTTTCCATGGCGCTTTCCAGCCATTGCTCGGCCGGGGCGACGATCAGCCGGTACAGGTTGCGGCACAATTGCCGGGCTGCGCGGCCTTCCCAGTCCCCCGGAAGCAGCTCGTCGGGGAGCTGCGGGTCACGCAGCAACAGCTTGCGGTACTCGTGAATCAACAGGATACGGGCCAGGAAGCAGTCCTGAGGGTCGAGCGTGGGTTGCTCGCGCAGGCTCTGCCAGAGCGGCCGAAACAACTGGATGAACTCGCTGTAATGGGCCGCCAGCTCCTCAAGGTTCCAGCTTTCGCGCACTTGCATGCGCAACGCCCGCGAGGCCAGTACATCCTGGGTGGTGGTCTCGAACAGGATGGTGTCTTCCTGCACGCCAAGCTCCAGCAAGGTGGCATTGACGTCGCCGCGGTCAAAACGCGGCGAGGCCAGTACCGTGGGGGCAATCGCGCCAAACCCCTGCCATTCGAGCTCTTCGCGCACCTGCTTGCGCTTGTCGGCAGGCAGCTGGGGCAGCATCGCCAGGCACCATGAGCCATCCCAGGCCGACAGGTTGGCGCTGTACACACGCTTGAAAGCCTTGTCGAAACGCCGCCGGCCGGTGCCGGTCAGGCTGTAATAGCTGCGTCTGCCAACCTTCTCTGCGGTCAGCCAGTTTTCTTTGCTCAGGCGAAAGATCGACGTACGGATCAGCCGCTCGTTGATGCCCATGGGCTCGAGCAGCTGAATCAGGCTGCCCAACCACACGGTGCCACCATGGGGCTCGATGGCATCGCCATACAAGGTGATGATCAGCGAGCTGGCCCGTATGGGTGTCTGTTGCTGAAAACGGTTGATCAGCTGATTGAGCGGTGTCAGGGACGACATAGACGGTCCATCGAAAAAGTTGAAATATACCCCGCCGCCCAGCTCAAGACTACGCCGGCCCTGTTGCCCGAGGGTTTCAGGTGCTGCTGGCGGCCTTGGGGCGATGCTCGCTGTGGCTGATCCGTGGCCGGTCGGCTTCGACAGCCGACAACGGCGCGCACTCCACCAGGCTGCTGCAGCGCTGGCCGAGGAGTTGGTATTCGCGGGTGCCGGCTTGCTTCCAGGCCACTTCCTCATCGCTCAAGCGCCGGGTAACCCGGGCTGGCGAACCGACCACCAGCGATTGCTCGGCGCAGGTGAAGCGCGCCTTGACCAGGGCGCCAGCCGAGACGATCGAACGCGCGCCGATGCGGGCGTAGTCCAGGACCACGGCATTGATACCGATCAGCGCATCAGCGCCCACCCGGCAGCCATGCAACACCGCGCCGTGACCGACATGGCCGTCGCGCTCGATCACCGTATCACTGTCGGGGAAACCATGCATGACACAGGTGTCCTGCAGGTTGGCGCCCTCCTCCAGCACGATCCTGCCGAAATCACCGCGCAAGCTGGCCAAGGGACCGATGTAGCACCGCGGGCCGACAATCACGTCGCCGATCAATACGGCGCTCGGGTGTACATAGGCACTGGGGTCGACCACCGGCGTGAGGCCGTCGAGGCTGTAGCAGGGCATGGCGAATCTCCTCGTAGCATTTAACCGTAATCACCTGACAGCAATAACATTTTATGTATCGTTTTACCATGTCACCATCAGTGCCTCCCCTCCTATAAGCCTCAGCTATTTATTGGATTAGGCAACACCACAGGCATAAAGCCACAAACAATTAGACACGCATTGTTATTTTTCGTGTTGTATTTTCGTATCGCTTCATGCCTATACTTTGACGAAACGGCTCACGCCCGCCCAATAAAAATCCCGGCCTTGACGCCCGACCGCCCTGCGAGACCTTCGCCATGCCGCATACCCTTGCCGTGCACACCCACCAGGCGGTTTGCCTGATCACCCTGCAGCGCCCACAAGCACTCAATGCATTGACCAGTGAACTGCTGGCCGAGCTCGCCGAGCAACTGCAGCGCTGCGCCAGCGACGAGAGCATTGGCGCCGTGGTCCTGACCGGCAGCCGCAAGGCCTTTGCCGCAGGCGCCGACCTCAACGAAATGGCCGGGCGCGACCTGGTCGGCATGCTCAACGATCCGCGTCAGGCGCACTGGCAAACCATCACCCAGTTCGCCAAGCCCCTGATTGCTGCCGTCAATGGCTACGCCCTGGGCGCCGGCTGCGAACTGGCGATGC
Source organism: Pseudomonas sp. SBB6 (assembly GCF_024213215.1). Taxonomy (NCBI): domain Bacteria; kingdom Pseudomonadati; phylum Pseudomonadota; class Gammaproteobacteria; order Pseudomonadales; family Pseudomonadaceae; genus Pseudomonas; species Pseudomonas sp. SBB6. The sequence continues at coordinate 47,147 of NZ_JANAVH010000013.1, read as the reverse complement.
ACGCCGACATCCTGATTGCTGGCGAGGACGCCCAGTTCGGCCAGCCGGAAATCAACCTCGGCATCATGCCCGGGGCCGGTGGCACCCAGCGCCTGCTGCGGGCGGTGGGCAAGTCGCTGGCCATGCAGATGGTCCTCAGCGGTGAGCCGATCAGTGCCAGGCGCGCCCTCGAGGCCGGCCTGGTCAGTGAAGTCACCCCGCCGGAGCTGACGGTCGAGCGCGCCTTGCAGATTGCCCAGCGCATTGCCAGCAAAGCACCGCTGGCCCTGCGCCTGGCCAAGGAGGCGCTGCTCAAGGCCCAGGATCTGGACCTGGCCAGCGGCCTGCGCTTTGAACGCCACGCTTTCACCCTGCTGGCCGGCACCGCCGACCGCAACGAGGGCATCCGCGCCTTCCAGGAAAAACGCCGCGCCAGCTTCTGCGGCAAATAAGCTCCACCACCCCTCGATAGACCTGCAACCAAAGGCAGATACCATGAGTTTCGAGCACATCCTGTTTTCCATCGATGCAGGCGTCGCCCTGCTCAGCCTCAATCGTCCCGAGCAACTGAACAGCTTCAACGGCCGCATGCATGAAGAGGTTCAGGAGGCGCTGCGCCTGGTACGCCGCAGCAATGACGTACGGGTCCTGTTGCTGACCGCCGAAGGCCGCGGCTTTTGCGCAGGCCAGGACCTGGCCGACCGCAATGTCGTCCCCGGCGCCGAGGCACCCGACCTGGGCGAATCCATCGAGCGCTACTACAACCCGCTGGTTCACACCCTGCGCGACCTGCCGATCCCGGTCATCTGTGCCGTCAACGGCGTCGCCGCCGGTGCTGGCGCGAACATACCGCTGGCCTGCGACCTGGTGCTGGCTGCTCGCTCGGCCAGCTTTATCCAGGCGTTCTGCAAGATCGGCCTGATCCCCGATTCGGGCGGCACCTACGCCTTGCCACGGCTGGTCGGCATGGCCCGGGCCAAAGCCCTGGCCATGCTCGGCGAGCGGCTGAGTGCCGAACAAGCCGAGCAATGGGGCTTGATCTACCGCTGCGTCGAGGATGCTGAACTGCGCGACGAGGCAATCAAGCTGGCCCGTCACCTGGCCACCCAGCCCACCTATGGCCTGGGCCTGATCAAGCGCAGCCTGCATGCAAGCCTGGACAACAGCTTCGAACAGCAACTGACCCTGGAGCGCGACCTGCAGCGCCTGGCCGGGCGCAGCGAGGACTATCGCGAAGGCGTCAGTGCCTTCATGGCCAAGCGTACCGCCCAGTTCAAAGGGCGTTGAGCATGACTGCCCTCAGTCACAACGTCATGGTCGCGGTGATCGGCGCCGGGGCCATGGGTGCCGGTATCGCCCAGGTGGCGGCCCAGGCCGGGCACCGGGTGCAGTTGTACGACAGCCGCCCCGGCGCCGCCGCCCAGGCCATTGCGGCCATCGACCAGCATCTGGGCAAACGCGTGGCCAACGGCAAGCTCGCCGCCAGCGCCCGGGCCGAATGCCTGGCTCGCCTGCGGCCCGCCGCGCAGCTGGACGAGCTGGCCGACGCGGGCCTGGTGATCGAGGCCATCGTCGAGAAGCTTGAGGTCAAACGTGAGTTGTTAGGCCAATTGGAGTCGCTGTGCCGCAGCGACTGCATCCTGGCCAGCAACACCTCGTCAATCTCGATCACGCAACTGGCTGCCGGCCTTGCGCACCCGCAACGGCTGGTGGGCATGCACTTTTTCAATCCGGCGCCGGTCATGGCCCTGGTCGAAGTGGTCAGCGGGCTGGCCACCGCCAGCCAGATCGCCGAGTGCATCAAGGACACTGCCCTGGCCTGGGGCAAGCAGCCGGTGCTGGCGCGCTCCACCCCAGGTTTTATCGTCAACCGGGTCGCGCGCCCGTTCTACGCCGAAAGCCTGCGCCTGCTCCAGGAGCAGGTGAGCGATTGCGCCAGCCTCGATGCCTTGCTGCGCGATGCTGGCGGCTTTGCCATGGGCGCCTTCGAACTGACCGACCTGATCGGCCACGACGTCAACTACGCCGTGACCTGTTCGGTATTCGACGCCTACTACCAGGACCGGCGGTTTACGCCGTCACTGGTACAAAAGGCGCTGGTCGACGCCGGGTACCTGGGGCGCAAGAGCGGCCGGGGCTTCTATGACTATCACCAACACGCACTGCGCCCGCAACCGCTGAGCCTGGAAAGCCAGGCCGTGCCCGACACCCTGTTCGTCGAAGGCGAGCCTGGCTTGCTCGCGCCCCTGCTTGAACGCCTGGCCAGCGCAGGCCAGGCGCTCTGCCACCGCCCCGGCAACGGCCTGTTGCGCATCGGCCAGGCGACACTGGCCCTGAGCGATGGCCGCCTGGCCAGCCAGCGGGCCAGGGATGAGGGCCTGAGCAACCTGGTCCTGCTCGATCTGGCACTCGACTACGCCAGCGCCAGGCGCCTGGGCATCAGCTGGGCAGCCGACACCTCGCCCGCCGCCATCGACCAGGTGGTGGCCCTGCTCAATGCCGCCGGCATTGCGCCAACCGCTCTGCGCGACAGTCCGGCCCTGTGCGTGCTGCGCACCGTGGTCTGCCTGGCCAACGAAGGCGCCGACGCCCTGTTGCACGGGGTGGCTTCGGCCGCGGATATCGACCTGGCGATGTGCGCCGGGGTCAATTACCCCTGCGGCCCACTGGCCTGGGCCGACGCCCTGGGCATCGACTACACGGTGCAGGTGCTGAGCAACCTGCAGGCCGCCTACGGTGAAGAACGCTACCGCCCCTCCCTGCACTTGCGTCGGCTGCTGGCCGAAGGAGCCTGCTTTCATGAATGAACGATTGGACCTCGCCAGCCGTTGCGCCCAGGCGCTGTTCGAACGCGACCCGGCCAGCCAGGGCATGGGCATGCGCCTGCTGGCCGCCGGCCCCGGCAGTGCCCGGGTCGGCATGAGCGTGCGCAAGGACATGCTCCAGGGCCATGGCACCTGCCACGGCGGCTACCTGTTTGCCCTTGCCGACTCGGCCTTTGCCTTTGCCTGCAATAGCCACAACGAAGCCACCGTCGCCCTGGGCTGCAGTATCGACTACGTCGCCCCGGCGCACCTGGACGACACCCTCACCGCCACCTGCAACGAGCAAAGCCGCAGCGGGCGTACCGGTAACTATGCCGTACGCATCGAGAACCAGCAGGGCCAGTTGATCGCCCTGTTCCACGGCAAGTCCTACAAAGTACGCGGTACTGTGTTGCCCGAGGAGCCCCAGGCATGACCGACGCCCTGATCATTGACGCCTTGCGCACCCCGATCGGCCGCTACGCTGGCGCCCTGAGCAGCCTGCGTGCAGACGACCTCGGCGCCCTGCCCCTGCGCGCCCTGTGCCAACGCCACCCGCAGGTCGACTGGAGCGCCGTCGACGATGTGATCTATGGCTGCGCCAACCAGGCAGGTGAAGACAACCGCAACGTCGCGCGCATGTCGGCGCTACTGGCCGGCCTGCCGCCCAGCGTGCCCGGCACCACCGTCAACCGCCTGTGCGGTTCGGGGCTGGATGCAATCGGCAGCGGCGCCCGCGCCATCCGCTGCGGTGAGGCCGGGCTGCTGCTGGTGGGGGGCGTCGAGTCGATGTCGCGGGCGCCGCTGGTCATGGCCAAGGCCGAACAGGCGTTTTCCCGCCAGGCTGAACTGTATGACACCACCCTGGGCTGGCGCTTCGTCAACCCGCTGATGCAACAGCAGTACGGTATCGATTCCATGCCGGAAACGGCCGAGAACGTCGCCGCGCAGTTCAACATTTCCCGGGCCGATCAGGATGCCTTTGCCCTGCGCAGCCAACAGCGTGCCGCAGCGGCCCTGGCCAGCGGACGTCTGGCCAGGGAGATCATGCCGGTGACCATCGCCCAGCGCAAAGGGCCGGCAAACGTCGTCGTGCAGGATGAACACCCCCGCGCAGAAACAACCCTCGCGCAATTACAGAAACTGCCTACGCCCTTTAGGGAAAACGGCACGGTGACAGCCGGTAATGCTTCAGGCCTGAATGACGGGGCTTGCGCCCTGCTGCTGGCCAGCCGCGAACAGGCCGAGCGCTTTGCTCTCAAAGCCCGCGGACGGGTGCTGGCGATGGCCACGGCCGGGGTCGAACCCCGGATCATGGGCATCGGCCCGGTGCCGGCGACACGCAAGGCGTTAGCCCTCGCCGGGCTGAGCCTGGCCGACATGGAGGTGATCGAGCTCAACGAAGCGTTCGCCGCCCAGGGCCTGGCAGTACTGCGCGAGCTGGGGCTTGCCGACGACGACCCGCGGGTCAACCCCAACGGCGGCGCCATTGCCCTGGGGCATCCGCTGGGCATGAGCGGTGCCCGCCTGGTGACCACGGCGCTGCATGAACTGGAGCAACGCCAGGCGCGTTATGCCCTGTGCACCATGTGCATCGGCGTCGGCCAGGGCATTGCCTTGATTATCGAGCGCCTGGAGGACTGACGCCGTATCCTAGATCCACACTCAAGCCGCGTGCAGACGGCAACAAACAACAACAATTAGAGTGAAGCCATGAACATGCAGACCCCCAATGCCCCCGTGCTCGACCCGCTGGAAACCGCCAGTATCGACGAACTGCGCCAGCATCAACTGCAACGCCTGCGCTGGAGCCTGAGCCATGCCTACCAGAACGTGCCCATGTACCGGCAACGTTTCGATGAGCGGGGCGTGCACCCTGATGACATCCGCTCGCTCGACGACCTGGCGCGCTTTCCCTTTACCTGTAAAGCCGACCTGCGCGACCACTACCCCTATGGCCTGTTTGCCGTACCGCTGCACGATGTGGTGCGCCTGCATGCCTCAAGCGGCACTACTGGCAAGCCGACCGTGGTCGGCTATACCCAGAACGACATCGACACCTGGGCCAATGTCGTCGCCCGCTCGATTCGCGCCGCCGGCGGGCGGCGTGGCGACAAGGTCCATGTTGCCTACGGATACGGCCTGTTTACCGGCGGGCTGGGGGCGCACTATGGCGCCGAGCGCCTGGGTTGCACGGTGATCCCCATGTCCGGCGGCCAGACTGAAAAACAGGTGCAGCTGATCCGCGACTTCCAGCCCGACATCATCATGGTCACCCCCTCGTACATGCTCAACCTGGCCGACGAGATCGAGCGCCAGGGCATCGACCCGCATTCGCTGGCCCTGCGCCTGGGGATTTTTGGCGCCGAACCCTGGACCCCGGAACTGCGCAGCGCCCTGGAGGCACGCCTGGGCATTGAAGCCCTGGATATTTACGGGCTGTCGGAGATCATGGGCCCCGGGGTGGCCATGGAGTGCGCCGAAAGCAAGGATGGCCCGACCGTTTGGGAGGACCACTTCTACCCCGAGATCATTGATCCGGTCACGGGCGCCGTGCTGCCCGACGGCGAGCTGGGTGAACTGGTATTCACCTCGCTGAGCAAGGAAGCGCTGCCGATGATCCGTTATCGCACCCGCGACCTGACCCGCCTGCTGCCCGGCACGGCGCGACCGATGCGGCGTATCGACAAGATCACCGGCCGTAGCGATGACATGCTGATCATTCGCGGGGTGAACGTGTTCCCGACGCAGGTCGAGGAACAGCTGCTTAAAATCAAACAGTTTTCAGAAGTATACGAAATACATCTGTATCGTAATGGAAATCTGGACAGCGTCGACGTGCATGTCGAACTGAAAAGCGAACACCAGCACCTGGACCCGACCCGCCAGCAGGACCTGTGCGATGAGCTGAGCCGCCATATCAAGACTCACATCGGCATCAGTTCGCGTGTGGTGCTACAGCCCGTCTACTCGATCAAGCGCTCGGAAGGCAAGGCCTGTCACGTCTTCGACAAGCGCAAGTAATACAGCCGCGGGCCGCCTCGCGGCCCATTGCCCGCAACCTCTTCGCAGGTCACGCCCCGCGCGGCCGGGGCTTTTTCATGCCCGAATAAAGCGATACACAAGACGAACTCGATACACATTTTTATGTTTGATATTTTGCTCTGTATCACATATAACTGTCTTCAGCCTCAAAGCCCCCTTCATAAAAGGCTGGAGAACCCCATGTACGCACAACTGGTAGAAACCGGCGTCAAGCGCCTCAAGAGCCTGGATGAGATGTCCGCGCAGGAGCGCGCGTTCCAGCAACGGATCGATGACGAAATCAAGATCGAAGCCAAGAACTGGATGCCCGACGCCTACCGCCAGACCCTGATCCGGCAGATCTCGCAACACGCTCACTCGGAAATCGTCGGCATGCTGCCGGAGGGCAACTGGGTAACCCGCGCCCCGACCCTCAAGCGCAAGCTGCAGCTGATGGCCAAGATCCAGGACGAAGCCGGCCACGGCCTGTACCTGTACAGCGCCATGGAAACCCTGGGCGCCGACCGCGACAGCGAAATCGCCAAGCTGCACAACGGCAAGGCCAAGTACTCGAGCATCTTCAACTACCCGACCCTGAGCTGGGCTGACATGGGCGTGGTGGGCTGGCTGGTGGACGGCGCCGCCATCGTCAACCAGGTGGTACTGCAGCGCACCAGCTACGGCCCTTACTCGCGGGCGATGATCCGCATCTGCAAGGAAGAGAGCTTCCACCAGCGCCAGGGCTACGAAATGCTCCTGACCATGATGCGCCACGGCACCCAGGTACAGAAGGACATGGTCCAGGACGCCATCAACCGGCTCTGGTGGCCGGCGCTGATGATGTTCGGCCCCAGCGACGAGCACTCGCCCAACAGCGCCCAGTCCATGGCCTGGAAGATCAAGCGCCAGAGCAACGACGAACTGCGCCAGCGCTTCATCGACCAAACCATCCCGCAGCTTGAACTGCTCGGCTGCAGCGTCCCGGACCCGGCCCTGAAGTGGAACGCCGAGCGCGGCCATTACGACTTCGGCGAAATCCAGTGGGACGAGTTCTACGAAGTGCTCAAGGGCAACGGCCCGTGCAACCAGGAACGCGTCGCCACCCGACGCCAGGCCATCGAGGATGGCGCCTGGGTCCGCGCCGCCGCCGTCGCCCATGCCCGCAAAAAACACAACAAGATCGCCGCCTGACCGGAGAACCCGCCATGTCCGAATGGACCCTGTTTGAAGTATTCGTGCGCAGCAAGCACGGCCTGAACCACAAGCATGTCGGTAGCGTCCACGCCGCCGACGCCACCATGGCGATCGAGAACGCCCGCGAGTTGTACACCCGCCGCAACGAAGGGGTCAGCCTGTGGGTGGTGCCCTCGACGCTGATCATCGCTTCCTCGCCCGACGAGAAAGAGCCGCTGTTCGATCCATCACAGGACAAGGTCTACCGCCACGCCAGCTTCTATGAGCTGCCGGCCGAAGTGGGGCATATGTAAGATGACCCAGGACCTGATCCCCTACCTGTTGCGCCTGGGCGACAGTGCCATGATCCAGGGCCAGCGCCTGTGCGAATGGTGTGGCCATGCACCGGCGCTGGAAGAAGAACTGGCGCTGATGAACGTCGGCCTCGACCTGGTCGGCCAGGCCCGCAACTGGCTGGACTACGCGGCCGAAATGAGCAACGACGGCCGCGACGCCGATCATCTGGTGTTTCGTCGCGATCAGCGCGACTACCGCAACCTGCTGCTGGTCGAACAGCCCAATGGCGATTTCGCCGTGACCATGCTCAAGCAGTTTCTCTACGACGCCTGGCACTTCCAGGTGCTGGAGCAACTGAGCCAGTCGCTCGACCCGCGCATCCAGGGCATAGCCGCCAAGGCGTTGAAAGAGGTCACCTACCATTTGCGCCGCTCGGGCGAGTGGATCGAACGCCTGGGCGATGGCACTGAAGAAAGCCACCAGCGCATGCTGGCAGCCATCCCTCAGGTGTGGCGCTTTACCGTTGAGCTGGTCAACAGCGACGCGCTCGAACAACGCCTGTTCGAGGCCGGCATCATCGGTGATCCGCAGGCCATCGCCGCCGCCTGGCAGCAGCAGGTGGCCAGCACGTTCGCCAGCGCCACCCTGCCCGTCCCGGCCGCCGCCAGCCCCTTCTACCTGGACAGCCGCCGCGGCATTCACAGCGAGCACCTGGGCCTGTTGCTGGCCGAAATGCAGTTCCTGCCACGAGCCTACCCCGATGCAACCTGGTGAACTGATTGCCAGCGATGGCGGCGCCCGGGCGGCGCGCGGCGACGACCTGAGCCGGGCTTGGGCCGTACTGGCCCAGGTCATGGACCCGGAAGTGCCGGTGGTCAGCGTGGTGGAGCTTGGGATCGTTCGCGAGCTGAGCTGGCAAACCGGCCACCTGCAGGTGGTGGTCACCCCAACCTACTCCGGCTGCCCGGCCACCGAGGTGATCGAGCAGGACATCTGCCAGGCCCTGGAGGACGCAGGCTTTGTCACACCACGGCTCAAGCGCCAATTGCACCCGGCCTGGACCACCGACTGGATCAGCGCCAGCGGCCGGGAGCGCCTGCAGGCCTACGGCATCGCGGCGCCCCAAGGCAGCGCCAGCAAACGCAGCCTGCTGGGTGACAGCCCGCTGATCAGTTGCCCGCAATGCGGCAGCAGCCATACCGAATTGCTCAGCCAGTTCGGCTCGACCGCCTGCAAGGCGCTGTATCGCTGCTGCGACTGCCGTGAACCTTTCGACTATTTCAAATGCATCTGAGCGCACATTGCTGCGCCTGATGGAGAACGACCATGAGCCAGTTCCATAGCCTGACCGTCAAGCAAGTGCGTAATGAAACCCGCGATGCGGTGTCGATCCTGTTCGACGTACCGGATGACCTGCGCGACCAGTTTCACTTCGTCCAGGGCCAGTACCTGGTCATGCGTACCCACCTGGACAACGAAGAAGTACGCCGCTCCTATTCGATTTGCACCGGGGTCAACGATGGCGAGTTGCGGGTGGCGGTCAAACGCGTCGCCGGCGGGCGCTTCTCGGCCTTTGCCAACGATGTGCTGGCGGCGGGCGATGTACTCGAGGTCATGCCGCCGGCCGGCAGCTTCCATGTCCAGCTCGACCCCGCGCGCCAGGGCAACTACCTGGCCGTGGCGGCCGGCAGCGGTATCACGCCGATCCTGTCGATCATCAAGACCACCCTGGAGCACGAACCGCATAGCCGCTTCACCCTGCTCTACGGCAACCGCGCCAGCACCTCGGCACTGTTTCGCGAGCAGCTCGAAGACCTGAAGAACCGTTACCTGCAACGCCTGAACCTGATCTTCGTGTTCAGCCGCGAGCAACAGGACATCGACCTGTACAACGGTCGTATCGATGCCGACAAATGCAACCTGCTGTTCAGCCGCTGGCTGGATGCGCCGCGCCTGGAGGCCGCGTTCATCTGCGGGCCGCAGAGCATGACCGAGATGGTGCGCGACAGCCTCAAGGCCAATGGCCTGGCAGCTGAACGCATTCATTTCGAGTTGTTCGCTGCCGCTGGCAATGAGCAACGCCGCCAGCAACGCGAAGCGGCCCGGGTCGAGAACCCGCAGAGCAGCCAGATCACCGTGATCAGCGACGGCCGCGCGTTGGCGTTCGAGCTGCCGCGCAACACCCTGAGCGTGCTGGATGCCGGCAATGCCATCGGCGCCGAGCTGCCCTACTCGTGCAAGGCCGGGGTGTGCTCGACCTGCAAGTGCAAGGTCATCGAAGGCGAAGTGGAAATGGACAGCAACCACGCCCTTGAAGACTACGAAGTGGCCGCCGGCTATGTGCTGTCGTGCCAGAGCTATCCACTCAGCGCCAAGGTGGTGCTGGACTTCGACCAACTCTAAGCCCAAGGAGCAGAAGACGGCTTTCCCTGTGGTACCTCGCGTGTCCTGACAACAATCAAAATAACAAGAGTACGGCCATGACCCCCAACGACATCGAAAGCATCAGCCAGCACCCTGACTTCCAGCAACTGGTCAAACGAAAACGGCGTCTGAACGGGGTCCTGACCCTGATCATGCTGTGCATCTATTACGGCTTCGTCCTGCTGGTGGCGTTCTCCCCCGAGACCCTTGGCCAGTCATTGAGCGGTGGGGTCACCACGGTCGGCATGCTGGTCGGGGTGCTGATCGTGCTGGCCTCGTTTGCCCTTACCGGGATCTACGTGCATCGCGCCAACAATGTGCTCGACCCCTTGAACGACAAGGTCAAGCGGGAGTGTGCACAATGAACTGGACCGCGATCGCAATGTTCCTGCTGTTTGTGCTGTTCACCCTTGGCATTACCCGCTGGGCGGCGCTGCGCACCCGTTCGGCGAGTGACTTCTATACCGCCGGCGGCGGCTTGAGCGGCTTTCAGAATGGCCTGGCCATTGCCGGCGACATGATCAGCGCCGCCTCCTTCCTCGGCATCTCGGCGATGATGTTCCTCAACGGCTACGATGGCCTGCTGTATGCCCTGGGGGTGCTGGCCGGCTGGCCGATCATCCTGTTCCTGATTGCCGAACGCCTGCGCAACCTGGGTAAGTACACCTTCGCCGACGTGGTGTCCTACCGCCTGGCGCAGACGCCGGTACGCTTGACCTCGGCCTTCGGCACCCTGACCGTGGCGCTGATGTACCTGGTGGCGCAAATGGTGGGTGCCGGCAAGCTGATCGAACTGCTGTTCGGCATCAGCTATTTCAATGCGGTGCTGCTGGTCGGTGTGCTGATGGTCTTCTATGTGACCTTCGGCGGCATGCTGGCGACCACCTGGGTGCAGATCATCAAGGCCGTCTTGCTGCTCTCGGGTACCAGCTTCATGGCCTTCATGGTGCTCAAGCATTTCGGCTTCAGCACCGAGGCGATGTTTGCCGGCGCGGCGGCGGTGCACGCCAAAGGCACGGCGATCATGGCCCCCGGTGGTTTGCTGTCCAACCCGATAGATGCCATTTCCCTGGGCCTGGGGATGATGTTCGGCACGGCGGGGCTGCCGCATATCCTCATGCGTTTCTTTACCGTCAGCGACGCCAAGGAAGCGCGCAAGAGCGTGTTCTATGCCACCGGTTTCATTGGCTACTTCTACCTGTTGCTGATCGTGGTCGGCTTTGGCGCCATTGTCATGGTCGGCACCGAACCGGCTTACCGCGATGCCAGCGGCGCAATCATCGGCGGCGGCAACATGATCGCGGTGCACCTGGCCCAGGCGGTGGGTGGCAACCTGTTCCTCGGTTTCATTTCGGCGGTGGCCTTCGCCACGATCCTGGCCGTGGTCGCCGGCCTGGCGCTGTCCGGCGCCTCGGCGGTGTCCCATGACCTGTATGCCTGCGTGATCCGCAAGGGCCAGGCCAGCGAGAAGGAAGAGATGCGCGTCTCGCGCCTTGCCACCTTAGGGATTGGCGTGCTGGCGATCATTCTCGGCCTGATGTTCGAGTCGCAGAACATTGCCTTCCTCTCCGGCCTGGTGCTGGCCATCGCCGCCTCGGTCAACTTCCCGGTGCTGTTCCTGTCGATGTTCTGGAAAGGCCTGACCACGCGCGGCGCGGTGGTCGGCAGCATGAGCGGGTTGATCTCGGCGATCGTCCTGCTGGTGCTCAGCCCGGCGGTGTGGGTCAACGTCCTGCATCACCAGCAGGCGCTGTTCCCCTACAGCAACCCGGCGTTGTTCTCGATGAGCCTGGCCTTCTTCGGCGCCTGGCTGTTCTCGGTCACCGACACCTCGGCGCGGGCCACCGAGGAACGTGGCCGTTATCTCGCGCAGTTCATTCGCTCCATGACCGGGATCGGCGCCGCCGGCGCCAGCAAGCACTGACACCAACAACAAAAACGATTGTCGGGTATAAAAAGAATGAACCACATTCGCCTCAAGCCAGCCTCGCTGCTGGCCAGCCTTGCCCTGCCCATGGTCGCCGCACCGGCCATGGCGGACTTTTTCGCTGACAGCCACGCCAAGCTCGAGCTGCGCAACCATTACCTGAACCGCGATTTTCGTCAGGACAACGCGCCCCAGGCCAAAGCCGAGGAATGGGGCCAGGGCTTCACGGCTAAACTGGAGTCGGGCTTTACCGAGGGCCCCGTGGGCGTTGGCGTCGACGCCATGGGCCAACTGGGGATCAAGCTCGACTCCAGCCGCGACCGCCGTGGCACGGGCCTGTTGCCCTACGGGCGCAACAGCCTGGAGCCGGCCGACGACTACAGCGAACTGGGCCTGACCGCCAAGCTGCGCGCCTCGAAAAGCGTGTTGCGCCTGGGCACCCTGCAGCCGTTGTTGCCGGTGGTGATGTACAACGATACCCGCCTGCTGGCCTCAAGCTTTCAGGGCGGCTTGCTCACCAGCCAGGAAATCGACGGCCTGACGGTCAATGCCGGGCGCCTGACCAAGGCCAACCTGCGCGACTCTTCAAGCCGCGACGATATCGGCTATGGCGCGGCCAGCAGCGACGGCTTCGATTTTGCTGGCGGCAGTTATGCCTTCAACCCGCAGCTGAGCCTGAGTTACTACTACGGCAAGCTTGAGCACATCTACCGCCAGCAGTTTGTCGGCCTGGTGCATACCCTGCCATTGGCCGAGGGCCTGAACCTGCGCAGCGACCTGCGTTACTTCGACAGCCGCGGCGATGGCGCCGAACGTGGCGGACAAATCGACAACCGCAACTTCAACGCCAGCTTCGCCCTCGGCGTGCGCGCGCACAAGTTCACCGCCAACCTGCAACAGATGTCTGGCGACAGCGCCTTTCCGTTTCTCAACGGTGGCGACCCCTACACCGTCAACCTGGTGACCTACAACACCTACACCCGCGCCGGGCTGGACTCCTGGCAACTGCGCTACGACTACGACTTCGCCGCGCTCGGCGTACCGGGCCTGAGCTTCATGACCCGTTACACCGACGGCCGTCACGCCAAGGCCGGGGCGATCGACAACGGCCGTGAGCGCGAGCGCGACACCGATATCACCTACGTGATCCAGAGCGGCCCGCTGAAAAACGTCAGCCTGCGTTGGCGCAATGTGATGTTTCGCTCGGGCAACGGCCTGACCACGGCGCTGGACGAGAACCGCCTGATCATCGGCTACACCCTGGCGCTGTGGTAAGCGCCAAGCCTGTGTGCAATCGATTACCTGAAACCGGAGGACACCCGATGTCTGCTGCCCCTACCTTGCAAAGCTTCATTGCCGGCCGATGGATCGGCCAGCACGGCGCCACGCCGCTGCGCAGTGCCCTGGACGGCCACATCATCGGTTACAGCCACGAGGAGCGCGCGGACTTTGCCGAGGCCATCGAGCATGCCCGCGCTCAGGGCCTGCAGGCCCTCATGGCCATGGACTTCCAACAACGCGCCGCCCGCCTCAAGGCCCTGGCCTTGTACTTGAGCGAACGCAAGGAGCAGCTCTACGCCCTCTCCCACCACAGCGGCGCCACCCGTGCCGACAGCTGGATCGACATCGAAGGCGGCAACGCCACGCTGTTCGCCTACGCCGGCATCGGCGCGCGTGAGCTGCCCTCGGGCAATGTGTTTCACGAAGGCCCGGCCATCCCCCTGGGCAAACAGGGCTCGTTCGTCGGCAGCCATATTCTGGTCCCGCGGGCAGGCCTCGCGGTGCATATCAACGCCTTCAACTTCCCGATCTGGGGCATGCTGGAGAAATTCGCCCCGACCTTCCTGGCCGGCATGCCCTGCATCATCAAGCCCGCCACCGCCACCAGCTACCTGACCGAAGCGGTGGTGCGCCTGATGGCGCAATCCGGCCTGCTGCCGGCCGGTAGCCTGCAACTGGTGATTGGCAGCACCGGCGACCTGCTCGACCGTCTGCAAGGCCAGGACCTGGTGACTTTTACCGGCTCGGCCGACACCGCGGCAAAACTGCGCGTGACCCCGAACCTGATCCGCCACTCGGTCCCCTTTAACGCCGAAGCCGACTCGCTCAACTGCGCGATCCTCGGCCCGGACGTCAAGCCGGGCGATCCGGCGTTCGAGCTGTACATCAAGGAAGTGGTCCGCGAAATGACCACCAAGGCCGGGCAAAAGTGCACGGCGATCCGCCGCGCCATCGTCCCGGCCCGGCACATCGACGCCGTCGCCAGCGCCCTGCGGGAGCGCCTGAGCCAGGTGGTGGTGGGCGATCCGTCGGTCGAGGGCGTACGCATGGGCGCCCTGGCCTCCCATGAGCAGCAACGCGATGTCGGTGAACGCCTGCACAGCCTGCTGCAAAGCTGCGAGCAGCTGTTCGGTGCCAGCGATGGTTTCGCCCCGCGTGGCGAAGGGGTCAGCGAAGGGGCGTTCTTTGCCCCGACCCTGCTCCAGGCCCGCGACCCGCATGCCGAAGGCGGCGCCCATGACATCGAGGCCTTCGGTCCGGTCAGCACCCTGATGGCCTATGACGACCTCGACGAAGCCCTGGCCCTGGCCGCACGGGGCAAAGGCAGCCTGGTCGCCAGCCTGGTGACCTGCGACCGCCAGGTGGCGGCCAAGGTCATCCCGGTAGCAGCCGCCTGGCACGGCCGGCTGCTGATCCTCGACCCGCAGGCGGCGCCGGAGTCCACCGGCCATGGCTCGCCGCTGCCGCAACTCAAGCACGGCGGCCCGGGCCGTGCCGGTGGCGGTGAAGAGCTCGGCGGCCTGCGTGCGGTCAAGCACTACCTGCAACGGGCGGCGATCCAGGGCTCGCCGAGCATGCTCACGGCGGTCACTGGCGAGTACGTGCGCGGCGCCGAGGTGATTGAAACCGAGGTGCATCCGTTTCGCCGTTACTTCCAGGACCTGCGCATCGGCGAGTCGTTGCTGACCCACCGACGTACCGTCACCGAAGCCGACCTGGTGAACTTCGGCTGCCTGTCGGGCGATCACTTCTACATGCACTTCGACGAAATCGCCGCCAGGGACTCGCAGTTCGGCAAGCGCATCGCTCACGGCTACTTCGTGCTGTCGGCCGCTGCCGGGCTGTTTGTCAGTGCCGCTCCCGGTCCGGTACTGGCCAACTACGGCCTGGATACCCTGCGCTTCATCAACCCGGTGGGCATTGGCGACACCCTCCAGGCCCGGCTGACCTGCAAGCGCAAGATCGACCAGGGCAAGAGCAGCCCGCAAGGCATCCCGCAAGGGGTGGTGGCCTGGGATGTGGAGGTGACCAACCAGTTGGGAGAGCTGGTGGCCAGTTATGACATTTTGACCTTGGTGGTCAAACGTGAGGTCAGCCCCGTGGCAACCTGATCTTGAACTGCGCCCCACCCAGCGCTGACTGGCCGACAGTCAGCGTGCCACCCTGGCCTTCAATGGCCCGGCGGCTGATCGCCAGGCCCAGGCCAAAGCCGCCAGTGGTCCGGTCGCGACTGCGGTCCAGGCGGTAGAACGGCTGGAAGATCAGCTCACGCTGATCAGGCGGGA
The DNA here is from genome assembly GCF_024213215.1 of Pseudomonas sp. SBB6. Lineage (NCBI taxonomy): Bacteria > Pseudomonadati > Pseudomonadota > Gammaproteobacteria > Pseudomonadales > Pseudomonadaceae > Pseudomonas > Pseudomonas sp. SBB6. The sequence goes on along the minus strand of NZ_JANAVH010000013.1, from coordinate 31,953 downwards.
TGCCGATGCCGTCATCCTCCACGGTCAGCAGACAATGGCCCTGCGGGTCCAGGCTCAAGCGTAGGAGGATCTGCCCGTCGCAATAGCGCATGGCGTTGCGCACCAGGTTCTGCAAGGCGCGGGCGGTCAGCCGTGGGTCGAGGATGAAGCGCGGCAGTTTGTCGTCGGCGCGCACCTGCCATTCGATGCCGCGGCCATCGAGCTCCTCGGCAAAGCTGCCAAGAATACTGTCGACCAGCTCCAGCAACGACACCTCGACCCGCTCGCGCGCCTGGTCGGCGTTCTGCAGGCGGCTATAGGACAGCAGCTCGAGCACCAGCTCATCCAGCTCGCGGACATGGCCGACCAGTTCCAGCAGGCGCTTGCGGCAGTTCGGCGGCACCTCGTCGAACAGCAATACCAGGCCAAAATCCAGGCGCGTCAGCGGCGTGCGCAGCTCATGGGACACGGCGTTGAGCAGTTCGCGCTGCTGGGTCAGCAGGCGTTCGACGTCCTGGGCCATGGTGTCGAACACCTGGGCCAGTTCGCCGATGTTCGAGCGCGGCGGAATATGGGTGCGCTGCGACAACTCGCCCTGGCCCAGGCGCCGTGCGGTTTCCTTGAGGCGCTCAAGGTCGCGCCAGTGCGGCCATACCCAGAACAGCAGGCAACCGAGCAAGGCGGCGCCAATCAGTACGGTCACCACCCAGGACAGCAGGCTGATGTCCATCGGGTCGGGCGGGTTGCTCAGTTCCACCAGCCAGGTGTCGTCCAGCGGCGCCAGGGCGGTTTCGTAGTAGCCCCAGTCGCCCAGGCGCACCACGTTCTGCCCGGCGTTGAGGCGATCGCGCTCTTCATGGCTCAGGCCGATCTGGTCCTGGCGGCGCAGTTCGATCTCAAGGGGCGCGAAATCCGCCGCCAGCTCCCTGGCCTTGGCCGGCCACTCGCTGGCCGGCACCTGCTCGAACTGCTTGACGATCAGGCGCTGCACGCCCCGCGCCTGATCAAGGTTGTAGGCGATGAAGCGCTGATGAAAGGCGCCGACGATGGCATCGGGAATCAGGAAGATCGCCCCGGCATAGGCCACGATGGTGATCAGGTACAGACGGATGAGGATCTTCAGCATGAGCCGCTAGAACTCCCACTCGACGCGGCTGAACAGGTAGCCCTTGCCCCACACGGTCTTGATCTTGCGCGCTTCGCCGGCGCTGTCGTCGAACTTGCGCCGCAGCTTGGAAATCGCCACGTCCACCGAGCGGTCGGTACCGTTGAACTCGATGCCGCGCAGTTGCTGGAGGATACGGTCGCGGCTGAGCACCACCCCGGCGTTGCGCGCCAGCACCACCAGCAGGTTGAACTCGCCGCTGGACAGCTCCACGGGTTGTTCGCGCCAGAACACGTTGCGCTCGGCCAGGTCGATGCGCAGGCCGCCGACCACGATCAGGTCGCTTTCAAGCCGGGGCTCGTTGATGCAGCTGCGGCGCAGCAACGTGCGCACCCGGGCCAGCAGCACCCGTGGCTCGCAAGGTTTGGTCACGTAGTCGTCGGCGCCCATCTCCAGGCCCAGCACCTGGTCATGGCTGTCGTCGCGGGCGGTCAGCATCAGGATCGGCAAGGCCTGGGACTCGGCGCGCAGCAGCCGGCACACCTGCAGGCCATCGAGGCCCGGCAGCATCAGGTCGAGGATCACCAGGTCCGGCTTGTTGCGCCGGGCTTCGGCCAGCACATGGTCGCCACGGGCAATCACATTGACACTGAAGTCGTTGCGCTGCAGGTAGCTGGCGATCAGTTCGGACAGGGCGCAGTCGTCTTCGACCAGGAGGATATTCGGCATGGGTAGTTTGACAGGCTGGGAAAGTCAGGCAGGATATAAGAGCTCACGCGCTCGCAGGATAAAGCTTCACACTTTTTTACACATGGCCTACACAGCTTAACTGTTGCCCGTCGGTCGCCTGCCTTAGCATTGCCGGGTCATTTTCGGAAGATCCGCATGTCCAGTACAAGTCCCGCCCGTCTGCGCGCCCTGGCGCCGCTGTTGTTGATCACCTTTGCCCTGAGCGCCTGCGACGACAAATCGCCGGCCGAAGAGAAGGCCCCGCCGAGCGCCGTCAAGGTCGAGACCGTGCGCGTGCAGCCGCTGGCGATCAGCACCGAGCTCAATGGCCGCATCCTTGCCCCACGTACCGCCGAGGTACGTGCACGGGTGGCCGGGGTGGTGCTCAAGCGTGTGTACCGCGAAGGCAGCGACGTCAAACAGGGCGATGTGCTGTTTCGCATCGACCCGGCGCCGTTCCAGGCCGATTACGACAGCGCCCGCGCAAGCCTGGCCCGCGCCGAAGCCACGCTGTTCCAGGCGCGCTTGCAGGACCAGCGCTATCGCGAGCTGATCGGCATCAATGCGATCAGCCGCCAGGAGCATGACAACGCCCGCGCCGCCTTCCTGCAAGCCGATGCCGATGTCGCCGCCGCCAAGGCTGCGCTCGAGCGGGCCAAGCTCAACCTCGGCTACGCCACCGTCACCGCGCCGATTTCCGGGCGCATCGGTCGCGCCCTGGTGACCGAAGGCGCCCTGGTGGGGCAGAACGAAACCACGCCGCTGGCGACCATCCAGCAGTTGAACCCGATCCATGCCGACGTCACCCAGTCGACCCGCGAGCTCAATGCCCTGCGCCGCGCCCTGCGTGCCGGCGAACTGCAGCAGGTGGGCCAGGACCAGGCCAGCGCGACGCTGATCCAGGACGACGGCACGCCCTACCCGCTGCCGGGCAAATTGCTGTTCTCGGACATCAGCGTCGACCCGAGCACCGGGCAGATCACCCTGCGCAGCGAGTTCCCCAACCCGGACCTGGACCTGCTGCCGGGCAGTTTCATCCGCGTGCGCCTGGAGCAGGCGGTCAAGCAACAAGGCATCAGCGTGCCGCAACGGGCCATCCTGCGTGACAGTGCAGGCAACCCGAAGGTAATGCTGGTGGATGCCGAACAGCGCATCAGCGAACGTTCGGTGGTATTGGGCAGCGTGCAGAACGACCGCTGGATCGTCAGCGACGGCCTGGCCCCCGGCGACCGGGTGGTGGTCGAAGGTCTGCAGCACGTCAACCCCGGCGACCAGGTACAGGTCGACAACGCGGGCAAGGACGCCCTTCCCATCGTTCAGTCCAACGGCCAGTGAGGGCCTGATTCATGCCGCAGTTTTTCATTGACCGCCCGGTCTTCGCCTGGGTGGTCGCCTTGTTCATCCTGCTGGCCGGCGCCCTGGCCATCCCGCAGCTGCCGGTGGCGCAATACCCCGACGTGGCGCCGCCGCAGGTAGAAATCTATGCCGTGTACCCCGGCGCCTCGGCGCAGACCATCGACGACAGCGTGGTCAGCCTGATCGAGGAAGAGCTCAACGGTGCCGACAACCTGCTCTACTTCAGCTCGCAAAGCAGCCTGGGCAGCGCCACCATCACCGCCACCTTCGAGCCGGGCACCAACCCGGACCTGGCCCAGGTCGACGTGCAGAACCGCCTGAAAGTGGTCGAGTCGCGCCTGCCGCGCCCGGTCACCCAACAAGGCCTGCAGGTAGAGAAAGTCTCCACCGGCTTCCTGTTGATGGTCACCCTCACCGCCATGGACGGCAGCCTCGATGAAGTGACCCTGAGCGACTTTCTCGCCCGGAACGTGATGAACGAGATCCGCCGCCTCAAGGGTGTCGGCAAGGCGCAGCTGTATGGTTCGGAACGGGCCATGCGCATCTGGATCGACCCGGCCAAGCTGATCGGTTTCAACCTGACCCCGGATGACGTCAACAACGCCATCGCTGCGCAGAACGCCCAGGTGGCGCCGGGCAGTATCGGCGACCTGCCGGGTACCGGCACCCAGGAAATCACCGCCAACGTGGTGATCAAGGGCCAGCTCAGCACCGTGCAGGAGTTCAAGGACATCGTCCTGCGCGCCAATCCCGATGGCTCGACCGTGACCATCGGCGACGTCGCCCGGGTCGAGATCGGCAGCCAGGAGTACCAGTACGGCACCCGCCTCAACGGCAAGCCGAGCAGCGCCTTCAGCGTGCAGCTGTCGCCCGGCGCCAACGCCATGGAAACCGCGACCCTGGTGCAAGCCAAGCTCAACGAGCTGTCGCGCTACCTGCCGCCGGGGGCCAAGTTCGACATCCCCTACGACACCTCGCCGTTCGTCAAGGTCTCGATCCAGCAGGTCATCACCACCCTGCTCGAAGCCATGGCCCTGGTGTTCGCGGTGATGTTCCTGTTCCTGCAGAACATCCGCTACACCCTGATCCCGACCCTGGTAGTGCCGGTGGCGCTGATGGGTACCTTTGCGGTGATGCTGGCGCTGGGCTTCTCGGTCAACGTGCTGACCCTGTTCGGCATGGTCCTGGCCATCGGTATCCTGGTCGACGACGCCATCGTCGTGGTCGAGAACGTCGAGCGGATCATGAGCGAGGAAGGCCTGGCGCCGCGCGAGGCGACGAAAAAGGCCATGAGCCAGATCAGCGGCGCCATCGTCGGCATCACCCTGGTGCTGGTGGCGGTGTTCCTGCCGATGGCCTTCATGAAAGGCTCGGTGGGGGTGATCTACCAGCAGTTCTCGGTGTCGATGGCGGTGTCGATCCTGTTCTCGGCGTTCCTCGCCCTGAGCCTGACCCCGGCCCTGTGCGCGACCCTGCTCAAGCCGATCGCCAAGGGCTCGCACCACGAGAAAACCGGCTTCTTCGGCTGGTTCAACCGCCGCTTCGAAAGCCTGACCAATGGCTACCAGCGCTGGGTGATCCAGGCCCTCAAGCGCAGTGGCCGCTATCTGCTGGTGTACGTGGTGCTGGTAGCCGGGCTGGTGTACGGCTTCAGCCAACTGCCCTCCTCGTTCCTGCCCACCGAAGACCAGGGTTACACCATTACCGACATCCAGCTGCCGCCGGGGGCCAGCCGTGCCCGCACCGAACAGGTGGCAGCGCAGATCGAGGCGCATAACGCTACAGAACCTGGCGTCGGTAACAGTACCCTGATTCTCGGCTTCAGCTTCTCCGGCAACGGCCAGAACGCAGCTCTGGCGTTCACTACGCTCAAGGACTGGTCCGAGCGTGGCAGCGATGACAGCGCCCAGTCCATCGCCGACCGCGCCAACGCCGCGTTCAGCCAGCTCAAGGACGCCATTGCCTATTCGGTGCTGCCGCCGCCGGTGGATGGCCTGGGCACGTCCAGCGGTTTCGAGTTCCGTCTGCAGGACCGTGGCGGCCTCGGCCATGCCGGGCTGATGGCGGCGCGCGACCAGTTGCTCGCCGCCGCGGAAAAAAGCCCGCTGCTGGTCAACGTGCGCGAAAGCGCCCTGGCCGAAAGCCCGCAGGTGCAGCTGGAAGTCGACCGCAAGCAAGCCAATGCCCTGGGCGTGTCGTTTGCCGATATCGGCAACGTGCTCAACACTGCGGTGGGCTCCAACTACGTCAACGACTTCCCCAACCAGGGGCGCATGCAGCGCGTGGTGGTGCAGGCCGAAGGCGACCAGCGCAGCCAGGTCGACGACCTGCTGAAGATCCACGTGCGCAACAGCAGCGGCAAGATGGTGCCGCTGTCGGCCTTCGTCCAGGCCAAGTGGATCACCGGCCCCGTGCAGTTGACCCGCTATAACGGCTACCCGGCCATTGCCGTGTCAGGCGAGCCGGCACCGGGCCACAGCTCCGGCGAGGCGATGAACGAGATCCAGCGCCTGGTCGATCAACTGCCTCAGGGCATGGGCCTGGAATGGACCGGCCTGTCGCTGCAGGAGCGCCTGTCCGGCGCCCAGGCGCCGATCCTCATGGGCCTGTCGCTGCTGGTGGTGTTCCTGTGCCTGGCGGCGTTGTACGAGAGCTGGTCGATCCCGACCTCGGTGCTGCTGGTGGTGCCGCTGGGCGTACTGGGCGCGGTGATTGCGGTGAGCCTGCGCGGCATGCCCAACGACGTGTTCTTCAAGGTCGGCCTGATCACCCTGATCGGCCTGTCAGCGAAAAACGCCATCCTGATCATCGAGTTCGCCAAGAGCCTGGTCGATGAAGGTCACGACCTGGTCGATGCCACCGTGCAAGCCGCACGTTTGCGCTTGCGCCCGATCGTCATGACCTCGCTGGCGTTCATCCTCGGCGTGGTGCCCCTGGCGATTGCCAGCGGCGCCAGCTCGGCCAGCCAGCAGGCCATCGGTACCGGGGTGATCGGCGGCATGCTCAGCGCCACCCTGGCGGTGGTGTTCGTACCGGTGTTCTTCGTGGTGGTGATGCGCCTGACCGGCAAGCGCCGGGCCAAGGGCCATGCCCAAGCGTCCGCGCCCGTGGCCAGCGACAGCTGATCTGGACAGACTGCGGCGTGCATGGGAAGGTGATCGGCTGATACCGCCAGGAACCCTGACCATGCCCGCCGCCCCTCCCCCCTGCTCCATCCTCATCCTTGCCGGTGGCCGCGGCCAGCGCATGGGCGGCCAGGACAAAGGCCTGCTCGACTGGCAGGGCCAACCGCTGATCGCCCACATCCACGCCGTGGTGCGGCCACTGACCGACGACCTGATCATTTCCTGCAACCGCAACCAGGACCTGTACCGGCCCTATGCCGATCAGTTGGTGGGGGATGCCGAAGCGGATTTCCCCGGGCCACTGGCCGGGGTGCTGGCGGGGCTGGCGGTGGCGCGGCATGACTGGATGCTGGTGCTGGCCTGTGATGCGCCGTTGATCGACCAGGCGCTGATCCTCGACCTGATGCACCTGGCCAACAACCAGCAGCAGCCGGCGATGATTCGCCAGGGAGACTACTGGCAGCCGATGTTCAGCCTGATTCCCTGTGCCCTGCGCCCTGACTTTCAGCGAGCGTGGGATGCGGGCGATAGAGGTGTGCAACGGACCTTGCGCCAGCACCCGGTGCGGGCCCTGGAGTGCGCCGAGGGCGACCTGCGCCTGAGCAATTTCAATACCCCGGAATTTTTGCGCAACTCATCATCGCGGGGCAAGCCCGCTCCCACAGATTGATGCACGACCTGTGGCAGCGGGCTTGCCCCGCGATGAGGCCGGCGATCGCTGACAAGTCCAGCTTCAGCGCAACCGCGACCTGATCCGGTGGCACACATCCAGCACCTGCTCCACCTCCCCCTCGCCCAGGTCGATCTTGCACGCCATGTTGCTGAACACCTGCGCCGCCTCGGCCTTGAGCTCGCGGCCCTTGTCGGTCAGCAGCAGGTTACGTCGACGGCGGTCGTTGGGGTCGAGGTAGACGGTGATGAAGCCGTTGTCGGCCAGGCGCTTGACGATCGGCGTCAGGGTGCCAAGGTCGAACAGGGTCAGCTCGCTCAGGGCACTGATCGAGACATCGTCCTGGCCCCATAACCCGGCCATCACCAGCAATTGCGGGTAGGTCACACCGCGCTTTTTCAGTGGCTCGGCGTAGTCACGGACCATGGCATTGGCGGTCGAATACAGCGAGAAGCACAGCATCCGGTCGAAGTCGAAGGTCGGGTCAAGCATAGGCACCTCCGCGCACGCGGCTCAATTCATGGACCGCCTCGACCAGGGTCGCCACCGCCTCTGGCGAGGTTGCCGGCGAGATCCCCTGGCCCAGGTTGAACACATGGCCAACGCCTGCGGCCGGCGGCCCGAAGGCCTGCAAGGTGCGCTGCACTTCGCGGCGGATGCAGGCCTCATCGCCCAGCAAGACGCTGGGGTCGAGGTTACCTTGCAAGGCGACGCTATGGCCCACCAGTTGCCGGGCCATACCCAGGTCACAGGCCGAGTCCAGGCTCAGGGCATCGGCACCGCTGTCGGCCATTTCACCAAGCCAGGGGCTACCGCCTTGGGTGTAGATGATCGACGGTACCCGCTGACCGTGGTGGGTCTTGTGCAGGCGCGCCAGCACCTCGCGCATGTAGAACAGCGAGAAACGCTGGTAGGCGCCATCGGCCAGGGCCCCGCCCCAGGTGTCGAAGATCATCAGCGCCTGGGCGCCGGACTCGATCTGCGCATTGAGGCTGGCCGCCACCGCTTGGCTGGTGACCTGCAAAATGCGCTGAAGCAGTTCCGGGCGGCGGTAGAGCATCTTCTTGATCAGCTGGAAATCACCCGGCGGCCCGCCTTCGACCATGTAACAGGCCAAGGTCCAGGGGCTGCCGGCAAAGCCGATCAGCGCCGCCTTGGGGTCCAGCGCCCGGCGGGCCTGGGCCACGGTCTGGTACAGGTAGTCCAGTGACTCGGGCTCGGGCACACGCAGGCGCTTGATGGCCTGCTCGTCGCGCAATGGATGGCGAAAACGCGGGCCTTCGCCCGTGCCAAAGTACAGCCCCAGGCCCATGGCATCAGGCACGGTGAGGATATCGGAGAACACGATCGCCGCATCCAGGTTGAAGCGGCGCATGGGCTGCAAGGTGGCCTCGGTGGCGTAGTCCGGCGTTTTCGCCAGGTTCAGGAACGATCCGGCGCGGGCCCGCAACTCTCGGTACTCGGGCAGGTAACGCCCGGCCTGGCGCATCAGCCAGACCGGTGTGTGCGCAGTCGGCTGACGCAGCAAGGCCTTGATTAAAGTTGTAGTGTGCAAGGACAGGTAACTCGTACTGGATTCGCGAGAATCGTTGGAAAGACCGCCTATCAGTGGCGGTTGGGCACAGCTTGAGCAATCTCCCGGCGCAAGGCCTCGATGGTAGCGCGGTAATCGCTCTGAGCAAAAATCGCCGTGCCGGCAACGAACATGTCAGCCCCGGCGGCAGCCACCTGGCCGATGGTTTCGAGGTTGACGCCACCGTCCACCTCCAGACGGATCGCCCGGCCACTGTCGTCGATAAGCTTGCGCGCTGCAGCTACCTTGGGCAATACCGAAGGGATGAACCGCTGCCCGCCAAAGCCTGGGTTGACCGACATCAGCAGGATCAGGTCGAGCTTGTCGAGCACGTAGCGAGCCGCGTCGAGGGTGCTGGCCGGGTTGAACACCAGGCCTGCCTTGCAGCCCAGGTCCTTGATCAGCTGCAGCGAGCGGTCCAGGTGCAGGGTGGCTTCGGGATGGATCGAGATGTAGTCGGCGCCGGCCTCGGCGAAGGCCTGGATCATCGCATCCACCGGGGTGACCATCAGGTGCACATCGATCGGCGCGGTGATCCCGTGGCTGCGCAGGGCCTTGCAGAACTGCGGGCCCATGGTCAGGTTGGGTACATAGTGGTTATCCATCACATCGATATGGATGACATCGGCACCGGCGGCCAGCACCTGCTCGGCTTCAGCGCCGAGGCGGGCGAAATCGGCCGCCAGAATCGATGGTGCAATCCAGAACTCTTTCACGGGTGTACTCCATTACTCATTGACTAATCGTTGCCGCGGCCCCGACTCACGTTGAAGCAGCGCAGCGTTGATCTGGCCGATCAAGGCCGCGCTCGGCTCCTCCAGGTGAAAATGGTGGCCGCCGTCATGCCAGTGCACCTGGGTGGCCCAGGGCAAGGCGTGTTTTCTTTTGTCGAACTGGGCGCCGGCAAACAGCCCCTGGCGCCCAAGCATCAGGTGCAGCGGGCAATTGATCTGGCGCAGGAAATCGCAGGCCTGACGCTCGGTCAGCTGCATCGCTTCGGGCAACACCAGGCGCGGGTCATGGCGCCAGCGGTAACCGTCGCCGACGCTGAGCAGGTCGCGCATGGCCAGCAACCGCGCGCCCTCGGCGCACAGCGTGCCGTCGATACTGTTGCGCCGCTCGCCAATGGCCGCTTCAAGGCTGTCGAACTGCGCCGTTTGCGCTGCCGAGAAGCCATGCAGGCGGGTGCGCAGGGCCAGGCGCAGCAGGCGCTGGGACTTTTTCAGGTGCTCGACGGTGTCTTCTTCGGCGATGGTAAAAGGCGCCCCCATGCCGTCGATGAACACCATGCTGTCGATCGACTTGTTCATTGCCGCCAGAATCGATGCGACCCCCGTGCCCATGGAATGGCCCAACACTGAAAAACGCTTCCAGCCCAGGCATTCGACCAGCGCGTTCATGTCATCGGCGTGTTCCCACAGGTAATAGCCGCTGTCGCCGCGACGGTGCTCGGAACGCCCGTGGCCGGCCAGGTCCGGGGCGACCACGAAGCACTCATCAAGCAGCGGCGCAATGCGCTCGAACGACGCCGCGTTGTCGAGCCAGCCATGTACGGCCAGCACCGGATGGCCACGCTCATTGCCCCAGATACGCAATGCAACATGGTTGCCGTTAACGTCCAGCGATTGATCGCGGCCTCTATTGCCCAGACTCATGTCCGTACCTCCTGTATGACTGAATCACCCATCAAAGGCGCCGTTCAACCGGCCACCGCCAGTTGTGCGCTGCGCGCCGTGTGCTGCAGCTGCTGCAGGTCGAACTTGCCGTTGGCCGTACGCGGCAGGGTGCCTTCGATACTGATCGACAGGGGTACCTTGTGCGGCTCCAGGCCGTGCCGGCAACGTTCAAGCAACTGTTCCACGCTCAGGCTCACACCTTGGCCCAAGGTGACGAACGCCCATAACGCCTCGCCGACCGACGCATGCTCGATACCGACCACCGCCGCCGCTTCGACGCCATCAATGGCATAGAGGAAGCTCTCGACTTCACTGGGGCTGACCTTCATCCCGCGCGATTTGATCACGTGGTCCATACGGCCCTGGAAGTACAGGTAACCGTCCTCATCAAGGCTGCAGTAGTCGCCGGTGTACAGCACGCTTTCGCCCGGGTACGGGCCCGGCTTGAGCTTTTGCGCCGTGGCCTGGGGGTTGCGCCAGTAACCAGCCATCACGGTGGCGCCGCGAATCACCAGTTGACCGACCTGATGTGGCTGGTCGATGCGCCGGCCTTCGTCGTCCACCAGCCACAGCTCGGTGTTGGGGATGGCGATGCCGACACTGCCCGGTTTGTCGTCTATATCTTCCGGTGGCAAGTAGGTGCAGCGCTTGCACTCGGTCAAGCCGTACATGGAAAAGATCTGCGCCTGGGGGAACAGGCCTTTCATCTGGGCGATGTGGCTCGGTTTGAGGGCCGCGCCGGTGTTGGTCACCATGCGCACCTGGGGGAAGGTCGCCTCGCGCTTGTGCGCGTATTCATGCAGGAGCATGAGCATGGTCGGCACGAACGGGATGACCGTGACCTGGTACTGGCGAATCTTTTTGATCAGGAAGATCGGCCAGGTGAATTCCTTTTCCAGCACCAGGGTGGCACCGCTGCTCAAGGCCATGATCATCTGGTAAAGGCCGTAATCGAACGACAGCGGCAACGAGCACAGCACGTTGTCAGTGGCCGTGTACGCCAGGTAGGTATGCAGCGAGCTGAGCGCCGCGAGCATGTTGCGGTGGGTGAGCATCACCCCCTTGGGCGCGCCGGTGGACCCTGAGGTGTAGATGATCGCAGCCAGGTCCAGGTCGAGGTTGCCGCACGGCAACGGCACGCCGGCGCCCTGCCCCAACAGGCTTTCGACAGTCTGGGTAATGGGGGAGTCGGCTTCGCCGTCGAGCAGTACGATGGCCTTGAGGTAGCTCAGCTCGGCGGTGCCCGCCGGCAGGCTGGCGAATTTCTCCGAGGTGGTGATCAGTACCGAGGCCTCGGCATCGCGGATGATGTAGTCGAGGCTGTCGGCCGGGGTTTCCAGGCCGACGTTGACCATCACCCCGCCGGCCCTGAGTACGCCCCAGAACGCACAGACGGTCTCGACCCGGTTGCCCAGGCACACCACCACCCGCTCCTGGCGCTGCAGGCCATTGACCTGCAGGCCGGCAGCCAGGCGCCCACTGGCTTCGTCGAGCTGGGCATAGGTGTAGGTTTCATCGGCATAGATGATCGCCGCCTTGTCCGGGTACAGGCCGTTGGGACGGTCCAGCACGTGCTGCAAAAGGACGTCAGACGCCTTCATGCTGCACCTCGAAACGCGCCCGGCGCACCGCCGCCGGTTGACGGTGAGCGTCAATATAGCCGGCCAGGGTGGCGACGGTATTGAAGTGCCCTGGGGCGATGGTGTCGGGGTTGACGAAGAAGCCTTCGATATCGTCTTCCAGATTGACCAGCAGCTCCATGGAGGTCAGTGAATCCAGCCCCAGGTCATCCCGCAGGTGCGAGTCGGCGCTGATCACGGTGTTTTCCGGCAATTTCAGCACCACCCGCAGGATCTCGCTGAGCTGGCGCTGGGTCGCCGCCTGGGCGATCGGCGTCGGCTCGCTCGTCGCCGGTGCAGCGCCAAGCATGGCCGACAGCGGTACATCGGCGTGGCTGTCACGGATGTCCAGGGCAGTTTGCCGGGCACGGGCGAGGAACAGCTGGCCGTTACTGACGATCACTTCGGCCGGGTGGCCATGGCTGTGGAACAGGGTCGGCGAAGCAGACGGGCCGTAGGCACCGGAGGCGGTGACAGCGAGGATGTCACCCTCGTGCAGGGTTTCGATCTGCAGGTCACGGGCCAGCAGATCATCGGGGCTACAGAGCGGCCCGGAGATATGGTACTCGCGCAGCGGTGCGCCAGTGCTGCCGGTGGCGTGGACGATACGGAAGTTGCGTTTGAGCACCTGGCCGCTGCCAGCGGCGGCGCCGTGACAATTGGTACCGCCATCGGTGACGGCAAACGTCTTGCCGTGGTTTTCCTTGATGTTGTCGACCGTCACCAGCAGGGCACCGCACTTGCCGGCGACGAAGCGCCCCGACTCGACAATGATCCGGGTCTGCGGGAACTGCTGGTTGAACGCCTCGAACAGTGGCGCCAGCAGTTGCTTGAGCTGGCGGGTGTCGAGTTCGCTCTCGTTCTCGTAGTACTTGATACCCAGGCCGCCGCCGACATCGACCATGCTCATGTCCAGGTTGTAGCGCCGGGTCAGGCTACGGTACAGGCCAAGAATGTACTTGGCGTTGTCGTACACCGACTGCGCATCGAGGATCTTGGTCCCGTTGTAAACGTGGATGCCTTTGATCTGCAGGTTTGGCAACGCCGCGTAGTCGCCGAAATTGGCAACGGCCGTATCTTCTTCAATACCGAAATGAGTCGGCCGCCCGCCCATCTTCCACGGTGAGCCGGAGGCGGAGAAGTTAGGGTTGATCCGAATCGCCACCGGCGCCACGCGGCCGAGTTCGCCCGCCAGCGCCGAGAGTTTGCGCAGTTCGGTTTCCGATTCGACGACGATGGCAAACACCCCCACTTCCAGGGCGCGCCGATGTTCCTCGGGTTTCTTGTAGGGCCCGAGGAAAATGATGTCCTCAGGAGCGACCCCGGCCTTCAGGGCGATTTCCAGCTCGCCCAGCGAGCAGACTTCGGTGTTGCCGCCGTAGGAGCGGATCAGTTTCACCAGGGACAGGTTCGGGTTGACCTTCAACGCATAGAAGATATCCACGCAGTCCGGCAATGCATCGCGCAACTCGTTGAAACTGCTGCGTAGCACGGCTTCATCGTAGAGGTAGGTCGGTGTCCCGAACGTCGCTTTTGCCTGGAGGACCAGTTCCTTGGAAAGCTTCATCTGTTGCTCCCTTCGTTCTTATAGTGTGCCGCCGCTGCGCGCGTACCCCGTCCCGGCTTGAGAGCACCGAGACAAGGGCGTATAGCGGGATGGCGTCAAAGTTGGTTGCGCACCACTTGCCGGGCGAGTAAGTGGGCCCGACATAAAACTTTGCGCGCAAAGTTTGTGAAATTCTGCGGCCGCATTTGCCGTGATGTCAAGATAATTCCACGGGGTTTTGTCTGCGACACAGCGACACGCTTTTGCCGGTACGTTTGATACAGAACAGAGATAAATCGCCGCACCCAATCCATAACAGGTTCGCCATTAGCCAATGAATACGGGGGTTTTATCTGATCCGGTATTAACGCCGGTTTCTGAGTCTGTTTTGTATGCCAGCAGCTTCCTAGAGTCTGCGCCTGTGCCCCTGCCCCACGGCAGGGCGAGCCATACAGGAACTGTGGAAACTAGCCATGAGCACACATCAACAGGCGCAGGCCTATAACTACAAGGTGGTCCGGCAATTCGTCATCATGACGGTGGTCTGGGGGATCGTCGGCATGGCCATGGGCGTCTGGATCGCCTCGCAACTGGTCTGGCCCGAGCTTAACCTCGACTTGCCGTGGACCTCGTTTGGCCGCCTGCGCCCCTTGCACACCAGCCTGGTGATCTTCGGCTTCGCCGGTAGCGCGCAGTTCGCCGCCAGTTATTACGCGGTACAGCGCACCTGCCAGGTACGGCTGTTCAGCGACAAACTCGCCGCCTTCACCTTCTGGGGCTGGCAGGCGACCATCGTGATCATGCTGGTCAGCCTGCCGCTGGGCCTGACCACGACCAAAGAATATGCCGAGATCGAATTCACCGGCGCGGTGTGGATGGCGATCGTCTGGGTCGCTTACGGCATCGTTTTCTTCGCCACCCTGATGCGCCGCAAGGCCAAGCATATCTATGTCGGCAACTGGTTCTTCGGTGCCTTCATCCTGGTCATCGCCATGCTCCACGTGGTCAATCACCTGTCGATCCCGGTGAGTTGGTTCAAGTCGTATCCGGTGTATTCCGGGGCCACCGACGCCATGGTGCAATGGTGGTACGGCCACAACGCCGTGGGCTTCTTCCTGACCACGGGCTTTCTGGGCATGATGTATTACTTCGTGCCCAAGCAGGTGGGCCGCCCGGTGTACTCCTATCGCCTGTCGATCGTGCACTTCTGGGCGCTGATCACCCTGTACATCTGGGCCGGGCCCCATCACCTGCACTACACCGCCCTGCCCGACTGGGCGCAGTCGCTGGGCATGGCGATGTCGCTGATCCTCCTGGCGCCAAGCTGGGGCGGCATGATCAACGGCATGATGACCCTCTCCGGCGCCTGGCATAAGCTGCGCAGCGACCCGATCCTGCGCTTTCTGGTGCTGTCGCTGGCGTTCTACGGCATGTCGACCTTCGAAGGCCCGATGATGGCGATCAAGACCGTCAACGCCCTGTCCCACTACACCGACTGGACCATCGGCCACGTGCATGCCGGTGCCCTGGGCTGGGTGGCGATGATCACCTTCGGCTCGCTGTACCACATGATCCCGAAAGTGTTTGGCCGCGAGCAGATGTACAGCGTCGGCCTGATCAACCTGCACTTCTGGCTGGCGACCATCGGCACCGTGCTGTACATCGCCTCGATGTGGGTCAACGGCATCGCCCAGGGCCTGATGTGGCGCGCCACCAACGACGACGGCACCCTCACCTACTCGTTCGTCGAGGCGCTGGTGGCCAGCCACCCGGGCTTTATCGTGCGCTTTGTCGGTGGCGTGTGCTTCTTGAGCGGCATGCTGCTGATGGCCTACAACACCTGGCGCACCGTGCGGGTGGCCGATGAAAAACTGGCGCTGAACAACGCCAGCCTGGCCTAGGAGGCACAGACATGGATGACTGGCTGTATGCACTGTACTGCCTGAGCGGCGTACTGTTCTTCTACCTGGTCACCAGCGCCTGCCTGCAGCGCCACAACGGCGAAGTGGACGATCAGGCCAGCCTGATCCCCTTCGCCGACGACCCGGCGGTCGCCCGCCGGGTTGAAGCGGCCACCGGCAAGCCGGTGCCGGCGGTGGCGCCGGATGCGGCCCTGAAGGCCTGATTTACACGAACAGCACCCGATGCTGGCAAGCCAGCTCCCACATTGGATCGGTGTATGCCGAACCTGTGGGAGCGGGACTTGCCCGCGATCGAGTGCGTAGCGCTCGTAATCCAGACGACGCGCAAATCAGCTGCCAATCCTTTCCCGCCCATCCTCGAAAAACACCTTGCGCCCATCCACCTGGCTCGACGCCCGTGGCAGGTTGGCCGCCTCGGCCGTCGGTTTCTCGACATACCAGTAGCAATGCTTCGCCGCCCGGGTAATGGCCACGTAGGCCAGGCGCAACACCTCATCCTTCTGTGCGTTGTCAAACGCCTGCGCATCGCCACTGCGGCCAAGACCAGCCTGACGATACACCTGGTTCTTGTACGGCGAGTGGGTCAGGTGCTGACAGTCGCCGAGCATGAAGACCGCATCGGCCTGCAAGCCCTTGGCGCTGTGATAGGTCAACTGCCGCAGGCGCCGTTGAGCGGCCGGCAAGCCGCTCTCGTGGTTGACCAACGCCTGCAAATGCTCGGCGATCGCTGCCTTGTCGCTGCTCTTGCGGTACAGCAACATCACCGACTCGCCATTGCGGTAATGCTCCAGCAATGTCTCGGCCAGGCTCGCCTCGTCACGCTCAAGCACCTTGACCGGTACTGGCGTTTCGGCTGCCGGGCCGCACGCCCTGGCTTTCTTGCCGCTGATAGCCGGGGCCGACTTCACGATGTGCTCGGCGGCATCGATGATGTGCTGATGGCTGCGGTAGTTGTCGGCGAGCATCACCCGGGTGCTGCTCGGTGCCGGAAATTCCTTGGCGAACTCCATGAAGTACTTGGGTGAACTGCCACGCCAGCCATAAATCGACTGCCAGTCATCACCCACGCACAGCAACGACGAATGCTGCGCCACCCGTCCGACCTGCATGGCCGGGCCGCGGCGGCGGATTTCGCGCAGGCAGGCGCGCAACCAGGAGACGATCTGCGGCGAGACGTCCTGGAACTCATCGATCATCAGGTGCGCCAACGGCCGTAACAACGGATCGGGCAACAGCCGCAGATTCTCCGGGTTGTTCTCGCCGAACAGGGCGAACATGCGGTTGTAGCTCATGATCGGCGGCGACTGGCCAAGCAGGTGCGCTTCCAGGGCTTTCCAGTACAGGCCCAGTGCTTCGAAGAACAGCGCATCGTTGTCGCCCGCCGGGAAACTCATGGCAGCGACTGCGGCGTTGACCTCAAGCCCGAGGTTCTCGATAAAGCCGGCGGCGCCGACAAAGGCATCCAGCAAGGGGGCCGCGGCAAGCTCACCCTTGACCTTGTAATCGAAGCCGGGCCCAGCCACCGCATCGCCTGCCAGGGACGAAGCCAGGCGCTTGGCAGCAGTATAATTCTCTAGCCAAATCACAGGCTTATCGCAGAAAGCTTGAAACAGGGTGCGCTTTATCACCCACTCCGCCCACACCGGCAGCTTGGCGCTGGGACGCTTGTACTGCTGGTTTTCCTTGGGGTCGAAGCCGAGCACGACGTAAGCGTCCAGCTCGGCGATATGGCCGTGGAAATGAAAACGGCTGCCGTTGATCTCGACCGTTTCGCGGCTCGGTTCGATGCCCTTGATCGGCCAGGCGCCGGCGGCGAACCACAGGTCTTCGAGCGTGTCGCACAGCTCTTCGTCGCGGCTGGCGGACAGCTGGGTCACCGCCACACGCTTTTGCACGTCGGGGTGATCACGATCCAGCGCCTTGAGCTGCAGGGCTTCGCGGCGCAGGCTGGCAATCAGCTCGGCAAAGCGCGGGCTACTGCCCAGCAGGTCGCGATAGCAGAGGTTGAGCTGCTGACGCTGGCCATCGTTGATGCGCAGGTCGAACGGGTTGCTCTCGGCGTTGGCTTCGCTGCCGCCGGGCATTTCGCTGCCCAGGGTCTCGAACGCGCGCACCTGGCTAAAGCCCGGCAAGCTGCGCACCAGCGGCAAGATGCGCGAATGGAAGGTACGCACCAGCTCACGGGCCTGGGCCTGGCTGAGGTCCAGTTGCCACAGGGCAAATACCTGGACCAGGCGATTGATGAAATCCTTGCGCGATTCGCGGGTGAAGGTCACCACGGTCATGGCGTCCAGCTCGTAGCCCAGGTAATGGCGCAGCAGCAGGATGCGCAGGACCAGCGAGGTCGATTTGCCGGCGCCGGCGCCGGCAATCACGCAGGTTGACGGCGTGTCGCTGAAGATCATCTTCCACTGCGCCGCGCTTGGCTGGGCATGGGCCGGCAGGCGCTGGGCAACGTCGGCCTTGAAGCGTTTCTTCAGCTCGGCAGTCAGCGCCAGGCGCCAGTCATCGAACAGCGCGTCGTCCAGCCCGGGCACAGCGTGAGCGTCGGGGCGGGTGTCGCGGATCACCAGGACCTGGCGCCCGGCCTCATAGCCGTCGATCCGCCCTTCTTCGTAGCCTTCGCGCAGGCCATCGGCATGGCCGGTGCGCTGACCGCTGGCATGGCCCTGGAACCAGGAATCGCGATGCTGCGCCTGCAAGTGGCTCAGGCCACGCCCGAGCAGGCGCGCGGCCAGGCGACGCAGCCACGGCAGCTGCGCAGGCGCAATCAACTCCAGGGGTAGCTTGGGACGCTCTTCAGACACACCGACTCCAACACAATGAAAACCAGCGGCCATGTTCGCTCCATCGGGCAAAAATCACCAGCCGATTGCTTGCAGATCAGTGAATTAGGCGATGAAGCGTACAAATTACCCTAGCTCTATGTATCGACAATACTGATTTTATTTAGCCGAAATTTACGCTTATTTTCGATCATTATTTGATAGATCATCTCCTCCATCCACTACCTTTCGAGGAGAGCCAACATGCTGCAACTGCGCCCATTCAAGAGCCTTGGCCATGCCAACCATGGTTGGCTCGATGCCCATCATCACTTTTCATTCGCCGAGTACTACGACCCGGCACGCATGCACTGGGGCAACCTGCGGGTCTGGAACGACGACCTGATTGCGGCGGGTAGCGGCTTCCCGCCACACCCGCACCGCGACATGGAGATCATCACCTATGTGCGCGAAGGCGCCATCAGCCACCAGGACAACCTTGGCAACAAGGGCCGCACCGAGGCCGGTGACGTGCAGGTGATGAGTGCCGGCACCGGCATCACCCACAGCGAATACAACCTGGAGAAGGTCGATACGCGCATCTTCCAGATCTGGATCGTCCCTGAGCGCGTTGGCCAGGCGCCTTCCTGGGGGACCCGGCCGTTCCCCAAAGGCGAGCGCGGTGAAGGCTTCGTGACCTTGGCCAGTGGCCGCGAGGGCGATGAGGACAGCCTGCAGATTCGTGCCGATGCACGCCTGGTGGCAGCGACCTTGCAGGCAGGGGAAACCGCCGAGTACCGCTTCGCAGCCGGGCGCCGTGGCTACCTGGTGCCGGCCAAGGGCCTGGTTGAAATCAACGGTCTGCGCGCCGAAGCCCGTGACGGGGTGGCGATCGAGGACGAGCCGGTGCTCAGGGTGACGGCGGTGCAGGACAGCGAGATTGTGCTGGTCGATGTAGCGTGAAGGGCCATCGCGGGTCAAGCCCGCTCCTACAGGTGTAGGAGCGGGCTTGACCCGCGATGCTTTTAGCGGTCAGGCAATTGCCGCATCCACCAGTTCCTGGGCTTCAGCCACCAGGCGCTGCAAATGCGCTTCATCGATGAAGCTTTCGGCGTAAATCTTGTAGATGTCCTCGGTACCCGACGGCCGCGCCGCGAACCAGCCGTTGGCGGTCATCACCTTGAGGCCGCCAATGGCCTGGTTGTTGCCCGGCGCATGGCTGAGGATCTGCTCGATCGGTTCACCGGCCAGCATCGTCGACTTGACCTGCTCGGGCGCCAGTTTGCTCAGCAGTGCTTTTTGCTGCGGGTTGGCCTTGGCCTCGACGCGGGTGGCGAACGGCTCGCCCAGCTCGGCGGTAAGTTCGGCATAGGCCTGGCTTGGGTCGCGGCCGGTGCGGGCAGTGATTTCCGCCGCCAGCAGCGCCGGGATCAGGCCGTCCTTGTCAGTGGTCCAGACGCTGCCGTCCTTGCGCAGGAACGAGGCACCGGCGCTCTCCTCGCCACCAAAGCCCAGGGAGCCGTCGAACAGGCCGTCGGCGAAGAACTTGAAGCCCACCGGCACCTCAAACAAACGACGCCCCAGGCGCGCGGTGACGCGGTCAATCAGGCCACTGCTGACCACCGTCTTGCCCACGGCGGCGTCGCTACGCCATTGCGGACGGTGCTGGAACAGGTAGTCGATGGCCACGGCCAGGTAGTTGTTCGGCGCCAGCAGGCCGTTCGGGGTCACGATGCCGTGGCGGTCGTGGTCCGGATCGCAGGCGAACGCCACGTCGAAACGCTCGCGCAGGCCGATCAGGCCCTGCATGGCGTAAGGCGAGGATGGGTCCATGCGAATCTGCCCGTCCCAGTCGACCGACATGAAGCGGAAGGTCGGGTCGACCTCGGTGTTGACCACTTCCAGGTTCAGTTTGTAATGCTCGGCAATCGCCGACCAGTAGCGCACCCCTGCCCCGCCCAGCGGGTCGACGCCCAGACGCAGGTTGGCACTGCGGATCACGTCGAAGTCGATGACGTTCTCCAAATCGGCGACGTAGTGACTCACGTAGTCATGGCGGTGGGTAGTACTGGCCGCCAGCGCCTGTTCGTGGCCAATACGCTTGACGCCCGCAAGGCCTGCTGCCAGCAGCTCGTTGGCCTTGGCCTCGATCCACTTGGTGACATCGCTGTCGGCCGGGCCGCCATTGGGCGGGTTGTACTTGAAGCCACCGCTTTGCGGCGGGTTATGCGAGGGGGTGATGACGATGCCGTCGGCAAGGCCGCTGCTGCGCCCGCGGTTGTAGCAGATGATGGCATGGGACACCGCCGGGGTCGGGGTGTACTCGTCATCCTTGGACAGCATGACCTCAACGCCGTTGGCCGCCAGGACCTGCAGCGCGCTTGCAGCGGCCGGGGTCGACAACGCGTGGGTGTCGGCGCCGATGAACAACGGGCCATCGATGCCCTTGGCCTGACGGTACAGGCAGATGGCCTGGCTGATGGCCAACACGTGGTGTTCGTTGAAGCTCAGCTCCAGAGAGCTGCCACGGTGGCCCGAGGTGCCGAAGGCAACGCGCTGGGTGGCGATGCTGGCATCGGGCTGACCGGTGTAATAGGCGGTCAACAGTTGCGGGATATCCACCAGCACGGAGGCCGGGGCCGGTTTGCCCGCCAAAGGACTGAGCTTCATGCAAAACCTCAAGAAAGGATGTTCAGGGTAATGAAAACAGGCAGTTTACTGGCACTTTGACAAGCTTGCGACGGTGACGATCCCTGGCGTGGCAATTATTTCTACTGTGGCGCCCACCAGGCCGGAAACATGCGTTGTACGCGGGCTTCGGCGAAGCGGTCATCGATCAGCAATACCGTGCCACGATCCTGCGTGCCACGAATCACCCGTCCTGCCGCCTGAATGACCTTCTGCACCCCGGGATACAGGTAGGTGTAGTCGAACCCCGCGCCGAACAACCGGGCCATGCGCTGCTTGATCTGTTCGTTGACCGGGTTGACCTGGGGCAACCCGAGGGTGGCGACAAACGCACCGATCAGGCGCGTGCCGGGCAGGTCGACGCCTTCGGCAAAGGCCCCACCGAGCACGGCAAAGCCCACGCCCTGGCCCTCGGGAGCAAAACGTTCGAGAAAGTCCTGGCGCTGCTGCTCATCCATGCCCGGTGCCTGGCGCCATTGGCTGATGGCCGGATAGCGCGCCGCCAACAAGGCCGAGACCTGCTGCAGGTACTCAAAGCTGCTGAAAAACGCCAGGTAATTGCCCGGCGCACGCCCATATTGCTCGGCAATCAGCTCGACGATCGGTGCCAGGGAGGCTTCCCGGTGCTGGTACCGGGTCGAGACGCTGCTGATCACCTGCACCTGCAATTGCTCGGCGGCAAACGGAGAGGCGACCTCAAGCCAGGCGCAATCGGCGGGCATGCCGAGCAGGTCGGCGTAATAGTGGCGCGGGCTGAGGGTCGCGGAAAACAGCGTGGCACTGCGCGCTGCCGCCAACCGGGGGCCGATCAGCGCTGCGGGTACCACATTGCGCAGGCACAGGGTCGACAAGGCACGCTTGCCCGGGCCCGGGCGCTTGCTGATATCAAACAGGAAGTGTTCGTCGAACAACTCGCTGACGCGGATGAACTGCAGTGCCTGGAAAAAGAACTGCAGCACCGCCGGGTCAATGCCGCTCGGGTTCTGGTTCAACTGTTCCTGGATCACCCCGACACACTGCTGCAAGGCCTTGAGCAGCGCCTCGGGCAAGCCGTCAACCACTCGATAAGGCGCCACCTGCTCCTTGTGCAGGGCGTTCCACTGGCGGTTGAGGCGGTCCAGGGCGCTGTTCAGGCCTGCGGGTTTGAGCTTGCGCAGGGCCAGCAACTGGCCTTGGTCGAGGCTGGCGCTGTACATCTGCCGGGCCCTCTCGACCAGGTTGTGCGCCTCGTCCACCAGCAGCGCCAGGCGCCACTGGTTGGCCTGGGCCAAGCCGTACAGCAAGGCTCTCTGGTCGAAGTAGTAGTTGTAGTCGGCCACCAGCACATCGACCCACCGGGCCATCTCCTGGCCCAGGTAATAGGGGCAGACCTGATGGGCCAGGGCCACCTCGCGCAGCGCCGCTTTGTCCAGCACTGCCACGGCCTGGGCGGCCTGGCGCGCTGCGGGCAGGCGGTCGTAAAAGCCCTTGGCCAACGGGCAGGCATCACCATGGCAGGCCGTGCCGGGGTATTCACAGGACTTGTCGCGGGCCACCAGCTCCAGGCTGCGCAGCGCAGGCTGGGTAGCGCTGGCCATCACCTGCCGAAGCGCCTCCAGCCCCAAGGCACGGCCTGGGGTTTTGGCGGTGAGGAAGAGGATTTTGTCCAGTTACTGGGGGACCATCGCCTTGAGCAACGGGAACAAGGTGCCGAGGGTCTTGCCGATGCCGGTGGTGGCCTGGGCCATCAGGCAGCGGCCGGTGCTGACCGCCTTGTACACGGTTTCGGCCAGCTCGCGCTGGCCTTGGCGAAACTGCCCATGGGGGAATGCCAGGGCCTGCAAGCCCTGATTGCGCGAAACCTGACGCAGCATCTGCTGCTCGGCCCAGTGCAGGAAGATCGCGCATTGGCCATTGAAAAACTGCTCAAGCTCCTGGGCGCTGCGTTGTTCTTCGACCAGCGTCTGTTCATCACTGTCGACATTCAGGTAGACCAGCGCCAGGCGCAGCACCGGCAACTGGCGCTGCTGGCACAGCAACCAACCGTAGACCCGGGCCTGGGCCCAGTGCAGTTGCCGGTGGTTGTCGGGCTGGCGGGCCAGGTCGCCGCGGTAGGTCTTGATTTCTTCGAGGCGATTGAGCCGCGGATCGTAACCGTCGGCGCGGCCGCGCACTTGCAGGGTCGCGTACTGCCCCTCAAGGCTGACTTCGGTCTCATACCCCTCACCCCGCCCGGCCACTACCCGACGATGGCCGCTGATGCCCTCCTCGGCGGTGGGCGACGGCGTGAAGCGCAGGTCGAGGTCGCCGACCTTGGCGCTGAACTCGCACAGCGCCCGCACCGCCACGCGGTAACTCATGGCGCCCATTGCACGTGGCAGACTTCCACCGGCAGGCCGTGCCCGGCGCAGAACTCGATCCAGCGCAGCTGGCTGTCCTGCAGGCGATCGCCCGGGCCCTTGACCTCGATCATGCGGTAGCGCTGCTGCTCGGGCCAGAACTGGATCAGGTCGGGCATGCCCGAACGGTTACCCTGGATGTCGTCAAGCAGGCGCTCGAAGCAGCTTTTCAGGTGGGCCGCGGGCAGGCAGGCCAAGGCCTGCTCAAGCAGCGCTTCGCTGAGCAGCTGCCAATAAACGAAAGGCGATTGCAGGCCCTGCTTGCTGATGAAATGGCGGCGGATGGTCTGCCGGTAGCTGCCATCGTCCAGTTGCCCCAGGCATTGTGCGAACAGCTCGCTGCGGCGCCCGTGAAACTCGGCGTCATGCAAATCCTGCGGCGCGCTCTGGAACGGGTGGAAAAACGCGCCCGGCAACGGTGCGAAGATCGCCTCCCAGCACAGTAGGCCGAACAGGCTGTTGAACAGGCCGTTCTCGACGTAATGCACCTGCCCACCGCCCTGCCCCAGGTGCAACTGCACGGCCTGCTCCACCCCCAGGGCCGCCAGCTCGGCCGGCAACTGCAACTCGACCAGGCTGACCTGCGGCTTGGCCCGCCGTGGCTGCGCCGGCCCGCCCAGCTTGCGCTGCAAACGCGGTAACATCCGCGCCAGGGCCTGGACCTCAAGGCCATTGGCCGGTTGCCGGGCAATCTGCGAGGCCAGCTCGAACGCCTGCGCCCACTGCTCGCTACGCTCCAGCACCCGCACCTGACGGATGCGCGCCTGCGGATGCTGGCTGCGCGGGTAAATGCGCAAGGCCAGTTGCCAGTCGGCCAGGCGCTCGCTGTGCTGACCCAGCTGGTACAACAGCCGTGAACGGCGGCGCAGCAACCAGGGGTTATCGCTGTCCAGGTGCTCGATGTGTTCGACCACCTGTTCAAGGGCCATGCCCTGCTCAAGCCATTCACCGCACTGGTGCAAGGCCAGCGCGACATCGATATCGCTACGTTTGCGCAACGCCCGCGAGTCGTCGCTGAAGGCCACTTGCTCGTAACGCAGCAGGCCAAGGTCGGCGAGCACGAATTCCGACCAGTCCTGGTACAGGTTGCCGAAGAACAGCAGACGCAAGCGGTCACACAAGGCCTGCAGGCGCAACTCGATGATCGGCTCATCGAAGCCGGGCAGCCATGCCTGCAGCGGCCGGGGCTGCAGATCGAGTGCCTGCAGCTGGGCCAGCAGCTCGCGCTTGGCGGCCCGCGGGCGCTCGAGCCGCTCGGCAAAGCCGCTGGCCAGCTCGTCCTTGCGCAGCAGATGGAACAATTGCTCCAGGCTCAGCAGGCTGTCATCGGCCACCCAGCCCAGAGCCAGCAAGGGCGCCAACGCTGCCTGTGCCGGGCCGATTTCGGCGTAGTCGAGCTTGCTCGGGCGAAACAGCAGCCCCTTGCGCATCACCATGCGCACCAATAAAGCCCGGGCTGCCTGCGGTTGCTGGCGAAACTGGCGGATGAAGGCCTGCTCCTGGTCGTCGAGCAGGTCGGCATAGCGCAACTCGATCCAGTCGAGCACTTGCTGGAAGTTGTGCAGGTAATAGAACGGGTCGTCGACGGAATGAGCGATCACGGGACAGTACGGGCTGGCAACTGGAACACTGGTTATACATACAGACTCGTTAGTCTGGCAACCTGCGTGCGACCAACGTAGGCTCTTGCTGGCGATTACGATCCATGACGACAAGGAAATCCCATGCGCATAGGACTGCTCTGCCTGGTCGGCCTGCTGGCTGCCTGCCAATCCCATCAGGTTCTGCCACCACCGGCACCGATAGCGCCCCATGGGCGCGATCACGCCGACGTTGGCATGATCCGCGAGCTGGCCAGCGGCCGTACCCTGACCCCGCAGCAACTGGTCGAGCGCCTGGCTGCAGCACCACGGGTGCTGGTCGGCGAGCAGCACGACAACCCCGACCATCACGCCCTGCAACTGTGGCTGCTGCGCGAACTGGCAGCCCGGCGCCCGCAAGGCAGCCTGTTGCTGGAAATGCTCAACCCCGACCAACAGAACCGGGTCGATACCGTGCAGGCCGCATCGCGCGCAGGGCAGCCACCTGCCGACCCGATCCAGGCGCTGGCCTGGCAAGCCGGTTGGGATTGGAGCCTGTACGGACCGCTGGTGACCTATGCGCTGCGCCAGCCCTATGCCCTGCTGGCCGCCAACCTGGACCGGGCGCAGGTGATGCAGGTCTATACACAGCGCCCGACGCTCGAAGGCCACGCCTCCACCACCCAACAGGTTCAAGCCACCCTGCTCGCTGACATTCGCTCGTCCCATTGCGGTTTGCTGCCCGAGCCGCAGATGCCGGCAATGCTGGCGGTGCAGCAACAACGCGACCGGCGCATGGCCGAACGCCTGCTGGCCGCGCCCAGCCCGGCGCTGTTACTGGCCGGGGCATTCCATGTGCGCAAGGACCTGGGCGTACCGCTGCACCTGATCGACCTGGGGGCACCCGGCAGCGACCCGGTACTGATACTGGCCGAGGCCGGCAAGACCGTCAGCGCCGAAAGCGCGGACTTTGTCTGGTACACCGCCGCGCAACCGGAACAGGACTACTGCGCGACATTGCGCCGCTGACGCCGATGCGCGAGGGCTCAACTGGCCTGCTGGGTGCGCCGCAGCTCGTCACTGAGGATGCTCAGGCCGTACTGCAGGTCCCCTTGCGGCCCCAGCGGCCAGCCCAGGCGCAAATGCCGACGAAAGTCGCCACGCAAGCTGAACAGTTCGCCCGGGGCGATTACCAGGCCTTGCTGCAGCAAACGATGGAACAACGGCCGGGTATCCACCGGCGCCCGCACCCGCGCCCAGATACAGGCGCCACCCGCCGGCATCTGGAACTCCAACTGGGTCCCCAGGTACAGCTGCATCTGCCGGTACAGGTGGCTCAGGCGCTCGTGCAAGCGCAAGCGCAGTTGCTCCAGGTGGCGGTCGATACGACCCTTGCTGTACAAGCGTGCTACCGCCTGCTGGCGCAAGGGCGGCAAGCGAAAACCGCGCAACAGAAACTGCCGGTGCAAGGGCCCATGCCAGTGCCGGGACAGCAGGTAGGCATAAGGTGCCTCGGCACCGACACTGCGCTCCAGTGAAGAAAAAACCAGCAAGCGTTGCGGGTCGACCAGCTCGCGCAGATAGCCCGCCGCCGCAGGCTGGAAGCACAGCTCGGCCTCCAGGTCGTTCTCCAGTAACCACACCCCGTGCACGTCAAGAAGCTGCGCCATGGCCTTGCGGTCAGCCTCCGGCATCAGGCTGCCCTGCGGGACACTCAGGCGTGACGACAGCATGGCCAGGCGCACCGGCTCTTCACGTAGCAGCCGGGCGACCTGCTCGAGGTCCAGGCCACCCTCAGGGCCCAAGGGCAGTTCAATGACCCGAATCCGGGCGGCCTGAAACACCCGCAACAGGCGCCAGGAACAGGGTGTGGTGACCAGCACCGCACTGTTATGCAACTCAAGGGCCGCCAGGGTGGTCTCCAGCAACGAACGTACATCCAGCGCCAGGTAGACATCCTCGGCACTCCAGTACAGCTGCGCCGAGCGGGTGTAGCGCGCCGCCAGGGCCGTGCGCAGCTGCAGATCGCCCCACGGCTGAGGCGCACCGGCAAGCCGCGGATACTGACGCAACAGCTGGCGCTCGATACCCAACAGCGTTGCCTCGATCGATGGCAAGGCCTGCGCCTGGCCGCCGCTGAGCACCAGCATCTGCGGCGAGTTGGCATGCTCCTGCAGGTCCTGAAGTAAATCACCGCCACTGCGCGGCTGGCCGTCCAGTGCCGGCACCTTGGCAAAGTAGCCGGACTTGGGCACCGGCTGTACCCGCCCCTCATGCTCGAGTAGTGAATAGGCGTACTGCACCGTGGAAATCGACACGTCCAGGCGTTGAGCAAGGTCACGCAGCGAAGGCAGCTTGCTGTAACTGCCCGGTGCCATCTGAGCAATCAGTTCGACCAGGTAACGGTACACTGCCCGATAGGCGAACTCGCCATGCGCCGGCGCTTTCATCCATGGCCGCCAGGCTGCTCGGCCTTGAGCCAGGTCCATGCCGTCGGCGCCAGGCGCAGGTGTTGCAGGTCCGCGCCACGGCCCTGAATACGCGCCAGCAGCGAGCGCGGCCGGGCACTGGGCTGCGGCTCTCGCTGATAGAGCATCTGCAGCAGTGGCAAGCTCAGGCCGCTGATGTCGATCATCCATTGCACCACCGGCTCGGGCGCGGGCGACTGCTGCAACGCCTTGTGCAGATAGGGCAACGCCACCAGCATGCCGGGATGACAGCGGCGCAGAAATACCTCGAGCCGCAAGCCACGGGAGACGAATGGCGCAAACAGCTGGCAAACCAGTTGCGCCTCGCTCAGGCCATAGGCCTGCAAGGCAAACTCATTGGCCTGGGCCCGGCGTTGCTGCAACTGCTCGGCGTTCTGCCAGCGGCCCAACACGCGAACCTGCACAGCACGCGGCAGGCCATTGCGCTGCATCAGCAACCGCGCCTGACGCAGGTAGGCATCGACACCTTCACGGTAATCGCTGTCTTCGATGAACTGCGCATGCAGCCCGCTCAGGTGCGCCAGCAACAACGGATTCGCCGTGCCCGAGCGTGCGCAGGCGAAATACTGCTCATCAAAGCGATACCCCAGGAAGCGGTTCAAGCGCTCGTCATGGGGCACTTCAGGATCGTGAACCAGATCATCGATGGTGATGAAGCGCATCGCCGGCGCACACACGTCACCGACCGCGGCCTGAGGGAAGGTTTTCGCCTGGCCGTACAACTGCTCCAGGTAGCGCCGTCGCAGTTCGCTCAAGCCCTCGCACAGTGAGGCGGCGCAACTGTGAATGGGCCTGATGCTCAGCAGGTCTTCCTCCCGCAGGGCCCTGCGGCTCCAGGCCAGGTAGCGCCTGCGCTCAAGCAGCGGCTGGGCGCTGATGATGGCGTCGACACCGCCACGCCAGTCGAGGGCCTGGCGACACAGCTCGGCCAGGCGCAAGTAGCCATGGCTGCCAAAACCTGCGCGTGGCAGCCCTGCCAGCAAATGACCGAACAGCAGCAGTTCATGACGTTCAGCCTGCTGTTGACTGGCAGAAGGACAGTGCCGGCTGTCAAAAGGCAGCAACTGCTGATCGACGAGCATCAACAGCTCGACCCGTGGATCATCATGCAGGAACAACGCCGAGAAGCCGTGCTCGATGTTGCTCAAGGCCGTGGCGCTCATGCCCGGCTGGCGGACCACGGCAACGCGCAGCTGAAACGTGCCCGGCGACCGCGCAGCAATGCTCAACTGCGCCGCGCGCAGGCAGGCCAGCGCATGGCTGGCATTCTGGCTGCCATCCTGGGTGAACATCAGCTTGAACCCGGCAATGCGTTCGATACCGCCGGCTGCGACGATCAAGCGCTGTATCAGCAGTTGCAAGGACGCCCGCTGGGCTTGTGACAAGTGCTCCAGCAAGCGCTGCAACACTTGCTGATAAATATATTGCATGGCCTGATCGTGAATGCTGCCCATAACACATACCCGCTATTCAGAATATGGCGACCTGAAAGAAAAATACCCCAGCGAAGAACTTTCAATCAGCAAAGGAGGATAAACAAAATTCATCCTAAGAAACTTCCTACAACCTCCTACGGAAAATAACTTCAGAAACTATTATTCCTCCTGGTTCCCCCTCCCCAGCCTGGCAGCACAACGCCTTTAACCCTCGGCTTACGACCCATCTTGCCTCACTCCATGAGACGACCATTGACGAACTATTATCGGGCGTTGCCAGGCGAATAAAAGATACAGATCAGGGTAAAAAAACAATTCAGAACTGGCTACCCAACAGTTATTATTCAGACAGCGTCACAGCACTTTTCCTCTTGTTTGAACATAGCAAGAATACTGTCGCAACACCGGGAAAAGTTACCATGGAAATATCCGAAACCAGCCTAGGAAATACCCACAAAAAAGCCCGAGTCACGGCTCGGGCTTCAGCGTTGTTGCGTTTCGTTGCGCATATTACCCGGGCAACGACAGGTCCAGCACCAGCCTGCCGCCGCACGGACACTCGTCCATGTAGCGATGTGCCTCGACCACTTTCTCGAACGGATAGGTCTTGATGATCAGCGGCGTGAGCAGTTTGTCGGCGGTGAACTGGTTGATATCGCGCAGGGCACGCTGCAGCGCCACCTGGTCCTGACTGATGCCCAGCTCCGGCTTGCCGGTGAAGTTGCCGATACAATGGACGAAGAACTGGATGTTCTTCTGGAACGCTGCGCAGGCCGGGAACGGCGTCTGGTTGCCGCCCTGCAGGCCGTACAGCACCAGGCTGCCCCGCGGCGCCAGGGCATCACCGAGCAGTGCCATCTGCGGGCCGCCGAGGCCGTCAAGAACCATGTCGACACCGCGGTTGTCGGTGTACTTGTTGATCTGCATGAGCAGGTCCTGCTCTTCGGTGACGATCACCTTGTCGGCACCGAGCCTGATCAGGTAGTCACGCTGGTCGGCCTCTTTGGTCGCGGCGAACACCTTCAGGCCCAGGGCTTTGCCCAACTGCACGAAAGCAGGGCCGGCGCAGTGGCTGGCGTCGGTGATCAGCGCCGTTTGCCCGGCCTTGGCCCGGGCCAGGTCGACAAAGGCAAAATAGGCGATCAGCAGCGGCGTGTAATGCACGCTGGCCTCGACCGGCGAGAGAATGTCCGGATAACGGGTCAACGCGTTGCGCGGCATGACGATGACTTCACCGTAGACCGGATGTTCGTTGGCACTGCTGGCCGGAAAACTGGCGACCTTGTCACCGATAGCCAAGTCGTCGACACCCTCGCCCACGGCTGTGACCACGCCCGCCATCTCGTGCCCGATCCCGGCAGGCAGACGCGCCTGGGACGGCGCCAGGTTCTGCCGCCAGAGCACGTCGTACCAGCTGATGCCGATCGCTTCTACGCGAATCTGCACCTCGCCGGCGGCCGGCTGCGCCTGGGCCTGCTCTTCGATCTTGAGCACCTCGGCCGGGCCGAACTTATGGAAACGGATCATGCGGGACATCGCAAACCTCGCCAATTGAACCTCTAATGCCCTGAACTCTATCCGGGCTTTGACGGTTAGACCATCAGTGGCCATTAATAGTCAACATGCCTGTCATTGATTGATGCTAGTTCAGCGTTCATCAATTTATGCGGTGCAGGGTACCAGCCTTTACCCGTAAGATTCACCCCTGCCCCAACCGCCTTGTGAAGCCGAGCCGATGAACCGTAACGACTTGCGTCGCGTCGACCTGAACCTGCTGATCGTCTTCGAGACCCTGATGCACGAGCGTAGCGTGACCCGCGCGGCGGAGAAACTCTTCCTCGGCCAGCCGGCCATCAGTGCCGCCCTCTCGCGCCTGCGCAACCTGTTCGACGACCCGTTGTTCGTGCGCACCGGGCGCAGCATGGAGCCATCGGCGCGGGCCATGGAAATCTTCGCCCTGCTTTCGCCGGCACTGGACTCGATCTCCACCGCGGTCAGCCGCGCCGCCGACTTCGATCCGGCCACCAGCACCGCGGTGTTTCGCATCGGCCTGTCGGATGACGCCGAGTTCGCCCTGCTGCCGCAATTGCTCAAGCGCGTGCGCGCCGAAGCCCCGGGCATCGTCCTGGTGGTGCGCCGGGTCAACTACCTGCTGATGCCGGCGCTGCTGGCCTCGGGGGAAATCTCCGTGGGCGTCAGCTGGACCAACGACCTGCCGGCCAACGCCAAACGCAAGGTGCTGCGGCGCAGCAAACCCAAGGTACTGCGGGCCGACAGCATGCCGGGCAGCCTGAGCCTTGACGACTTCTGCGCCCGCCCCCACGCCCTGGTGTCGTTTGCCGGCGACCTGGGCGGGTTCATGGACGAGATCCTGGAAAAGGTCGGGCGCAAGCGCCATGTGGTCCTGGCGGTGCCGCAGTTCAACGGCCTGGGCAGCCTGCTGACCGGCACCGACATCATCGCCACCGTACCCGACTACACCGCCGAAGTCCTGACCGCCGCCGGCGGCCTGCGCGCCGAGGACCCGCCGCTGGAGGTGCAGACCTTCGAGCTGCACATGGCTTGGCGCGGGTCGCAGGATAATGATCCGGGGGAGCGGTGGTTACGGTCGCGGATTCAGATGTTTTTCGGGGACCCGGATAGCCTTTGAGCAAAGGCTCATATTGGAACTGCAAAACAATGCGAGAGTGGTTTGCACCACCCTCGCATCCTTTCACACATGCGCGGCCTCAGGCACCGCCAAACACAATGTCGCTATTGAGCAGATCGACCCCGACCAGGGTGATGGTCGTTGTCTGTCCGCCCGTCTCGGCGACCGTCACGATGCTGTCTGCACCGCTGTTGTCGATCGATTGGACAACGGCGCTCTGGTCGCCGTTGAGCACCAGCGTGTCGCGCAGGCTTAGGCTCACATCGAAGCCGGTGACCTGGTACAGGTTCTCGGCGACAGACAGATCGATGTTGAAGGCATCCTGCTCACCGCCCGTGCCAACCAGGATGAAGTCGAACGTTGCGTTGGCCGCCTCGTTGGCGAACAGGTTGGCGTCGAACGCACTGGTCGCCGTGTCCCCGTCCTTGTCCGTCAGCGTCGCATTGAACGCCAGCTTGATATCGCTGGCCAGGTTCTCGGTCTCTTGAATGAACTGGATCACCGGGATCTTGATCTCGCCCCTGGCCATCGTCAGCTGCACCGCATCGATCAGCGCCGTGCCCTGCTTCTCAATGAGGAAGGATACCTGCCCGCCGTCCTCCGGCGTCAGGGTGTTGACCTCGATGAGGTTCGAGAACGTGCCATCCTCGTAGTAGATCCTGTAGTA